>CALUIR010000024.1 GCA_944320785.1 uncultured Bacteroidaceae bacterium
TTGACCTTGCAATAGATCCCCAATATCTCGGTTTCACAAATATTGAGACTAAAAGTCAACGGACTAAGTTGCGGAAAGACTCCAAGAAGTTCATAGATGGCACTTTTGCGCTTGACGTAGAGAACAGATTAAAAGAGTATGGTCTTTCAGAGTGTTGTAAAGTCATAGTTCCGGAGACATCTGTCAGCGACCTTGACCCTGTAGTCCTGTTTGTCGAGTATAATTCAGTGCTGCAAACGAAAATGCAATATATACCGGAGCGAGTCAAAGTTGAGATAAGTTGTCGTTCACTCATGGAACCGTTTGAAGAAGTGAAAATGCTGTCGATGATTGAAGAAGCTTATCCGGATGAAGATTTTTCATTGCCAATGTTTACAGTCCCCACTGTGGTGCCGGGACGGACGTTTCTTGAAAAGGTTTTTCTTTTGCATGAAGAGTTTAACCGTCCTAATGGCTGTACGCATATTGAACGTATCACACGACACATGTATGATATCGTGAAGATGATGGACAAACCGTTTGCAATGGAAGCGATGCAGAACGCACAACTATATAAAGGCATTGTGGCTCATCGCAAAAAGTTCACTGCATGGAGTGGACTGGATTATACGAACCATCTTCCACGCACTATATCGTTCCTCCCTCCTGAAAGCATCGAAGACGTTTTACGGGACGACTATAAGCAGATGCAAATCGGCTTCATTTATGCTGATGCGCCCTCGTTTGATGAGATTATGGAGCGGTTGCATGAGTTGCAGGGCAGATTCAGGACATTGGAATGGGAAAACGATTGTTGACGGGTATGGCGAACATAAATGTTGATATAGACGAAACGGAGATGCTCGATAGCGATCTTGCAAAATGTATGGATTGAATCCAATTTTACATCCTCTTTGACCACATCGTTTCCTTTGAAATTAGCTATTCCGAAAAATGTTTTTTCATTATCCACGTGAGGTATTATAAGTTGACTACAATTTGTAGTCAACTCACTTCCTCCTTCTTTTGAAGCGTATTTTTAAGACACTCATCCGCAAAGATATTCTTTTTTTCACGGATTCGCCCTTATGTTGAAAGAAATTCATTTAGATATGGAGGAATATTATAAAGTATTCGTATTTTTGCAAGCGGATGGAGGCAACTCTTTCCAAGACTTATTGAAAATAAGAGGCGTTATGTCTTCTTCTTGTATGTACGAAGCCTGAGAACCTTCAAACAATGGAAACAAGAGATGATATAATGGTCTCCACGCATAGCGTGGGGCTGTTATTCCCACATCTGTTTCCAAAGGTTTTCTCAGGACCTGTACATTAAGAAGTGTGGCGTACAGTTCCACGCTTCAACGTAATATATAATTGGATTCTTGGGAACTGGGGAATCTGAAAGGTTGCGCACGGCACAAACATTAGTGTATAGAATATGAAGAAGATTGTATATTCATTTTTATTGTTATTGCTGTCACTTTCAGCAATAGCGAATGAACCTGTAACGAATTTAATTGTATGGGCTAAAGACGGGACAAAAGTTGCTTATGCTTTATGTGAAAAGCCCAAAGTGACATTCACGGAAACAGATTTGGTTATAACAGCAAAAGGCGTAGAAGTAAATTATGCGCTTGAGAATATCGCCCGTTTCACTTATGAAGTCGATGAGGCTACTTCTATAAAGGGGGCGGGGAATGAAGGACCCTTATTTATTTGCAATGGTGAATCTTTGTTGTTCCCTTCTTTGCCTTTCAATGCTACAATTGCCATATATACGTTTGACGGGTTGTTAGTATTGAAAGAAACGGTAAAAACTACAGGTGAACACGTCCTCCCATTAAATAGCTTGAATAATGGAGTATATTTGGTAAATGTAAATGGTTTCACTAGTAAAATTGTGAAGATATGAAACGGCTGTTTTTGTTCTTGTTTTCGGGTCTTATAAATGGATGGATTGCATTGGCTCAACTGAATTATAAAAGTATCTATTTGTACACAGACGATGGTGTTGCTATGTATTTTAGCGATGACATTGACAGTATAACCCACGATGCAGGAAATGTTCGCATTTATCGTGAGGGGAAGAATTATGCTTATTTGGTGTCAGATGTTGATAGCCTAGCGTTGTCAGGAAATACAGGCTCATATTCTTTCCCGATAGCTAAAGAATCTTTGGAAAGTTGGTCCGATGGGTATATGAACAGCGCAGGATGTTTCATAGTTTGCCGACAAGAGGATGATGGGGGATATTTTGCATACATTGGACAAAAAGGAGTGTTGGATGATGGCGTTACTTTGAAATTTGATAAACGGTTGGAGATACAGAGCATTTATAGCAATAAGGGTTATATGACAACTTTTGAAGATGGCGATGACCACAAATATGCCATGTACATGACAAAAGACAGCATTTATGCAAAACAATTATCCACTTTTGTTAACGAGGGATTCCAATATGTGAAAGCTCGAAATACCTCTGCTTCTACGGCATTGAATGTTATATGTGATTGGTGGAATAACGCACTTACTGTTGGCGATTTTGCAAACTTGCTATCAAATGGGAATGAGTATCTATCTACTTTCATGGGGAATCTTGTATCCTCGTTTATGGCGATAGGGCTTCCAAGTCCAGCATCATTAGGACTGTCATTAGGAATTGATTATTTGAACAAGAAATATGAAAATCATTTTTATGAATTGCTACGTGATTATATGGGGTTTCCGATGCTTTGGATATCAGATATAAAAGATGATAATATGCCTAAATATGAAATTCAGGTTAGTGTTGAGGGACTTGATACATCTGGGAAGCCAATAATGTGTGCTATTCATACAGGAATTGCAGTGAGGATGAATGAATCTAATGTAAACTATGATAATTGTGATTTTACCTTGCAGGATCATGAGATCAAGTCTGATGAAGTGTATTGGGCAGATTTAGATGCAGACTCAGGAATTGATTATTGGTTAAGGCCGTATGCTGTTGTTGTGGTTGACGGTTTGACGCAATATGCATTAAGAAGGCAAAAATATTTGTGGGGCGGACCTTTAGAGCCTCTTGTCACCTATGGTGATGTTGATAAGATTTGTTATAAGGTTAATCCGGTGGCTGTAACTGGAGATGTGGTTCGTGTTACAGAGAACACTGCGATTGTGAAATGTTCTTATATGAATGCCGGAGGGCATGAGTGTGGGGTGATTGTATCTTGCGGAGATGAAATGGTAAAAGTCGTGTCTAATGGTTCTGATGGTGAACGGGAGATCAACATATCAGGATTATCGCCTGCTACAACGTATAATTATTGGGCTTATGTTGATATTGATGGAACCCCCAAAAATGGGGAAATAAAATCTTTTACGACAGAATTGCCTGATATCTCTGGGGCGTGGGCTTGCACAGAGACACATAATGATCAGTCGGGAAATCCAATATACGAAACATATACGATAACATTGGAAGATGACGGAACGGTTTCTTTGTCAAATAACGACAATGTGTTGTCCAGTTCTTATGGTATATCTTCCTCAGGAGAGGTGACGGTTCGTGTTATGGATTTGGCCACGCAGACTGTAAATTCGGGAATGGATTGGATCGGACAGGTTGATGACATAAGCAATCCCCAAAAAATTATGGGCACTGTTAGCCGATGGAACTTTAATCAGAATGGATTCTTTGGCGGTGATGGATATTATTTTGAAATGACGCGATAGGAATAAAGTGCGGGAAGCAGGGTTATATATTTTTGACAACTTGCTGTCGTCTTGTGTGGAGTTAGTCGAATATCGGTCTATAACTTATGCGAATCAGACGCGATTTTCAATTCTTGATTCACATTAATGAATAATTTCAATACACATTCTTTCAAATTATGTATAAGAAAATTCATGTTTTATTCTTTTGCTTAATAGCGATAAAAAGTTTTGCAATAGATTTTCCAAATGTTCGGTCGTTTGATAGTTATGCCAATGAACTCTATTGCAATGAACTGGTTGGCAATTCATTTAGATATATTGAACCCAATAATCAGGCAAAGAAGAAAGAATTTCATTTTAGTGATGGCTCTATAGGATATTTTGTGAGCGATGATGGAGAGTTTTATGGTGTTATTGATGCAACGAATAAAATCATAGTTCCACAGAGATATGGAAAGATAACATGCTATGGCGACTTGTTGTATTGCAAAGAATCCTCAATGGGCAAGAAGTATTCCTGTGCTTTATATTATAAAGATGGACAGTGCAAGATTTCAGAATCTGATGGCTATACAACTTTAGACTTTGTATATTCCAAAGGGAAACTGATTGCAACTAGCAATAATCCAATGGCTGTGTTTGATTCTAAAGGGAATATGTTGTATAAGTACAAAAAATGCAAAGACTCAAATGGTTTTGTTTATTTAATAAATGAGTTGACAGATACTATAGTTGTAAAGCCCGGAAAATACACTAACATGTTTACAATACAACGAGATGTCATTCAGATGTGGGTTGGTAACAAAACGGGAATGATGGAATTGGATGGAACGGTTGTAGTCCCTGCAATTAAGTATGGAAGTATTACACCGTCTGATAAGGGCTTTCGGGTGAAATTGTCTAAATTGGGTAATGGTGTTACAGGATATTTAGACAGAAACGGTAAATGTATTATACCTGCTGTGAATTATTCAGATGTTTATTCTTTAGACAATGGAGTGTTTGAAGTCATTGCTGAAGACAAAGCTTCTATAGCGGATTCATTGGGGAATATTCTTTTTTCTACAAAATATTCTGGATTGGATCCAGTTAAGGATGAAAATGGGGACTGGTACTATGAGACGTATTGGGGGAATGGGAGAGGAAAAATGTCAATAGATGGCAAGGTGATATCTGAGCCGCAGCCCACAATAGTAAAAAAGGAAATAACTGAAGATGGAATTACTTACATCAAAGTCCTTGACAAAAACGGCAAGTGTGGTGTTATTAATAATTTTGGTAAACAGATAATACCTTGTGATTATAAAATGATAATGTACAATAGAGATATACCAGGATTCAAACTCTTTAAGAATGGGTTTCAAGGTGTAGCGGACTTAAATGGTAGGATTATCATACCATGCACAAAATATCACGATATAACCGTGTCATATGAATCAAAACATAAAAAGAATTTTCCTTTATATTATAAAGTTGATAGCTATGGGAAAATCGGATTGTGTGACAGTGTTGGAAATGAACTCATAAAACCACAATTTGACGATATAAGCCCAAACATGAACGGTACTGCTACTGTTCAGTTAGGATTAGTTAAAGGAATTATAGACTTTTCCGGGAATGTAATTGTTCCATTGGAATATACTGATGTTTATGCTCTTGACGATGGAACATTTGGAGTAGAAAGTCTCAAAAAGAAAGGTATATGTAATAATAAGGGGCGTATCGTCATTCCGCCCAAGTACACTTCAATAAAGACAATATCAATAAAAGACTCAAACTTTGATCGCTTATATAAAGTGGAGGACGGAGAAACAATAGGTTTATATACCATCCAAGGAGAAATGCTTTTCCCCACTGGCTTATTTAAGAATGTAAGTTTATATAGAAAGGGTGAACTCCTTTCGGCGGATCTTATAGACAAGATCAATTCCGACTTAATGGGTATGCTGAAATCCGTTGGTGGCGAAGGTGCGAGTATTGATGAAACAAAATTTGATGATGAGATTTACATAAAGGCTTTTAATGATTTTAATGAGTGTGTGTTTTATTATTATGACCTTAAAGGTAATTTGATATGTGACACAAGCAAGGAAAAGGACTTCGATAAGAACTTTGATTTGGGTCAAAAGGAGTTTGACAAAAAGAATTATAGAAAAGCAATTCAATATTACAGAAAAGCGTTAACTATAAAACAAGATGGAGTTACGTACTACAATATTGGTGCAGCTTTTTATGATCTTAATAAATACAATGACGCAATTGAAAGTCTTGAATCCTGTATTCGTTTAAAGCCTCGTCAAAGTGTTGTTGATGATGCTAAGGATTTGATAATAGACTGCAAAAGTCTGTTACAGCAAAGGACTGAGCGAAGAACCAATGTCGTCATGGGCATTTTGGGCTCTGTTCTCAATGTTGCATCTGTTATTATGCAAACAGATGCTGCTGTTAAATCCTACAACAACACTCCATCTAATTATAATCTACCACCGTCCTTAAATCCTCAATTATATGCACAAAGTGCTATGATTCAAGTTAATGCTCAGATGCAGACACAGAAAGATCAATTTTTAACTCAGTTTAGGAATAGCTGTAGGGCGACCACGGGACATGAGCCGACAGAAGTAGAAGAAATGGAAGCATATACACAGTTCCTGCAAAGCATGAATGTAGCATATAATAGTAATCAATCCTCATACTTGTCTTTCGAGTCTGCAAGTTCTTCAAATAATAATAGTACGTCTGTAAACGGAACAGGTCAAATAGAGGAATGTGGGTTATGTAATGGTACTGGAAAGATAGAAGATTCCGTAGTTAATTTCGGAATCACAGACAAAAAGTGGTGTCCTGAATGCGGTGAATATCGAATTAATGGTCATTATCATAAAACTTGCCCTTCTTGCGGAGGAAAAGGATATAGATGATTGTAGTACAACAATATTGCAGAAGCTGTTTATTCATTCCCATGGAGCATAGATGAATGATTAGAATTCCCTCCCAACGTTCCGCCCCAAACCTTGGAAGGTTTTTCAAATTCTTCCTGAACTTTTGCTTGCACGATTAATAATCGTACACGTGTACGATTATTAATCGTCATGCCGGAAGATTATTAATCGTGCAGGAGATTCTTCACAGTAAAGTTTCAAATTTTATGGGTAAAGTGCGCTCGCTTTACGGGTGAAATTTGCGGTTTTGCCGTATAAAATCCTTTTGGCCTGCCGGGACGGGGCGGGTAATGGGCGAGTGTTAATTTATGCTTCCTTGCTTGCGGGGTCGCTTATTCTGCTTATCTTCGCGAAAATGACAGAATGTTTTTTCCCCGGCGTTCCGGGATAAATCGTAGAGGTATGAGAAAGACAGGATTATGGCTTTGCGGCATTTTGCTGCTTTTTGCGGCTTGCGACGACGGGGGCGAGCGGAAGGCCCGCGCCCATCTGCGGCAGGCGGAAGAGGCTTTTGCGGCTGGCGCGTTCAGCGAAGCGAAGATGCAGATAGACAGCATCCGGGTGTTGTATCCCAAAGCTTTCGAGGCGCGCCTCGAAGGCATCGCGCTGATGCAGCGGGTGGAGTTGGAGGAACAGCGGGTGGGCTTGGTGTTCCTGGACAGCCTGTTGCGGGTCAGGCAGGCCGACTTTGAGGCCGTGAAAGGGAAGTTCGTTTTTGAGAAGGACACGGCTTACCAGGAGGTGGGGAATTATTTCCATCCCTCGCAGACGGTGGAGAAGAACGTGGGCCGCACGTTCCTTCGCGCGCAGGTGGACGAACACGGGCAGATGCTGCTTTCATCCATTTACCGGGGCAGCCATCCTATCCATCACCATGCCGTGCGGGTGAGCGCGGACGATGGCAGCTTTGCGGAAACGCCCCGCACGGATGATGTGTACGAAACCTCCTATTTGGGCGTGCTGCAGGAGCAGGCCGACTACAAGTTGGGCGAGGACGGCGATGTCATCGGCTTCATTTCCCTGCACGAGGGCGACCGCATCAAGGCAGAGTTCCTCGGCAAGCGCAAGTACGTGGTTTACCTCCCTGAGGCAGACCGTGAGGCCATTTCCGAGGTGTATTCGCTGGCACAACTGCTGTCGGCCATCGACGGCATCAAGAAACAGATGGCAGAAGCCCGGCTGAAGATGGAGTTCATCACCCGCAAGATGGCGGAGAAGGAAGCTACCGGCGGATAAGGTTCATGAACTCCTCGCGGGTCTTTGCTTGGTTGAATGCCCCGGTGAAGTCGGAAGTCGTGGTGACGGAGTTCTGCTTTTCCACGCCGCGCATCTGCATGCACATGTGGCGTGCTTCCACGACTACCATCACGCCCAGCGGGTTGAGCGTCTCTTGGATGCACTGTTTGATTTGCAGCGTCATGCGTTCCTGCACTTGCAGGCGGTGGGAGAAGATGTCCACCACGCGCGCTATCTTGCTCAGCCCCGTGATGTAGCCGTTGGGGATGTAGGCCACATGGGCTTTGCCGTAGAAAGGGAGCATGTGGTGTTCGCAAAGCGAGAAGAAGTCGATGTCCTTCACGATGACCATCTGGCTGTATTCTTCCTTGAACTTGGCGGAACGCAGCACTTCGTGCGGGTCCATCCCGTAGCCTTTGGTGAGGTTGAGCATGGCTTTGGCCACCCGTTCGGGTGTTTTCAGCAGGCCTTCTCGTCCGGGGTCCTCCCCGAACAGCTTGAGTATTTCCTTGTAATGGTGCATTAGCGCTTCCACCTTTTCTTGCGGGAAAGCTTCTGTGGGTTCTTGCAGGCTCATAACTGGATGTTGATGATGTCTTTCACGATGGATACTTCCTTGAACACTTCCGTGGCTTTCAGTTGCCGCATCATGGCATCGGCTTCTTCGATGCTTTTGTAGTCGCCTACCCGGCAGAGCCATCGTGGGGACGCGAAGTGGGCGTACACGGCCAGGTCGGGGAAAAACTCTTTCACCTGTGCCCCTATCCTGAAGGCTTCTTCCTTGGCTTGCCTTGAATTGTTGCCGGCATAGATTTGTACGCGATAGCCGGTGGCTTTCAGCGTGCCTCTTTTGCCGGTGATGCTGTCCGGCTGTGCCGGCTTTCCTACCAAGGCGGCTATCTCCTGCGGTTGGTGTATCGTGACGGTGCCTTGCCCCGGCTTTTGCGTCCGGAGTTCATCCAGTATGTTGTCCTGCGCATGCAGGGCGGGGATGCAGAATGCGGCAACGGGAAGAAGAATCCATTTCATGTCGGAATCGTTTTAGCGGGGAGGCGGGCAGGATGCTTCCTGCCTGCCTCCCTATGGTTGGTTAATTGAATGCGTCGATGATGCCTTTGAAGTCGGCAGCCTTCAGGGCGGCTCCTCCAATCAGTCCTCCGTCCACGTCGGGGTTGGCAAAGAGTTCCTTGGCATTGGACGGCTTGCAGCTTCCTCCGTACAGGATGGATGTGTCCTCTGCCACTTCATTGCCGTAGTTCTTGGCAATCAGCGAGCGGATGTAAGCATGCATTTCTTGCGCCTGCTCCGGCGTGGCCGTCTTGCCTGTCCCGATGGCCCATACCGGCTCGTAGGCCAGGATGATGTTGGCGAAGTCCTGTGCCGTCAGCGAGAACACGGAGGCCAGTTGCGCGGCCACTACCTCGTTTTGCCGGTTGGCTTCGCGTTCTTCCAGCACCTCGCCGATGCAGAAGATGACTTTCAGCCCGTTGGCCAGCGCCAGTTTCACCTTTTCGGCCAGCGTTTCGATGGTTTCATGGTAATAGGCACGGCGTTCGGAATGGCCGAGGATGACGTATTGCGCGCCGGTGGACTTCACCATGGCTGCGGAGACTTCTCCCGTGTATGCGCCGGATTCTTTGTCGGCGCAGTTTTCGGCACCCACGCCGATCTTGGCGGCATCCACCAAGGGAGTGACGGACGCCAAGTGGATGAATGGCGTGCAGATGATGACATCGCAGTGCGGTGTTTCCGTGCTGAGGATTTGGTTCAGTTCTTTTGCTAATTCAATGCCTTCCTGGAGTGTCTTGTTCATTTTCCAGTTGCCGGCTACAATGTTCTTTCTCATTTCATTTATGTTTTAAAAAGGTTCATTAAATGGCTGTATCCAAGGGATTGCCTCCTCCCGATTGGCTTTCTGCTTTTTTCCTTTCCTTGCGCCGGATGAACAGGATGTCCAGCCCGATGAATCCGGCCAATGGGAGGAAGAATGCCAGGATGACGTTGGCGATGGTGCGCGGCTTGCTCTTTTCATCACATTGCCCCAACTCGATGTCTTCCAGTCTTCCGTTGAGCATGTATTCGTCTGGAAGGCCGTTGTGGCTCCATTTCCGATAGACAATCCCATTTTTGAGCAGCACCAGGCCGGGGTTGGAGCGGATGATGGTTTTCAAGGTGGTGTCGTCCGTGTAGCAGAACGGGTATTCCGCGCCTGTCCGTCCTATCCAATCGTGGATGTCTTTTTCCGGGGAGGAAGTAAGGCAATAAAAGCCGTATCCGTTGTCAATGCTGTAATCATAGATCTCGTTGATCAAGTCGATGTTCCCGTCGCTGGCTTTGCCGATTTGGTGGGCGATGAGCAGGAACGTGTAGTTGCCGTCGTCCAGCACTTCTTCGGTGATGTCTTCTTCATCCTCAGCCCTTACGATGGAGAAGTCATGGATGGGAGGCTCATAGCCTTTCTCTTTCAGCACCGAGCGCGAGTCGATGAACGTCCAGGTGCTGTCCGGGTAGTCCTCCAACGTGAATTCTTTCCTCACGCCGTCCTTTTCCAGGATGAATACGCTTTCATACACATTGGGCTTGGCGCCTTCGGGTATCTCCATGCCTTCGCGGATGTTGGCGCCCGTCTTGTAAGGGCGGAAGTCCAGAACGGGCAGGTAGTACAGGCTGTATATCGCTATGCCCGTGATGAACGCCAAGGTATAAACGCTGACCAGCCATTGCGACTTTTCGCTGATGAGGCGGATGATGCGGTTTCCCCATTTGAATACGGAAAGGGCGGCAATGAGCAAGGCGATGTTTTTCCAAAAGGTGGCCCAGTTGGAAAGGATGAGGGCATCTCCGAAACAGCCGCAATCCGACACCGGGTCCTCGATGGCCAGGTAAAGGGTCAGAGGGGTCATGAACAGCATGATGAGCAGAACCAGCAACGTGCTTATCCTGCGCCGTATCCCGAACAGGAAATAGATGCCCAGCGTGAATTCAACGACGGACAGCAGGACAGAAGCAGACAGCGGGATGAAAGCAGGCACGATGCCGGCCCATCCGAAGGCAGCCAGATAGTCTTCTATCTTGTAGCACGTGCCTAATGGGTCCACGCTTTTCACGAAACCTGAAAAGATGAAGACGATGGCAAGGGCAAACCGGCATACGTTCACCCAGATGCGGATGATGTCCTGCTTTAATTCACTCCTCTCCATATTCCAGTTTGATGAGCCCGAAAACGGCATAGTTCACCATATCCATGTAGTTGGCGTCGATGCCTTCCGACACGATGGTTTTCCCTTCCAGGCTTTCTATCTGTTTGGTACGGTATATTTTCATCAGTATCAAGTCGGTGTAGGAACTGATGCGCATTTTGCGCCAGGCTTCATCGTAGTCATGGTTCTTGGCAAGCATTAGTTCCAATGCCTTGCGTGCATGTTGGTCGTATAGCTCAAGGGCTTTTTCGTTGGAGAGGTCTATCGTGTCCGAATAGCCCAGTTCCAATTGGATAAGCCCGATGATGCCGTAATTCACGATGCCGATGAACTCCGGGCGGATGCCTTCGTCCACCAAGGCGATGCCTTTGGTTTCAAGGCTTCTGATGCGGTTGGCTTTTATGAGAATCTGGTCCGTGAGCGAGGTAGGCCGCATGATGCGCCATGAAGCCCCGTAATCATGGAGTTTGTTGGCAAACAGTTCACGGCAAATGGCGATGATATGCTCAAATTGTTGTTTCGTATTTTCCATTCCTTTCAGAATCTTTTAAACCATGTGTGCGGCTGGCGGCCTTTCAAGAGCATTTCAGCACTTGCCCAGGCCTCAGTATGGTGTTTCGTGTGATGTGGTTCAGTTTGCACAATGTGTTCACTGATACGCCATTGCGGGTCGCTATCTTGGACAGGCAGTCGCCTTTCCTCACTTTGTAATACTTGGGCGCCTTTTTCTTGATGAAAAGGTAGGAATCCGCCGTGACGTCCTGGTGCGGGAAGTCGAACATCAGGTCAGGATTGATGGCAATGCCCACGAGCCGTGTCTCGAAGTGGAGGTGAGGCCCGGTGGAACGCCCGGTGTTCCCTCCCAAGCCGATGGGTTGTCCTGCTTTCACGGTTTGGTCTGTTTTCACAAGTTGTTTGGACAGATGGCCGTAAATGGTCTCCAGTCCATTCTCGTGCCGGATGACCACATATTTCCCATAACCTTTCCGTTCATATTTCACGACCCTCACTTTCCCGTCGAAGGCAGAGACGATGGTGTCGCCGATGTTGACCTTTATGTCCAGCCCGTTGTGCATGCGATGCCATCTTGGGCCGAATTTGGAGGTTATTTTCGTGTTGGGCGTAGGCATGTAGAAGCCTGTGAGGTCTATCCGGAATGTGTCAGGCAGGGCTGCCGTGTTCCCGCCATACACATGCACACGCTCATTGTCCCAAGTCGGGTAGAGGTGGCAGGCCGGATATTGGGACATTTCCGCCTTCAGTTGTTTTTGCAGGGCCAATGAATCTACGGCCTTCAGTTTCCGGTCTATCGGGGCTTGCCTTGCGAGAAGGTCTTGTGCGGATGCGTTAATAATGCTGGTGATGGTTAGCGTAGCGATAAGGGTTGTTGTCTTAATCCACTTGAAATTCATTGCACTTCGTTGTCTATAAATTCAATTTGCACAGGAGGACGGGGAATGCTGTCCGCCTGCGGACCGGGTCCTGGAAAATAAATTTCCCCAAAGGTACGCTTTTCGTGCGACAAAACGGATGCCTGTTAACGTTTTTTTGTGGATGGTGGTTCCTGGCCATTAACTGATGTCGCTCCAGTTCGTGTTTCCGCTTCTTAGCTTTTTCAGTTGCGTCCAAATGGTGCGGTTTTCCTCATGCGTGCCGTCGGGATCCAGTCCGATGAGCTTTTGGGCGGCTTGCCGTGCGTATTGCAGCAACTGTCCGTCGTGTGCAAGGTCGGCTATTTTCAGGTGAAAGGCGATGCCGCTTTGCTGGGTGCCTTCCAAGTCGCCGGGGCCTCTTAGCTTGAGGTCGGCTTCTGCTATCTCGAACCCGTCGTTGCTTCTGGTCATGATTTCAATCCTTTTCCGGGTTTCTTCGCTCAACTTGTAGCCCGTGACGAGAATGCAGTAGGATTGTTCGGCTCCGCGTCCCACCCTTCCCCGCAATTGGTGCAGTTGGGAAAGGCCGAAGCGTTCCGCATTCTCAATGACCATCACGGAAGCATTGGGGACATTGACGCCTACTTCTATGACGGTGGTGGAAACCATGATTTGTGCTTCTCCCCGCACGAAGCGTTGCATTTCCTCCTCTTTCTCGGCTGGCTTCATTTTCCCATGCACTTTGCACACGCGGCATTCCGGGAATGCTTCGCAGATATGCGTGTAGCCGTCTTCCAGGTTCTTGATGTCCATTTTCTCGCTTTCTTGGATGAGCGGGTACACGATGTATATTTGCCGCCCTTCCTGTATCTGCTTTCGGATGAAGCCGTAGAGGGCGTCTCTTCGGTTGTCGAACTGATGGATGGTTTCTATCGGTTTGCGGCCGGGAGGAAGCTGGTCGATGACGGATACGTCCAAATCCCCGTACACGGTCATGGCCAATGTCCTTGGAATCGGCGTGGCGGTCATGACCAGCACATGCGGGGGAGTGGTGTTCTTTTTCCATAACTTGGCCCGTTGTGCTACTCCGAAACGGTGTTGTTCATCAATAATCACCAAGCCCAAGCGGGAGAAGTTCACGGTGTCTTCAATGATGGCGTGTGTGCCTGCCAGGATATGGATGTCTCCTGTGAGCAGCCCGGCAAGGATTTCCTCCCGTTTCCTTCCTTTGACGGAACTGGTGAGCAGTTCCACCCGTATGTCCATGCCATGCAGAAATTCCCGGATGGTTTTCAGATGTTGGTTGGCCAGGATTTCCGTTGGTGCCATCATGCAGGCTTGGAATCCGTTGTCGATGGCCATCAGCATGCTCATGAGTGCCACCAATGTTTTCCCGCTTCCCACATCGCCTTGCAACAGGCGGTTCATTTGTTTCCCGCTTCCCACGTCTTTCCGGATTTCTCTCAATACCCGTTTTTGCGCGTCGGTGAGGGGAAAGGGCAGATTCTGCCGGTAGAAAGTGTTGAAGGACTCGCCAATCCGGTTGAACACAAAGCCATTGTATTTCTTTTGCCTTTCCTTGCTGTATCGCAGGATGTCGAGTTGGAGGTAAAAGAGTTCCTCAAACTTCAGGCGGAGTTGCGCCTTGCTTAGCCAGTGGGCATCTTTGGGAAAATGGATGTTTTGCAATGCCTCGTTCAGCCCAATCAGGTGATGCTCGTTGAGAAGGTATGCCGGGAGCGTTTCTTTTAGCGGCATGATTCTGCTTAGCAAGGTATGCTCCAGCTTTTCAATGGCATGGGAGTTGAGGGAAGTGCGTTTCATCTTTTCTGTCGTGTTGTAGTATGGGCGCAGCCCGGGCGACGTTGATGTCGCGCTTGGCGGCTCGATGTCGGGATGAGCCATGTTGATGCGCCCGTTGAAGACGGCCGGTTTGCCGAAAACGATGTATTCTTGGTTCGTTTTGTATTTCCCGGCCAGATATTTGATGCCTTGGAACCATACCAGGTCCACGATGCCTGTGTTATCTGAAAAGTGTGCTACCAAGCGGCGTTGCCTTCCTTCCCCGAAGGTCTCAAAACTGAGGATGCATCCTTTCAGTTGGATGTAAGGCATGTTGCCGTTTACTTCCCTGATGGCATAGATGCGGCTGCGGTCCACGTATTTGTAGGGAAAGTAATACAACAAGTCATGGAGGGAGCGGATATTCAGTTCCTTGTCAAGGATATCTGCCCGATGCGGCCCTACGCCGGGAAGGTACGTGATGTCTTGTGTCGTCAGGTCGAACATGTTATTCGATGAGCGCATTGGCGATTTTAAGGTCGAAGGGCGTGGTCAGTTTGATGTTTTCCCGGTTGCCTTCGATGCAATGCACAGGCGCTCCCATTGCTTCTACCACCGATGCGTCATCGGTGAAGGCGGGGGAATAGTCCTGCTTGTAGGCTTCTTTGAGGAGCCGGATGGCAAATACCTGTGGTGTTTGCACGGATTTGTATTCTTCCCGGTTGACGGCTTGGCTGCCGGTTGAGGTGATGCGGCGGATGCTCTCATGGATGCCAGCCACGGGGATTACGGCTTGTTTCGTCGCGGCTTCCTGGTAGCATCGCCGGATGACCTCCAGAGACACGAACGGGCGCACCCCGTCGTGGACTCCCACTAAGCCGTCCTCGTCCGGGATGATGCGCAGCCCGTTCTTCACGGAGTGGAAGCGTGTCTCGCCTCCGTTGGCAATAAGGTGGGGCAATGAAAAAGCATATTCCTTGCAAAGCGCTTTCCAGTAGTCCTGTTGCTCCTTGGGCAACACGAGGACGATGCCCATCTGCGGGTCGTATTGATAGAACCGTTCAAGCGTCCGCATCAGTACAGGACGGTTCCCGACGGGCAGGAATTGCTTGGGCGTTTCGCTCCCCATCCGCAATCCTTTGCCTCCGGCTACAATCAGGATATGCTTTTTCATGGCCTGTTTTCTTGTCATTCCACCATCATGCCGGCTTTCAGTTCATCGGCTTTTTCTTTTCCGCAGAAATGTTCCAAGATGGCGAAAGCGAAGGCCATGGATGCGCCCGGCCCTTTCCCGGTGATGAAGTTGCCGTCTTGTTCCACCAAGCGGGCGGTGTATTCGGCGCCTTTCAGGAATTTGTCGAATCCGGGGTAGCAAGTTGCTTTCTTGCCTTCTAGTAAGCCCAACTCTCCATATACCATCGGTGCGGCGCAGATGGCGGCTAATGGCTTTTGCGAAGCATTCATGTCCTGAATCAGTTTTCGCAAGCCTTCGTGGGCGTTCAGGTTGGTCGCGCCGGGAAGTCCTCCGGGCAATATGAGCATGGCGGCGTTGCCAAACGATGCATCTTCGAACAGCACATCGCATTCCACGGGAACATTGTGGGCGCCTTTCACAGTCTTCTGCTTGTTCATGGAGACGGTTTTCACGTCCAACCCTCCTCTCCGCAACACATCGACGGGAGTCAAGGCTTCCACTTCCTCAAAGCCTTCTGCTAAAAATACATAGATTGTTTCCATTCTGTCAGCTATTTAAGTTTGAAATAATAAATGATTGTCCCTGTTTGGTTCTCTATTCCCTCGATGCTGTTGAAACGAGCCTTTCGTGCAGCATCCAATGCGGCTTTCCGTAGCTGCGGGTTGTTTGTATTGGTGCGTTTGTTGATGCCGGTGCCGATGACTTCTCCTTGGGGATTGACCGTGATGGTCACCACGACCCGTCCTTCGTCTTGTGTGTCATACGCCGGTCGAGGCAGCCCTTCTTTTCCCAATTCCCTTCCCTGCAGGTCGAAAGCGCCGTAGCCTCCGTCTCCTGGATGGTCATTTCCCGGTGTGCCGTTGTTGGCGTTGCCGCTGCCTCCGTGGACTGTTCCTTCTGCGGTTTCTTGCATCTGCGCGCCTTTGCTGAACGCCCCCATGATGTCGTGTGCAGCCTGTTGTGCGGCAACCTGTTCTGCTTCGGCACGTTTTTCGGCTTCTGTCTTTTCCTGTGGCTGCCGGGGTGTTTCTTTGCTTTTGTTTTCTTCCGGCAGGGATACGGTGCTTTCCTCTTCTTGCGTGATGAGGCTTTCTTCCGTTGTCTCTTCAGCCGGTGCGGCCGGTGTTTCCATGATATCCACTTCCGTCAAGGCGTAGGGGGCGTGAGTCCCTCCCGAGGCACTCCATCCTTCCATCATGACAGGCACTCCTTCTTCCTCTTGCCTTTCCGGTTGGCGGACGTGGAGCAAGAGGAGCAAGGCAATGACAAAAGCATGGACGGCCACCGTGCCGATGGCGCTGGCGATTTGCCGGTTGTCTCTCTTTTTTCGTTTGGGCATGCTCATGGATGGTTCTCAGGTGGGCGTGTGGCCAAGACCATTTTGAAATGGTTTTCGTTGGCAATGTTCAGTATCCGGACGATTTCCCGGTAGGGTACGCTTTCGTCTGCATACAAGGCGACATACATTTCCGGCTCGCGTTGCGCGCAGTCTTGCAGGAAGGCCGGAAGTTCCTCTATGCGGACGGGCATTTCAGCTTCATTCCCAAATCCGGCGTAATAGTTCAGTTCCTTGTCGATGATGACCCTTGCAAGGGGTTTGGCAGATGTTTGCTGTTTCCCTTGCGGCAACAATACCTTGATGGCATTGGGCGACACCACGGTGGATGTTATCATGAAAAATATCAGCAAGAGGAAAATGATGTCCGTCATGGAAGCCATGCTGAAGGCGGGCGATATCTTGGTCCTTCTTTTCAGTGCCATGGCTTCATCTTTCTTTTTCGGGTTCGTTCAGCAAATCGAGGAAAGCAATGGTCTTGGCTTCCATTTTGTTCACGATGCCGTCGATGAGCGTCACCAGATAGTTGTAGGCAAACATGGCGATGATGCCCACGATGAGGCCGCCCACGGTTGTAATCATGGCTTCATAAATGCCGCCTGACAGCAAAGTGATGTCGATGTTGTTTCCGGCGTTTGCCATTTCCCAAAAGGCTTTCACCATTCCCGTCACTGTTCCCAAGAAGCCAATCATGGGTGCGCCTCCGGCGATGGTGGCCATGATGGGCAGTCCTTTTTCGAGGGCTGACACTTCAAGGTTTCCCACGTTCTCGATGGCTGCCTGCACATCCTGCACGGGACGCCCCATGCGGGAGATGCCTTTTTCAATCATGCGTGCAGCCGGCGTGTCTGTCATTTGGCAGTAATTGATGGCGGATTTGATTTCGCCGCTGGAGATGTAATCCTTGATGCGGTCCATGAATCGTGGGTCTTCTTTCCGTGCTTTCCGGATGACGTAAACCCGTTCAAAGAAGATGTAGAAGCAGATGACGGACAAGGCGGCCAGCACAATCATAATCCATCCGCCTTTCATCGCCATGTCCAGCATGTTGATTTCCGATTCAGCTTTTACAGGGGTCAGTATGGGATTCGTGCCGATGGAATCCGTCACTTGTGAGGCAGCTTGTGCCAAAATAAATAGTAAGTTCATGAGTCAAACGTTTTTTTTGCATTCCAATATTCAGGCAATAAAAATAATTCGATGCCGGATAGCCCGTTACATATTTTTATAGGGACTTTTTTGGCATGTATGGGGAAAAAGCCCCACATTTGCACCATCCATATTCTATTTACAAAGGTAATGGTATTTGCCGTAAAGATGCGGTTTGCCATTGAAAGATTCATAAAATTTAAAGTTTAAGGGAACGAGGAGATGATATTTGCGATATTTGGGAATACCTACCAAGCCAAGAAATCGTTTTATGTGCAGGCACTGTTTTCCGTTTTGTCGAAGCATGGGGCAGGCATTTACATCCATCGTGACTTTCATGAGTTCTTGACCCGTTCCGTCGGGATGGAAGTGAAAGCAGATGGCGTGTTCGACCGCTTGGATTTGGAAACGGACATGGTAATTAGCGTGGGTGGTGACGGCACTTTTCTGAAAGCCGCCAGCGAAGTGGGTGACAAGGGTGTTCCCATTTTGGGGGTCAATACCGGGCGTTTGGGCTTTCTTGCGGATGTTTCGCCCGACGAGATGGAGGTTGTTTTCGATGAAATCCATGCCGGGCTTTATGCGGTGGAGGAACGTAGCGTGTTGAAGGTGGCGTGTGAAGGGGCATCTTTGTCCGGCTACCCGTATGCCTTGAATGAAATTGCCGTGCTGAAGCGGGACAGTTCCTCAATGATTGGCATCCATGCCTCGGTCAATGGGGAATACCTTACCACTTATCAGGCGGATGGCTTGGTGGTGGCCACTCCCACCGGCTCAACGGCTTATTCACTGAGCGTGGGAGGCCCGGTCATCGTGCCTCATTCCAACACGATTGCCATCACGCCGGTTGCGCCGCACAGCCTGAATGTGCGGCCTATCGTGGTGCGCGATGACTGGGACATCACCCTTGAGGTGGAGAGCCGCAACCATAATTTCCTTGTGGCCATCGACGGGCGCAGCGAGCCTTGCCGCGAAGGGGCGCGGCTGCACATCGGGAAAGCCGCTTATTCGGTGAAGGTGGTGAAGCGTCGCGGCCATTTGTTTTTCGACACGCTCCGCGCAAAGCTGATGTGGGGCGCCGATACGAGGTTGTGAAAGGAGGAGAGGTATCAGGGTCGGAAGGAGCAGCAGCTTTGGCAGTCATTGAAGAAATAGAAGAAGCAGAGGAACAGCGGAGGCGTGAAATGGATGAAGTGGAACGGCGGGCTGAAGAAGCCCGTCGCCTACAGCGTCGTCAGGCATGGGCGCAAGCAGTTGGCGCTATTGTGCAAGCGGCAGGAAATGCTTATTTGTATTCGCAAGGTTATGCGCCTGCTTATGATGCCAGTTTGTTGAGTCCGAATCTTGCCGTCAGCCAAGTGCAAAGCCAGTATGCCCAGATGGAAGCGCTCCAGCAAATGTCTTTTCAAAGCATGCAAATGCCCCAATTTGATTTCCTGTAAAATCGAAAACTTTTCATAGAAAGTCCTGCAATTTTTCAGGTAAAATTTGGAATTTTACCTAGTAATGTTTTTGCCGCAAGCGGGTGTGCTGCAATCTATGTTTTTTTGTATGGCTCTTTATATAATCATATAATAATGTGTCTCCCTGCTTTTCTCGATTTGAAAGCTGATATGGGAATGTTGGATGCATTCTGTTCATAGTGTTTGTGGATTGCTTTGCTTTTTGATTTGAATGCTGCCTTATTGTGACAATATGCCGCAAGAAAAGGATGCTGGGCGCACTGTTTGGAGGGATGACGGGGGGAAAGAGGCATTCATGTAAAAAAACAGGGCCGGCTTTTATTGAATAATGGAAAAAGTTTTTTAATTTTGGCCATTCAAACACTTAAACAGAGAATCATTATGCGGAAACTTTTACGAACAGCGAGCTTGTTGCTCCTTTGGGTGGCGGGTCTTGCAACCGCGCATGCGCAGGTGCAGACCCTTTATTCCATCCACTTCGGCGAAAGCCAGGAAGGATGGACGGCGATTGACAACAGCCCTTACAATGTCATGCAGAATACATGGAAGCCCTATTCTGTTTATAGCAACGGGCAGAGTTACCCATCTGTGTCCATCACTCAGGATTACTCCACATCGAGTGATGATTGGTACATCTCCCCGGCCTTGCAGTTGGAAGCGGGCGTGACGTACACTGTGGCCACAATAGCCGGCTCTGACGCGATGGGCAATGGCGATGTGGCTTTGTCGCTCAACTTGGGAACTTCCGCCACAGACGTGGCCGCATTCTCGAAGATTGCGGACTTGAATGTGGAAAACGGCGTGTTCAACAACACGGAGGTGGAGGCCAATACGTTTTCAGTAGAGGAAAGCGGCGCTTATTACATTGCTTTTCATTCCTTGAATGAGATGTACGGCCCTGCTATCAACCTGTTCAGCTTCGAGGTCACTTACGAAGGCGGGCCGGAAGAACCTGCTGCCGAAGGCGTGCCTTATTCCATCGTTTTCGGCGACACGCAGGAAGGGTGGACGGCAATCGATGCAAGCGAAACGCCGGGGACTACTTGGACGTATGCCCCGAGAGAAATCTACATCAGCGGCACTTATTACCCGTCGATGATGCTGTTCGATGCAAGCAATGCAAGCGATGACTGGTACGTGTCGCCCGCCTTGCAGTTGGAAGCAGGCGTGGAATACACGGTGAACACGATTGCCACCTACGGCTTCTCGCAAGGAAATGAGGTGGAACTTTCGTTGTGCTACGGTGCTTCGGCCACGGATGTCGCGTCATACACCAAGTTTGCAGACCTTGTGCTGGAGTCCGGCTACACGAATGTGGACGTGCAGGCCAATACCTTGACCGTGCCGGAAAGCGGGGCTTACCACATCGCTTTCCGTGCCGTGGCGCCGGCCTACAATTATTCCACTTGTTTGGTAGGCTTTGAAATCACCGACGGCACAGGCGGAGGCGATGAACCGGTGGATGAGCCGGAGACCGTGCCTTACAGCATCGACCTCAACGCTTCCAATGAAGGATGGACGCCTGCCGACAACAATGGCGACGGTACTACGTGGACCTACACCGAAGGTTTCGGCACCACGATGATGGGTGCCTTCTTCGGTTCGCACAACGATGACTATGTGTCGCCGGGCATCCTCTTGAACGGAGGCCAAGCTTACCTTATCACTACGATGGTATCCAATCAACAGTCGCCTGCCGGTTACGACGAAATCCAGTTGATGCAGGGCAGGGACACCAATTCCTTGCAATACCTGGCCACGCTGGACTTGAGCCAGTTGGGCGAGAATACGGGCGAGACGGTGTTCACCCCCTCGGAAAGCGGCGTTTACTACTTTGCCTTCCGCAATGTGTCGCAGGCATATGGCAATGTGTTGGGCCTGATGAGCTTCGGCATTGCGGAGACTTCGGGCGCAGCCGTGGGGACGGTGGTCTATGAAGAAGATTTCGCCGGGAGCAACCCGATGGAAGGCTGGGCTACGGACGATGTGAACGATGATGACCTTACTTGGAGTGTCGTGGACGGCTTGGCGGGGTTGACTTATGATGGCGTTTATGCTGCCGGGGCGGCTGATGACTGGTTGATGAGCCCGGCCATCCATGTGGACGAAGGCATGGACTATATTGTGGAATATACCTTTGCGCAGGCCGGGGCATTCGATGCGGATGTCGTGGAGGTGGCTTGGGGCGCATCGGCTGAAGCAAGTGCAATGTCTGTCCTGGCACGCGAGGAATACGACATGGGCAACGGCACGTCCACGCGCAGCTGCCGCTTGTCAGCCACAGAAACTGGAGTGATGCACATCGGTTTCCACTTGCTTACGGCAGACATGAACGGGACGTTCTCCCTGACAGGCATCAAAGTGACGACAGCCGCGCAACCTACGCCGCAGCCGGTGGAAAGCTTTGTTGCCGTGTCGGATTATGCAGAAAAGAGTGTCACCCTCTCATGGACCAACCCGTCGATGGATACAGAGGATGTGCCGCTGGGCGGGACGATCTCGTTGGATATCATGGAAAACGGGACACGCATCCACACGATGGACGGAAGGCAGCCGGGCGCGGAAGAAGTTTATACGTTCAATCCTGAAGATTTTGCTGGGAATGCTACGTATGGCATCGTTGCCTTTATCGGCAGCAATCGTTCGGAGACCGTGGAGCAAACCATCAACTTGGACGACATGCAGGGCGACACATTGCTGGTGCAGGCGTTCGGCATGGCTACGCAAGAGGAATACGACGCATGGACAGTCGTGGACGAGAATGGGGGCAACACATGGACCTACGAGAATTGGGACCAACGTGCCACCATCCCGATGGGCAGCGTCAATAACGATGATTGGATTATCTCGCCGGCCGTGGCGTTGGAGACGGGCGTCAGGTATGTCGTGGAATATGAATTCCGTTCACAGATGAACTATGGCGCCGATTTGGACGTGACGATAGGCAACGCGGCTACAGCGGAAGCTCAATCCATCGTCCTTGAGTCGTACACGAACTTGATGCAGAACGGCTGGGGAGAATACGCCACCCGCCAGTTCAGCGTGGAGGAAAACGGCACTTACCATGTAGGCTTCCATGCGGGGACCGTGCAGAACGGCATGTCGGTGCGCAACGTGCGCGTCATGTACATCGGCGAGGCAGACGAGGAAGTAATCATCGCCACATTCCCTTATTCAGAAGACTTCGACGCTGCAGCCGAGACGCCGGAAGGCTGGATGATCAGCGGCAATTCGGGCAATTACGGCTTCCAAGTGGTGGACAATGCGGAATACCTCGGCATACCTGGGATGGAGGCTTATTCTGAACCGAACTCGCTGGTGATGACCGGCAGTTACTTCTCAGACCGGGAGGAGAACGTGTTCACGCCGAAGTTTGCTTTGGAGCAAGGGCAGGAATATGAGCTATCCTTCCAATTGTACATGCCGGCAAGCAATGGACGCTACAACACGTTGCGGGTTTATGCCTTGGCAGAGCAGGATGCGGCTTTGGCCGATGGCGAACCGTTGCTGGAAATCAGCAATGCCAATGTGGCAGAGTGGACGGAAGAAAGCTTCACTTTTGCCCCGGAAGCAACAGGCAACTACTGTTTCTTGCTCCAAGTGTCTGCGGGAATCAGCGGTACCGGCTATGTGATGATAGATGACTTTGCGTTGGCGGAATACGTTCCTTTGGCTGTTCCGGGCGCACCGGCCGGGCTAAGAACCGGGACGACCTACACGGGCGAATTGATATTGAACTGGACGCATCCTTCAACGGACATCGATGGCAATCCGTTGAATGCCGCGCTGACAGTGACGGCTTCCATTTATGACCAAGATGGCCTCCTTGGCACGGTGGAGGGCGCACCCGGCAGTTTGGGCTCTTATATCCATACTTATGCTGCAGATGATTTCAAAGGCCAGAAGATTATTCGCGTGGTGGCTTCCATCGAAGGATTGGAAGGAGGGGCTGCCACCGCTGTGGCCACCATCACTAGCCTGAGTGACGGCTATCTGAAGGAGCAGGCATTTGCTTCTGACTTCACGTCGGCCGACGGTTGGGAAATCATCGATGCGAACCAAGACGGGGCGACTTGGACGAATGATGCGGAAGCAGGTGCCATGTCAACTACAGGTTATGACGAATGGCTGATTTCTCCTGCCGTGGCGTTGGAAGAAGGGATGACGTATTATGTGGCCTGCGAGTTAAGCACGGACTTGGAGAATGGGGCCGACATCGCTTTCTACAGGGGCAGTGAAGCCACGGCAGACGGCATGTCCATCCTGATGGGTGGATACAGCGGTTTGCAGTTGGGCGAGCGTGCCACGCTTGAGATTGGGGAAACGTTCGTGGCGGATGAGGCCACGCAGCATTTCGGCATCCATGTGGGCGCGGAAAACAAGGGCTTGGCCACGGTGGGCAGCTTGAAGGTGTACCGCATCTTCGGCAGCAGCGAACCTGAAGCAGTCCCCTATGCGCAAGACTTTGAGGACCGCATCAATGTGGACGGATACGGCATGCCCAATAAGTGGGCGCGCAATACCACCTCGGAAAGCATGTTCACTGTCTCGCAAATGCCTGAGGGCGCTATGGCAGCCCATTCCGGGGAATATGCGGCATTGGCCGGCGAATCATTGGTCCGTGAGCGCGTAGAGACGTTAAGCACGCCGCTGTTTGCCTTTGAGGAAGGATGGGTGTACGGCGTGTCGTTCTACTTGTATATGCCGGGCAATGAAGGGCGGATCACGACTGGCATGGTCAGCCTGTCGCCATCTCAAAGTTATGATGCCATTGAAGAACTGCCGATATTCCTGGAAATGGACAGCCCGGCAGCGGAGTGGACGAAGTTTGACTTTGAATACATGGCTGAAACGTCCGATCCGTATTGCTTCATCTTCACGTTTGCCGCCATGGAAGCTTATTCGGGCGTGGTCGCATTGGATGATTTCAGTGTGGAGAAGTTGAGGCCGTCCGTGGGCCTGTGTGGCGAAGAATGGGCAGGCAGGTTGGCTTACGCCCAAGAGTCGGCCACGCTCTTCGTGCCGGAAGGTTGCACTTCGGTGACGGTTTACAACCTGCAGGGCATGCCGGTGCATGCCGTAGAATGCGATGGCAGCAATCGCGAGATAAGCTTGCAGCATCTGGACAGCGGGCTTTATGTCGTGGTGGCAAACGATGGGGACAACCATTCAACAGCCATGAAGATAGCGAGATAATGCAATATGGATATGAACCAAAAGGCAGCCTTAGCAATAAGGCCGCCTTTTACTATGGATATGGAATATGAATAAATACCAAAAAGCAAAGAACTTATTATGCTGTGCCATGGCGGCGATGTTGCCATGGGGAGGACATGCGCAGGCGCAGTTTGAACGCATCGGAATGGAGGGCGTGGGGCTTTTCGGCACGGTCACTTTCGGAAGTGCCGATGAAACGCCCGGCTTGTATCCCTTCGTGTATGAACTGGGATATGCGCCGGATGTGCAGAATCCCCCGTTGGTTCCGGCCTACATCCCTGGAGGCTCGACCTATCATGACGGGAAGATTTACTGCAACGTCTATGGCGATGGGGGAAACTTGCAGGAACAGGTACCCCGGTGGAGGGTGTATGATGCGGAGACATTCGAACTGTTGTCGGAACACGAATTGAACGACAATTGCGAGAACACGACGACATCATTGGCCTACGACCCCACGACGGATTTGATTTATGGCTTTGTGCGTGACTTTACCGACACGCACTTTGTGAGCATCGACCCGGAGACCGGCGCCATGACACGCATTGCCACGTTGGATTATTATTCGCGTTACTATGCTTTGGCCTGCAACAAGCGTGGGCTGCTTTATGCGATTGTCACGCACGACGATGGTGTGTTCTTGTCGCGTGTGCGGAAGTCGGACGGGCGGATTACGGATGTCGGGCTGGTGTCATGCGACAATTTCTTGGATCCGGAAAATGACTATCTGGCGTTTTACAATTATGACCAGTCGCTTTTCTTTGACAATTCAACGGATGAACTGTATTGGCTCATGACCAGTTCCAGTTTCGAAGTGGGCGATTATACGCCGATATTCAGGCTGAACACAAGGACGGCCGAGGCCACGTTGGTGTCCCACATGAACGTGTACCATGTCAGCGGGATGTTCTTGATGGAACCTGCATTCGAGGCGCCTGCCGTGATTGGAGGGTTTGTTTATGAACCGTCGGAAACCGGCGCTTTGGCCGGGCAGATTACGTTGGATATTCCGGCCACCTTGTATGACGGCACATCAGCGGACGGACAGGAGGTGACGGTCGTAATCCGCGAGGGAGAAAGCGAAGTGTTCCGGGGAACGGCTGTGCATGGCGAGGCTTTCACGACGGGTGAATTGGAATTTTCCCAAGGCGAACACCATCTGACGGTGACATTGATGAACGAAGCCGGCGAGGGGCCTGCTGTGGAGCGGAGCCTGTATTCGGGATATGACCTGCCGCAAGCCCCGGCCAATGTGTCTTTGTCAAGTGAAGGCCTGAAAGCAGTGCTGACTTGGGAGGCTTCGCTCCCTGAAGGCATGCATGGGATGCCCGTCAACCAAGAGAACCTGTCGTATCGGATTGTCCGTTATCCGAATACAATCGTGGCAGAGGATGTGAAGGAATGCCGTTTTGAGGAAGAACTGCCGTCGGAGATGATGCAGTATGCATACTTGGTGACCGCAATGGATGGCGACCGGGAAGGCGGCACGGCTGCTTCCAATACATATATCATCGGTTCTCCGCTGGATGTGCCATACGGGGGCATCTTCACAGGACCCAATGACATGTATGATTATTATACCATCATCGACGGGAACAATGATGGATACCGTTGGGCCTATTACACAGAGCAGCGTTGCGCCCTGTATTTCTATAATGAAGAGGAAGCTGCGGACGATTGGATGATATCGCCTCCCGTTAATTTTGAGAAAGGCAAGACGTATGAGTTGAAATTCTACACCTATTCTTCAATGGCGGATTATCCGGAAGCATTGGAGGTAAGGTTTGGAACCGGCAGGACGCCGGAAGAATTGCCGCTGCAGTTGCTTGACATGCCGGAAGTGCCTGCCGTGGACGAAGACCATCCTTTGCAGGAAACCGTGGTGGAATTCACGGTGGAAGAAGACGGAGTGTATTATTACGCTTTCCATGTTTATTCACCGGCTTTCCATGAAATCCTTTATCTGTCGAATATCCGCGTGGAAGAAAAGGATAATGGTTCCGCCATCGATACTTTGGTTTCGGGAAGCAGTGTTGCAGTCCTGCCAGGCAAAGGATGCATCCGCATTGCGAATCCAAAGGGTGAGACAGTGGGCATCTACAGCCTGAACGGGGTGAAATTGATGGAGGCTGATGAGAGCATGATGAATGCGGAGGTGCCTGCCGGTGTTTACCTTGTGAGAACACAAGACGAAGTCCGCAAAGTTTTGGTTTATTGATGGAAATATCTGAGGTTTGAAAGCACGTTTGTCGGTGGAGGTGCGGCCTTTTCGGCAAGCGTGCTTTTTGCAGCGTGTAAATTGGAACAGGAGTATGAATATCGGTAAAAGAATTTGGATTCTTTCTTTGTTGTGGTGCGCTTCTTTGGCTGTTTGCGCACAGAACAAGCTGTCTCCTTATCTGCGTGTTTCGTTAGAGAAGCAAGCGGCGGACAGCCTTGCTCAAACGTCATCTTCACGTAAAACGTCGGCGCGTCTTCAATCTGTAAGGGCTTTCATAACCCTTTATGATGCTTGCGGGACGGACAGCCTGGAGCAGTTGGGCGTGAACATCCGCACGAAAGTCGGGCGGATGCTGACGGCGGACATTCCCACGGAGAACATAGGAAAGGTAGCTGCTTTGGAAGTGGTGGAATACGTGGAGATGGGAACGCCGGTAAAAGGCCGGATGGATGTGGCAAAAGAACAGGCTTTTGTGGGGCAGGTGCATCAAGGGATGGAGTTGCCGCAGGCTTTTGATGGCAAAGACGTGGTGATAGGGTTTGTGGATAATGGGTTTGATTATGCCCATCCGAATTTCCGCACAGCAGACAAGTCATCGCTTCGTATCCGGAAAGTATGGGATCAGAATGCGGCAGGCACGCCGCCCGAAGGTTACGATTACGGCAATGAATTGGATACGGAGGAAGAAATCCTTGCTGCCCGTTATGATGTGGCAGAGTCGGTGCATGGTACGCATGTGGCGGGGATAGCCGCCGGTGCGGATGATACCGGCGGGCATGGCTTTGCAGGCAATGCGCCCGGCGCAGACATTGTGCTTGTGTCTGTCAATACGGACGGGATGTATGAAGGTGACAATACCACGGTCATTGATGGCATCAATTATATATTTGATTATGCCGGGCAGGCAGGGAAGCCCTGCGTGGTGAACCTTAGCTTGGGTTCCCATTTGGGGCCGCGCGATGGGACTTCTTCTTTTGACCGGATGGCGGATGAACTTCAAGGTGCCGGACGGTTGCTTGTTGGTTCGGTGGGCAATGACGGGGATGCTGCTTGCCATGTTTCCAAATCATTCTCAGGCGAGGTGCCGGACACGTTGCAGACATTGTATGAATATCAATATAGCTATCCCCAGCATGTTGCGGTGGAAATATGGGGCGATGAAGGAATGTCGCTTTCTTTCGTCCCGATTGTGGTTGATGGGGCAACCGGGGAAGTAGTGGCCCATTTTGAGCCGGTGGATGTTTCTCCCGAAGGAGCGGAAGATTACTCGTATGAACTGGGGCAAGATGCTCCGGTGAGCGGCTCCATTGTCGTGGCGGCGGAAATGAACCCGTTGAACGGCAAGCCTCATTTGTATGTGGAATCTACATTGTTTGACGGAGGTGGTTATTATGCCGGCTTTTGGGTCATTTCGGAATCGGCCGGGACGGTGCATGCGTGGGCTGACAATGTTTATGGATGGTTCAACAATTATGGCCTGAGCCGGTATCTGGACGGTAACGGTGAACATACGATGGGTGAGATAGGTGGTTCCGGAAGACGGATTATTTCGGTGGGCGCTTATGTGTCGAAGGATTATTATGAGAACTTCGGCATTCTGTACCCGTCTGACGAGACTTTGCATGATTGTGCCAGCTTCAGCAGCCACGGCCCGACACCGGACGGGCGGATGAAGCCGGAAATCACTGCACCGGGGTCTTATCTTGTCTCTTCACTTTCTGGGAAGGATTCCGGCACGCCGCGTGAACAATACGTGACGTGGAACGATGAGCGGTTTTATTATGGTTATATGCAAGGCACTTCGATGGCTTCCCCGTTTGTGGCTGGCGTGATGGCCTTGTGGCTCCAGGCTCGTCCGGAACTTACGCCAGAAGAGGCTAAAGAGGTTTTGCATGCGACTGCATTGAATGACAGTTTCACGGGCGACATCCGTGAAGCGGGCGACGGGACATGGGGCTATGGCAAGATAGATGCATGGAACGGGTTGAAAGACTGTTTGAAGCGCAATGAGGGTTCTTCGCTTTCCCTTTTGCGAGAGGAGAAGCCGGCAGTGGCGCTTCGCCCGGAGAGGGGGCGGCTTGCCATCCTGTTTGCCAAGGATATGAAGGATGTGTCCTTGTCAGTTTATTCGATGGACGGGGTGCTGCGTGCGCAGGCATCGTGCCGGGCAGTGGCGGCAGGCGATGAAGTGTGCTTGGACGGCATTGTTCAAGGCATGTATATGCTGAAGCTCGCTTCTTCAGCCGGGGAGAACCTGTCAGAAAAGTTTGTCATCAGATAAAAATGGAATATAAGTATGAAGACTAAGATTTTGTTGTTAAGTTTTTTGTTAGGAACCTTTCAGTTGGTTCAAGCTCAAGGAGAAACGGAAACGGTTCCTGCCCTTTCGGAGATGGAGGGCGATTTTGTCATCATGAACATGCAGGAGTACGAGGGCATGGCGGGCTTGGGCAACATGCGTGCGATGAAGATGTCAGTGGATGGGGATTCGTTGAGCATTTCCGGGTTTTACATGTTGCAAGGCGTGGACAATGTCAAGGCGGGGTATGACGAGCAGGACGGTGATATCACCATTCCTTCCGGTACGGAGATATTGAGGGCTTCCAACATAACCCGTGTGCTGTATGTGTGGGACGAGGATGCCCAGGAGGTGAATCTTCGCCCGATTACTTACGAATATTTGGGCAATGGCACTTGGGCCACGGAACAGACGTTGATGATTATGACGGGGTATGTAGGTGGAGAACTTTCCCAAGGTGCTTATTTTGCCAACGGCTCGGAAATCCACCGTGCGAATGCCGTGTCATCCAATGTCTCTTATTATGGCACGGACATTGAAACTCAGGAGCGTTACGATGAGTCGCGTCCCAGCTTTGTGGCCGTGGAAGACGGGCGGGTGGCAGTTTACAACCTGCTGCAGGCCGACCAGTATGGTTATGGTTGCATGATGGAAGGCACGATTGGCACGGACGGGGCGACGGTGTCGTTTGCGCCTCGCGCCATCGGGCAGACGAACGATGGCACTTACCGGGTGCTGGCCGGATGCGGCTACGATGAGGCGGGCAACATTCCTGATGGCTTGACGAATGCCGGGACGCCTCAGGAAGGTTATGTGGAAGGACACCTAGACCTTGAGACTGGGACGCTTTCGTTTGGTCACATGGCCATTTGGGTGGCTTCGTATGACGGGACAGGCTTGGAAATTGACTCGGACCGATTCTTTGAGTTTGTGGCCAAGACCGAGGTGACGTTTGAACCGGGCGAAATATTGCCTTCGTCTATCGGTCCTTCACGGGCATTGGATTCGCAGGCAAAGGCTGTGGAGCAGGTAGAGTACTACCGCATGGATGGCGTGCGGGTGGCGCGGCCACGGCAGGGGGAATTGCTCGTGAAGCGTTCGGTTTACACGGACGGCACAGCCCGGACGGAGAAAATGTTCGTGCGGTGACGGGGCGGAATGCATGAAGATGGAAGGCGCATCCTTTGCGGGGTGCGCCTTCCTTTGTTTGTGGGGTCTCAGTGTAGAGAGCCGGTTTCTGACAGGAAGCGTTCGGCCTCGATGGCGGCTTTGCATCCGCTGGCGGCGGCGGTGATGGCTTGCCGATAGACAGGGTCGGCCACATCGCCTGCGGCGAACACGCCGGGGATGCGCGTCTTGGGCGTGCCCGGCTCTGTGATGATGTAGCCCGTTTTGTCTGTCTCCACGTAAGGGGCGAAGATGTCAGAGTTGGGTTTGTGGCCGATGGCTAGGAAGAACCCGTCGATGGGCAGGTCGTAACGATGTTCCTCCCCGCCTTTGTCCTCTAGCAGGTGCATGCCTTCCACGCCGTTCTCGCCGTACAGTCCTACGGCGTTATGTTTGAACAGGACGGTGATTCTTTCGTTCTCCATCACCCTTTGCTGCATGATTTTCGATGCCCGGAGGTAGTCTTTGCGCACTACGAGGTACACTTTCTTGGCCAGCCCGGCCAGATAAAGGGCTTCTTCGCAGGCCGTGTCGCCGCCGCCCACCACGGCTACCGTCTTGTTGCGGTAGAAAAATCCGTCGCAGGTGGCGCAGGCGCTCACGCCCATCCCGGCGTATTTCTGTTCATCTTCCAATCCCAAGTACTTGGCTGTGGCGCCCGTGGCGATAATCAAGGTTTCCGCCTCAATGGTTTTCCCGTCATCAGCCGTGATGCGGTAGGGGCGTTTGCCCAAGTCGGCTGCAACGGCGATGCCGGCGCGGATGTCGCAACCGAAGCGTGCGGCCTGTGCGCGCAGGTCGTCCATCAAGGCCGGCCCGCCCACGCCTTGCGGGTATCCGGGGAAGTTTTCCACGTCCGTGGTGATGGTCAGTTGCCCGCCGGGTTGCAGTCCTTCGTAAAGGATGGGGGAGAGGTTGGCTCTCCCGGCGTAGATGGCGGCGGTGTATCCTGCGGGGCCTGAACCGATAATCAGGCATTTGGTCTTTTCATTTTCCATGATTTCTGAATTGAATGGTTATACTTTTTTCTTTTCCCGGCACAAATATAGGCATATTTGCCCATACTGCGCAGTTCCTGTGCGGGATAAAACGGAGATAGGCCTGCGCAAGAAGCTTGGCTTAGCCGTGCAACAAACCCGTTCCATGCTGTCAACTTCTTTATCTTTAGGTTAGAGATGCACATCCTTAGGTTAAAGATGTGTATCCTTAGGCTAAAGATATACATCCTTAGCCTGAAGATGAACTTATTGCCCGCATGGCTTCGCTTTGCCACCCGTCTGAATTGGGGAAATCCCTATGGTGAATTGGGGAATTTTCCCGTGCAGGATGGAATATTCGTTTTATTTTTGTAGTGCAAATAACAGCCATTGTGCATAAAAAATGATGGATTATGAAAAAGATAGTTTTATTGTGGTTGATGTTGCTGTCTTTGCCTTTGGCAAGCATGTCACAAGGGTATGTGGACGACCTTTACTATGTTCCCGGCGAGGAAGAAGAAGTAGTGGTTGAGGAGGAGGCGGATCCGGTGGAGGAAACGCCCGTGGTGCGCGAAACGCCTGCCCCGGATTCTCCGGATGAGGCCGTGGCGGCCAGCCATTCTTCGGGCAGTGTGCGCGATGTAGATGAATACAACCGCCGCTATACCGTCCCTTCCGGTTCGGAATCTTACGATGCGGAAGATGAAGAGGAGTTCAGGGACGATGATGAAGAAATGGAAGAAGATTTGCCCGGCGAATGGGTGAACGGTTTCCGTGGCGATGAGGGCGACTACGAGTATGCCGTCCGCCTGATTCGTTTCCACAGCCCGCGTTTTGCCGTGTCGGTGAGCAGCCCCTTCTATTGGGACGTGGTGTACGGCATCAATTCTTGGGACTGGAATGTGTATGACGACGGGATTTACGCCTACGTGTTCCCCACGTACACCAACAGCTTGTGGTGGGATTGGCGTTTCGGCACCTTTGGATGGTCTTGGGGCTGGCCCTATTATTCCGCTTATTGGGGTTGGCCCGGCTACTACGGTTATTGGGGCTGGGGAAGCCCTTATTACGCTTGGGGCTGGGGACACCATTGGTACCATGACCCTTGGCACTACCACCATGGACGGCCGTGGGGGCCTCCGCCGGCACGCTACAATGCCCGCCGGGCTGCCGGCTCGCGTCCCGCATATTCTAGCCGTGCGGCGGCATCATCCCGTCCTGCGGCTGGGCGGACATCGTCTTCGTCACGAGCCAGCGCAAGTTCCGGCAGGGTAGTAGGCACGCGCACCTCGTCGAGGGCAGGCGTGTCTTCCGCAGCTACGAGGACAAGCCGTTCGTCATCCACGTCGCGGGCATCTTCGTCCACGCGTTACACCCGTTCATCCTCGTCTTCATCAAGGGCAGGCGCGACGCCAGGCTACAGCCGTTCGTCCAGCATGACGCGGCGAAGCTCCAGCACCTACAACCCGTCTGAATCGTCCACGCGCCGCACTTACAGCACGGGCGTGCCGTCGAGGGGCAGCAGTTCTTACCGTTCGGGCAGCAGTGCGTCGCGTTCTTCTTATCAAAGCAGGAGTTCGTCCAGCCGCAGTTCCTTCTCGTCCGGGAGCTATTCATCGGGACGTTCCAGCGGTTCTTATTCAAGAGGCGGTTCATCGCGTTCCTCAGGTGGTAGCTCACGTGGCGGAGGCGGAAGAAGATGATGATGGTTCAATTTTTAAAGTGTCATGAAATGAAAAAGACAAGCAAGATGGTAGTTTTGGGCCTGCTGGCCGTGGCCGGAAGCCTGAACGCGCAGACAATGTATGACGCAAACCGCCTAATGCAGGCCGACCTGAACGGGACAGCCCGTTTTGTGGGGATGGGCGGCGCCATGGGCGCTTTGGGCGGTGACCTTTCCACGATGGGGACGAATCCCGCAGGCATCGGCATCTACCGCAGCCACGACATGGCGGTGTCCTTTGGGTTCAACCGCGCCAATTCGCAAAGCAACCTGAACGGGAATGTCATGGACGACGGGCGCACCAAAGGTTCGTTTGACAATGCCGGGTTCGTCTTTTCGCAGAAGATAAGCAACAAAGGGACGTTGCGGTATGTGAACTTCGGGTTCAACTACCAACGCCTGAAGTCGTTCAACAAGCAGATGACGATGGGCGGAGAATACCTTTCGGGCGTGTCGCAGACCGATCAGATGGCAGCACAGACTGACGGCCTGTTGCCCACGGACTTCGATGGCGATCCGTGGAGCGTGCTTGACATTGGCTGGCTATCTATTCTGGGATGGCAAGGCGCCTTGACTTACCAGACATCGGAGGATGAACGTAAGTACACGGGGTTTCCCAGCGAGACGTTGCCTTATGGTGATTTCTCGTCCACAGAGAGCGGCGGCATCAATGCTTTTGACTTCAATTTGGCATTCAACCTGTTGGATCGCGTGTATTTGGGCTTCACGTTGGGCATCTACAGCGTGGACTATTCGCGCTACACATGGTATCGCGAAGGCTTTGACTATACGCCGGAGACGGGCGATCGTTCCTTCTACACCAAGGAAGACAACTTCCGCACCACGGGGACGGGCGTGGACTTCAAGTTGGGCATCATCGCCCGGCCTTTTGACGGGGTGCCTTTGCGCATCGGGGCGGCCGTCCACACGCCGACCCGCTACGCGTTGAAGGACGTGGCCGACTGCGTTCTCCTTTCTGACTTGGATTATGACCTGAATGGAGAAGTGGAATATTATGATGTATATACGCCGGACGGCGGCAGCCTGACGGAATATACCATCGTCACGCCGTGGAAGTACAACGTGAGCTTGGGCTATACGGTGGGTTCCAAGCTGGCCATTGGCGCTGAGTATGAGTTCAGCGACTATTCCACGGCGAAAATCAAGGACTATGCCGGGACGGAACTGGGCGAGGCCGATGAAGTCCTCACGAAGCAGTTCATGAAGGGGGTGCATACCATCCGTGCGGGTTTTGAGTATAACCCGTTGAGGTGGCTGGCCATCCGGGGAGGCTACAACCACGTGACCCAGTCAATGGATGATGGGGCTTACAAGGTGATTCCTTACGAAGGGCCGAACTCGGTGCGGACGGACACGGAGTATGCCAATCCGAAGGCGTTGAATGTCTATACGGCCGGGCTTGGTTTCCGTGGCGGGATGTTTTATGCGGACGTGACGTACCAGTTCAAAAAGCAGTGGGAAGATTTCTTCCCGTTTGATAACACGGCGTTGGAGGCGACTTCCGTGAAGAATGTACGCCATCAGGTGCTGTTCACGTTAGGGCTTCGTTTCTGACAAGGCCTGTTTCATAGGTTGCATCGCATTTGCGGAAAAGGCTGCTTCCAAGGGGGAAGCGGCCTTTTCCGTTTCTTAATAGCGCACCTTGTCGTCCTTTTCCTTCCAGTCGCGGAATGCTTGGAGGGCTTCATCACGTAGCAGGCATTCGGACGGCAGGCGGCGTTCCGAGGGCGGCAGGGCGATTTCTTTGTAGATGAATGAGTCATCGAACCCGGCATCTTGGGCATCTGCCTTGTTGTTGGCATAGTAAAGCTTGCTGAGGCGGGCCCAATAGATGGCGCCGAGGCACATGGGGCAGGGTTCGCAGGAGGTGTATATCTCGCATCCGGAGAGGTCGAAGCTTCCTGACCGGCGGGCGGCTTCGCGGATGGCGTTGACTTCGGCATGGGCTGTTGGGTCGCATCCGGGCGTGACGCGGTTTGTCCCTGTGGCGATGATTTCCCCGTCTTTCACGATGACGGCGCCGAAAGGGCCGCCTCCTTGCTTAACGTTTTCTATGGAAAGCTCGATGGCTTTCTTCATGAATTTTTCTTTTGCATCCATGGTTGTTTTTCCTTTTGTTTGTTGATTGCGGGGATAAATATAGGCATTCCGGGCGGAATTTTTACGTGTTTTGCTTTTTATTCCTGCATTCCGGCGTTGGTTTGGCCTTTCAAAATCCAGGTTTGACAGGCCAAAATCCCAATTCGACGGGTCAAAGTCAGAATTTGACCCGTCAAATTCCCATTTTGACGGGTCAAAATGGATGTAACGATGCGGGTGGTTGCGGGTATTGCCTGCTTGTGCAAAGCGAAGCCCCCGCATCTGCCGGGTGGCAGGTGCGGGGGTGGTGGCAAAGCCTGTTTGGGTTCGTGGCCCAAGGGGGCTTACAGTTGTTTCCCGTTGACGTGGAGGTTGGTGTATTTCACGTCTTTCGCGCCGGAAATGCAGCTTCCTTCTTTCCTCACGTTGTCGAACTGGCAGTCCGATACGTTGATGTTGTACACGTTGGTGGCATTGGGCAATCCGTTGATGAGTACCCCGTAGTCGCTCCCTTTGGAGGTGACGTTGCGGAGGAACACATTGCGCACGACGGGCGGGAAGCTGCGGTCGCACGGCTCATCACTTTCGTAGAGGAGGTTGATTTTCAGCACGGCCTCGCGGCATTGTCCTACGGTGACGTTGCGCACATAGACGTTCTCCACGATGCCTCCCCGGCAGGTGTTGGTCTTGATGCGGATGGCGCGGTCCAGTTCGGGGCTGTCCATCTCGCAGTCTTCCACGAACAGGTTCCTGTAGCCGCCGGATATTTCGCTGCCGATGACCACGCCGCCGTGGCCGTTCTTCATCTTGCAGTTGCGCACAATGATGTTTTCACTGGGCGTTTCCCACTTGCGGCCGTCGCCGTTGCGCCCGGACTTGATAGCGATGCAGTCATCGCCTGTGTCGAAAAGGCAGTCTTCAATCAGGACGTTCTTGCAGGATTCCGGGTCGCACCCGTCGCCATTGGGGCCTCGGTTGAAGATATGCACGCCTCTTACAATCAGGCTTTCGCAGAACAAAGGATGGATGACCCAGAACGGGGAGTTGAGCAACGTGACGCCTTCAATCAGGATGGTATTGCACCCGTAAAGGTTGATGAGCTGCGGGCGCATGCCGTCTTCCAAGGAAAGCACGCGTTGGTAAACGGGTGTGGATGTTTCTGCCCACGTCAACAGCTTCTGCCGTCCGCCCTGGCTTTGGGCAATCATGCCCTCTTTCCATCCGTAGTGGCGTGCGCCGCACATAGGCCACCATGCTTCGTTAGAGCCTTGCCCGTCAATGATGCCCTTGCCGGTGATGGCAATGTTCGTTTCCCCGTAGGCGTATATCAATGGGCGGGCGTTGTAGCAGTCGATGCCTTCCCAGCGGGTCAGCACGGCGGGGTAGTAAAGGTTGGGGTCGGTGAGGAATTTCAGCGTGGCCCCGTCTTCCAGATGAAGGTTCACGTTGCTCTTCAGTGTGAGAGGGCCGGTGTAGAAGTTGCCTTTAGGGACGAGGACCGTGCCGCCTCCATTTTGGCTGCATTCCAGAATGGCGCGGTTGATGGCATCGTGGCAAGGTTCTTCTGTTTGTTCCGGGCGTGCGCCATACGCCGTGATGTCGTAGGTGCGCTTGGGGAACGAGGTCTTTTTGATTTGCTTTTCAATGGCCGGGCTTTGTTTCCAGGCTTTTTCTTCATTGTTGGCAACCAGGCATAGCGGGATGGCTGCCAATGCGATGATGCTGAATAGTCGTTTCATGGTTTCGGATTATTTTAAGGTTATTCTATCGTTACGGGGATGCATTCCAAATCGGCAGTGCGTGAACTGCTTCCCACCATCAATTCATATTCGCCTTCATAGGTGCGCATGGTGTTGGAACCGGCATCCCACCATTCTAATTGTTTGGGCGACAGTTCAAAGCTGATGACCCGTGCCTCGCCTGCCGGGATGTGTACACGTTTGAAGGCGCGTAGCGTCTTGGAAGGGCCTTCCTCATCGCCTTTCTTCTTCCAATATACTTGCACCACTTCATCGCCGTCCATCTTGCCCGTGTTGCTTACTTCAACGGAAAAGCGCAGGCTTTCGTCCGTGGCGACATGGTTTTTCTCCATGTTGGCGGGGTGATAGGCGAACTGCGTGTAGCTCAATCCGTAGCCGAACGGGAAGAGTGGTTCTTCTTTCAGGTAACGGTAAGTGCGGTTCTCCATGTCGTAGTCTTCGAAGTCAGGCAATTGGCTGATATTTTTGTAGAAAGTTACCGGCAGGCATCCTCCCGGATTGTATTCCCCCCACAGCACCTCAGCGATGGCTTGGCCGCCTGCCTCGCCGGGATACCATGCTTGGATGATGGCATCACAAGAAATGGTTTCCGGCACGAAGCCGATGGGAGAGCCTGAACAGTTGACCAGCACGATTTTCTTTCCTGCGCGGTGAAGGGCCTGCAACAGTTGCCTTTGCACGGCGGGCAGTTCAATGTCGGTGCGGTCACCCCGTTTGAATCCGGGGATGTTGACACCCATTTCTTCTCCTTCCAAGGCGGGAGAAATGCCTCCGGCGAAGACAACAACATCGGCCTGGCTCACACTGTTGACGATAGAATCGATGGACTTTTCTTCCCTGTACCCTAAGTCGAAGTCTAATTGTGCATCACTCCGGGTGTATTCAAAATCGATTTGGAGGTCATAGCTTTTTCCTTTTTCCACTTGCAAGGCGTAGGTGGTCTTCCGCCCGCCGTGCGTGTTTCTGAAACTTCTCACTTCTGTGCCATCGATGTACAATTTTCCGCTTCCGTAAGCGTAGATTTCCAATGCCACTTCGCCGGATTGTTGCGGGCGGAAAGTGGATGTGTAAGTTGCGGAAAAATCAGTCAGGTTTACTCCGGGAGCAAACACTGTGGCTCCTGATGTGCAGAAGCGGAACGGAGTGCTTACTTGCGTGGTGGCGGCTGGTTCGCCTTCGTGGCGGGTGTTGTTCCAGTATTTGGCGGTGAATCCCGCTCCGTTTTCATTGCTGCACTGCGCGAAAGCACTTTTCAGGATTTTGTTGTCGGTGTGTCCGCATCCTTGCTCATAGATGATTTTACAATTTGCTCCGGCCAGATTGTTGATACCTTTTAAAATTGTAGTTGTGGCAGCCGGTATCCCGTTGTAATTTCCCCATTGCATGACGGAATCGTTGGCATTGGGTCCCATGACGGCTACGGTGATGCCTTCCTTCAAGGGCAACAGGTTGTTTTTGTTTTGCAAAAGGACGATGGATTTCCTGGCCGTTTCCAATGCCAGTTCATGGTGTTCGGAGGAGGCTACTGTGGAATAAGGGATTTTGTTCCATGAATTAAGGGCCAGGTCGTCCATTTCTCCCAATTCATAGCGGGCTTTCATCAGGCGTTCCACCGATTTGTCGATGGTTTCTTCCGTGATGATTTTCTGTTCCAAAGCTTGCTTGAGGGCTTCGTAGCTTGATCCGCAATCCAGGTCCGTGCCGTGATAGACGGCATCGGCTGATGCGGTGGCAGCATCTGGAAATGCTTTATGCCCCCTGTCGTTGTAGAAGTCGGCGATGGCGCCGCAATCGGCAACGACAATGCCGTCGAATCCCCATTCTTCCCGCAAGATTTGTACAAGGAGCTTGTTGCTTCCACAGCAGGGTTCGCCTTCAAAGCGGTTGTAGGCACACATCACCTCTTTTACCTGCCCTTCTTTCACCAATGCCTCGAAAGCAGGCAGGTAAGTTTCATGCAGGTCTCTTGGTTTGATGTCTTCCGCATTGAACGTGTGGCGGTTCCATTCAGGTCCGGAATGGACGGCAAAATGTTTTGCGCACGCATGCAGCTTGTCATAGCCATTTTGGGGCTCGCCTTGCAACCCTTTCACGGCAGCTACTCCCATGATGCTGGTCAGATAGGGGTCTTCTCCATACGTTTCAATGCCGCGTCCCCATCTTGGGTCGCGGTAAATGTTGATGGTTGGGGTCCACATGGTCAAGCCTTGGTAACGTTCGTGGTTACCTTGTGAGGCTTGTTGCGCATATTTGGCTCGTGCTTCATCTGAGACGGTTGTGAACACATCAAACACCAATGAATCATCGAATGTCGCTGCCATCCCGATAGGTTGCGGGAATACGGTGGCGCGTCCTGCACGCCCTACTCCGTGGAGTGCTTCGTTCCACCAATTGTATTTTTTGATGCCTAACCTTTCGATAGGTGCTGATGCATCCATCATCAGGGCGATTTTTTCATCGGCAGTCAGTTCTTTGACTAAGGCGGCAGCTCTTTCAGCAGCAGGCATTGAAGTGTTTTCATACACAGGCTTGTTATTGCATGCCGCCAATAGCAGGGCTAAGCCTATGAATTTGAGAGACATTTTCATGTTTTTATGGTTTTAAGCATGATTAATATTGAACAAATAGTGATGCAAATATAATTTTTTTTGTTTGATGGCAGGCGGATAAATGGATGAATTTTATGGTAATGTGAATGGATGTGGTTATATTTGCTATGCATAATGTGATTAACAATAATTAAAGGAGGATTTTTTATGGATATGCCGATGCAGGGTTATAAGGTGAGGCAGTACGATGAACCCGTAAAACGTTATTGCCAGACGTTGGATTTGCGGGATAATTTGGATTTGATAAAAGAATACCGCCGTTTGCATTCTCAAGAAGCCATTTGGCCTGAGGTCATTGCCGGGATTCGGGAAGTAGGCATCTTGGAGATGGAGATATATATTCTGGGGACGAGGCTTTTCATGATTGTGGAAACGCCTTTGGATTTTGATTGGGAGAAGGCGATGTCGAGGTTGGCTACGTTGCCTCGCCAGCAGGAATGGGAGGATCATGTCCGGCTTTACCAGATGGCAGGCCTAGGAACTACATCAAGCCAGAAATGGCGGTTGATGGAGCGTATGTTCTATTTGTATGATTGAATGTGGGAGGCAGGATGATGGATGGCAAGAAGGGACATGTCTCTGTTTTCAGTAAAGATGGCGTTAATTATTTGTTGCCTTTTGTCTTAGTGACCTTGTGCTTTGCTCTTTGGGGGTTTGCTAATGATATTACGCATCCTATGGTAAAGGCCTTTTCTAAGATATTTCGGATGAGTGTGACAGATGGGGCATTGATACAAGTTGCTTTCTATGGCGGCTATTTTGTCATGGCTTTTCCGGCAGCATTGTTTATCCGCAGATATTCTTATAAAGCAGGCATCATGTTAGGTTTGGGGTTGTATGCCATAGGGGCTTTCTTGTTTTATCCGGCCATGTTGACCGGGAGTTATTACCCTTTCTTATTGGCTTATTTTGTCCTGACTTGTGGATTGTCATTTCTTGAAACAAGTTCGAATCCTTATATCCTGTCGATGGGGCCGGAAGATGCAGCTACTCGTAGGCTGAATCTGGCGCAGGCATTCAATCCGATAGGTTCATTGTTGGGAATGTATGTGGCCATGAATTTCATTCAAAGTCGCCTGAATCCCATGAGTACGTCAGAGCGAGGGCTACTGTCAGAAGCGGAGTTTGAAATGGTTAAGAATGCGGATTTGCAGGTGCTGGTGGCTCCTTATTTGGCAATAGGTGCGGTAATTGTTGTAGTTTTTGTATTGTTCGGAGTGCTGAAAATGCCGAAAAGTGGGGAGGATAGCGGTTCTTTCAAGGTTTTGCCGACATTGAAGCGCATTTTTTCAATCCCTCATTATCGGGAAGGGGTTATTGCGCAGTTTTTTTACGTTGGTGTGCAGATTATGTGTTGGACGTTTATTATCCAATATGGCACCCATTTGTTTATGTCCAAGGGGATAGATGAGCAAGAAGCTGAGGTCTTGTCACAACGTTATAATATTATAGCGATGGTCTTGTTTTGCGCCAGCCGTTTTATTTGTACGTTTATTTTGCGTTATGTAAGCCCTGGATTATTGTTGAAGGCTCTTGCTGTGGCGGGTGCTTTTTTAGTGGTGGGAGTGATAAGTTTTCAAAGTATTTGGGGACTGTATTGTTTGGTGGGCGTTTCGGCTTGCATGTCATTGATGTTTCCTACAATTTACGGCATAGCCCTTTCTGGTTTGGGGGAAGATGCTAAGTTTGGAGCAGCAGGTTTGATAATGGCTATATTGGGAGGCTCGATATTGCCGCCTCTTCAGGCGAGGATTATTGATTTGGAAATGATTTTCGGGATGCCGGCTGTTAATGTGTCGTTTGTTTTGCCTTTCTTATGTTTTGTGGTGGTAGCCATTTATGGTCATCGTGCCTGCCATCGCACGAAATGTTGGTAATAATTTGATTTTCTATGATTTTTTGTTGACTATTGAAGTATGTATACCAATAAAGTAAAAAAAGTCGCAGCCGTTCATGACTTGTCTGGAGTCGGTCGGGTGTCACTTACGGTTGTTATTCCTGTACTGTCATCGATGGGGTTTCAAGTTTGCCCTCTTCCAACGGCTATTTTATCTAGCCACACACAATATCCTCATTTTTCATTTTTGGATTTGACAGATGAAATGGAACGTATTGTCGAGGAATGGAAGTTGCTGGATGTCGTTTTTGATGCTTTTTATACGGGTTATTTGGGATCATCTCGTCAAGTTCAGATAGTGGATTGTTTTATTCAGGATTTTAAGAAAGAAAATAATTTGGTTGTGGTGGATCCTGTTTTGGGGGATAATGGGAAGCTATATACGAATATTGATGAAAAGATGGTGGTTGAAATGCAAAAATTAATATGCCGTGCAGATGTGATTACACCTAATTTGACGGAGGCTTTTTATTTGTTGAATGAAGATTGCAAAACAGTTCTTACAGATGATGAATTGAAATCGAATTTATTTCAGTTATCAGAAAAAGGCCCTTCGATGGTTATCATTACAAGTGTCCCGGTAATAGGAAATCCACATATGACATCGGTGTATGCTTATGATAAAATTTGTGATCGTTATTGGAAAGTGACCTGCCCTTATCTGCCCGCTCATTATCCAGGTACAGGGGATACTTTTACAAGTGTCATCACGGGATCTTTATTGCAAGGTGATAGTTTGCCGATAGCTTTAGATCGGGCTGTCCAGTTTATCCTGCAAGGCATACGAGCTACATTTGGTTATAAATACGATCCAAGAGAGGGAATTTTGCTGGAAAAGGTTCTTCATAATCTGGATATGCCAATTCAAACTAGTAGTTATGAATTGTTGGCCTAATATATAATAATATGTGTGTATAAGTTATTCATTTTAGCCTTTTCTGTTTTGCATGTTTTTTTCAACCGTTTGTTTTCCAGGCTTTTCCTTTTCTTTCCAGTTTCCCCATTTTGTTTTTTCCTAAAAAAAACCGCCGCGTTTGTTTGCTGTTTCCGTTAATCCCCTTATCTTTGCACCCGCTTTCAGAGATGATGGCGTTG
>CALUIR010000025.1 GCA_944320785.1 uncultured Bacteroidaceae bacterium
TCGCTCCAGTTGGCAATCTTCTGTATCTCGTCAATTACAAGAATAATGCTTCCCCAGCCTTTGCTCTCCTTCAAGCTTCGCACAGCTGCCCAACAATCGGAAATCCATGCACTGTTCGTAGCCGGAACATTGTCGGCAGAAAAGAACTGGTAAGGCATATCCAAATCTTTCAGCACCTGTTTGACCACCGTTGATTTTCCTATCTGACGGGCACCCATCACGACTTGAATGAACTTACGAGGCTCTTTCATGCGTTCTGTAATCAACTGATACTCTGCTCGTTTATACATGCTATTACATTTTACTCAGTATAATGAAAACTTTTACTCACAGCAAAAATAATAAACTTATTTGAGTAATAATCATGGATTTACAAGAAAAACATTATCTTTGCGAAACATATGGGCTGTTGCAGGCAACCTTTATTCTTGCCACTGTCAGATACGATATGATGGCAGCCCAAAGATGGATTTTGACAGCATTTTCCGAATATCCCCACAGAGTTTTTACGGTAATGTTCTGTTTAATCCACTTGAAGAATTCTTCTATATCCCATCGATGGCGGTACAAGTTGGATATTTCCAAGGCACTGACTTCAAAGTTATTGGATATAAAGACCACAATGGTGTCATTGTCAGGGTCATAAACGTGGACAAATCTCATGTCTTCGGGATACAGCCTGCTAATGCCTGAGCCTGATGGAATCTAAAAAATCTTGCTTTCCATGGGAAAGCGCTTGCGGGAAAGCCTGCGCACGCCTCCCAAAGGTTTTTGAAAAACCTTTCAAGGTTTGGGGAGGAACGTCCCAAGGTTTTTGAAGGGAGTACGGCAGCATCCGGATTGCTGCATCCGGGACAGGCGGAAAACGGTTCACTGAACATTTCGGAAAAGTTCATAGAAGTTTTGCGAAATGTACTAAGAACTTTTCTTGGAACTTCATAGAACTTTTTCCAGAAACCATTCCAATGCTTTTTAAGCCAACAGTGGACGAGCGAGCAAGGCAACAGGACGGCAAGCCATGAACAAAGCCGTCCACTCGCTTCAAGCCCGCAACACGCGCCGGGACAACAAGGGACCTTGCTCGAAAAAGACGTCATGAATGACACTTTTTCCGAGCAGGGCTTGCCGGAGTTGCCGCTCCCATGAGCCGCCCGGCCTCGTTCCTTGACAAGAAACATCCCGGCAAACGGAGAGGACTTCCCCTCCGCTGCCGGGAATTTCTTCAAACGGATGCGCCGCGCCCGTCAAATCATCAGGGCGGCCACCAAGGAAAGGATGGCGTAGAACTCCGGGAGGGCGGCGTAAATCATCGTGTTGGTCATCACGTCATGCCCCTGCGCCACGCCGGCAATGCCGTTTGCGCAAATCTGCCCTTGGCGGATGGCCGAGAACAAACATACCAAGCCTACGCCCAAACCAATGCCCAACATCAGCGGCCCTTCGGTGGAAAAGTCGCGGCCCATCGACATCAGGAAGGCCACAAAACCGTAGAGTCCCTGCGTGGCGGGCAATGCCGACAGAATCATGTAGCTGGCCGACTTGGAAGGATCTTTCTTCAATGCGCCTTCGGCAGCGTTGCCTGCGATGGTCGTGCCGTAACAACTTCCGATACCGGCAAGGGCAAACATCAGGCCCAAGCCCAAATAACCTAAAATCTCATTCATAATGTTCAACTTTTATTATTTGTTCATATTCTATTTTCATTGATTGTCTTTCACCCGCGCAAAGGGCTTGTAAGCCTCGCCCTTGCCGTCGTAGCCCGAATTTTTGAAATACTCCACAAACGTCAGACGCAAGGGATGCACAAAGGCGCTCAGGCACGACATGGCGATGTTCAGCGCATGGCCGAACACCAATATCAGGCCGCAGAACACCCATCCGGGAACTCCCCCGGCGGCATCCTGCACCATGAAGGCCAGTTGATTGAACACGCCGCCCAGCATGCCGCCTGCCAAGCCCAAGGCATACAGGCGGATGTAGGACAAAAGGTCGCCCATCAGGCCGGTGGCCATATTGTAAGTGTCCCACAACCCTGCCCCGATGTTGATGAAAACATTGCGGTGGAGGTTGTTCAGCAAATAGATGCCGATGGCCGACACGCCGCCGATGACGATGAACGCCCACGTGGAGACTTGCTCGGAAATCAACTGGAAGAACGACAAGCCTCCCGTGCAGATGAAGCCCACCACGAGCAACAGCCAGCCCCATTGGCTCAAGGATTCCTTGAAACCGTAGCGCACGGTCTCGCCGATGGCCTTCACCGTCATGGCCAAGCAGATATGGACAGTGCCTATCAGCAACGCCAAGAGCATCTGCTTGTCGTAGCTGGTGTCGCCGATTTTCCCCACAATCATGAACTGCTTCAGCCATTGCGGCACATCGACATCAAAGAGGCTCACGCCGAAACATGTCCCCAAAACGGTGCCCAACAACGTGGTGGCGATGCCCAACGTGATGACCAGGTTCATCATGCCTGCCAACGATTTCGGCAGTTTTTTCTTTAAGAAGAAGCCCAAGGCTATCAGGGCCAAGCCATAGCCTGCGTCGCCCATGCAGAATGCAAAGAAAAGCGTGAAGAAGGGCGCAAGGATGGGCGTAGGGTCGAACTCGTTGTAGTCCGGCATGCCATACATCTTGGTCAGCACTTCATACATGCGCGTGAAAGCGTTGTTGCGCAGCTTGATGGGTGCTTCTTCGCCCTTGCGGGCATCGCGGATTTCATAGTAAACGCCGCTCTCGTCGAGCATGCGGCGCGTTTCCGCCTCTTTGTCGGCCGGAATCCACCCTTCCAGCAGCACCACCGCCCCGTCGGCCATGCGCTCGCTGTTCAGTTTCACCTTCCACAAGTCGATGTCTCCTTGCAGATGGTTGCAGCAAGATTCAAAGGCACGATAGGACGCCTTGCAGAATGCCCGCAAGGCTTCACGCGCTTCTTCCAAGGCTTTTTCCGTGGCGGCCTTTTCCTGCAACAGCTGCGGACGGCTCGATGCGGGCAGGCGCAACGCGCCGATGGGCAATTCCACGGGCGAGGGAGTAATAGTGACGAAGTAAAGCGTGCCGCCCTGCTCGCAGATGCGCACCACATTATAGGTATCCTCCCACGATGCATCGAAATCTTTCTCTGCGCAGGCATAGAACTGGATGAACCATCCTGCGTCGCGCAAGCGGGCAATATCCTGCCAACTGAAGTCGCCCCACACGTCGAATTGTGCCAAATCTTTGTCCAACGCGGGCAAACGTTGCTCCAACGCCTGTATATCCGCCTGCATCTTCTCGTAACGGGCCAGCAAGGCATCGCCCGCCACGCCCTGTGCTTGCACTGCGTCCGGCTGCTTGCCGGCCAGCAAGTACATGGCCGAAAGCACGTTTTTATACGTCGCGCGCTTCTGCATGAACTGTTGCAGCGTGTCGTCCATCCCGCCACGTTGCCGCTCCACGACATGCACCACGCCCAGTTCACGGAGCCGTTCGAGGAACGGCTCGTATTCCTTGTGGTAAACAAGGAAGGTCAGTTTCTTCATCTTCGTAATCATGCCTCTGCCTCCTTCCGTTTCTCTTGCAACGACTTCAATATCTTCTGCGAGGATTTCGAGAGGTTCTCCTCATCCTCCATGAAGCGTTTTATCTTGCGCAACGCATCCTGGTAGCCGGGAATCTGCACCTTCTCGAACAAGTTCACCTTCTGGGTGGTCTTCTTGCGGGCATGTTCCAGCAAGCCCAACTTGGCCAAGGCAAACTCACGCTCGATGGCAGTCCGCGCCAAGCCCTTCAGGATATGGATGCCATCGGCATACCATTTCGGGGCATTGAAGAAACTGAACGGCCGCACGTCAAAATCCACATTCTCCAACAAAGGGACCTGCACGCCCGCTACCTTCCGCACGCCCAAGCGCACGTCTTTCACCCTCACCAAGGAAGCGTCGAACTCGTTCCACAAGGCAAACATCTTCTCGTAGGCCTGAATCTGTTCCTCCAAGCTCCGCTCCAGCAGGGCCGCGTCTTCCTTGCACTTCTTCACCTCCATGCGCAGGGCGCTCTCCTTGTTCTTGATGATGGGGAGGGTGCGTACCCGCACTTTCAGCTGCTTTTCCAGTTGCTGGAGGGAAGTCTTGTTGTATTGAAACTTGATAGCCACCTTCTTCTTCCTTTACGCTTTCGGCCAATATTGGTCCACAAACTCTTTTCGGATGTTCACTTCTTCCGGGCGGAAATACTTGCCGAACAGTTGCCATGCCACGTCGAGCATCTCCGTGGTGTCCAGGTTCACATCAATGGCCAGCAGACGGCCCGCATAGTCTTTGGCGAAGGCCAAGGTGCGTTCGTCATAGTCCGTGAGGTCGAAGCCGTTCTCCAACTTGGTCTTTGCATTGGCCGCATCGGCATAGAGGCGCACCGCCGCGTTCATCACCTGCGGATGGTCTTTGCGGGTCTTCTTGCCGATCACCAACTGTTTCAGGCGCGACAAGGAACGGAAGGGGTCGATGATGACCTTGCCGATGTCGCTGTCACGGCGGAGGAAGAGCTGCCCTTCGGTGATGTAGCCCGTGTTGTCGGGAACGGCATGGGTGATGTCGCCGCCGGAAAGCGTGGTCACGGCAATGATGGTGATGGAGCCTCCGGCAGGGAACTGCACGGCCTTCTCGTATATCTTCGCCAGGTCGGAATACAACGAACCGGGCATGGAGTCTTTTGAGGGGATTTGGTCCATACGGTTGGACACGATGGCCAATGCATCGGCATAGGAGGTCATGTCGGTGAGCAGCACCAGCACCTTTTCATTCTTCTCCACGGCGAAATATTCAGCGGCGGTCAATGCCATGTCCGGCACCAAGAGCCGCTCCACCGGCGGGTTCTCCGTGGTGTTGATGAAACTGACGATGCGGTTCAACGCGCCGGCATTGGAAAACACATTCTTGAAATACAGGTAATCGTCGTTGGTCATGCCCATGGCGCCAAGGATGATTTTGTCGGTCTGCGCCCGCAAAGCCACGTTGGCCATCACTTGGTTGAAAGGCTGGTCAGGGTCGGCAAAGAAAGGAATCTTCTGCCCTGACACCAAAGTATTGTTCAGGTCGATGCCCGCAATGCCGGTGGCAATCAGTTCCGACGGCTGCTTGCGCCGCACGGGATTGACGGACGGGCCGCCAATCTCCACTTCCTTTCCCTCAATTTCCGGGCCGCCGTCGATGGGTTCGCCCAAAGCATTGAAGAAACGCCCGGACAACTGTTCGCCCACTTTCAGCGTAGGAGCCTTGCCCAAGAACACCACCTCGGCATTCGTGGGAATGCCTTCCGTGCCTTCAAACACTTGCAACGTGACTTCATCGCCCACTATTTTCACCACCTGGGCCAGCTTGCCGTCCACGGTGGCCAACTCATCGTAGCCCACCCCCGTAGCCTTCAATGCACAGGTGGCTTTCGTAATCTGGTTGATTCTCGTATAGATTTTCTGAAATGCTTTTGCTGCCATAATGCTTCTTTTTATCCCACCTTCCTTTCGGCGATTAACGAATCCAATTCCTCTTTATATTGACGGTACTTGTCCGACTTGTATTCCGAATAGTTCATCTGCTTGCAGATGTTAATCATCTTCTTGAAGTAGTCCATCACTTCCACAAAGTTGTCGAACTTGAACTCCGTGTGGCACACATCGATGACCATGTTCAGGATGTCTTCCTGGCGCTCCATGGGGGTGACCGCATCCACCTCGTCGAACGCATCCTGCTGCAAGACCACGAAGTCAATCAATTCGGATTTCCAGAACACCACATGGTAGTCCACCGGCACGCCGTCATCGCCCAGGATGTTGATTTGCTCGGCAATCTCCTTCCCCCGCTGCAGGCGGGTCTTTATCTCGTTCACCTTGTCCAGCCATCCGCTATTGATGTGCCGGCTGATGTATTCGATGAACTCCGGGTACTCGATGTATTTCGAATAAGAATCAATCGGGTTGACCGCCGGGTAACGCTTGCGGTCGGCACGTTCCTGCTCCAAGGCATAGAAGCAACGGGCCACTTTCTTCGTGTTCTCCGTGACGGGCTCTTTCAGGTTGCCGCCCGCAGGCGACACCGTGCCGATGAAGGTGATGGACCCCGTCGCCCCGTTGTCCAACACCACATAGCCCGCACGGCCATAGAAGTTGGAGATGATGGATGACAAGTCCATCGGGAAAGCATCCGGCCCCGGCAATTCTTCCATGCGGTTGGACATCTCGCGCAAAGCCTGCGCCCAACGGGAAGTGGAGTCGGCCATCAGCAACACCTTCAGCCCCATGGAGCGGTAGTATTCGGCAATCGTCATCGCGGTATAGACAGATGCTTCGCGGGCAGCCACCGGCATGTTGGATGTGTTGGCAATGATGATGGTGCGTTCCATCAGCTTGCGCCCGGTATGCGGGTCCACCAGCTCGGGGAATTCCGTGAAGATTTCCACCACCTCGTTGGCACGCTCGCCGCATGCCGCGATAATCACGATGTCGGCCTCGGCCTGCTTGGAGATGGCATGCTGAAGCACGGTCTTTCCCGTTCCGAAAGGACCGGGGATGAATCCCGTGCCGCCCTCCACAATCGGGTTGACGGTATCGATGACGCGCACGCCCGTCTCCAATAGTTTGAAGGGACGCGGCTTCTCCCGGTAGTTGGTCATGGCTTTCTTCACCGGCCATTTCTGTATCATGTTCACCTTCACTTCATCGCTCCCGTCCTCGCGGGCCAGCACGGCAATGGTGTCTTCGATGGAGTAGTCTCCTTCCGCCGCCACGGACTTTACCACATACGTGCCTCGCAGAAGGAAAGGCGCCATGATTTTCAGCGGCTGGGAGTTTTCCTCCACTTGACCCAGCCATGCCGAGGCTTTCACCTTGTCGCCCGGCTTTGCCAAGGGGATGAAATGCCATTTCCTTGCCTTGTCCAAAGGATAAGTGTATTGCCCGCGCTTGAGGAACACGCCTTCCATCTTGTCCAAGTCATTTTGAAGGCCGTCGTAATTGTGCGACAACATGCCGGGGCCTAAGGTCACTTCCAGCATGTGGCCGGTAAATTCCGCTTCTGCGCCCACCTTCAGCCCACGGGTGCTTTCAAAGACCTGGACATACACATTGCTTCCTACCACCTTGATGACTTCGGCCATCAAGCGGTCGCCCCCCGTATGGATGTAGCAAATCTCGTTCTGGGAGACAGGCCCGTCCACCACAAGGGTCACCATATTGGCGATAACGCCACTAACCGTTCCTTTTGTTGCCATATATCTTTTATTGTTTACTTTCTGAATTCTTCGGGGATGCGGATTTCGTCCTTCAATGTTCCAATCATCTTGCGGAACAGTTCATTCCCTTTGTTTTTGTCTAAAACAATCCAACGTTCGAGGATATCCAAGCGCAAGAGAAAGGCGAAAATCTTCTCTATCGTGAAATAATGGAAGAAGGTGGCATCGTCCAGCCATTCCCATTTCAGGAGGTCCGCCTTATGTTCGCGCTCCACCAGGTCTTCCGTCTCGCTGATGCGCTGCACGCGCTCAAAATAATCCAACGTGGCGGAAAGCCCGAAGTCGCGTGCCGCAGAGGTGCGCAACGCTTCGCTCACAGGGGAATGCCCGACCACCCGCGAAGCCACGTCCAATTTGTACTTGCGGGCAGAGAAGGCCAGCAAGATGTTGTTCACGTTCAGGTTGAAGTCAAACCATGCGGACACGAACCTGTTGCCCGACTTTCGGACGTAATCATAATAACAAGTCACCAAGAAGTCTTCCTGAAGCAAGGCCATGTCCTTGTCGTTCCAATAAGCAGACAGGAAATCCTGCAGGTAGGACGGGTACCGGGGAAGACGGGCATTGTCTTTCGAAAGGCGGATGAGTTCCAGCAATTCCTCTGCCGGGAAACAGCCGCGAGGGTCAACCGCCGCGTCCTTGTCTTTCAACAGTTTCAACAGGCTGGCATTGTCGTAGCGCAAATAGAAAAGATCCACCAACGAACGGTCACGGGGAGACAGTTGCGGATAAAGCTCCGCCTTGAAATCGGCCACGGTATAGGCCAGTTTCCCGTCGTCCGGCGTGAGGTCCGGCAAGCTGGTGACCAAGCAATAATACTTGCCCATACAAAAGCGGCATTAAAACAACATGTCCACCAACTGCGGGCGGAGGAAAGACTTGAAATAGTTCTCGAACTCCTCTTCCCCGAAATCCACCCGGTAAGAGCCGCCTGCAGGGGAGATGGAGAACAATGCCTTCATCCCGTTCACCTGCTCTATCTTCACGCCTTTGTCCAAAAGCGCCTTCGCCTTCGCGGCAAAGTATTTCCTCAACGATTCCGCATCGGCCGTGGAAATGACGATGGGTTCATCGGCAGACCATTGCGAAGCTACCTTTAGCATGAACTCGTTCAAGGCGTCCTTGTCGGCCACAAAGCCCTTCACGGCATCGCTCACGGACTGACGCGCCAGCAACGAAGCCACTTCCGACTTCAATGCGTCCACTGCCTGCCTTGCAAACAGCCTCAACTCTGATTTGGCATTATCGGCCATCTCGCCAGCCGACTTCCGGGCTTCCGACAGGATGGACTCGGCCTGTTTCCTGGCATCGGCCACAACCGCCTCTGCTTCTTCACGAGCCTGTTGGACCAATTTGCGCGCTTCCGCATTGCCTTTCTCCACGCCTTCCTGGTAAATCTTGTCGGCCAGCTCTTGAATCTTGTTTTCCATATTCAACGGATATTTTTGAATGTTTTCATTGATTGTTCCCGCTCCGCATGCACACCGCTACGGCACATTTCATTTGAGCCCCCAAATGTAATGATTCCATCCAAGACCGCAAGGCTTAAAGCAAGATTTTTGCATGCAAAAGGGAAAGAAATGCCCATCAGGCGGGCAAAAAGTTGCATTTTCCCGCATAAGAAGCCCGGTTCATGCGGGCTACTTCTTTATCTTTAGGCTAAAGATATACATCCTTAGGCTAAGGATATGCATCTTTAGGCTGAGGATACACATCCTTAGCCTAAGGATGAAGTTGTTGGCAGGGAAAAGCAAATTCCCCTCCCGTGCAATCCCGGTTTGCTGCACGGCAGGGGAACGTTCTGCTGCCCGTCTTGGGCGAATGGGAAAGGGAGATACTACCGCCGGCACAAGTCCCTGTAGTCGCAATAGGCGCACCGCTTCGTGCTGTCTGCCTGAACGAAGGGCTTGGCGGCGTCGAAAATGTCGCTGAGGAGTTGCGACAGCAAGCTGCCGAACGCTTCCCCATAGCGGGAGAAGTCGTCCACCGGCACTTCCTTCTCACGTCCTTTCTTTTGGCAGATGACGGGCGAATAGCTGTCGGATGCCGCCCGGTGGATGTAGAGCAAAGAGGGGGCGATGCGATGCGGCTGTTCCTGCTGCATGGCGTAGGCATACAAGAAGGTCTGGAAGATGTAGTTGGGGCGGTCATCGGAAGGCGTGAACAGGTCCTCCAGTTCAGAGAATGCCTTCGGGTATCCGCCCGTCTTGTAGTCCACGATGCGCAGCAGGCCGTCCTTCAGGTCCAAACGGTCGATGACGCCCCCTATCCGGATACGGACGATGCCGGATGCCGTTGGGAACGCCACGTCGCGGCGGACAGGATGCTCCATTGCCTCCATTTCGAAGGGCGCGTACCGGCTGTCGTGACGGATCAGCTGCTGCAAGTAGGACAGGATGACAGAGGCGTTAATCAACTGCACGCCATTGTATTCCGGCTGTTCGCCCGCGCCCACCTTGAAGAACAGTTCCTTGAACGCCGCGTCCACATAACCTTGCAACTTCACCTTGTCGCGGAGCAAGGCTTCCAAATCCTCCTTGCGGACGAGCTTCCCGTGCGCCGTGAGGTCGCGGTATGCCCATTCGGCGGCACGGTGGAAGATGCTCCCGAACAGGGCCGAGTCTATCTCCACGCTCACCTCGTCCAAAGGGCGGAGCGAAAGCACGTAACGGAAGCAGAACTTCAGCGGGCAATCCAAATAGGCGTTCAGCGCGGAAGGCGTGAGCAGCGCTTCCGCATTGCGCCCGATGTCGTACAAGCCGTGCAAACGCTCCATGATTCCCCGCGTCTTGCGGATTGCCACGGGTTGCGCCACCGATGGCGATTGCCCGGCATCCACATATTCGCGGGCCACGGGATGCGGGTATTCTAAGAGGAACTGGAGCAGGAAGCGCGAAGGTTCGCCCCGGTTCAGCCCTCCCCTGCCCGCCGCGTTGTACATCAGCGTCACGCTCTCCGCCCGCTGCATCAGCCGGTAGAAATAGTAAGCATACACGGCGTTCTTCCGATCGATGGTGGTCATGCCGAACGCTTTCCGCAGATTGTACGGGATAAACGAGTTCTCGCCGCCTTGCTTGGGAAGCTGCCCTTCGTTCACCGACAGCAGGGCCACATGCCGGAAGTCCAGATTCCTTGTCTCCAACACGCCCATCACCTGGAGGCCGATGGCCGGCTCGCCATGGAAAGGAACCGTCTGCGAGGACAGCACCTTGTCCAACAACTGGCGGAAGACATGGGAGGACACCTCCAGGCCTCCTTCCTCCACCAACGACCGCAAGCGCGACACGGCGGTGTAGGCCTTGAACAAAGCCTCCCGGTAGAGCGGCTCCAACGGGCCAGGCGACATGCCGCCCTCTTCCCGGTGGATGCCCGCCACAGCCTCCAACATCCGCAAGAAGTAGTCGCACAGGGCAAGGTTGCCCTCCGCTATCGTGAAAACCAGTTCCAACAGGCCGTCGCGCTTCAGTTCGGAAGGCAGGGGATAAAAACGGTTGCCACGCCCCAATTCCTCCAGCAACCCAGCCGCCAAAGGGGCAAGTCGCTGCAAATAAGGGTGCTTCAACAGGGATGCCACAGCCTTGTAGGCCAAACGCCCGCTCCGCCGGTCATAGCTGCCCTGCACATCGGCCAACGCCGAGAGGAAACCATATACCGGCGTTTGCGACAAGGGAAAACCCATCGTGAGGTTCACGTTCTTCACCTCAGGGGGAATGCTGCGCATCACCGGCTGGAGCAGCGTCTCGTTGCACAGCACCACGGCCGTCTCCTGCTCCCGCTGCCCAGTATGCTCCCGTATCCACGACGGCAGGCAACGCACCTGCGCGTTCTCTGTGGAGGCTGCCACAAAATGCACGTCCTTGGGCTGCCGCAAGCAATCGAAGCACGAGGCGGGCAACGGCGACGGAAAGTCTTTCAGGTTGCGGCGGAGGAACTCGCCCGCCTCATGACCCGGCACATCCACGTAGGACGCATCATAGTCCCAATAAAACAAAGCCTTCCCTGCGTCCCGCAAGATGGAGAACAGCGTATGCTCCACCTTGTTCAGCACATTGAAACCCACGAACACATAGGTGTCGTACGGCAAGGCGGAAACATCCAGTTCCTCCACCACCTGCCGGCAAAGCATCCCTTCATAAGCGATGCCCTGCGCGGAAAGCAATTCCCGGTAGCCCGCATAGATGCCGCCCAACACGTTCCACAGGGAGATGAAGCGTTCCTTCAGTTCCGTTCGCCGCTCCATGGAAAAGTTGCTGAAGAACTGCTGCACGGCAGCTTCCTGTTCCGGTGTAAGGAAGCCGCCGCTGTCCGCCAAGTCCTTCAGGTCGCCCAGGTTGGCGAACAAGCGGCCGGCATCTACCATGTTCTTGTCCACATCATCAAAGTCCGCCACCAGCAACTCCCCCCAGAAATAGAAGTCGTCCAAAGTCTCCTTGCTGCCCGTCACCTCGCGGAACACCCGGTAGAGGTCGCACACCAGCTTCACCGGGTCGCCGCAACGAAGGCCCGACAACCCTCCGAACAAGTCGCTGATGCTCATATAGACCGGCGACCAAAGCGGCCTGCCCGACAACACGCCCAACGCCTCATTGAAGAACAGCCCTGCCCGCTTGTTGGGGAACACCACCGCCGTGCGGCGGAAGTCGCCTCCCGTGCGCTCCATCAGGTCGCGCGCCACGATATCCAAGAAAGTTTCCATCCTTTAAGCCAATTCGTAAGCCGCAAAGATACGAATATCCCCAAGAAAGCCTATATTTGCCTTCCAAAAACATAACCTAACACACATTGTATGAGTAAACGTATCCTTTTCACCCTGCTGGCGGGCGCGGCATTCCTCTGCGCCCCGGCACAACAACAGGACGGCGGCATCTCGCCGGAGATGTTGCAGCAAATCAGGCAGTCGTACCGCAACACCCCGCAGGACAAAGCCCTGCGCAACGCTTTGGCAGGCACGCCCATCAACACCCTTGCACGCAACCAGGAGAACCTGCCGGCCTACGACACCCACTTCTCCCACCGCGTGGAGTCGAAAGGCATCACCGACCAGAAGTCCAGCGGCCGTTGCTGGCTGTTCACCGGGCTGAACGTCATGCGGGCAGAAGCCATGGCTCGCTTCGGCATGCCGGAATTCACCTTCTCGCCCAACTTCTGCTTTTTCTACGACCAACTGGAGAAAGCCAACCTGTTCCTCCAAGGCGTCATTGACACGAGGGAACGCCCCATGGACGACCGCATGGTGGAATGGCTCTTCCGCAACCCCTTGAGCGACGGAGGGCAGTTCACCGGCATCTCCGACATCATCGGCAAGTATGGCGTAGTGCCACAGGAGGTGATGCCTGAAACCTACAGCAGCGACAACACCGCGCAAATGGCCTACCTCATCAAGCTCAAGCTCCGCGAGCAGGGCCTCGCGCTGCGGGGACAGGCCGCCAAAGGCGCAAGCGAAGCCGCCCTGCGCGAGGAAAAGGCCCGCATGCTCGCCACCGTTTACCGCATGCTCGCGCTCAGCCTCGGCGAACCGCCCGCGCAATTCACCTGGACGCGCCGCGACAAGGACGGCAAGCCCGTCAGCACCAAGACGTACACCCCCCTGTCCTTCTACGAGGAGTACGTGGGTGACGACCTCGCCGGCAACTACGTGATGCTCATGAACGACCCCACCCGCGAATACTACGCCTGCTATGAAATCGACTATGACCGCCACCGCTACGACGGCCACAACTGGACATACATCAACCTCCCCATGGACGACATCAAGCAAATCGCCATCGCCTCCATCAAAGACAGCACCATGATGTACTTCTCATGCGACGTGGGCAAGTGCCTCGACCTGAAGCGGGGATGGCTCGACACGGACAACTATGACTATGCCTCATTGATGGGCGTGACGTTCGGCATGGACAAGCGGCAGCGGGTGCAGACCTTTGCCAGCGGATCATCGCACGCCATGACCCTCATGGCCGTGGACCTCGACGGCGACGGCAAGCCCAAGAAGTGGATGGTGGAAAACAGCTGGGGTGCCGATGCTGGCTACCAAGGCCACCTCATCATGACTGACCGATGGTTCGAAGAATACATGTTCCGCCTCGTGGCGCGGAAGGACTACGTCCCCGACCGCATCCTACGCATCCTAGAGGAAGAACCGATACGCCTGCCCGCTTGGGATCCCATGTTCGCCGATGAACTGTAAGCCACGGCAGGGCATGCCCCCACTTACGCAAGAGGCGGAGCCACAATGGCCCTGCCTCTTCTGCATCCCGCCCCTGCACATATTTACATATAACAAACGCGCCAGCGCCTTTCGCTGCACGGATGCTTCACCATGCACGGAAAGACAGTGCCATGACGCACGACAAGGAGCATTGCCGATACGAATCATGAGGTGTTGCTGGTGGCATCAGGGCGAAATAACGGTACGCATCAGGATTCCACACCCATCCAACGTGTACTGTGAGGCCGGTTCCGCAGGATGCCCCGGCAGTGAAGACCGGAAAGCAATAACCCGCCAGACTTCCATCAAGGAAGGCCTGGCGGGCTTCATGCATGAATATGTCACTACGCGACCATGCCGCCAAGACGGTCAGCGGACGAAAACTTTCGCCGTCTCCACCCGCCCGTCCTTATAGACGGTGCGCACGATGGCCATGCCCGGCTGCGGTGCCGCCAAGCGCAGGCCACTCACGGAATAATACTCTGTGCGAAGCACTTCTTCTGCCGCAGCAGCAAGAATCCCCGACCCGCCGGCATCGGCCACACGGAGGTTGTCCACAAAGATGTAGGGCAACAGGGCGTGGCGTGAGGTGAAGGCCAACTGCACCACCCGGCCTTTCCATCCGTCAAGCGGCACCGCCACTTCCTTCCAGCCTTCCCCGGCCGGGAGTTCGGCAGAACGCACCGTGCAGGCCACCGCCGTCTCCCCGCCACAGGCCACGCCCACTTCCAACTCGTTGGTATTCGCCTCCCCCTCGCTCTCCGGGATATGGTAAACATAGAAGGACAGCACCGGGCTTTCCAACCCGGCGAGGTCTATCTTGCCTGTGAGGAACGTCCCATAATCATCCAAGTAAGAAGCCTCCGAACCGATGAAGCCGCCGTCGCCGTCCTGCGCCTCAATGCCGCTTTCCTCGGTGGTGAACGTCTTCCACGTGGCCAAATCCTCCGGGCAAGTGCCAATGAGGGTAGATGCCGCGCCTCCGGCGAAGCTTTCGGCGAAGGGCGCGGGATAGGCCGGCCCCACGGCAAGCATCGGCGAATAAGCAAAGCCGGAGATGCCGCCCCGCGTCTCCGCCACCACACAATACTGCACGAATGCCTGCACGGTGGCATCCTCTACGGCTTGAAAGGTCTTTGAAGTCTCAGTCAGGCCATCGTACAAAAGAGTGGCCTGCCCCTCTCCGCCATAGATACGATAAGTAACATAAGCCGCATCGAGGGCATTGCCACGGATGTCGGCCGTCACCGGTTCCCAGGCAAGCGTCACCTCGCCCGGCGTGCCGGTCTCCGTGAGGGTGATGCCTGCCGGGTCAGCCGGCTCCAACACGCCCACGAAAGCCTTCACCTCTGCAGCCGGGCTCTCGCCCCCTTCGTTGACGGCAATGGCGGCATACGTGTAGCGTGAACATTCCGGCACCTCATCCACATGCCGCAACGCCTCGCCAGGGGCGGGAGCCTCAAACGTGTGGATGGCCACCCCGTCGCGCAGGAGGCGGACTTCCTGCAACGCCGCCAGAGGGTTTCCCGCCAAGTCGCGGGTGGGAGCTGCCAAGGAGATGTCCGCCTTCAGTTCCCCATTCGTACGGGTCACAACGGCGAGCGCCGTAGGCGCGGCGGGTGCCGTGCTGCCGGTGGCCGCGCCTATCTCCAGGTTCTTCACGCTGATAGAATACGTGTCGGGGGCGCTGCACCCGTGGATGCCTACATAGTAGATGCCGCTTTCCGCCGGGGCGAGCGTGCCAGTGTAGGCCCGGTATTCGGCATGAGCCGCCTGCGTGCGAGGCACGATGGCCGTTGCCAAAGCCTCCGGCGCAGGGGCGGCGCCATACATCACTTCAAATGTCTCCTCAGTCGCGGCATTCCCTGTCAGCACCTCGATGGAGAAGCTGTACACCTTTCCGCCTTCCAAGGAGAGGGGCGGCGTGATGAGCCAGTCGTCCATCGCCAGTTCCGTGTTGTAGGAAATCTGCGCGGAGCCCAGGTAGGGCGACCAGCGTGTCCCGTCATGGTTCTCATCGAGAATGGTGTAGGTATCCACAAATTCCTCTGTGGCAAATGCCTCGGAATAAGGAGGCGTGACGGAAGCCCCACAGATATGTCCTGCCAAGGCGGCACACCACACAACAATTGTCGCCCTCATCAAACAATTGATATTCATAGTTTTTGTTTTTTGAATGAAAAGTTCTATGATTTCACCCGCTTTGCATCAACGCACCACCTTCAACACCTGCCGCTGCCGGCCTTTTGTTACACTTATCACATATATACCGTCTGGCAAACCTTCCAACGAAAGCGAGGTGGCGGAGGAAACGTGCAATGCCCTTGCGCCATCCGGCCCATACACCGTGATGTCGGCCAAGTCGGGAGCGGTGACCACGCCGTCGGCGTAGCGGGCAAGGACGCCGTCCGATGCCCCCACGGCAGAGATGCCGCTGACCGCATCATCCGCGATGTTTTGGAATTCCTTCCACCCATCGGCCTCCTGATAAGCACCCGCCGTGCCGGCCGGCACGTGGAGCGTGGCAGTAGCATAGGCAGCAGCATCAAACGTTTCGCTGAATGCAATGGGCGGGACGGATGCCAAGCAATGTACATCCGCCAGCGGACAATTGACGAACGCCCACATCCCTGCCATCTGCAGCCCGGCAGGCAGAGTGATGGCGCGAAGCGAAGTACAGTCATGGAACGCATCGCCCCCGATGCTTGCCAACCTTTCCGGCAAGGCAACTTCCTCCAAAGCCGTGCAGCCATAGAATGTGGAACTGCCAATCTCAGTCACGCCGTCAGGTACCGTGATGCTACGCAACGAGGTGCAACCATCAAATGTGTTGTAGCCCATGCCCGTCAAGCTCTCCGGCAGGTCAATGCTGGCCAAAGACGTGCAATTCCCAAAAACCGAACCATAGAATGCCTCCATCCCTTCGGGGAGTTCCACGTTTTTCAAAGACCTGCATCCATAGAATGCATTGTCGCGGATGAGCGTCACCCCTTGGGGGATCACCACACTTTCCAAAGTTGTGCAAAAATGGAAAGCATCCACTCCAATGCAAACTACGTTGCACACCATGCCCTCATATTCCACCGTGGCAGGGATGCTGACGGATGCCTCGTTCCCCACATAGCCGGACACGGTGGCCGTGCGCCCGTCCGTGTCCAGGTCATACACGATGTCGCCCACCGTGACGGTCTGCGCCTGTGCGCCGCCTGCCAGCAATAGGGTTGCCAGGCAAGCCCATGAAAGTAAAGTCCTTTTCATAACGTTCCTGTTTAATGTTTGATAACGAAGGCAAAGTTAAGGCATGCCCCCCGGAAAAACAAGCCCCCTGCAGGAAATGTTGGCAGCACCCCGCCCGGCCTGCCCAGGCAGGGACGCGCAAGGGGAACTGCCTGCCACGTACTGTAAGGACTGTTTACCATGCAAAAAAGGTACTGCACACCGTGCGCAAGGGAAAGCCGACACCGTGCGCAAGGGGAGGTGGAGACCACGCGCACGGTGTCGGGGGTACCATGCGCGTGGTGTTCTGACCCCCTCCAGAAGGGCCTGTGGGCCATGTTTTGTGGGATGTGCCGGCGGCCAAAGTGATGAGCGGGCGAATGGGCAAGCCGGCAAGGCGGAAGCCCGACGGGCTTCCCGAAAGAGAATCCAAGCGGATTTTATTGTATCTATCTTTTACTGGCTCAAAAGGCGGATGCGGTTTCCTCCTCTACATCCCCAAGGGGAGGCCAAGGGCATGCCACAAGAGGAACAACAGCGTCCATGCCGCCGCCATCCACAAGGTGAGCCGCCCAGCAGGGCGGAACAAAGAGGCGAAACCCGCCTCAGGCACATAACGTTGCAAGCACGCCAAGGCAAACGGGGCGTAGTACATGAAAGGCGTGACGGCATTGGTCAAGCTGTCCCCCACGCGATAGGCGCACTGTGCCCAGTCTGCCTCCACGCCCATGGCAGCAAAAGCAGGCACCACGACAGCGGCCAGCAGCGACCATTTTGCCGTGGACGACACCATGAACAAGTTCGCTCCCGCCGCAAACACAATGAGGAGAAGCAACGCCGCCCACGGCGCATCCGGCAGCGGCAGGCACCGTTCCGCCAGCCACAGGAGCAGGCAGCGGTCCAAACGTGAATATTCCAAGCAAGCGAACATCTGCGAAGCAAAGAAAACCATAACGATGAATGAGGCCAATGGCGGCAATCCGGCAGAAAGCCCCCGCGCCACATCACCGTTTGTCCGGTAACGCCCCGACAAGAAACCATACACGATGCCCGCCAGCCCCAAGCCGAGAGACATGAGAAACAATGCCCCAGCGATGAATGGCGAACGGGCCATGCCCCCCGTCACCCCGCGCAGGATGCCCCAAGAGGAGAACGTAGCCCACAGCACCAGTGCAGCATACACGCCCGCAACCAACATCGCCCCTGCTAAAGCACGGCGTTCATGTCGCGACAAGACTCTTGCCGACTGCAAAGACAAGCCAACGGCATCATCCTTCACATTCGCCAACTGCTGTCCTTGCCAGCAGGCCACCACCATCAACACCACAGCAGAAGCCGCCATAAAATAGCCGTTGCAGAAAGGCCCCGTGCCATCCACCGCCAAGCCGGCACAAGCTGCCGTTGTAGAACGAGCTAATAATGGATCCACTGTAGCCGGGAACAGATTGGCGCTGTACGCGCAAGCCACAGACACATAGGCCGTCACAATGCCTGCCGCAGGATGCAACCCCGCCTCCCGGAAGAACACGGCGGCCAAAGGCAACAAGAGAATATAGCCTGCATCGCCCGCCACATTCGACAGCACACCCGCCGCCACCGTCAGCGGCAATATCCACCGCCGACGTGTTGGGTGGCAAGCCAAGCTACGCGCACAGGCCGGCAATAACCCCGCATGCTCTGCCAATCCCACACCTAACAACGCCACCAATGCCATTCCCAACGGAGCAAAACCAGTGAAGTTACCCACCGCATGGCGCACACCCCAACGGATACCCTCCGCACTGAGCAAGCTGCGCACCCGCAACATGCCGCCCGTGGAAGGATCGGCCACAGCAAGGCCGTAGATGTCCGCCAACCAAGAGAGGAGAACCACCGCTACCGCCAGCAGGAAATACAAGGCAGCAGGATGCAGGATGTACGGCCTATTCCTCATCTTCTTCCAAATGGTCAATATCAAGGATACGCAGTTCCAAAGCGCGCACTACAAGGCGGGTGGCATTCACGCCGCTGCGTTCGCCGGGGGCAAAGAGGCGGTTCACGAGGTCGGCCTGCCGCTTTTCCAGCGACTTCACCCCGAAAGGCATCCCCTTGAGGTTGGCAATCATCTCTTTCGTATAGCCCAAGGCAAGGTGGCGGAGGAACCGTTCGTCGTATTCATCGATGTCGTAGCTCACCACCGCCTCCATGCGCTTGGCATCGTTGGCCACCGCCCGTTTGAAGCGCTCCACCAGCTTCTCCATGACAGGATAGTTGAATACCAGCTTCTTCCCGTCCATCACGGCCAGCACGTCGGTCTTGGTGAGCAACTCTCCCGTCTTCAGGATAATGCCGTCGGCGCCCGCGTCCAGCACGTCCACCCAGAGCTTCTCGTTCAGCACCTCCCCGGTGAAAATCAGCACGCGCACGCCCGGATGTTCCCGGTGCAGCCTGCGGCATATCTCCACACCCACCGTGGTAGAGCCTCCCAAACCCAAGTCGAGCAGCACGAGGTCGGGCAACCCCTGCCCCATCAATGCCCAGAATTCTCGCTCCGTCATGGCTGTGCCGATGATTTCTGCTTCAGGTATCTCGTGGCGGAATATCTCCTCCGTCCCCTTCAGTTCCAACTTGGCATCCTCTACAATGATGACTTTGAAATGTCTTGTTCCCATATCTTCTTCACTCTGTTTTTAATGGTAATGTAAAATAGACCGTAAAGCCCCCGCCCGGGCATGGCTCGGCATTGATGCGGCATCCCCGACGGCCCGCATGCTCGTCGTGGTCGCGGACGACCTGCTTGCACAGCAGGTATTCCACCCCTTGCAGATGCCCGCCCTCATCCACCTGCATCCGCTCCAAATGAGGGCAGAAAAACTGATCCAACTCTTCCGATGAAAAGGTGCGGCGGGTATCGGTGAAGCTTACCCGCGCAAAGCTGTCCTCGCATGCAGCAGAGAGAAGCAACCGCCCGTCCTGCCCGCCACGCACTGCCTCCCGAAGAAGGCATTCCAAGAGGAAACGCAGTTCCACCCTGTCGCCCGACACCTTCAATGCCGTGGGTTCCACATCCAAAGACAGGCGGCACGATGACTTTTTCAGCAAGCGGGCAAGCAACTTCCGGGCATCGTCGAACAGGCCCTGCAACGGCACGGTGCCACGACGGAAAGCCACGTCTTCCAACTGCCTGGCCGCACAGGCGCTAAGTATCGTGTATATATCCTTATAATAAGACACCAACTCGAAGATAGCATCGATGCCTTCCCGCTTTTCTTCCTCCGGCATTCCCCCGGCGTTCAGGCGGTCGGCAATCTGCTTGATGCGGTTCGGGTAATAGATGGTCTCGTGCTTGATGACGGAAAGGCAATTGTCCAACACCATGTTCTGCACATGCAACTGATTATCCTCGAAAAGGATGCGCCGCATTCCGTCCTCCGCCATCTCTATCTCCCTGCGCTTGGCCACGGGTTTCACCATGGCATTGAACACCACGATGGCAACGTTCCGCGCCACTAATTCAGACAGCAACACGTCTGCCTCCTTCTGCATTCCTGCCGGACGGCGCAAGGCAAACACGCCCACGCAACGGCAATGCCCGCCCACATTCACCAGCAAAGGGACACATTGGAGCAGCCCGTCCGTGCTGCACACGCATGCCTGCCGCCGGAAGCATTCCTCCGACAGGGCTGCACAGTCCTCACCCCATTCCATCGCTCCCGAGGGCCTCAACCTCCGACTGCCTTCCTCCGGCACGGCAATATCCACCTCCTCTGCCGAGAGCAGCCCGCACAACGCTTCCGAACAACGGCCGGCAATCCGCACCGGCACCTGCACATAGTCCTCATCACCTGCCCCCCGCAAAAGGGACGAATCGAACATCAAGCGGTTAATGTCCAGCACTTGCTCCAAATTGCGCCGGTTGGCCGACCTCCGCCGGACATAGAATACATAATAAACGGCCAGCAACGCCACAAGCAACAACACGCAAAGGATGATGCCCACCGTCTTGTTGTTGGACGACTGCCGCAACTGCGCACAGTATTCAGCCAGCGAAGTGTCCTCTCCCACCAATTTGTACAAAGTGGTATAAGCCCGGTTGTTGTAGCGGTATGCTTCCCAGTCGCGCAAGGCCAGGAAGGCCACCGCCGCCTCATTGCGTATGTCCAAGATGACGTGGTAGTCCGTATCGAACATGTCCTTCCACCACGCCACTTCGGGAATGCTCCCCTGCCCGTAAAGGGACATCTGCCCCTCCTGCCCGGTGCATGCCCGGTAATGCCCGTTGAGGCACGCCATCGCCGAATCCACATACGCCACCGCATCCCGGTAATAGCCCTCCACGTTGCTGTCGTATGCCTGGTCGGCAAAATAGGCCGCCTCATCCAGCAGCCAGCCATAGGCACTGTCGGCCACAAAGGCATCCGCAGGAACTGCCTCCATGTCCCCATGCCCGGAAGCGCACGCCCCTGCCGTGAACAAGAGCAGCACCGCCAAAGCCTTTCGCACGCCTTTCGGCAAGCGGAAATAAAAACGGCTGCCCTTGCCCAACGTGCTTTCGACGCTAAAGCAACACACGCGGAACAGCGGGTTGGCCTTACGGTACTTCTCGATGATGCCTTTGCAGTTCATCAGCCCGAAACCGAAACCTTTCTCCTGCCGCAGGCCGTCCCGTGCCGATGCATTATCCATCCCAATCTGCTTGGAATCGTAAACCTTTTCGTCCAATATGCGCGACACGTCCTGCGGGGAAAGCCCTATGCCCGTGTCTTCCACTGAAATCTCCACGTAGTCCTCCGCCTCTTTGGCATACACGCGCACCGTGCCTCCCTCCGGGGTGTACTTCCGCGCATTCTCCGTCAGCGTGTTTATCATGAACAACGTAAGCGCCTTGTCGGCTTTCACGATGCAGTCCGTAGGCACGACTTGGAACACCTGCCGCTTGGCCTCGAAGGTGCGCCGCCCTTTCGCCAAGACCTTGAACAGGCCATCCAGCGCAAAGTTCCCGATGTCCAAGCTCACCGTCCCTTGCTTCATCTTTATCCAAAGGGAGAGGATGTCGTTGTATTCGTTGATTTTGCCTACCAATTCCCCAATATACTCACACTTTTCCTGCCTCACTTCCTCGCTTCCGGCGTAGGGTGCATGCTGCAGCTTGCCTGCTTCGTTTATGATGCGGTCTATCAACGGCTGGATGCCTGCCACGATGGACAGGCAAGCCCGTTTCACCACGTTCTGCTTCTTGCTTTCCTCCAGATGCTGCTCATGGACGTAACGCTCCTTGGCCAAGCGGCGTTCCTCATCGTCCAACGCCATCATCGCCCGCCCGTTCTCCAATGCCCAAGCAATATACGGGGTCACCACGCGCAAGGCTGCCACTTCCTCTTTCGTCTGCTTCCGTGGCGCATACACCCGCAAGATGCCCGTTCGGCGTTCTTCCCCCGGCACCGCCAAAGGATATTCCGCTACGGCCATCCCTGGCAAGGAAAGGCATTCCGCCATGTTGCCATCAGGGACAAGCTGCACCTCCTCTACCCGCAGCAAACGCCTCAGCCCCGGCAGGAGCGCATCACGCACCGGGCGCACCACATCCTCCCATTGCCCGGCATCCATCGGCATGGAAGCGGCCACCTCTTGGCAGATAGCCAAAAGCCCCCGCAGGCGTTCCGTGTCACGATGGTTGCGCCGTTTCCAGTTCCTGTTCAAAAGCCAGAACAGGGCTACGGCCAACAAAGCACCTGCTCCCATGGCATGGATGAGGCCGTTCAGCTGCGCGGACTCCTTTGCCAACGCCCAGTAACGGCTCTCCAGTTCCTTGTCCTGCCGGATGTTGTAGAGTATGTCCAAGTACACATTGCGGTTGTAGTCCGACTCGCGCTTCATGCCCATCCCGGCATACGCCACGCTGAGTTGTTCGCGTATGCCGGCAATCCATTCCGGCACTGTCCGGATGCGCCCGCTGTTTATCCACGCCAATTCAGCGGGAAAGGAATCCTGTGCCACATACATTGCCAGCGTGTCCCTTTCGCCCAAAGGATAATGCAGGGCATGGTGGCGGTTTACGCACGCCAACGCTTCCGACAAGGCCTCCAGCGCCTCCCGGCAGCGTCCGTGCATGTTGAGCCACGAAGCCAGCACACGATAAGCGCCCGCCGTCCCGTAAGCATCCCCATTTTGCTTGGATATTTCCAAAGACTGCAGGGCCAGACGGCAAGGCAGCAAGGAATCCGCCTCAGCCTCCCGCCCCAACGCCTGCAATGCCTGCTGCCTCCTGCCCTGCACGATGGCATAACTGTCCTTTTCTTCCAGCAGTCCTGACAGGCTTTGCAGGCTGGCCGCTTCGAAGCAGGCATACCCTTTCTTCTGCGCCATGCGGAGGCACAAATTCAAGTTGTCGAAACGGCACAGCACCCATGAATCCCAATCATCCGCCGCACACAGCCCTGCCATCCCCTTCACGTAACGGTAATGGAGGTATTGCGCCGTGTCCTGCTCCAAGATGGCTTCCGGATCCGCCTCTGCCAAAGCCGCCACAGCCTCCGCATGCTGCTGCAAGTAATAATGGTAGATGGCCGACACGATATGGAATTCCGAGAAAGCATAATGCAGCCGCCGGCATTCATGTTCCTCCACAAATACGGAAATGTCCTCTTTGATGCGGGCCATCCGCCGCAGGGCGCGGTTCCGGCAGTCGTAGTATTCCTTGTTGCGCGCCGTGCGCTGGCACACTTTCATCAGGCCGACATCGGCGATGAGCCGCTCCACTTCGTTGGAAGTTAGTGAAGGCACTTCCTTGAACAACGCTTCCGCGCGGCCGAAGTCCATGGCCATGAAGCAGCACATCCCCCAATTGTTGGCCGCCTCCGCCTTCCCCTGCCGGTATCTTCCCGCTTCCTCGTATGCCTTCTGCGCCGCCGCGCTCGCCGTATCCAGGTTGCGGTAGAGGCCATCATAGGCTTTCTCGTTCAGCATGTCGATGGCCTGCACCTTCGCCGAAGGCACAGCCCCGCTGCATGCCGCCAGCAGCAGGAGCAAGATGCCCTCCCACAAAAGGCCCGTCCAAAGAGATGCTTTTCCCATATCGCCTGCCATTAATTTGCAAGCAAATGTAGCAATAATATGGGAATGATGCCGCATCCTTCCGCCCATTCCGTGAAAATGCGGCAAATTTTACCGGTAAAATGCATCCTTTTTTCCTGAAAGACTGGCAATTTTGCCCAGTAAAATCCCGGCTACAAAACGAACGGCACGGGAAACGGCCGACAACATTTTGGAAAGGCCTCAAGGGCTTGCCTGGGTTTCCCGTGCAAGCGGTTCCCGAAACCTCTCAAAGGTTTTTGAAAAACTTTCCAAAGTTTTGCCTCAAACATTGGAAAGTTTTGCCCCAAACATTGGAAGGTTTTTGCAAAAGGCTTGGGAGGCCATGCGCCCCGAAAAAGGAGAATCCGCCTGCCTTGCCATCGCAGATGCCTGCCCCGTCACCTTTTGTCGAACGTGAGCGTGGTGCCGTAATAGTCAATGGTCAGGACATCCCCGTCAATCTGCCCCGTAAGCACGTCATAATCCAGTTGAACAATCACCTCGCCACTCTCCCGGCTAAACAAATAAGTGAAGTCCATCCTGTAATACAGCCTGTTTGTTTCAGGCTCATAGACCGAAAACTCGCCGCCCGTGCTGGTTTCCACTTCCACCACCATCCGGTACCCGTACTCGTCCACTCCCTCCCACGTCGTCCCCGTGATGCTGGCGGGGACTTCCGGCCCATCATCGGAACAGGCCGCGAAGTTCATGCACATCGCCACGGCCAACAGGAGCATTGCTGCCAATCTTGATGCTTTCATTTTCCCGTTTCTTTTTATGTTCATGCGCCAAATTTACGAAATAAGGCATGCTTCACAAAGGATTTCCTACTCAATTTCCGCCTCCTCCCACACAAAAAACAAGTCCCCGGCGAAATCACTTCGGCGGGGACTGTTCATTTTTTACTTAAAACTTGTGGTTACGTAATAAAATTATGACTAACTAACTTAAATTCTTCGCTGCAAAGATACAGGCGTGCCGCCATGCCGGCAATCCCCATATCATGGTATTTTCCCGGCGGCTGCATCGCCATTTTTGGCTACTCCACCTCCGACTGGTCAATCAGGTTGTTCAGCAAAGCGTAAACCGTCAGCCCGGAAACGGTCTTGATGCCCGTTTTCCGCGTAATGTTCTTGCGATGCGAAATGACGGTATGCACCGAAATGTTCAACATGTCGGCAATTTCCTTGTTGGTCAATCCTTTGGCCACCGCTGCCAGTATCTCGTTCTCGCGTTCGGACAGTTCATAATTGTCGGGCGCGTCGGCAGGCGCTTTGCGAGCTTCCATGGCCTGCCTCATCTTCTTCACGATGGACGATGCGTCATCGTTGATTTCAATGACCCCGTCGTATTGCTTCATGACCTCGGCATCCACATAGGACGACACCAAAGCCATCACGGCCATGCCCGTAGCATCGGCCAGCAAGGCACGCACATGGAACCGCCGGGAATAATCCACCAGCAGGGGGTTCACCAGCAACACATCGGGATGCAAAACGGCCAGCCGCTCCTGGCAATGGGAAACTTCCGGGAAACTTCCCACGACCTCCCACTCAGAATGCGTGGACAACAAACTCCTTACCCCAGCCACAATGATGGGAGAAGCCTCCAACAAAATGACACGATGCTTCTTTCTCGACTCCATCTCATCCCTTCCTTTCCATCTGCTCCACCAGCGGGACCAGCACTTTGTCCTCCATCAGCGTATGCTTGCGGAAATCATCTTCCAGTTCAAACAAGTCGAACAGAAGTTCCCGGAGCATGTCCTGCTCCTCCGTATCCGGCAGGTATTTTATCAGGATGCTCTTCATGTCGTTCAGCTTTTCTTCTATGTTGCTGTGGTTTTTCTCAAACTGGCCGATGCTGTAAGCTTCCGTGACGGCACGGCCCTCCATCAAACCCATGACATAAGGGAACGCCGTGAACTCCTCATAATCGAAATGGTTCATCACCTCTGCCTGGTAATCCGAATAAAACCGCTGCAAGATTTGCGAAGAACGGTTGCGCGTGCGTTCCTCCAATGCATCCAATTTGTGGCGGATGCCCGGAAGGCACTTCTCCTTGTAATAATGATGGGAACTTTGCAGGTAACCCAACAGGCTGCGCACGTCAATGGCCTTCAAGTCCCCCTCTCCCGGCAGATAATCCCCAAAGGTATATACGTTGCACACCATCAAGAACAACGGTGCAGGAATGCCGTGCGCCATGCACACCTCTTCCACACTCTTTTCGCCGAAGCCCAAGTGAAGGCGGAAACGGTCCAGCACCAGCAACAACCGGTAATTGCCCATCAGCACGTCGGCCAGTTTCATTTTCCCTGTGAAAAGCAAATGGTTCATTTTTTATCCTTCCGATTCCTGTTTTACGGGGTAAAGATAATACCTTTGCGCCAAAAACAACCCGCTTCCATGCAAAATACCTACAAATACCTGCTATTTGACCTTGACGGGACACTGACCGACCCTGCGGAAGGCATCACACGGGCCGTGCAACACGCTTTAAAGAAACAAGGCATCCACGTGGCCGACAGAAAGACACTCCTGCCCTTCATCGGCCCGCCCCTGCAACAGTCTTTCCAAGATTTCTACGGCTTCACGCCCCAGCAAGCCGATGAAGCCTGCGAGGCATACAACGAATATTTCCTGCCTAAAGGCATCTTCGAGAACCGGCCTTACAAAGGCATACACGCCTTCCTGCGCCAGTTGCGAAACGAAAGGCGCACCTTGCTGGTGGCCACCTCAAAACCAGAAATACTCGCCAAAAGGATATTGGAACATTTCGGCTTGCTGCCCTATTTTGATTTCGTGGGCGGCGACACCATGGAGCGAACCCGCTCGGACAAGGCGGAAGTCATCCGCTACGTGCTGCAGGCAGCCGGCATCACGACAAAGGAAAAGCACGCTGCTGTCATGATTGGCGACCGCAAGCACGACATCATCGGCGCCCGAAGCAACGGCATCGACTCCATCGGGGTGCTTTACGGATACGGCAACAAGGAAGAACTCACGCAGGCCGGCGCCACTTTCATCGCCCCCAGCCTAAGCAGCGTGGGGCAGTTCATAAAGGGCAAGGCCGGCATCCCATGAATGCCGCGCCGTGTCAAACGTCCAGTTTGGAAAGGAACTTCTCCCGGTCCACGATATACCTGACATGCGTCCCCTCGCCAATGACACCCGATGCGTCAAACGCCTTTACGGCAAACACCAGCTTGCGGCGGTCTATCTCCATCAAAGTGGCTGTTGCGGAAACCTCTGCTCCTACGGGAGAAGGCTTCACATGCGTGGTTTCCATCAAAGCACCGACCGTCGTCGAACCTTCCGGAAGCCCGCTTTCCACAGCCCGCATTGCCGCATTCTCCATCAATGCCACCATGGCCGGAGTGGCCAGCACCTCCATGTCGCCAGATCCCATGGCCAATGCCGTATGAGCAGCATCCACTGTCATCATGCTTGTAAAAGTCAATCCTGTTTCCATTTTCTTCAGTTCTCCATTCAAACATAAAAACAAACCACCGGGAACGTCCTTTCTTGCAATGGCCGCCCCCGATGGTTCATCACCTTTAAAACACCTTTAAACAAAATGATAAGCTTTCATAAAACTAACCCATAAATGAAAGCATTATAACACCCATCAACGGGCTTCCTATCTCTATTTCCGGGCTTCAGCAATGTAACCCAAAGCTTCCTTGCACTTGTTGGTGACATAAGCCCAGTCTTCGGCTGCCACCTTGTCTTTCGGGAAAAGCTTGGAACCCATGCCCACGCAGAACACACCGGCCTTGATCCATGAAGACAGGTTCTCCTGCGTAGGCTCTACGCCGCCGGTCACCATCAGTTTCGACCACGGCATCGGCGCCAACATGCCTTTCACCAATTTCGGGCCTAACACATCACCAGGGAATATCTTGCAAAGGTCGCATCCTACTTCTTGCGCAAAACCAACTTCTGAAACGCTTCCGCATCCCGGCGTGTAAGCCACCAAACGGCGGTTGCAAACCTTTGCAACTTCCGGGTTAAACAAAGGGCCTACCACGAAATTGGCACCCAATTGAATGTACAATGCAGCCGTGGCAGGGTCAACAACCGAACCTACGCCCATTGCCATCTCAGGGCATTCCTTGGCCGCGAACTTCACGACTTCAGCAAACACTTCGTGGGCAAAATCGCCACGGTTTGTAAACTCGAAAGCACGAACGCCGCCATCATAGCAAGCTTTCACCACTTTCTTTGCAATTTCTGCGTCTTTATGGTAGAACACAGGCACCATGCCGGTTGAACCGATCTTGTCCAACACGGCTATTTTATCAAACTTAGCCATTTTATTCTTTCACTTTTTTAAATATCAGGTAAAAGCCCAAGCAATAAGAGCAAACCAGCTCCCACCCTTCATTTCCTAATTCATTGAAAACTTTTTCTTCGTCCTTGAAAAAACAAGAAACCATCTTATATTCAAAACGATCCATGCGCCGATTGGATTATCGTTGCACACGCCCGCTGGCATCGCCGCCTGCCAAAGCTTCCACTTCAGCAGCAGAAACCAAATTGAAATCCCCATTGATGGTATGCTTCAATGCAGAAGCAGCCACGGCAAATTCCAAAGCCTCGCCTTGGTTGGGCTTCGTCAGCAAACCATGGATAATGCCGCCTGAGAAAGAGTCCCCACCGCCAACACGGTCGATAATCGGATTGATGTCATAACGCTTTGATTCATAAAATTCTTCACCGTTATAAATCATGGCTTTCCATCCGTTGTGAGTAGCAGAGAATGATTCGCGCAAAGTAGAAATGACATATTTGAACCCGAATTCTTTGGCCATAGCCTTGAAGATGCCCTTGTAGCCTTCGGCATCCGTCTTTCCGCCTTCCACGTCAGCATCCGGCTTGAAGCCCAAGCACAATTCAGCGTCTTCCTCATTGCCGATGCAAACATCCACATACTTCATCAAAGGCTTCATGATGGATTGCGCTTTTTCCTTCGTCCAAAGTTTCTTGCGGAAATTCAAATCCACAGAAACCGTTACGCCATGACGTTTTGCCGCCTCACAAGCCAACTTGGTCAATTCAGCAGCCTTGTCCGAAATGGCAGGCGTGATGCCCGACCAATGGAACCAGTCAGCACCTTCCATGATGGCATCAAAATCAAAATCCGAAGGATCGGCCTCTGCAATGGCTGAATGCGCACGGTCGTAAATCACTTTGCTCGGACGCATGGAAGCACCGGTCTCCAAATAATATATGCCAACCCTGTCACCGCCACGGGCAATATAATCCGTCTTCACGCCGTAACGCCTCAAAGCATTCACAGCCGACTGTCCGATTTCATGTTTAGGGAGCTTCGTTACGAAATATGCATCATGTCCATAGTTGGCGCAGCTTACAGCGACATTTGCCTCTCCTCCCCCATACACAACATCAAAAGAGTCTGATTGAACAAAACGAGTATTGCCAGGCGTGGACAACCTCAACATGATTTCTCCTAATGTAACAACTTTCTTTCCCATAATTGTGCAATTTAATGAATAAGTTAAAATATTATATGACAATTCTATACAACAAGGAATACACCAAAAGTTGAGATAAAAGAAATACCGATTGTAGTATTAGATTTAAATAACAATTCCGTGTACGCGCACAAAGATACTACTTTTTTCGTAATTACAAAAATTGTTATATCTTTGTGACGAAAAAATTTATTTGTCAATACACCAGCAAAGCAGATATAGCCAATCATACAAAATGAACAAACTTCCCGACAGAATTCGGATCAAAGACATCGCACGGTTGGCAAAAGTATCGGTAGGAACGGTCGACCGCGTACTCCACGGACGCTCCGGCGTATCCGAAAACAGCCGCAAACGGGTGGAACACATACTGAAGCAATTGGATTACCAACCCAACATGTATGCAAGCGCCCTTGCTTCAAACAAAAAGTACCTGTTTGCCTGCCTTCTGCCGCAACATCACGACGGAGAATACTGGACTGCGGTAGAGAAAGGCATCCATGCAGCTATCGCCACATATTCGGATTTCCACATCACGGTCAGCATCTCCTACTACGACCCTTACAATTACTCCTCTTTCTTGGAGACGGGTGAAAAAGCCTTGGAAGACATTCCCGACGGCATCATGTTCGCCCCCACGGCACCGCAATTCACAAAAACATTCACAGACCAATTGGACGAGCAAGCTATACCTTATATATATATAGATTCAAATATCAAGGAAATTCCCCCGCTGGCTTTCTTCGGGCAAAACTCACAACAAAGCGGATACTTCGCCGCACGCATGCTGATGTTGATTGCCGGAAACAAAAAAGGAATCGCCATCTTCCGAAAAATAAAAGAAGGAACGGTAGGCTCCAACCAACAGGAAAACCGCGAAATCGGGTTCAGGCAATACATGGCCGAACATCATCCCAACTGCCAAATACTGGACCTGGACTTACACGTCAAACGCCCGGAGGAAGACTGCACCATGCTGGAACATTTCTTCCGCGAACATCCGGAAGTGAACTGCGGCATCACGTTCAACTCAAAAGCCTATATCATAGGAGAATACCTGAAAGAACATCATATGGAGGATTTCGGACTGATAGGCTATGACCTGCTGGAACGGAACATACAAAGCCTGAAAGACGGGTACATCACGTTCCTCATTGCACAACAGCCCGAATTGCAGGGATACAACAGCATCAAGGCTTTTTGCGAACACCTCATCCTGAAGAAAAGCGTTGACCCTGTCAATTACATGCCCATCGACCTGATTACCAAAGAAACGGTGGATTATTACTTGAAATTCCAAAGATAAACACTCATTCAATTATAATAATCATGAAAACCAAGTACCTTAAAATCAACCCGGACGACAACGTTGCTGTTGCCATATCTGACTTGAAAGCCGGTGAAGAAATCACAGTAGCCAACCAGACCATCCGATTGGCAGAAGACGTGCCTGCAGGACACAAAGTGGCACTGAAAGACTTCGCGGAAGGCGAAAACGTCATCAAATACGGCTACCCCATCGGCCATACGCGCAAAGCATTGGGGAAAGGATGCTGGATTAATGAAAAAAACATCCAGACCAATCTGGCCGGATTGCTGGAATACACGTACAACCCTGTCAACGTGTCTTTGGACATCCCGAAAAAAGACCTCACGTTCAAAGGATACCGCCGCAAAAACGGCGACGTGGGCATACGCAACGAAATATGGATTGTGCCTACTGTGGGATGCGTCAATGGCATTGCCAACCAATTGGCTGAGAAACTTCGTGAAGAAACAGGCGGAAAAGGCGTGGATGCCATTGTGCCCTTCCCCCACAACTATGGTTGTTCACAGTTGGGAGATGACCATGAGAACACAAAAAAAATCCTCCGCGACATGGTGTTGCACCCCAATGCCGGAGCCGTGTTAGTAGTGGGATTAGGGTGCGAAAACAACCAACCCGATGTATTCAAGGAATTCCTGGGAGATTATGATCACGACAGGATTGCATTCATGGTCACCCAAAAAGTACATGACGAGATAGAGGAAGGCATGAAGCTGCTCCGCGGCCTTTACGAAAAGGCGAGCCAAGACACCCGCACGGACATCCCTCTTTCCGAACTGCGAGTAGGCCTGAAATGCGGAGGCTCCGACGGGTTCTCAGGCATCACGGCCAACCCGTTGCTCGGCATGTTCTCTGATTTCCTGATTGCGCAAGGAGGAACGTCCGTATTGACGGAAGTGCCGGAGATGTTCGGCGCAGAGACCATCCTGATGAATCGTTGCCGTACAAAGGAACTGTTTGAAGAAACCGTAAAGCTCATCAACGATTTCAAAGAATACTTCCTTTCACACGGAGAGCCGGTGGGCGAAAACCCATCGCCGGGAAACAAGGCCGGAGGCATCTCCACATTGGAAGACAAAGCCCTCGGCTGCACGCAAAAATGCGGAAAGAGTTACGTGGAAGGCGTAATGCCATACGGCGAACGGCTGAAAGTGAAAGGGCTCAACCTGCTCTCAGCACCGGGAAATGACTTGGTGGCCTCCACTGCATTAGCTTCCTGCGGATGCCACATGGTGTTGTTCACCACCGGGCGCGGAACGCCGTTCGGCACTTATGTCCCCACCATGAAAATCTCAACCAACTCCAAACTGGCCGAAAACAAGCCCACTTGGATTGATTTCAACGCCGGTGTCATCGTGGAAGATGAACCGATGCAAAAGACGCTTGAACGCTTCATCGACTACGTTGTCCGTGTAGCAAGCGGCGAGTTGGTCAACAACGAAAAGAAGGGCTACCGCGAAATAGCCATCTTCAAAAACGGTGTTACACTGTAACCGCATTCCTTCCACACAAGAATTTCCCAAGAGAGGGCATGGCCGTTGAACGGCATGCCCTCTCTTTTACACCCAAGCGGCAAGCCGGAAGAACTTTGCCACATGCATCGAAAAAAATCCGCATTTTCCTTTATCATTTGACAAAATCGCTTAATTTTGCAAAAAATGCAGTTCTGATATATGAACAAAAAATACAAACTTCTCATCCTCGCCTTTTCCGCCATCAGCGCATACGCAGGGCCGGTCAGCGTGGAAGATGCCCAAAAAACAGCCATCCGGTTCCTTGAAAGAAGCATGCCGGAAAACCGTCAAGCGAAAGCAAAATCCCTGCACGCGGATGCATTGGAACTGGCTTACACCGCCATCTCAGCCGAAGGGTTGAACAGCTTCTATGTATTCAACAAAAGCGAAGAAGAAGGTTTCATCATCGTGTCGGGCGATGACCGCACAACCCCTATCTTAGGATATGCCGAGTCCGGAAGTTTCGACTACGCCAACCTCCCCGGCAATTTCAAGTACTGGCTAGAAAGATGCCGGAACACGATTGCCTGCTTGGCCGGAAATCCGGCTTTCTCCCCCAATGCCACGGCCACAGATATTGCCCCCATGCAGCCCGATGCCGTGGCTCCTTTGCTAGGGAATATTGCCTATGACCAAAACGCCCCTTATAACAACCTATGCCCCACGGTGGCTCCGCGCGAAAGGGCAGCCACGGGATGCTCTGCCACCGCCATGGCGCAAATCATGAAATTCCATGAACATCCGGCGCACGGCACAGGGGAACGCACCTACACCAGCCGGAGCCTGGGGCTCACCCTGCATGCCGACTTTGGGAACACGTCCTATGACTGGGAAAACATGCTGGACACCTACACACAGAACATTTTCAAGCCCAATTACAATGCGGAACAGGCTGAAGCCATCGCCACGCTAATGTACCAATGCGGGGTAGCCATGGAGATGGACTATAACACCTCAAGCAGCGCCACGGACTATGCCATGCTGAACGCTTTCGCCACCTATTTCGGCTACGACAGTTCCACCCTTCGCCTGCTGCAACGCGACTTCTACACCAGCACGGAATGGCGGGAAATCATCCGGGCGGAACTGGCCGAAGGCTATCCCCTCATCTACAACGGGCAATCCATGGAAGGAGGACACTCTTTCGTGTGCGACGGATATGACGCTTCCGGGCTGTTCCACATCAACTGGGGATGGGGAGGACTGAGCAACGGGTACTTCGATCTCGACATCCTGGAACCCGACGTGCAAGGCACCGGCGGCAGCCTTTCCGGCTTCAGCTTCGGGCAAACCATCATCACCGGCATACGCCCGGCCGAAGAAGGCCAAGAGCAAACCTCCCGGCCCGACCTGCGATTATCGGCACTTTCATTCAACAGGGAAAGCATCACGGCAGGCGAAACGGTCCATGCCCTCATCCGCATCACCAACAGCGGCACAGGGACTTTCAACGGCCTCATGGCTTTCAAAGTGGAGCCTGCCGACGGGCAAGAAGAAGCGGCATACCACTACCCGGACGAGAAACTCTCGCTGGAAACCGGATCTTGGTGGCTGACAGGAGAGATCAACTGCGAGATGTTCCCGGAAGAAAAGGAATACAACATCTACGTGGCCTGCCAAAACAACGGCGAGGAAGAATGGCAGGTGCTGGAAATGCCGTTCTGCCTGCCCGGCTACGTGAAAGCCATCGCAAAGGACGGCACCGTCACCTTCACCACCGAAGGCGTGCCGCAAGCGGAAGTGGAACTGTCCGGTTTCCAAGCGGAAGGCGAACTCTCCACCGGGCGGGAAGGCACGTTCACTTTCACCCTCGCCAACACGGGAAGCATGGAGTTCAACCAACCGCTGTACCTCCTTTTGGAGGAAGAGACGACATTCCGGCCTGCCACCCAGTACGTATGGATGAAAGGCATTTACATGCAGCCGGGAGAAACACGCGAGTTCACCGCCACCGGCACCATCACACTGGAGGCTGGCGGCTACACGGCTTACCTCATGACCGCCACCGGCATCTTAGGATACATGCCCGTCACCGTGACCGACGAGAACGCCCACCTCACGGAAACAGAAAGCCAAGAAACCCGCATCTATCCCATCCCGACGGAAGAGTGGCTCTGCATCGAATGCGGGCAACCCATCCAGGAAGTGGAAATCCACGACTTATCGGGCAGTGTCGTCCGAACGGCATCGCCCGGCAACAACAATGCCGCGAAAATCCACGTCTCCACCCTGCCGAAAGGCATCTACATCGCGGAAATCCACACAAGCGATGGAACCATCTGCCGGAAAATCATGAAAGAATAGACCTGCATCCCGCAGCAAGAAATAGGAAGGGCGCGCCAATCATGGCGCGCCCTTCCTATTTCCCCGCACTGCGCCCAAGGCGGGCAACAACCCGCGCCAACCGCCTGCGCACAAAGGAAAGGAACGGAATACATACGGGAAGCAAATCCGGCTTGCCCGCATGGAAAAACCATTTCATGCCACCAAGAAGTCCATCTTTAGGCTAAGGATGCATATCTTTAGCCTAAAGATACACATCTTCAGGTTAAGGATACACATCCTTAGGCTAAAGATGAAGAAATTGCACGGCCGGATCGGACTTCCTGCCCGCGCAAGCCAACTTTTCCGACGGCAAAAAACGGATTTGCCTCCTGCAAAAAAAGCCTGCAGGCAAGGGAATTCCCCCCGCCTGCAGGCCGCACCTTAGCACAGGATGCGCGCAAAGGCGCACACCCTCGCCAAGCTCATCCGTCAAGGAACCAGCACTTTCACCACTTCATCCCCGACCTTCACCACATAACAACCGCTGCCGGCCGACACTTTCACGGCCGCTTTGCCTTGTGCCGCAAACAGAATCCTCCCGTCCATCGAATAAACGGCGACCGGCTCGCAATGGGGATTCACCACACAGATGTTTCCCGAAACAACATATACAACGGCCTTTTCTGCCGCCGCGTCGCTGATGGAAGTGCTGCTGCTGGCCTTCACCTCATTGGAATAGCCGGACTCGCCCTTGTCGTAAACCACCGTCACCGCATAAACATATTCCTTGCCGGCCTCAACCGCCTCGTCCGTGTAACGGGCATCCGCCACCGGGGCGGCATTCATCCTTTCCCCGTCACGGTAAACATTATATCCCTCTATCGCCAATTCCTGCGGCACTGCCGTGGAAGGAATATAAGATATGTCGTCAAAGAATATCGCGCTGTTGGTGTAAGAAAGGTGGATGGCGAAATACTTGGCATCGGCAGGCAATTGGAAACGGTATTCCGTCCACGCCGCCGGCACGTTTTCTACCGTCTCCAATTCCTTGAAACTAGCTATTTCCTTGTCTGTTGAAGAATAAAGCACCGTAAATTCCTCCAGCCCGTAGTTGCCGAAGTTCAGGCTCTTTGCATAAAGGGACACTGTCTGCGCCACAGGATAAAGTTCCGGCGAAACCAGCCAGTCGTCCTTCATCGGGCTGCTGTACGGGGAAATCAATATCTTGTCCCCGGACATGCTGTCCCAGCCATCCTTTTCTGTCCCGATGATTTGCGACAAGTCTATCACTTGGAAGCTCATGGCGCCGCCAGAGTTCGGATACGTAATCCATTCGTTGGCCGAAGTGCGGAACTCCATGCTGTAGTCCGACAAGTCATTGTCCACCATCGTCCAATCCCCTAAGTCCGTAATCGTGAAAGGCTCATACGATTCAAAATCCTCCACGGATGCTTCGGGCGGCAGGTCCGACAAACCGGGTGCCGACCACGAGAGTTCCACTGCCTCACCCGTCCCCTTGGCTGACAGGTCGCCGACCTTCGGATAGCCCGGTTCCTCGATTTCGATGATGACCGTGCCGGTGGTGTTGTTCTGCAAGTTCTGGTCGGCGACATCATCCACCACAGCATGGATGGCCACTTCATCCAAGTCCGGAATCCCGGGCGTGAATGGCAAGCCGACTTCCACGCTTTGCCCGGGCTCCACAGCCGCCCCGTCCACGGTGCCTATCTGTTCATCCCCTTTGTAGAAATCCACGGAGTATCCTTCGGCCTTCTCCTTGCCGACATTCGTCACCGTGACGGTGATTTCCTTCGTCTGCCCGGCCTTGATCCTGGCAGGCGCATCGATGCCGGAAGCCGACAAATTGTGCTGCAAGTCGTCCGCCAACTGGATATTGTCGATATTGAGGACTTGGTCCCTCAGCACATGACGCGTCACGAACGCAAGTTGGATGTACTCTTGTTCCTTGAATTCAGACAAATCAACCGTGTGCCGGCTCCATCCGCCGGCATCAGCCTTCAAATCCACCGTGGCAACCACCTGAGGCTCCATCTGCGCATTGAACACTTCTACCTCCAAAGCATCGTCTATCTCCGAATGATAAGCATAAAAATCCATGACCGGCTTCACGGTATTGCCAATGCGGACTTTTGGCGACACCAGCCGCATCTCCGACGGTGCTTCTTCCATGCTCGACAAGGAAATCAGGCCATTGTCGCTGTCTTGCGATTCCATGCTGTACATCGGCATCCAAGAACTGAATCCCGTGGCAGGCACATAAATCCATTCCGTGTAAGAAGCCATGCCCTGCGGGAATGATTCTTTGAACGGCATCTCATAAGGCACACCAACGGAAATATGCGTGGAATTAGCCTCAGAGCCAACTCCTGCGGCGGAAGAAGCAACGATGGTGTAGGCCACCGTCTTCTGTGCATCACCCAAACCTTCGATGCGATCCACAAAATACAGTTCCTTGATGCCGCTGGCCACTTCTTCATACCCATTCCGCTTCACTGTATAAACCAAATCATCCGAATCAACATATCCCCCGTTCATGCCAACAGCAGAGGGTGCTTCCCAAGCCACCTTCACCACACCGTATTCCGGCTCATCGAGCGTGATGTTGCCAACAGCCTGCGGCAGGTCGATGCCGATATAAACTTGCTGCGACAAATCATCCCCGTTGCCCGATTCATTATAAGCAATCACCGTGTAAGTATTGAATCCTGCCAAGGGTTCCTTGTCTTCAAACGAAAGAGCCTGACCCGGCATTGCTTCCAAAAATTCTTCCAGCAATGTCTCTCCCCTGTACAATTCTATCTTCGTCAAACCCTCCAACGGGTCGCCTTTGATAGTCGTTTCCGGAGCATTGAATGAAACCGTTGCCTGCAATGCCCCTTTTTCCCCTGGATTCACCTGCAGGTTTGAAACAACTGCCGGGGCATTGGCGGATGCCATCTGCGCCACAGACACGTTGTCCAAGTCAAACGAATAAGCACCAGCATCGCTCTCCATATGGAAACCCACATAATACGCCGCCGACTGCGGCACACGGAATTTAGCCTCCAGCCTCAGCCATTCAAAGTTGGTGTTCACTTCTTGGGACGGGAGCAACTCTGCCGTCAACGATTCCACTTCAGGCAAATTGCCCAATGCCACCCGGATGCGGTGCGTGTCCATGGAATTGCACTTGACATCAAAACTTAATTTGTAATATCCCCCTTCATCCAATTGCAGAGGAGGAGTAACCAACCAATCGTCTGCCTTTTCATGGGCATCGCTCATGTATTGCGCCACCCCAAGGGCTATGTCTTGGTACCATGTGCTTCCATCCGCATTGCCATCAACGACCGTGAACAAGTTGAAATTCGTCGTTGTGCTGAAATCCTCGGCATAAGGCATCTCATAGCCCGGCCCCATCACGACCTTGTTTGAAGACGCTTCTTCCCCTTCCATCCCATCTGCCATCGGAGTCACGACATACCAATACTGCGCCAATTTGCTTGCCTGAATATCCTCCGTGAAAGAAGTCTGTGCATAGTCCTCGTACAAAACCACATTGCCCGGATACCTTACAATCCGATATCGCAACGCTTTTGTATCCAAAAACCCTTGATGCACCCCTGTTTGAGGAGCTTTCCAAGACAAAACCACTTTCGTCTCGCTCAGCTTTCCCAATTTCAAATCGGCCACGGCTGCCGGGACATCCATGCCAATCCATTGCCTGGCCACCACCCTTTCACCGGTTCCTTCGCCATTAGATACGGTCAGCACGAACTTGTAGTCGCCCGTTTCCAACGTAATGTTTTCAAGGGATATGGTTTCGCCCGGTTGCCCTGTCCCGGTCTTAGACACATCGTTCATTAATAATGCATATTCCAAAGTGCCGTCCAAAGCAGCCCCGCCCTGTGTGACAGACGGCATGACAAAACGGATACTGCCCGTCGTGCTTCCATTGGCGAAGTCCACTTGGAAATCCGTTGCCTTGCCCGGAGCATCCGCCGGGACATCTTCCAGAATGAACAAGCCCGTAATTTCCTCCTCATACGGGAACGCATAGACAAGAGAAGCCTTTCCCGTGGACAAATCCACTTCATACAAGCCTGTGGCATCAAAAGACGTAGCCGCCCAATAACATTTACCGGTATTGGGATCAATGGCGGCAGACTGCACCATCATCGGGTAAACACCGGTATCCCCTATCTCGGACATCTCCGCCGTTTCCTTATTGATGGCATACAAAAGGCCATCGCCGCCTATGCCATACAGTTGCCCCTCGTTGGAGCAAACCAAAGCCGCCAGCGTCATGCTGAAATCTGCAATGTACTGGTAACTGCCTTCTTCAGGAAGGAACACGCCGAACTTTGCCCCATTGTCCACAAAAACGCCGTAGATATTCCCGGTAGTCGGATCGTAAGCCAGGTCGAATGCGCCGATCCCGGTTTCATAGGAAGCCGTCATTTCCCAAGTGTCGGCATCATACACATACACCATCCCATCATCTGTATTGACAGAATAATACTCATGGTCCACATAAACTCCGCCGCCGTTGGCGTAAAGCCCCTGTTCAATCTTCACCGGGGTAAATACGGCACCGTCCGCCGTATTAAATGAATAAAGCCCGGCACGGCTCTCGCCCACCCATTCAAGAGACGATATGATGCTCCCATAAATGGTAACACCGCCAGACTGGCCAAAAGCCATGACCGGCAACAAACTGAACAGCATGCCTAGTGCATATGCTGCCCGACTTTTGATACTGTTTTTTCTCATAGTTTTGATGCAATTTTAAGATTATACTCTATATTTGCAAATATATTCATTATTTCAATAAATCAAAGCCATGCACTACCATTTTTTCCCAATTAACATTTTCTGCTTGGTATTTGCACTTGTTGCCCATGCGTGTTTTCCGTGCAAAGCTTCCGCGCAAGATGCAAAGCCGGAACAAACCCTAAGCGCCGGCTACACCGGTTATTCCATCCATGGATATTGGGGGACAGGCAATAGGGCGCATCTGTCTGCGGCCATCCGCCTTGCCAATCCTGCAGAAAAAGGCAATCGCATCATCGCTTTGAGATGCGCGATAGGCGCAAATGAAAGCGTTGCCGACTGCAAAATATTCATAAAAAAGGATTTGGAAAAAGACGAGAACCTCTATGAGCAGGCCTTTGTCCCCGCATACGGGTGGAACTACATCCACTTCGACTTCCCGTTCAACACCGCCGGGATGGAAGAACTGTACATCGGCTATGAACTGACTACGGCAGAGGAAGCCATCGGCTACGGGTATTCTGCCGAAGAAGGAGCCGGTTACTTGCGGGTGAACAACAGCGCATGGACCACGCTGTCACAGCAAGGGAGAAACGGCGCGGTGCATGGCATGTCGGCCATCTTTGAAGGCGGGGACTACCAAGGATACGAACAGAACGCCGTGAATATGGAAGATGCCCTGTTGCCCGGCCGCGTGAAAGCCGGTGAAGATTTCCTCTTGGAAGGGACATTGGACAATCTGGGCGTTTGCACGTTGCGCAGTTTCGACGTGGTATGCCAAATCAACGGAGGAGAAGAAACGCGCCACCCGCAAACATGCGAACTGATGAACCGCGAAAACCAACCCTTTTCTTTCCCCATCCGTGTGCCGGAAGGGAAAAACACCGTCCGCATCCGACTGGACGCGGCCAACGGGGAATCCGGCCACCTGCACTTCGACCGTACCTACACCGTCCATGCTTACCCCAAGGCATTCCCCAAAACCCTGCTGGTCGAATACTTCACCAGCCAGAATTGCGCCAATTGCCCGGAGGGGAAAGCCGTGCTTGACAAGGCCCTGCGCGGGCATGAAGGAGAAACAGCCATGATAACCCACCATGCCGGCTTCTCGAACGACCGGTTCACCATCCAGGAAAGCCTTTCGCTTGCCGAACGGTGGGACGTGCTGTCTGCCCCGAGCATGATGCTGGACCGTTCCCCTGCCCGCATCAACGGGACGGAGATGTTGGTGTTCCACCCGGCATACGTCACCGCCGGGATGATTCGCGAACGCCTTGCCGACTATGCGTTGGCCAACGTGGAGATAAGCAACCATTTCTACACGGACGACAACCATCTGGCCATCCATGCCAAAGTGGAGAAAGACGAAGCCTTCCCGGCTTCAGCCAAGCTGCATGTGTTCCTCTGCGAGAACGGGTATGCTGCCAGCCAGACAGGGAAAGGCGAATACTGGGAGAACTATGAACACAACCATTTTCCCCGCGCCGTATTGTCGGCATTAGAAGGAGATGCCTTGCACTACAATGAAGAAGGCGTAGCCGAAGCGACCTACACCTACGTGATCCCTGCGGAATATGCCGTCATCGGGAAGGAAGAAGCCACAGCCGCCCACCCGGAAAAAATGGAAATCGTAGCCTTCGTGGCCAACTTCGATGAAGCGACCGGCAACTACACCGTGCATAACGCCGCCGTGCAACCCTTGAACCCCACGGCAGGAACCTCCATGCAACGACCGGCAGGAAACGGCAGCCTCCCGTTCCGGCTACAGGCAGGAAAAGGATGCCTGAGCATCGAAGGCGACTTTGAACGGGCGGAAGTGTACAGCCTGTCAGGCAGGCTGGCTGCCACGCTCGGCAAGGCCCGGCGCACGGTCCTGCTCCCACCCGGCATCTACATCGTAAGAACGGCAAGCACGGACGGCATCTCCGTGCAGAAGGCCATCGTCAAAGGCTTTTAAACAATCCTTGGCATGAACAACCGCATCTTGGAAAAAATAAAAGGCCACCCGCGCCTGACGGAGGGAACGGCCTATGCGATACTTTTCACCATGGGGACCTGCCATCTGCTGAACGACATGATACAATCGGTCATCCCGGCCATCTACCCGTTGCTGAAAGACAAGTTCGGCTTCACGTTCGCGCAAATCGGCATCATCACGCTGGTGTTCCAACTGACCTCCTCCGTGCTGCAGCCCTTCGTCGGGCAATATGCCGACCGCCATCCGCAACCCTATTCGCTGGCCATCGGCATGTGCTTCACGCTGGCCGGGCTGGTGGCACTGGCTTTTGCGCCTGATTTCCTGCCCATCATCCTGTCGGTGGCGCTGATTGGCTGCGGCTCGTCGGTGTTCCATCCCGAAGCTTCGCGGGTGGCGCAACTGGCATCGGGCGGCAAGAAAAGCCTGGCACAGTCTATCTTCCAAGTGGGTGGCAACGGCGGCAGCGCATTCGGCCCGCTGCTGGCGGCGTTGGTGGTCATCCCCTATGGGCAACACGCCGTAGGATGGTTCGCATTGGCGGCCCTGCTCGCCTCTTTCTTGCTGGCAAGGGTCGGCTATTGGTACAGCCTGGTCCTGAAGGAAGCCAAGGAAACGCGCCGCAAAATGGCCGCCGCGCCCTGCACGCTGCCGCCGTGCGCCGTGAACAGGGCCTTGGGCATCCTCGTGCTGATGATTTTTTCGAAATATTTCTTCAATGCCTGCATGACGAGCTATTTCACTTTCTACCTGATAGAAAAGTTCCAACTTTCAGTGCAGGCATCTCAATATTGCCTGTTCGCCTACTTGGCTGCCTTTGCCGCCGGCACGCTGCTTGGCGGATTCCTGGGCGACCGCTACGGGCGGAAATATGTCATCCTGTTCTCCATCCTCGGCGCGGCGCCTTTCACGCTGGCCATGCCCTACCTTGGACTGGGCGGCACCATCGCCATGTCTGTCATCACAGGCTTGGTCATCGCGTCGGCCTTTTCCGCCATCGTGGTGTATGCCACCGACTTGAAGCCGGACAAAGTGGGGATGATAGCGGGCGTTTTCTTCGGGCTGATGTTCGGCTTGGGCGGCATCGGTTCGGCTTTCTTCGGCTGGCTGGCGGACCGCACCAGCATAGAATTCATCTTCCACGTCAGCACGTCGCTTCCCTCGT
>CALUIR010000026.1 GCA_944320785.1 uncultured Bacteroidaceae bacterium
AAAAACGCCCCCGCAAGCCCCTCCGGCGGGGACGGGGCGCGAGTCAGCCTTCCTGCCTGCGGCGCCGGGCGGCGCAGGCGAGGAGCGCCAGCGCGCCCAGGGCGAGGACGGCCGTCCCGGCGTAGGACACGGCCTCGGTGACGTGCAGCGAGCGCGGGTCGAAGCGGAACTCCACCGTGTGCCGCCCGGCAGGCAGCGCCATCGCCCGCAGGATGTAGTCGGCCCGGCCGTGGGGCGCGGGCTGCCCGTCCACCGCCGAGGCCCAGCCGGGGTAATATATCTCGGAGAACACGGCCACGCATGGCACGGCGGATTCATACTCGTACACCAGGCGGTTCGGCTCGTAGCTCGCCAGCCGGATATGGGCGGCCGGGTCGCGGGCCGGCGTGTCCCCGTTGCCAAGGGCTGCGGCGAAGCGGCGGTCGGCCACGGCCGTGCGCCGCAAGTCCTCCTGCCCCACGCCCGCGATTTCCTCATCCGCGCTGCCCACGAACCGCACGCGGTCCACCAGCCACGCGTTGCCCATCGCCCAAGGGTTGCGCAAGGGCCGCGTGCCGCCCCCCTCGCCGTCCGGCAGGATGAAGTGGCGCGTGTTCAGCATGTTGATGGCCGGGGCGAACCCCGCGCCCAGGCTGTCCAGCGAAGCCCCCGGCGCGGCCAGCGCCCGGCGCAGCGCCGCCATCTCCGGCGCGATGTGGCGGTCGATCATCTCCTGGTAGCGGCGCAGCTTCGCCGGGTGGTACCCGCCCACGCTCTTATGCCAGTAGGCCGTGTTGCTCTCGTTGAACGTGTTCGAGGCAAAGTTCAGCACCCGGTAGTCCAACGCCTTGTCCTGCAGGATGGCCTCGTCCGTCGCCGTCTTCCGCAGCACCACCTTTTCCGTCTCCTTCGGCACGAACTGCGCGTCGTTCAGGTAACGCTTGCCCACCGTCCACAAGTCCACGAGGCACAGCATGCCTGCCGCCGCCACCATCCACGCCGGGCGCAGCCGCCCCGACCCGCAGGCCAGCAGCAGCCCCGTGCCGGCGGCCACGATGAGGAAGCTGCGCCACGCGTCTGCCGTGAACAGCGCCTGCCGCATCTCCTCCAGGCTCGCCGCCAGCGGCCCCACGTACTCCGGCGGCAACGCCTGCCGCAGCATCGCCATCTCCCCCGAAGGGACATACTCCGGGAAGAACACCCCCGGCGCCACAGCGAACAGCAGCGAAACGCCCCCCGTCAGCGCGAAGCACAGCCACACCGCCCGCCGCCTTTCGCGCAGCACCCCGGGCCGCCGCGCAATCTCCGCCAACGCCATCACCGCCAGCAGCGGGAGCGTGAACTCCGCGATGACGAGGATGGACGACACCGCCCGGAACTTGTCGTACATCGGCACGTAGTCCAAGAAGAAATCCGTGAAGGGCATGAAGTTCTTCCCCCACGACAGCAGGATGGAAAGCACCGTGGCCGCCAGCAAAGCCCACTTCATCGGCCCCCGCACGAGGAACAGGGCCAGCAGGGCCAGCATCACGACGAAAGCCCCCACATAGACCGGCCCCGACGTCCCCGGCTGCTCCCCGAAGTACTGCGTCAGCTGGTGGTAAACGCCAGCCTGCGCGAACGCCGGGTCGGCATGCTCCATGGCCCTCTCGCTCGCCGCCAAGGGGACGGACGCGCCGCCCTTGACGTTCGGCACAAGCAGCGAGAACGTCTCCCCGATGCCATAGCTCCACTGCGTGATGTAGTCACGCTCGAGGCCGTCCTTCGTCTGGTTCGCCGCGTCGGCCCCCTGCGCGGACAGTTCGCTCTTGCTCCGCATCGTCTCCTTGCTGTACTGGTACGTGTGGTAAAGGTTCGACGCGTTCACCGCCACGGCCACCGCGCCGGCCGCCAGCAACACGCCCGTGGCCTTGGCGAAACGCCCCAGTTGCCCCTCGCGCCAAGCCTGCACCCCGTAGCCCGCCGCCATCGCCAGCATCACGAACAGGAAATAGTACGTCATCTGGAAATGGTTGGAGAGAATCTGCAACGCCATGAACAGGCCTGCCACCACCCCGCCGGCCAAGAGCCGGCCCCGGTAGGCCAGCACCATGCCCGCGATGGCGGGCGGCACGTAGGCCAGCGTCACCACTTTCCAGATGTGCCCGGCGGAAATGATGATGAGGTAGTAGGACGAGAACGCCCACAATACCGCTCCCGCCGCCGAGAGCCATGCGGGGAAGCTGAACGCCCGCAGCAGGATGTAGAAGCCCAGCAGCAGGGCGAACACGTACCACACGTATTCCGGCAGGAACAGGTGGTACAGTTTCTCGAACGCCTTCAGCGGGCGCGTGGAATCGTAGCTGGGCGACATCTGGTAGGTCGGCATGCCGCCGAAGATGGCGTTCGTCCACCGGGTCCGCTCGCCCGTGCGGCGGTGGTACTCCTGCGCCTCCACCCCGGCGCCGACGCTCTCGCGGGAGTCGTGCTGGAACAGGACGCGCCCCTCGAACGTGGCGGGCGCGAAGTAGCTTACGGACAGGAGGATGAAGAACACGACGGCTATTGCGTCGGGAAGGAATCGTTTCACGATGTTCATGGCTCTATGTTTTGGTTTCAATCGGCTGCAAAGATAGTGAAAGGCGCTTGATATCCGGCGCGGGCGGGGGCAAATTGCGCTTCCGGGCGCGATTATTGTGCCGTCCGGCGCGCGCCGCTGGGCAAAAAGCGTTACCTTTGCGCCCGTTAAAGGAAAGAGAGCATGAGGATAGGGATTATCGTGGCCATGCGTTCGGAACGCGAGCAGCTGGCCGCCCTTTTGGGGCAGCCCCGCGCGGAGCGGCGCGGCGGCAGGGAGTACGTTTCGGGACGCTTGGGGGCGCATGAGGCCGTGCTGGCCGAGTGCGGCATCGGCAAGGTGAACGCGGCCGTCGGCGCGGTGGAGCTGGCGCGGGGCTATGCGCCGGATTGCATTGTCAGCACGGGCGTGGCGGGCGGCGTCGGCGAGGGCGTCGGGGTGATGGACGTGGTGGCCGGGGCGCGGGCGGCGTACCATGACGTGTGGTGCGGCGAGGGCTGCGCCCTGGGCCAGGTGCAGGGCCTGCCGCTCTTCTATGAGGCGCATCCCGCCTTGCTGGCCTGCGCTGAAGGGCTGGCGGGGGAGTGGCCGGTGCGGTCGGGGCTGGTTTGCACGGGCGACCGCTTCGTCACCGCGCCGGAGGAGCTGCGGGCCATCCGGGCAGCCTTCCCCGATGCGCTGGCCGTGGACATGGAGTCGGCGGCCATCGCGCAGGCGTGCCGCTTGATGGGCGTGCCTTTCATCAGCTTCCGCGTCGTCAGCGACACGCCGGGCGTGGAGGGGCATTTCAGCCAGTACCTGGACTTCTGGGAGCGGATGGCGGGGCGCTCGTTCGCCGTCACGCGGGCTTTCCTGGCTTCGCTGCCGGAGCGGCTGTGAGGCTTCCCCTTCCGGCGCGCGCCCTGCGGGCAGGAAGGGGGGACGGCGTTTGCATGTTTTTCAAAAAAGATAGGTGATATGAAGACGATTCCAAGCTTTACGATTGACCACTTGCGCCTGCGGCGCGGCATTTACGTGTCGAGGAAGGACGTGGTGGGCGGCGACGTGGTGACCACGTTCGACATCCGCATGAAGGAACCTAACCGCGAGCCGGCCATGGGGCCGGGGGCGCTGCACACGATTGAACACCTGGCGGCGACGTACCTCCGCAACCGGGAGGACTGGGGGGAGCGGGTCGTTTACTGGGGCCCGATGGGGTGCCTGACGGGCTGCTACCTGCTCTTGCGCGGCGACCTCGCGCCGGCGGACGTCGCGCCTTTGGTGCGCGACACGTTCCGCTTCATCGCCTCCTTCGACGGGCCCGTGCCGGGCGCCGCGCCGAGGGACTGCGGCAACTGGCTGCTCCACGACCTGCCGATGGCGCGCTGGGAGGCGGCGAAGTACCTCCGCGAGGTGCTGGAGCGGCTGGGGCCGGAGGAGACGGCGTACCCGCAGTGAGCCTTTCCCGGGCGGCCTGCGGGGGCGTTTTTCAACATTTGTTACCGGCGCCCTGACGGGACAGTAATCCCGTTGAAAATGGATACGCATCCTTTTTAAAAAAGATACGTATCTTTTTTCAACGGGATACGTGTCTATTTTCAACGCCATGCGTGTCCGTTTTGGACGGGACGCGCATCCCTTTCGGAGAGGGCCGTAAGGCAGGCGGGAAGGCCCCGTTTCCCGGTTCAGATGATTTCGATGCCGCGCTGCCGGCAGAGTTCGAGGCCGAGGTCGCGAAGCCGGAACTTTTGTATCTTCCCGCTGCCGGTCATGGGGAACTCGTCCACGAAGAAGATGTATTTCGGCACCTTGTAGCGGGCGATGCGGTTGCGGCAGAAGTCGCGCACCTCCTCCTCGCTGAGCCGTCCGCCCTCCTTGAGGATGATGAACGCGCCCACGGCCTCGCCGTAGCGCTTCGAGGGGATGCCGGCCACCTGCACGTCGCGTATCTGGGGCAGCTGGTAGAGGAATTCCTCGATTTCGCGGGGGTAGATGTTCTCGCCCCCTCGGATGATCATGTCCTTGATGCGGCCCGTGATGCGGAAGTTGCCGTCCTCGTCCTTCACGCCCAGGTCGCCGCTGTGGAGGAAGCCCTCGGGGTCGATGGCCTCCGCCGTGGCCTCCGGGTTCTTGTAGTAGCCGCGCATCACGTTGTAGCCCCGGCAGCACATCTCGCCCTGCACGCCCGGCGGGCATTCGCGCCCCGTGGCCGGGTCGATGACGCGCACCTCCGTATGCTCGAACTCGCGCCCAACGGTGAGGCAGCGCGCCTCGAACGGGTCGTCGATGCGCGTGTGCGTCATGCCCGGCGACGCTTCGGTCAGCCCATAGACGCTGGTCACCTTCATGAACATCCGCTCCTCCACCTCGCGCATCAGCTCGACGGGGCATAAAGAGCCCGCCATGATGCCCGTGCGCAGGCTGGTGAGGTCGAACAGGGGGAACATGGGGTGGTTCAGCTCGGCGATGAACATGGTGGGCACGCCGTACAGGGCCGTGCAGCGCTCCTTATGCACGGAGGCCAGCACGAGCAGGGGGTCGAAGCGTTCCACCATCACTTCCGTGCAGCCGTGCGTCAGGCAGTTCATCGTGGCCAGCACCACGCCGAAGCAGTGGAACAGGGGGACGCAGACGCACAGCTTGTCGTCCTGCGTGAAGCGCATGTGTTCGCCGGTGAGGAACCCGTTGTTGGCAATGTTGTAGTGCGTCAGCATCACGCCCTTGGGGAAGCCGGTGGTGCCGCTGGTGTACTGCATGTTCACCACGTCGTGGCACGTCACCCGTTCCTTCGCCTCCCGCAGCAGCGCGTTGTCCACGTTGCGGCCCAGCAGGAGCAGTTCCGGCGTGTTGTACAGGCCCCGGAACTTCTCCTGCCCGATGTACACCACGTTGCGCATCTCCGGGAACCGTTCGCTGCGCAGGTGCCCCCGCTCGCAATGGCGGAGTTCCGGCAGCATCTTGTAAACCATCTCCACGAAGTCCACGTCCTTCTCCCCGTTGACGATGCACAGGGTGTGCATGTCCGAGTTGGCGCAAAGGTATTCCAGTTCCGACTGCCGGTAGTTCGTGTTCACCGTGACGGCTATCGCGCCTATCTTGGCGCAGGCATAGAGCAGCGTCAGCCAGTCAGGCACGTTCGCGGCCCATATGCCCACGTGCGTCCCCCACCGCACGCCGATGTGCATCAGCCCCTTGGCCATGTCGTCGGTGCGCTCGTTGAACTCCCTCCACGTGAACCGCAGGTTGCGGTCGGAGTACACGATGTATTCCCTCTCCGGCGTGGCGGCGGCCCAGTGTTCGAGCCATCCGCCCAAAGTGCGCTCGCTTAGTTGCATGGCGTCCCTCCCGCGTTAAACCGGCGTGTAGATGACGGCCAGTATCTTCGCCCTCTGCCCTTGGAAGGCATGCACGTGGTGCGGCACGATGGAGTCGTAGTAGATGCTGTCGCCCGGCTCCAGCACGTAGGTGTTCTTCCCGTAGGCCACCTCCATCGTCCCCTCCATGACGTAGATGAACTCCTCCCCTTCGTGCGACGACAGCACGTAGCCCGTGTCCGTCGTCTCGTCCACGTCGATGATGAACGGCTCCATGTGGCGGTCCGCCTTCGACTTCGACAGCGAGTGGTACTGCATGTGGCGGCGCGAGTGCGTCGCGTTGTTGGAGAAGCTGATGGTGTCCGTCGCGTCCGCCTTGCGGCACACCACCGGCCCCAGTTCCGTCTGGTCGTCGAGGAAAGTCCCCAAGCGTACCCCCAGCACCCGCGCTATCTTGATGAGCGGAGCCAGCGAGGGCAGGTCGATGTTCGTCTCGATACGCTGTATCTGTTCCAATGCGAGGCCGGAGCGTTCGGCCAGTTCCTCGATGCGGATGCCTTTGGCTTCGCGCAGCGACTTGATTTTCTCGCCTACGATTTTGCTTGTGTCCATAATGGCAAATATGTAATGGTTTTGTTGTTGAAAGCCGCAAATATATGAAAATATTCTGCCGAATCCAATGTTTTTGCGATAAAATGCAAACCTAAGGTGCATGCGCCGGGCGTTTTGCCCGCGTCCCGGCGCGTTCCCTTACATCCGCTCCGGCACTTCGATGCCCAGCAGTGCGGTGCCTGCCTTGAGCATCTTCCCCACGTTGGCCGAGAGGCAGAGGCGGAACAGGCGGGTCTGCCCGTCCTTCTCGTGGAGGATGCTGAAGTCGTGGTAGAACTGGTTGTATTCCTTGGCCAGGTCATACACGTAGTTGGCAATGGCGGACGGGCTGTAGTCGCTTCCCGCCTGCCGCACGATGGCGGCGAAGTCGGCGAGCATCTGGACGAGCCCTTCCTCTTTTGCCGTCAGCGCTGTGCCTGCGGGGAGCGCGGGCGGGATGGCGATGCCGCTTTCCGCCGCTTTCCTCAGGATGGACTGGATGCGTGCATAAGTATATTGTATGAAGGGGCCCGTGTTCCCGTTGAAGTCGATGGATTCTTTCGGGTTGAAGGTCATGTTTTTGCGTGCGTCCACCTTCAGGATGAAATACTTGAGGGCGCCCAGCCCCACGATGCGGGCGATGTCGGCAGCCTCCTGTTCGGTGCAGCCGTCCAGTTTGCCCAGTTCGGCCGAGGTCTCTTTGGCGGTGGCTTCCATCTCGTCCATGAGGTCGTCGGCATCCACGACTGTCCCTTCCCGCGACTTCATCTTTCCTTCCGGGAGTTCCACCATGCCGTAGGAGAAATGCACGAGGCTTTTGCCCCACTCGAAGCCCAGTTTGTCGAGCAGTATGGAGAGGACCTGGAAATGGTAGTTCTGCTCGTTGCCCACTACATAGACCATCTTGTCAATGGGATAGTCGGCAAAGCGCGTTTCGGCGGTGCCGATGTCCTGCGTCATATAGACGGAAGTGCCGTCGGAGCGCAGCAGGAGTTTCTGGTCCAGTCCTTCGGGCGTGAGGTCCGCCCATACGGAGCCGTCGTCTTTTTGGTAGAAAAGTCCTTTCTTCAACCCTTCCAGGACTTTCTCTTTCCCTTTGAGGTAAGTTTCCGACTCGTAGTATATTTTGTCGAAACTTACGCCGAGTCGGCGGTAGGTCTCGTCGAATCCGTCATACACCCAGTTGTTCATGGTGCGCCACAGTTCGCGGGTCTCCGGGTCGCCCGCTTCCCATTTGCGGAGCATCTCGCGGGCTTCCTGCATCAAGGGCGATTGGGCTTCTGCTTCTTCTTTGGAGAGTCCTTTGGCTTCCAGTTCGGCTATTTCGGCTTTGTAATGCTTGTCGAAGGCCACATAATAGTCGCCCACCAAGTGGTCGCCTTTCTTGCCTGAAGAAGCCGGTGTTTCGCCGTTGCCGTACTTCTTCCATGCCAGCATGGACTTGCAGATGTGGATGCCCCGGTCGTTGACGATGTTGGTCTTCACCACCCGGTTGCCGTTGGCCTCCAGTATGTTGGCCAGTGCGTTGCCTAACAGGTTGTTGCGCACGTGGCCTAAGTGGAGCGGCTTGTTGGTGTTGGGCGAGGAGTATTCAATCATGACGAGGGGGGATGCCTCGGTCGGCGTGGCCAGCCCGTAACGTCCGTCAGCATGGATGTCGTTGAGCAGGCCAATCCAGCAGTCAGAGGCAATGGTGAGGTTGAGGAATCCCTTTACGGCATTGAAAGCGGCCACTGCCGGTTCGTTTTCCAAAAGGTAACTGCCGATTTCTTCCCCGGTCTGTTCCGGCGATTTCTTGGAGAGGCGGAGGAAGGGGAACACGACCAAGGTCAAATGTCCTTCAAACTCTTTCTTTGTCTTTTGCAGTTGCACTTGGCCGGCGGCCACTTCTTGCCCGTAGAGCGCGTGTATGCACTTCACGATGGCATCGGTAAGGATGTTTTCTATTTTCATGTCCGTTTTGTTTGCTTTTATGGTTTCATGAGAGGGTGCAAAGTTAATACAAAAAATGGGATTGCTGGCTGTTGGGGAAATTAAACGGCCTTTCAGCCTGCCGTTTGCACTTCCGTGACGCGCAAGAGCAGATAGGGCGCGCATGGCAACCGCACGCCGCGTTGCTTCACGTCCTCAACCCGGTAGTCGGCGGCCTTTCCTGTTTCAAAGACCGTCGGGCAAGTTTCCACCGTCATGTCCCAGAGGTTGATGACATCCACCTTGAATTTCCTCCCGGCGCCCAATTTCCCGTACGATGCGTTTTTGGCAGGGAGGTTGAACCGCCAATAGTCGGTGATTTCTTTTCCCAAGTACACGAAGTAGTACCCGTCGCCTGCCGTGGAGGTTTTCAGGTCACGGTTGATGTCGGCCATCTGCAAGGGGTTTGGCATGGCTTCCAGCAATTGGCGCAGGAAACCGATGCGTTTCCAGCTTTCGCCCTTGAGTTTTCCCCCTTGCGCCCAGAATATCGGGTCGTTTCCTTCCTGGTAGCATTCCCCATGCATCACGTAGATGCCGCCCATCAGCCCGTTTGTGATGTAGAACAACATTTGTTGCGGGTTCAAGCGTCCCCAGCGGGAGGCGAGGTTGCCTTCATATCCCACTTCATCGCAGATGACGGGTTTGTGGAAGATTTGCCGGAGCAGGGCGGCGGCAGAGGGGGTGAACACCGGCGCTTCGTCTTGCACGCTGACGTGGGTGAACTCCGGCATGCCGTAATCAAAGTAAGTGGCGGTGGAGCCATGGATGGAGCAGAGGTGGCGGTAGGGGTCGGCTTGCACGACGGCCCGTGCCAATGTTTTCCAGTCGTCCACGGTTTTTGCCTTCACGTAATCCCATTCGTTGGCCATCGACCACCACACGTTGCGGAATGCCCCCAAACGGTTCACCAGGTAATGGATGTAGCGGATGTTTGTTTCTTCCGGCATGGCATCGAATCCCCACCGTCCTTTGTCGTAAGGGTGGAACAGGATGAGGTCCACCTCCATGCCCAATTGGCCCAGACGCCCGATGCAAGTTTCCAAGTGTTGGAAGTAGGCCGGGTTGAAACGTTCGTAGTCCCACACTTTCACCTCGTTTCCTTTCTTGTCTTTTGTTATCCCTTTTATTTCAAAAGGATACAGTGCCGGTTCTTCTTTCACGAGGTTGTAGCTTTTGGGAAACACGCACATGCGGATTTTGTTGAATCCGGTTTGTGCCAATGTTTGCAGGGTTTCTTCCTGCACTTCCTTGCTCATGTGGAGCCATGCGTACGAGGTGGTGCCGAAAGGATAGTATCTTGTCCCGTCCGCATATCGGAAAGCATGCTCGCCGTCCGTTTCCACCATGCCGTGGTTGCTGCCTGTCGCGGGTACGGCTTCAAAAGTCCCGGTTTTCCCGTCCAGTTCTTTTGCAGGGCTTGAAAGGGTGTAGCGCCATGTCCCTGCCTTTGTGGGCATGAAGCGGACGCGGTAGGTGTCCTCCCCGTCATAGAAGCCTTCTACGTTTATCCGGGTGCCTTTGCAGGTGAAGGTGGCTTCCAGAGGCACGTCGAACGGGTTGCCTTGCGCTTCATGTTTGAATGACAGTTCCAGCCGGTCCCAGCAGGCCACTTTGTCCTGCCCGTATGTTTCGATGCAGGCCAAAGCCAGCATCAGGCCGATGGTTGCAAATGGTTTCAAGTTCATTTTTGCTTGTTCGTTTATAAGTGCTTCAGTCGTTTTCGGCGTAAATATAAGTCTTTTTTTGCTTCCATTGCGTTTCCGGGGCGGGAAAATAGGATGTCGCGTCCGGTTTGCCGTGGCAAACTCCCGGTTTGTGCGGGATGAATTCCTTGTTTGCGCTGGCAGGCTGGGCGGGAGGGCAGGGTAGTGTGCCGGGAGCGTTTCAGGGCAGTTCCGTCCGGTATGTCCTTAGTTCGCGGCGGAGGCAGAGGGCTTTGCCGTCGGCCAGGCTGTCGAGCAGCCTCCAGAACCCCGTGCCGTGGTTCATTTCTTTTGTGTGCGCCAGTTCGTGCAGCATCACGTAGTCGATGAGGTGCGCGGGAAGCAGGAGGAGGTAGCACGAAAGGTTGATGTGTTTCCTTGCCGAGCAGCTTCCCCACTGCCCTTTGCTGGTGGTGATGCGCACCTGTGCGTAGTCCAGCCCGTGCCGGCCTGCCAGCGCTTTCAACCGGGGCGGCAGCAGCAGCCGCGCATTTTTGGCCAAGGCTTTTTCGATGGCCTTCCGCAGCCACTGTTGCAGGTTTTCATCGTAAAAGTCAGTGCCAGGCGGGTAAATGATGAAAAGCATGCCCGGTTGCGAGCGTGCCAGGAAGCGTTTCTCCGTGCCTTCCTCGAAGGAAAGCCGGAACAAGTCCGTCCGGATTTCATAGTCCGGCAGGAGGATGCGCGGGCGGTGTTGCCGGATGAGTTCCTCCAGTTTGTCGCGGTATTGGCCGATGAATGCGCGGATTTCGCGGTCGGGCGTGCCGGGCGGCGCGGTGACGGCGGCTTTTCCTCCGTTTGTGCGCAGGATGAGGTGCTTGGCGCGTGCGTCCCTTTTTACGTCGATGACGCCCAAGCTTGCATCTTCTATCCAAGACTTTTGTATCATGGCGGCAATGTTTTTCATGCAAAAGTAAAGAAGTATTGCCTTATATTGGCTGTTCCCGGTGAAAAATAATGCGCATTGGGATTGCAGGCTATGCATAATTCCGTAATTTTGCCGCCATAAATTGTTTTCATTCCTAAAAGTACATTATTGCAAATGAGAAAATGGCGTATTGAAGACTCAGAGGAGCTGTACAATATCACCGGCTGGGGGACTCCGTATTTCAGCATCAACGAGAAAGGGCATGTCGTGGTGACCCCGCGCAAGGACTGTGCGTCCGTTGATTTGAAAGAACTGGTGGACGAGTTGCAGTTGCGCGACGTGACGGCGCCCATGCTGGTGCGTTTCCCTGACATTTTGGACAACCGCATCGAGCAGGTGTCCTGCTGTTTCAAGAAAGCTGCCGGGGAATACGGCTACAAAGGCGAGAACTTCATCATCTATCCCATCAAGGTCAACCAGATCCGTCCCGTCGTGGAGGAAATGATCAGCCACGGGAAGAAGTTCAACCTGGGACTGGAAGCGGGTTCCAAGCCTGAACTCCATGCCGTGATTGGCGTGAACACCGACCCGGACTCGCTGGTGGTCTGCAACGGCTACAAGGATGAAAGCTTCATTGAACTGGCCTTGCTGGCACAAAAGATGGGAAAGCGCATTTTCTTGGTCGTGGAGAAACTGAACGAACTGAACATCATTGCCAAAGTGGCCCGCCAACTGAAGGTTCGCCCCAACATCGGCATCCGCATCAAGCTGGCGTCCAGCGGGAGCGGGAAGTGGGAAGAAAGCGGCGGCGATGCCAGCAAGTTCGGATTGGCGTCCAGCGAGTTGCTGGAAGCCCTCGACTTCCTTGAGAAGAGAGACATGAAAGACTGCCTGAAGCTGATACACTTCCACATCGGCAGTCAGATTACCAAGATACGCCGCGTGAAGAACGCCTTGCGCGAAGCGTCGCAATTCTTCGTGCAACTGCATAAGATGGGCTTCAACATCGACTTCGTGGACACGGGCGGCGGCATGGGCGTTGACTACGACGGCACCCGCTCCAGCAACAGCGAAAGCTCGGTGAACTATTCCATCCAGGAATATGTCAACGATGTGGTATCGACTTTCGTGGATGCCGCCGACAAGCACGGCCTTGCCCATCCCAACATCATTACCGAAACGGGGCGCAGCCTGACGGCGCATCATTCCGTTCTGGTATTCGAGGTGCTGGAGACAGCTTCGTGGCCGCAGATGGACGACGACTGGGAACCGGACGAGAACGCCCATGAACTGGTGAAGGAACTTTACGACATCTGGGACAACCTGAACCAGCGCAGCCTCTTGGAGCCTTGGCACGATGCCCAGCAGATCCGCGAGGAAGCGCTCGACCTTTTCAGCCATGGCATCGTGGACTTGAACACACGGGCGCAAATCGAAAAGCTCTATTGGAGCATCTGCCGGGAAATCAACTCCATCGCCAGCAACATGAAGCACTGCCCCGACGAGTTCCGCAAGCTGAACAAGCTGTTGGCCGACAAATATTTCTGCAATTTCTCCCTCTTCCAGTCCTTGCCTGACTCGTGGTCCATCGACCAGATGTTCCCCATCATGCCCATACAAAGGCTCGACGAGAAGCCCGACCGCGAGGCCACGCTTCAGGACATGACGTGCGACTCCGACGGCAAAATCGCCAACTTCGTCACCTCGCGCCCCGATGCCACCACGCTGCCGCTCCATGCCCTGCGCGAGAAAGAGAGCTATTACTTGGCCGTGTTCCTCGTCGGGGCTTACCAGGAAATCCTCGGCGACATGCACAATTTGTTCGGCGACACGAATGCCGTGCATGTGTCCGTCAGCCCGAAAGGCTACTCCATCGACCAACTGATTGACGGCGAGACGGTGGCCGAGGTGCTGGACTACGTGCAGTACAACCCGAAGAAACTCGTCCGCAAGCTCGAGACGTGGGTCACCCAGTCGGTGAAGGAAGGGCGCATCTCCCTCGAAGAAGGGAAGGAGTTCCTCTCCAACTACCGTTCGGGGCTGTATGGTTACACGTATTTGGAATAAGCGGTTATGGGAAAAGCACTTTCCATCATCAAGGTGGGCGGCAAGATTGTGGAGGAAGAAGCCACGCTGTCGCGCTTTCTGGACGACTTCGCCGCCGTGGCGGGGCCGAAGATACTGGTGCATGGCGGGGGGCGTTCCGCCACAAGAGTGGCCGAAGCCCTCGGCATGGAGAGCCGCATGGTGAACGGCCGCCGCGTCACGGATGCCGGGATGCTGAAGGTGGTGACGATGGTGTATGGCGGTTTGGTGAACAAGAACATTGTGGCCGGCCTGCAAAACCGGGGCATCCTTTCGTTGGGACTGACCGGCGCCGACTTAGGCTTGATCCGTTCCAGGAAGCGGCCTGCGGCGGAAGTCGATTATGGTTTCGTGGGCGATGTGGAAAGCGTGAACGCGCCTGCCCTGTCGTCCTTGCTCGAAGGCGGCGTTGTGCCGGTGCTGGCACCCTTGACGTTCGGCGGCCCCGCCGGTTTGCTCAACACCAATGCCGACACCATTGCGGGCGAAGCGGCCAAGGCTCTGGCCGCCGCTTGGGACGTGTCCCTGTACTATTGCTTTGAGAAGGGAGGGGTCCTCCGCGACGAGGCCGACGAAGGCAGCGTGATTCCCGTCCTCTCGCGCCGGGATTTTGAGGCATATAAAGCGGAAGGCGTCATACAGGGCGGCATGATTCCGAAGCTGGAAAACGCCTTCGAGGCCGTCTCGTCGGGCGTGAAGCGGGTGGTCATCACGTCGGCTTCCGCCTTCTCCAAGGGCGGAGGAACGCTCGTTTCAGGATGAGCGCGTGGGCGCTTCCCCGCCTGCGGGAAATTTTTTTGGGAGTTCCGTGTAACTTTTGCTTCGTTTGCCCGTCTTAATTGATAGAAATGCGTGAAATGGATTTCCGGGATGATGTCTTGCCGCTGAAGGACAAGCTTTATCGGTTGGCATATCAAATCGTGTGGGACACTGCCGAGGCGGAGGACATTGCCCAAGAAGTGATGATTCGTGTGTGGGGCAAGCGGGATGAATGGGCGCAACTCGGCTCCATGGAAGCCTATTGCCTGGCGGCGGCCCGCAACCTTTCGTTGGACCGGAAGGCACGCAAGGAGTCGCATCACGCCGTGTTGGAGCCGGAAGCCTGCGGGCGTGCCGACGAAAGCGCCGACCCTCACGCCCGGCTGGTAGGCAAAGAGCGGATGGTGCTTCTGCGGAGGTTCCTGCGGCAATTGCCGGAGAAGCAGCGCACGGCGCTGATGCTCCGCGAGGTGGAGGAGATGAGTTACAAGGAGATTGCCGATGCCCTGCGCTGCACGGAAGCGCAAGTGAAAGTCACCCTTTTCAGGGCTAGGCAGAAGCTGAAGCAATGGTTTGAGGAGATAGAAGGATATGGATTGTGAAAAAGACATAGAAAAGATTTTGGAGCGTTACTGGTCGTGCGCCACCACGTTGGAAGAAGAAGAAGCCTTGCGCCGTTTCTTCCGGCAACGCGACGTGCCGCCCCGCTTGGAGAAATACAGGCCGTGGTTCGTGGAAGCTTCATTGTGGAAAGAGGTGGAACCGGGCGGCGGCTTCGCGCAGCGGGTGGAGGAGGCGGCAGCTTCCCGGCCAGTGCGGGCGCTCCGCGTCACCTTCCGGCAGCGCATGATGCCGTTGCTGCGCGCCGTTGCCGTAGTGGCCGTGCTGCTGGCGGCAGGCGTGGCGGCGCAGTATTCCTTGGACGGAGGAGGAAGCCCTTCAGGGAGCGGCGCTTTGGCGGGAAGCGTGCCGGGCGACACGCAAGTGGTCCGCAGGGAGAAACCCTCTGCCTTGGTGAACATTTGCGAAGGCAGCGGTCAGGCGCAGGGACAGGTGCGCGACAGCATCCCGGCGGTGAAGGGCATCGCCGAGTGAGGCGGGACCGCCCGGCAGGAAAGAATTGCATTTTCATTTGCTTTTTATATATAAAAATGGTTAGTGTGTTGCATGAAAGACACGTTGAGGCTGTGAAGTTTCAATTCTCTCAAATCCAGAAAGCTAACTGAGTGGATGAGCCTGCCCCGGACAACCGTCCGGGGCAGGCCTTTTTTTGTGCGTCCCTGCGGCGCGGCATGCTTTTCCTCCTTTCTTAAGATAAGTCAGGATAGTTTACCTTAAAGGAATCCTCGCTTTGCTTGAAGCCGGGGCGCGTTTCCCCTGTCCTTCTGCACACTTCATAGAGAAGGCTTTCCGATACGATTAGTAATCGTCCGGCATGACGATTAGTAATCGTATGCATTGACGATTACTAATCGTATGAAATGAAGTTCCCGAAGATAAGCCGGATGCCTTGGCCGGTTCCTTTCCTTCCTTCAAGGCAGCTTGCCGTGATGTATGGCAATATATTTTATCAATATGGGTTCCACGGCTGTGCAGGCGGGAAGGAAAAGGAGGCTTCCCCCTGTTCCGCCGCATTGGGAATGCGGGCAAATGTAAAAATGCACGGGAGAGAGGCAAAGCATTCTTTTGTAGGATTGTTTTGCATGGTTCAATGCAATCCTTTACTTTTGCGGCATGTTTTTTACGAAGAAGAACATGATGGTTGCCGTTTCCGCCGTGTTGTTGGCGGCGGCAGGGATGGCGTGCTGGCAGCTTGCCTATGTGCGGCCCCATCGCTTGCTGCTGCGTGCCGAAAGCCTGATGCAGTCGCGCTCGGACAGCGCCTTGCACACGTTGCAACAAATACGCCGCCCGCAGTGGCTCATGGGGGAGAACGAGGCCCTTTATGCGCTGCTGATGACGCAGGCCTGCTACAAGAACGGCCTCCCGGTGGAGAACGATTCCCTTATCCGCATCGCCACGCGCCACTACGCCACGGCGGGCGACCCCTTGCGCCACGCGTGGAGCCTGTTCTACGAAGGGCAAGTGGCCCGCGACACGGGCGACCGCAATGGCGCGCTGCGCCTGTTCCAGCAGGCGGAGCTTCCGGCGGGGCAGGCGGGCAGCCCCTTGCTGTCGTTCCTGCTTTACAACCATTGGGGCTACTTGATAGCTGATGAGAAGCCCTATGAAGAAGGGTTTCAGAAACTGCGGAAAGCGTTGGGCTATGCCCGGCAGTTGCAGGATACTGCCTACGTCATCAATACGATGGACATGATTTCCATGAGCCACATTCGCTTGCGGCAGTACGATGAGGCGGAAGAATGCGCCCGCCAAGCCCTCCGGTTGGCAGAAATCGCGCATGATGCCTCAAAATATGCAGGGCTTTGCCAGCAGTTGGCGCATGCCTTGACTTGGACGGGGAAGCACGGAGAGGCATTGGAAATGATCAACAAGGCGTTGGAATGGGCCAGCCGTGCCGTCCCTCCCTTGGATTCCCTTGCCTTGCGCCCTTATTGGTCGGTGAAAGCGCATGTGTTTTGCCACTTGCAGCAATATGATTCCGCCCGTTGCTATGTGGAGAAGAATGGGAAAGGCAATGATTTTTGGCAACAAGCCCTTTACCACCTTGACATGTATGGCGTAGAGAAAGGCGCGGGAGACATTGCATTGGCTTTGCAACACCATGAGCTTTATTCCGATTATGTGGATTCTTTGATTGCCCAAAAGACGAACGAGAGCTTGGCGGCTTTGCAGAAGAAGTACGATTATGAAAAGTTCCAGGCTGAGAACGTCCGGTTGAAAGCAGAAAGCCAGCGGAGGGTCATCCTCCTGTTGTGCATCGCCATTGCGTCGTCCATCGTCCTGTCCGTCGGCTATTTCCTTTACGCCAAGTGGAAAAAGGAGCAGGAATCCGCTTTGCGCGCGAAGGATTTGCTGCTGGACCAGAGCCGCCTCCAACTGCAAGAAAAAGCGAACGAACTGCTGCGGCAACGGCAGGCATTGCAGGAAAAGGAGCAGGCGTTGCGCGAATCCATGCGGCGGGAGATGGGCTTGAAAGGCGATTTGTCTGAGATGGAGCGGCAGTTGGAAAGCCATGTTTCGCAACAGCAGGCGCTGAAAGAGCAGTTGTTCAAGGCCAATGATGCCGTGCGGCGCATCAAGGCAATGGACGGGCTGAATAGCGTGCAGAAGGCGAAAAACAGGAAAGAACTGCAACTGTCCCCGCAAGAAATGGAAAGTTTCTATGCGGCCATCAATGCCTGCCACAACGACTTTGAGCAGCGGTTGCGCGTCGAGTACCCGGCATTGACGGACGGTGACGTTTACTTGTGCTGCCTTTTGCGGATGGGCATCGGCAGCCAAAGCATCGCTCTCCTGTTGGGCATCAGCGAAGGAGCCTTGCGGACCCGCAAGCATCGTATCAGGTACGGCAAGGCGAACGTGCCTCCGCAATACGAATCATTGGAAGATTTCCTCCGGCTTTTTTGAACTTTTGTGTGCATTTTCCCTTGTTTTTGATTCCTTGAAAGAGGCGTGTAACGCGTATGTGACGAAATTGTTTGTTATGTATTTTGTAATAGGCTAATAATCATTATTTTAATTGTGCCGTGACAGTCGCGGATGTACCTCAAATGTAACGCCGTTTCTTTGGATTTTAAAATTTTGCGTTTTAAATTTGCTTGCATCAAAAACACAAAAAATGATTTGAAATGAAAAATTAGTTTCCTTATTTATGGTGATGCTTGCTTTTGGTGCTTATGCAAATGCCCAAGACAAAGTAGAGATAACTCAAAGGAGAGAACATGCAGCCGATTGCCCTCCCCAGCATTTGATCCCTGTGGACGTGGACATCGACCGCAGCCTGTTGGGCATCCATTTCAGGGAGCGGGTGGAGGACGTGAATGTTTCGGTGTCGGGACCCGACGGAGTGGTTTACCAAGAATGGTTCACCACGCCTGCCGCCCGCAGCGTGGAGGTGGACCTTTCCCCTTACCGCGACGGGCAGTATGAAATCCTTTTCTTCGATGCCGAAGGCAACGAGGCGGAAGGCTCTTTCGTGAAGGAAGAAGATTGAAAGAACAATTCTTCCACAAAATCAGGCCAAGATTTCCACTTGCTACGTTTTTGCTGCGCTTCCCGATGGAAATGCCACGCATTTGTCACGCTTAAGGCCGCATTTGTCACGGGATAAACGCTTGCAGGAACAAAAAGTTCCTTTATATTTGTAATAAATGATTTTTAAAAACCAGCAGAGGAATGAAGAATCTGTGCAAATTGGGGAAGGACAACCTCGACACACCGCGCTGCATCCGTAGGCTCGTCCGGTTGGGCGGATGCAGCGGAAGCCTTGTGCGATAAGAGAAGGCGAATAACCGGATGGAGAGAAAAAGGGGAAGGCTTCCCTGCGCGGGAAAGCCTTCCTTTAAAAGAATTGCGATAACCTTTAAATCGTAATAATATGGAATGGAAAACATTGTTTTACAAGAAATGGAAAGCCTTGTGGCTGTTGCCATTCGTTGGACTGGTGGCAGGGTGTTATCCTTGGAGTGACCCTATATGGGGATTGAATGATGAGCCTAATGATTCCCGTTATTTGGAGTATTTGCCCTACGAAACTTGCATTGGTGCGAACAAGTTCGGTTGCTACATGGATGGGGAACTGGCAGCCTCGCAAGGCGTGTTCCAAAAAAGCTCTGAAAAAGGTGAGTATGTGGTGGGCGTGTTTGCCCGGACGAGGAAAGCATTGAGCCTTTCCTTTGACACAGAACATGCCACTTTCTTTTTTGAGAACACATCGTCACCTTTCGTCGGAGTAAATGCATTCCGCATGCGGGTGGCCATGAAACAGGAAGAAGCCAGCGGCATGGTGGAAGATGCCCCGGTGGAAATCACTTGTTTTGATGAAGCATTGGGCATTGCCAGCGGGCGTTTCGGCCCTGTGGACGTGCCGCTCTATGATGCAGACGACAATTTTCTGAGATCTGTCCGTTTGACCGATGGGCTGTTTGATGTTCAAATGTATTATCAGTGGTAACTTTAAATCAGTCAACATGAAAAGATTACTTTATTGGGAATTGTTGTTTTCAATAGCTGCCCTGATGCTTTTTCTCCCTCTGGCAGCACAGGAGAAGGCGCAAAGCGAGATGCGTTTCGGGAAGCATCTGACCCTTGGCGGCGAGATGGGGACAATGGGCATCGGCTTGGAAGTGGGCACGCCTTTGCGCCCGAACATCCGCCTGCGGGCAGGCATTGTGGCATTGCCTTTTACCACTGTTTTTGCATACGACACCCATCATGATCTTCTGAAACTTTTGTCTGCCAAAGGGAACAGCTATGACTACATGGTGGCAAGGGACGAGCGGATTATGAAAGCCTTGTTGAAGGGATGGTTGCCCTATCGTTCTTCGTCCTTTCCCAACACGGTGGAGGTAAAGGAAAAACTGCTTCGGATTGAAGGCAAAGTATTGGTGGATTTTTATCCGAAGAGCGGTTCTTGGTTTTATTTCACTGCGGGCGCTTACATTGGGAACATGGACCAATGGCACATGAAAGGGGAAATAGATCCGGTTTATGCAAAGGCTGTCAGCGTGGTAAATGCTTATCTGCCTGAGGACGACAAGATGAGGCTTTTAAGTTGCAGTTCCAGTCCCAACTATTACAGCGAGGCAGAGGTTGGTTCGGACGGCAAGATTGATTACAGTTACCGCGTTCTTCCCGTGAAGCCCTACGTGGGCATCGGCTTCGGGCGGATGCTTCCGAAGCGGAAGTTGGGTTGCCATTTTGATGTGGGTATTTTGTATCGCGGAAGATGGAGGGTGCATAGCGATGGTTATCATCGGGATGACTTTGATCCATTCTTCAATTGGACTTCCATTTATGGCGTGGCTGCCCTCCGCCTGACAGGGCAGTTGTTCTGAAACTTTGGCAATGCAATAAGGCTCTTATACACTCTCTGCCCTCCGCCGATGCGAATCGCCGGAGGGCAATCCTCCAAACGCAATGGAGTTGCATGGGAAGTGCAAGAGGATTCATCCCGCCAAGGCTCCATCAGGAAAGGAACGATGGCTTATGGCAGGCGGATGCGGAGGCACGCTTGCCGCAAACCGTCATCCGCATACTTGCTGAAGGGGCGGCACGAGGCCGCCCCGGTGTTTCCCACAATGCATGAACAGGCATTCCCATGGATGGGGCATCCCCGCCGGATGTGTCAGTCTTCCGGCACTTGTGCGAGGGTGGCCACCAGGAAATCGTAGAACCGTGCCACGCTTGGGATGTGGACCCGCTCTGCCGGAGAGTGGGGCGAGCGCAAGGTGGGACCGAACGACACCATGTCGAGCCCCGGCATTTTCGCGCCGAGGATGCCGCATTCCAATCCGGCATGCACCACCTTCACCTTAGGTTCTGTGCCGAACTGTTCGCGGTAGGAACGGCGCATGGTCGCGAGGATGGGCGACTGGAAGTCGGGTTGCCAGCCGGAATAGCCGCCGGAAGTTTCCACTTCCATTTCGGCGAGGTCGAAGCAAGCGCAGAGGCTTTCGGCCAGATAGGCTTTCATGGAGTCGCACGAACTGCGGGCCAATATCTTGATGCTCGCGGTTCCGTCCCCGATGCGGACGATGGCAAGGTTGGATGAAGTCTCCACTGTGTCGGGCATGCTTGCGATGCGGCGCAGTTCCCCGTCGTGGCAAGCGAGGAGTGCCGACACGACGGCATCCTGCACGTCTTCGGGCATCATCATGGACGGGTTGTCATCGCGCCCGGCACTGAGGGTGATGTTTTCCTCGATGCCTTGGTATTCGTTCTGCCAGGTGGCGAGCATTTCCTCGGCCAATTTGTCTTCAAAGAAGGCATGTGCTTCTGCGGGAGCGAACATCATGACGGCGCAGGCTTCGCGGGGGATGGCGTTGCGCATGTTGCCGCCTTCCCATTGCGCCAGCCGTGCATCGTAACGGCGTATGCATTCGGACACGAAACGTGCCATCAGTTTATTGGCATTGGCGCGCCCTTCGCTGATTTCCAAGCCGGAATGGCCGCCGCGCAATCCTTTCAGTTCAAAGCGGAGCGCCACGTCTGTTTCTGCAGTGGGCTGCTCGCGGTAGCGCAGGGTGGCGGTCACGTCCAAGCCTCCGGCGCATCCGATGTAGAGTTCGCCTTCTTCCTCCGAATCGAGGTTGAGGAGGATTTTCCCTTTCAATGTGTCCGGCTCCAAGCCGAAAGCCCCATACATGCCTGTTTCCTCATCAGCGGTGATCAAGGCTTCAATCGGGCCATGGCTTAGTGTGTTGTCTTCCAATACTGCCATGATGGCCGCCACGCCCATGCCGTTGTCGGCGCCTAATGTCGTGCCGTCGGCACGCACCCATTCGCCGTCGATGACTGTCCGAATAGGGTCTTTCGTGAAATCATGCACGGTGTCGTTGTCTTTTTGAGGCACCATGTCCATGTGTCCTTGCAGTATCACGCCTCTCCGCTTTTCCATGCCCGGCGTGGCAGGCTTGCGGATGATGACGTTGCCGCACGTGTCTGCGAAGGTCTCCAAGCCGAGTTTTTTGCCGAAGGACAGCAGGAACTCGCGTACGGCATCCAAATGTCCCGACGGGCGGGGGATTTGCGTTAATGCGTCGAAATGCTTCCACACGTTCTGTGGAGCCAAGGTCTTAATTGTTTCCATAGCGTTTTCTCCTATTTGTAAAAGATAACATGATCAAACCATATATGCCCAGCAGGATGACCAGCAACGTCTGGATGCCATGCACCAAGAGGGCAAACACGCCTGCGTCTTCCTGTCCTACTCCGTAAAGCACCATCATGGTGATGACGCCGAAATGCCAAGGGCCTGCCCCATTCGGCGTGGGTACCACCACGGCAATGCTTCCTACCACGAACAGTACCAAGCCGACAACCGGCCCCAGGCTCTCACTGAAACCGAAACAATAGAAGCTCAGATAGAACTGCAAGTAGTAGCACAGCCAAATCAATGCCGTGTAGAAGATGAACAGCCCTATATTCTGTACCCGGCGCAAGGATAACACGCCCGTCCACACGTTGCGCAGCACGTCTTTCACCTTGGTGAAGAAGGAATATGAGCGAAGCAGCCGCCATAGCAGCGCCAATATGCCTGCTACACATAATAATATAATGTAGAAGTCGGTTGAAGAAAGCATTTCCGGCAATGTCCCTATATTCGTACCTGTATCTTTGAAGAAGCGGTTGAAGACAGGCAGTTGCAACACCAAGGCCAATCCTGTGAGCAGGCATACGCACAAGGTGTCGATGAGGCGTTCGGTCACGACGGTCCCTAATGATTTCGTGAAGGATACACCATCGTAACGCGACAGCACGCCGCATCGCGAGACTTCACCGACACGCGGCACGACAAGGTTGGCTGCATAGGAAACAAATATCGCATATACGCAGTCGCTTGTGCGCGGGCGCTCGCCTAATGGTTCCAACGTCAACTTCCAGCGTATGCCCCGTATGACATGGCTCAGTATGCCGAACACAAGCGTCACCGTCATCCAGCCGTAGTCCATGCCGTGCCGCAGCACTTCTCCTGCACGGGCAAAGTCGAAGCCCCGGTACACCCACACCAAAATGAATGCGCCCAATGCCAAGGGCAAAAGCACCTTTATAATGTTTCCAAGCAATTTTTTCAAGTTTCTGTGACGTTTGGTTGCGTATTATCTCTATCTTTGTCAGCGCAAATATAGCAGGATATATGCAAACCGCAAGTAAATAACCCGTAAAATTCACCAATGATGCGTGCCGTCAAGCCTAAAAAGTTTCTGGGACAACACTTCCTGTGCGATTTAAGCATTGCCCAAGCTATCGCCGATACCGTCGATGCCTGTCCGGGAACACCTGTCCTTGAGGTCGGGCCCGGCACGGGGGTGCTTACCCAATACCTCGTGGCCAAGCAACGGCCTCTGAAGGTGGTTGAGATTGACTTCGAATCTGTCTCTTACTTGCTCAAGCATTTTCCTTCCTTAGAGGCGGGCATCATTGAGGACGATTTCCTGCAATTGGACCTCCATGGCGTGTTTCAGGGTACTCCATTTGTCCTTATCGGGAACTATCCTTACAACATATCCAGCCAGATTTTCTTCAAGATGCTCGACAACAAAGACCTGATCCCTTGTTGCACCGGCATGATACAGAAGGAAGTGGCCGAACGTATTGCCGCCGCACCGGGCAATAAGTCGTATGGCATTCTTAGCGTGCTTGTCCAGGCATGGTATGATGTGGAGTACCTTTTCACGGTGCATGAGCATGTGTTCAACCCGCCGCCGAAAGTGAAAAGCGCCGTTATCCGCATGACCCGCAACCGGGTTTCTGACCTTGGCTGCGACGAGCAACTCTTCAAGCGCATTGTGAAAGCCACCTTTAACCAAAGGCGGAAGACCTTGCGAAACTCGATACGGCAAGTCATGGGAAAGGATTGGAAGGACAATGGCGACCCTGTCTTTTCCAACCGCCCTGAGCAATTATCTGTGAGCGATTTCGTGAACCTGACCAATCGGATGCAGGAAGAATTGGACATCTTCCGCGCCTCCGGGCGAAATGAATCCCGGCAGCCATGAACGAAGACTACGTCAACGACATAAAAGAACTGATAGCCCATAAGGAATCTGACCAGCTCAAGGCACGCATTGCCGACTTGCATCCGGCCGACATTGCTGAGTTGTGCAATGAACTGTCATTGCCTGAGGCAAGGTCCATTTATCTCCTCCTTGACAATGACACGGCGGCCGATGTCCTTATCGAGATGGACGAGGACGTGCGCAAAGAGTTCCTGGATGTGCTGCCCCCTGAAACGATTGCCAAACGTTTCCTTGACCACATGGATACCGATGATGCGGTTGACATCATCCGCGACATGGACGAGGAAAAGCAGGAAGAAGTCCTTTCGCACATCGAAGATATCGACCAGGCCGGCGACATTGTGGACCTTTTGAAGTATGACGAGGACACCGCCGGCGGTATTATGGGAACGGAAATGGTCATTGTCAATGAGAACTGGAGCATGCCGGAATGCCTGAAGGAGATGCGCATACAAGCCGAAGACATGGATGAAATTTATTATGTGTATGTCGTGGATGATGATGAACGCCTCCGGGGTGTATTCCCTTTGAAAAAGATGATTACCAGCCCTTCCGTTTCAAAGGTGAAGCACGTCATGAAGAAAGACCCTATCTCCGTGCGCGTTGAGACACCGATTGACGATGTCGTGCAGACGATTGAGAAATATGACTTGGTGGCTGTTCCTGTCATTGACAGCATCGGGCGATTGGTCGGGCGCATTACGGTGGACGATGTCATGGACAAAGTGCGCGAACATGCGGAGCGGGATTACCAATTGGCATCAGGTCTTTCCCAAGACATCGAGACGGACGACAACCTGCTCCGCCAGACTTCCGCCCGCCTTCCTTGGCTGCTCATCGGCATGTTGGGAGGAATCGGCAATTCCATCATACTTGGCAATTTCGACAATACATTCGCTGCCCACCCGGAAATGGCGCTCTATATTCCGTTGATCGGCGGAACCGGGGGGAACGTCGGCACGCAATCCTCCGCGTTGGTCGTGCAGGGTCTGGCAAACAATTCGTTGGACGCCAAGAACACTTACAGGCAGATCCTGAAGGAATCCGTCGTGGCCCTTATCAATGCCAGCATCATTTCGTTGCTGGTCTATATTTATAACCTGCTTCGTTTCGGGATGATGGCCACGGTCACCTACGCTGTGTCTATCAGCCTCTTTGCCGTTGTGATGTTCGCCTCTATTTTCGGCACGTTCGTTCCTTTGACGCTTGAAAAACTGAAGATAGACCCGGCGATTGCCACCGGCCCTTTCATTGCCATCACCAATGACATCATCGGCATGATGCTCTATATGGGCATCACTGTCCTGCTGTCATGAACTGGCGGCGGAATCCCTTTGCACATAAAACTTCAAAAAAATATCAGAAAAAAGTATGTAGTAAGGATTTTATTTCCTTAATTTGTAAGCTAATGGAAAAGAATGGATTCTTGTACGAATAATGTACCTAAAATATTGAACAATGATGGACTCTCATGACACGAACCAACCTTTGGGAGAAGAGTTGGCAGAAGAAAAGAACGTAACCGAAGTATCAGATGCCGTTGTCCCTGAAACTTCTTTAGCGGAAGCGGCTGAGGCAGCGGAGCAGCTCCCTGTTGCCACTTTCACTGTTCCCAAGACTAAAGAAGAAATCCTCAAGCGGCTGAAAGATATTGTAAACGACATAGAGCATGCCGAACGGCAAGAAATAGAACAGCTGAAGCAGCATTTCTATAAAATCCATAAGGTGGAGACCGAAAAGAGCTATAAAGACTTCTTGGAAGGCGGAGGGAACCCGGATGATTTCAAACTGGAGCCTGATGAGACGGAAAATGAGTTCAAGGCGCTGATGGCTGTCATTAAGGAAAAGAGGACTGCCTTGTTGGAAGCCATTGAGAAGCAGAAGGAAGAAAACCTGACCATTAAGTTAGGCATTATTGACAAGCTCAAAGACCTGACCGCACACCCGGAAGATGCCAATAAAAATTATAGTGAATTCAAGAAACTCCAGCAGCAGTGGAACGATATAAAGCTGATACCGGCTTCGCAGGCCAAGGAATTGTGGAAGAATTACCAGCATTATGCGGAACAGTTTTATGACATCATCAAGCTGAACAATGAGTTCCGCGAATATGACTTCAAGAAGAATCTGGAAATCAAGACCCATTTGTGCGAGGCTGCCGAAAAGCTGGCTGAGGAGCCGGATGTCGTGTCGGCTTTCCACCAATTGCAGAAGCTGCATCAGGAATTCCGGGAAACAGGCCCCGTAGCCAAAGAACTCAGGGAGGAAATCTGGAACAGGTTCAAAACGGCTTCTGCCAATGTGAACCGCCGCCACCAGCAGCATTTTGAAGCATTGAAGCAGCAAGAGCAACAGAACCTGGATGCGAAGACGGCCATTTGTGAAATCGTGGAGGCGACGGATTATGATGAACTGGCCTCGTATGCCGCATGGGAGGACAAAACGAAAGAAATCATCGCCTTGCAGGCCAAATGGAAAACCATCGGGTTTGCGCCTCAGAAAGTGAATACCAAAATCTTTGAACGATTCCGCTCTGCCTGCGACGAATTCTTCAGGAGGAAAGGCGAATTTTTCAAGAACAAAAAGGAGGAACTTGCCGGGAACCTGGCCAAGAAAAGGGCGCTTTGTGAAAAGGCGGAGTCCTTGAAAGATAGCACAGACTGGAAGGTTACGGCAGAGGTGTTGTCCCAATTGCAAAAAGAATGGAAGACGATCGGGCCGGTGGCGAAAAAGCATTCCGATGCCATTTGGAAAAGATTCATCGGGGCATGCGATTATTTCTTTGAACAAAAGAACAAGGCTACGTCTTCACAGCATTCTGAGGAACAAGAAAACCTTGCCAAGAAGAAAGCCTTGATCGAGCAACTTGTCGGCATCAATGAATCCACTGAGGCGGAAGATGCCAAAGAGCAAATACAGGAAATCATCCAAGAATGGAACAGCATCGGGCATGTTCCTTTCAAGGAAAAGGACAAGATATACAAACAATTCCGTGAATTGCTGGACCAGCATTTCGAACGTTTGCACATTCGTATCTCAGACCGTCGCCTGAACAGCTTCAGGTCCAACATCAGCAATGCGGTCCAGAACGGGAAGAATGACGGCTTGTACCGGGAACGTGAAAAGTTGCTCCGCACTTACGAGAATCTCAGAAGCGAAGTGCAGACCTACGAGAACAACATTGGGTTCCTGAATGCATCTTCCAAGAAGGGCAACAGCTTGGTCAACGAATTGCTGCGCAAGGTGGAAAAACTGAAAGACGAACTGGGGCTTATCCAAAAGAAAATAGACGTGATTGACGAATCCTTGAGCAAGGAAGAGGAGTAGCCCTGCTCATGTTTGCATGGCAAACCGCCAAAAGCTGCTTTTTTGTCAGCAGCCTTTGGCGGTTTTTTGCGAGTGTTGCCGCGCATCTGCGCCATCGTTCCTTCTCTGCATGGCAGGCAGGGGTAATTTGCCAAGTGAAAAATCCGTGGGCCACCCGGAAGATTTGCAGGGAATGCGGCATCCTGCCCCCCCCTGCTTCCTGAAGGGCGTTCCGTGAAAGCCTCCAGCAAATGCGCGGAAGCCCGGCGGCCTTCCGTGAAAGCCTTTCAAGGTCTCGCGCGGAACGTCCTGTGGTTTATGGCAAAGCCTTAGGAGGATTTTCAAAAACCTTTGGGGCGGAAAGCGCATCTCCCCTAAAAGAAAAAGAGGCTTCCTTCATCCATCAGGAAACCTCTCTTCAACAGTTGGGATACCAGGACTCGAACCTGGAAAAACAGGACCAGAATCTGTTGTGTTACCATTACACCATATCCCATTCTGTTTTTGACGGCGCAAAGATAATAAAAATAAGGATTGCCCAAACTTTCTCCCGCATATTTTTATAACTTTTACACATCTTCGGGCCGTGCAGAAAGGCATGTTGCCTAAAAAACACAAAAAATAGTCAGATTTCCGGCATTTCCTTGGCGGATGTCGACAAATCAGCCTATCTTTGTAAATTATTGTGGCACAACATTTGCTGTCCTCTTGAAGCAGAGTGCCAAGCAGATGTTTGGCCCGGTAGGAATAAAAAACGTGTAGAACTTATAAACCAGTACATGAACGAGACCGAAAAGTTAGTAGAGAAGATAGCCGAAGGCATACAGGAAAAGAAAGGCAAGGACATTGTCATCGTGCAGTTGGACGGGATAGAAAACACCATCTGCAAATATTTCGTCATCTGCCAAGGAAATTCACCCAGCCAAGTGAGCGCAATTACTGATTCTGTGAGGGATTATGTGCGGGAGCATACGGGCAACAAGCCCAGTTATGTCGATGGATTGAGGAACGCACAATGGGTGGCGATGGATTATTCTGATGTGATTGTGCATATTTTCCTTCCGGAAACGAGGAAATTTTATGATTTGGAGCATCTGTGGGAAGATGCCCGGTTGGTAAATCTGCCCAATATTGACTAATCCCCGATTGATTATGGAGAAAAACAAAAACGCGAACGGCAATAAAATCAATACGCCCAAGTTCAACCTGAACTGGCTGTACCTGACCATCATCATCGCGCTGATGATGCTGTGGTTCACCAATCCGGGCGGAAGCCTCAGCAAAACTATCAGTTACACCGAGTTTAAAGGGTATGTCGAGAAAGGTTATGCCCATAAAATCATATCCTATGATGACAACTCGGCCGAACTGTACGTCAAGCCGGAATTTGTGAAAGAAGTGTTCGGGCAAGAACCGAAGGAGGTGGGCAAGAACCCGATGGTCAGCCTGGAAGTTCCCTCAAGGGATGCTTTGAACGAATTTATTGAGCAGGAGACCGCAACCGGCAATTTCAAAGGGGACATTACCTTCAAGACAAAGAAGAATTACTTCGGCGCTTTGTTCTGGAACCTGCTTCCGTTCATCCTCATCATCGGCATTTGGATGTATTTCATGCGGAGGATGGGACGCGACAGCGGGGGAGTCGGCGGCGGCGTGTTCAGCGTGGGAAAGTCAAGAGCCCAGCTTTTCGAGAAAGGCGATGGCAAGAACCAGAACAAGGTGACGTTCAAGGACGTGGCAGGGCTGAAAGAGGCAAAGCAGGAAGTGGCGGAAATTGTGGAATTCCTGAAAGAACCTGAAAAATACACGAATTTGGGAGGGAAGATACCCAAAGGCGCTTTGCTCGTTGGCCCTCCGGGAACCGGAAAAACTTTGTTGGCGAAAGCCGTGGCCGGCGAGGCGGATGTTCCCTTCTTTTCCCTTTCCGGTTCTGATTTCGTGGAAATGTTTGTAGGGGTAGGTGCGTCCCGTGTCCGCGACCTGTTCCGTCGTGCCAAGGAGAAATCGCCTTGCATCATCTTCATTGATGAAATTGATGCTGTCGGCCGCGCCCGTGGGAAAAACCCCGCCATGGGAGGAAATGACGAGCGTGAAAGCACTTTGAACCAGTTGCTGACCGAAATGGACGGTTTTGCCACCAATAGCGGAATCATTATCTTGGCGGCGACCAACCGGGTGGATATCCTTGACAAGGCGTTGCTCCGTGCAGGACGGTTTGACCGGCAGATACATGTGGACTTGCCTGACCTTAATGAGCGAAAAGAAGTATTCGGCGTGCATCTGCGCCCGATAAAAATCGATGAAACCGTGGATATGGACTTGTTGGCGCGCCAGACACCGGGATTTTCCGGCGCCGACATTGCAAATGTGTGCAACGAAGCGGCATTGATTGCCGCACGTCATGGGAAGAAGACGGTGGGAAAACAGGATTTTTTGGATGCCGTGGACCGTATCATCGGAGGATTGGAGAAGAAAACAAAAATCATGACCAATGAAGAAAAGCGGACCATAGCCTTGCATGAAGCCGGGCATGCTACCCTTTCTTGGTTTCTTGAACATGCCAATCCCTTGATTAAAGTGACCATTGTGCCGCGCGGACGCGCTTTGGGTGCAGCATGGTATCTCCCTGAGGAACGCCAAATCACTACCAAGGAGCAAATGTTGGATGAAATGTGCGCCACCTTGGGAGGACGTGCGGCCGAAGATTTGTTTGTCGGGCAAATCTCGACCGGTGCCATGAATGACCTTGAACGGGTCACCAAGCAAGCTTACGGCATGATTGCGTATGCGGGCATGAGCAACAAGTTGCCGAACCTCTGTTATTATAGCAATGATGAATATTCTTTCAACAAGCCATATAGTGAAAAGACGGCTGAATTGATTGATTCTGAAGTGAAGGCCATGATTGGGGAACAGTATGAAAGGGCAAAAAGCATCCTGACTGAACACAAGGAAGGGCATAACGAACTGGCTCAGTTGTTGATGGACAAGGAAGTCATTTTTGCGGAAGATGTGGAACGCATCTTTGGGAAAAGGCCATGGGCTTCGCGTTCTGAAGAGATATTGGAAGATTCGGAAACGGACCGGCAGAAACAGATTGCTGCTGGCAATGCCTCGTCTGGCTGTCCGCAGATCCAGGGCGGAAATGACAAGGGCAAGGAATGAAGGATGCGTAAATAGGTTGGATAAAATAAGGAGCAGAAAAAGTGAAGAACTTCCTCATACGAACTGTCACAGGGCTGATTTTTATTGCCATTGTCATTGGATGTACCCTTTATGGTGCCTTTCCCTTCATGGTGTTGTTTGCTGGCTTTGCCGCATTGGCCATTTATGAGTTCGGCTGCTTGGTGAACCGGACGGGGATAGTCCATGTGAACAAGCTGATTACCGCGCTGGGCGGGGCATACTTGTTTTTTGCATTTGCTTTCTTTTTTCTGACCGGCGAGTCATACGTGTTCATTTTTTATTCTTTCTTGCTCATGTATCTCATGATAAGTGAGTTGTACAAAAAGCAGGAACATCCTGTCCATAATTGGGCTTACTCCATGCTGTCGCAGCTTTACATTGGGCTGCCTTTTTCCATGCTTAATGTCTTGGCTTTCCATGCGGGAGGCACTGAGGCAGATTCCGTCAGTTACAATCCTATTCTTCCGCTTTCTGTTTTCATTTTCATCTGGCTGAACGATACAGGGGCTTATTGCGTAGGCACGTTGATGGGGAAGCACCGGCTGTTTGAACGCATATCGCCCAAGAAGTCTTGGGAAGGCTCCATTGGGGGGGGGATTTTGGCTTTGGCTTCTGCATTCGTGCTGGCTCATTATTTCCCGTTTATGCCTGTTGCCCAATGGGTGGGGTTGGCGTTTGTGGCGGTTTTGTTCGGGACATGGGGCGACCTTGCCGAATCTTTGTTGAAAAGGACTTTGGGCATCAAAGACTCAGGTTCGATATTTCCTGGGCATGGCGGCTTCCTTGACCGTTTTGACAGTGCCTTGATGGCCATACCTGCCGCTGTCATTTACCTGTATGCAGTGAGCCTTTTCTGATGGGCAGCCTTGTTATTGCCTGAGGCTTTCATGTATCAGGCAGGCGGTGCGTTCGGATGCACCGGGTTTGCCTAAGGCATGCCGGACGGCTGCATAGCCTTCGTGCATCTCCCGGCGACAATGCTTATTGGAAAGAATCCGTGCTAATTCTTCTTTTAAGTTGGCAACCGTCATGTCGCCGGCCACCAATTCTTTCACTACTTCCCGGCCTGCTATCAGGTTCACTAAAGAAACGAAAGGAACTTTCAATACGAATTTCCGAAGAAGAGACATCAGCCTGCCTGCTTTCATCGAATAACAAACTACTTGCGGCACATCAAAGAGCGCTGTTTCCAGCGTTGCCGTACCCGAAGTGACCAATGCAGTTGATGCATGACGCAACAAAGCGTAAGTCTGCCCTGATACGATGGAAAACTTCCGCACACGCAAATAGGGCGCATAATATGCGTCTTCTATGCCGGGCGCCCCTGCCAGCACCAACTGGTAATCCGGGAATGCCGAGGCAGCAACCAGCATCTTTGGCAGGTTGTCCGCAATCTCCTGCCTGCGGCTTCCTGCCAGCAGGGCTATGATTGGCCGTTCATCCAACTCGTTTTTCAGAATGAATTCTTCTTGCGTCTCTTTGTAAGAGGACAAAAAACGGCTCACGGCATCCACACAGGGATTTCCTACATAATCTATCTTGTAGTTGTGTTTCTTGTAAAACCCGACCTCAAAAGGCAGAATGGAGAAAAGGCGGTCCACATCGCGCTTGATGTTCCTGATGCGATACTCTTTCCATGCCCATATCTTAGGGGAGATGTAATAATAGACTGGTATCAGGCTGTGCTTTTTCACGTACTGTGCAATGCTTAGGTTGAATCCGGGGTAATCTACGAGAATCAGCACATCCGGGTCATAGCCCAGCACATCTTCTTTGCAGAAACGCATGTTGGAATAGATGGTTCGTAAGTGCAACAGTACCGGGAGGAAACCCATATAAGCCATTTCCCGGTAATGTTTCACGCAAATGCCTCCTTGAGCGGCCATCAGGTCGCCGCCAAAGAAGCGGAAGTCTGCTTTGGGGTCTTGTTCCTTTAAAGCCCGCATCAGGTTGGATGCATGCAAGTCGCCCGAAGCTTCACCTGCGATGATGTAATACTTCATAAGTTATTCTGATATCCGCTCCTTTAATTCTTCCATAGCCGCAGAGGCTGTCATGTCAATAGATATAGGTGTCACGGCTACATATCCTTCTTTCAATGCCCAGCGGTCGGTATCTTCTTGCATATCTTCTCCTACAAAGTTGCCTGTCAGCCAAAAATAGTCTTTCCCATGGGGGGGGCGTTGCCGTTTCTCCCATTCATTCATCCATCGCCCGCGAGCCTGACGGCAGACTCGGATGCCTTTGAAAGAAGCGGCCAAGGGGAAATTGACATTCAGGCACACGCTTTCTGGCAAACCGCATTGCCATACATGGGATACAATCTGGCAGATGGGGCGTTCCAATGGCGAGAAATCCGCATCCGCAGCGTGGTCGCACAATGAGAACCCTATAGAAGGAATGCCGCGCAGGCAACCTTCAATTACGATACCCATGGTGCCTGAATAGTGGACATTGATGGCAGAGTTGTCTCCGTGGTTGATACCTCCGATAATCAAATCCGGCTGGCGGCAGAGTATTTCAGTTGAGGCTAACTTTATGCAATCTACTGGTGTTCCAGAACATTTGTAGGCTGAAAACCCTTCTTCATTGGCAAACTGGCTGTAAGTGACAGGACGGTCGGATGTAATCGCGCAGGACATTCCCGAACGGGGGCCATCCGGTGCCATGACAACCAATTGGCCTAACGGGCGCAGGAAACGTACCAACTCACGGATGCCTTTTGCCTCAAAGCCGTCATCGTTGGAAATCAAAATCAAAGGTTTGTCTTCCTTCATCTTTGCAATATTCATAAGTTTATCGCAAATATACGATTTAATGCGTAACTTTGCCGCAAAAACAACCAACTATTTATGTGGATATTAATCGTCGGCCTGATTGTTCTAGCGTTTATAGCTATGGTTCTAGGTTATTTCTACAACAAACGCCATCCGGAAAGTGACAGCAATGATGCGGCATCTCCTGCTGGCGGCGAATGCTGCGGCCAACATGCGGTTTGTGAGAAAGACAGTCTTCTGTCTGGCGTGAGCAAAGGAATAGAATACTACGATGACGAAGATTTGGATGCCTATGCGGGCATGGATCCCGGCCAATACAGCGAAGGGCAAATTGAACAATTCAGGGATGTTCTCTATACGATGAAAGAAGAAGAAGTGGCGGGATGGAGCCGGAGCCTTCAGCTGCGGGGCATCTCTTTGCCGGACGAGCTTAAGGATGAGGTCTTTCTGATTATTGGGGAGAGACGTTCCAGTAACCGGTAATTGACGTGGCCGATATGGAATTGTTGCAATACACTTTCTTTCAGAATGCGTTGCTAGGAAGCTTGCTGGTAAGTGTTGCTTGTGGAATCATCGGCACTTATATTGTGGCGCGGCGTTTGGTGTTTATCAGCGGTGGCATTACGCATGCTTCATTCGGGGGTATCGGATTGGGTCTCTATTTAGGCATACCTCCTGTCTTGGCCGCTGCCGTTTTTGCTGTCCTTTCTGCTTTAGGGGTGAAATGGCTCAGCCAACGGAAAGACATGCGCGAGGATTCGGCAATTGCCATCTTTTGGACATTGGGAATGGCATTGGGGATCATTTTCAGTTTCATGGCACCGGGATTCACGCCTGACTTGTCTGCTTATCTGTTTGGAAACATATTGACGATTAGCGATACGGATATCGCCCTTTTGGCACTTCTCACGGTGGTGATGGCACTTTTCTTCCTTTTCTTCATCCATCCAATCATTTTCATCTCTTTCGACAAGGATTTTGCCCGTACCCAAGGTATTCATGTTGATTTTCTTGAATGTGTTTTATTTATGTTTATCGCATTGGCTATCGTTTTTTCATTGAGGATGATAGGCATTGTCTTGGCTATATCTTTGTTGACTATCCCGCAAATCACAGCCAATTTGTTTACTTGGCAATTCAAGAAAATCATAGGGCTGTCTATTCTCATCGGATTTGCCGGATGTGTCGGGGGATTGTTTTTTTCATATTATCTGAATGTGCCATCAGGAGCCTCTATTATCTTTTTTTCCATCATTATTTATGCCGTTTGCAAAGTAGGAAAAACTATTTTTATACTTTTGCAGAAACAATAAAATGCCGTTATTTCTGTTCTATTTATATTGTTCTTACAGGGGAAAACGATATTGAAGAAGCAAAGCATATATTGGATAGGATGCTTTATCGCATTGATGGTCATGGCGGGCTGCTCTACGAAGAAAAATACAGCTGGCAGCCGGTTTTGGCAGGCATTTGTCACGCGATTCAATGTTTATTTCAACGGGAGCGAAGCTTACAAGGAAGGCATTTTGGCCATAGAAAATGGGAATAAGGACAACTATCAGGAAATCATTCCTTTATACCCTATTGGCAATAAAGGGACAATTGGCATAGGGGAAGCTAATTTTGACCGTGCCATCGAGAAATCCCAAAAGGCTATCAAGCTGCATTCCATCAAAAAGAAGCCGAAGCCGCAACCCAATAAACGCAACCAGCCGGAATACAAGCGCTGGATGGCTCAAAAGGAATACAATCCTTTCTTGCATAACGCTTGGATGCTGATGGGGAAAGCGCAATTTCAAAAGGGGGAGTTTTTGGAAGCTGCCTCTACGTTTTCCTACATCAGCCGCTTGTATGCCACTGATCTTAAGCTTGTGGCTGAGGCGCGCATTTGGATGGCACAATGCTACACACAGATGGACTGGTTCTATGAAGCGGAAGATGCTTTGGAGAAGTTGAACAACGACAGCCTTCCAGCAGAGTTAAGTCCCGAACATGCCAACGCATACGGCAACTTCCTTTTGCGGCAAAAACGTTTTAAGGAGGCAATCCCTTTTTTGCAAATCACCATAAAAAACGAGAAACGCAACAAGCAGAAAGCAAGGGAGTATTATTTGCTGGGGCAAATTTATAAAGAAACCGGCGACTATGGAAGCGCTTACCAAGCTTATGGGAAAACGATAAAGCTGAATCCTCCTTATGAGTTGGAACTGAATGCTCGAATCAAGCAGACGGAGGTCATCCCGGCAGGCAAGACGGAAAAGACAGTCAAAACGTTGCGGAGAATGGCACGCAACGGGAAAAACACGGAATACCAAGACCAAATTTATTATGCCATCGGCAATATCCATCTTTCAAGGCAGGATACGGCCAATGCCATCAAGGAATACAAGGAAGGCGTGGAGAAAAGCACACGCAACGGATTGGAAAAGGGCATCATCTTGCTTCGGCTGGGTGACATCTATTGGGTGCAGGCAAAGTATGTGGAGGCGCAGGAATGTTATTCTGAAGCCATCGGATTGATAGACAAAGAGAATCCTGAATATGAAAAAGTGAACAAGCGATCCGAAGTCTTGGACGAACTGGTGGAGCATGTGGTCAATGTGGAGTTGCAGGACAGTTTGCAGCATTTGGCAACGTTGAGCGAGGCGGAGCGTCTTGCCATTGTGGAGAGAATCATCGAGGAAGTGAAGAAAAAGGAAGAGGAAGAACGGAAGGCCGCAGAATTGGAAGAATTGATGAGCAAGCGTGAAGAGGCTTTGGCGGACATGCCTGCTCGTCCGCAAACTAATACGCCCATGGTCTCTAATGGCGATGATTCATGGTATTTCTATAACTCACAGTTGGTGGCACAAGGGAAAAATGATTTCCAGCGCAAGTGGGGCAGAAGGAAATTGGAAGACAACTGGCGCCGCCGCAACAAAACCGTGCTGGCAACGGAAGAATTTGCGGCTATCGACTATGATGCCGAGGAGCAAATGGCTGATTCGCTGGCCATGCAGGAGATGGCCGCTGACTCAATCCCTGTGGATACCGTCGTGACCGACAACAAGAACCCGGAATATTACCTGCAGCAAATCCCGCTGACGGAGGAGGCTATGGCTGAGTCCAACGAGATACTTGCCGACGGCTTGTTCAACATGGGGATGATTTACAAGGACAAATTGGAAGATTTCAACTTGGCGCAAAAGACATTCCAGCGTCTTTATACGCAATTCCCCGATTTCCCGCAGTTGGATGAGGTGTATTACAACCTTTACCTCATGCATTCGCGGTGGAAGCATCCGGCCGAGGCGGAGGCCTATAAAAGCGCCTTGATTGCCAAATACCCGGAAAGCAAATACAGCCTGACGCTTGCTGACCCGGACTTCGTGCGGAACGCCCTGTACGGGAAGCATCTGGAGGATTCACTGTATGCTGCTACTTACGCCGCCTATACGGAAGGGGATTACCAGACGGTCAACCAGAATTACGTGACGGCGAAGACGCAATACGCCATGGGGCAGCACATGCCCAAGTTCATGTTCCTGCACACGATGGGGTTGCTGCAGTCCGGCGACCATAAGGGCTTCATGGAGGCCATGAAAGAGATTGTGGCCAAATACCCGGAGAATGAAATCAGCGAGATTGCGGCTTACATTGTCAAAGGGATGCAGGAGGGGCGTTTGCTGGCTGCCGACGGCAGCGCGTTCGGCTCTATCTGGCAGCGGCGCAAGGTGAACCTCGGCGCCGACAGCACGGCCACGGACAGCATCCCGGCGTTCAGCACGGAGAGGAACACGCCTTACCTGTTTGTCTTGGCCTATGAGGAGGGGAAGATCAACCAGAACCTGTTGCTGTTCGAGATGGCGCGTTACAATTTCTCGAACTTCATCATCAAAAGCTTCGACCTGTCCTTTGCCAATGACCACGGCATCGGCATGCTGGTGACCAAGGAGTTCACGAACTTCGAAGAGGCGCACCAGTACATGCGCCTCCTCTATGCCGACCCCGACATGGCCCGCAAGCTGGGCGGCCTGCGGGCGCTCATCATCTCTGCCGGGAATTTTGAGTTGCTGCAGAAGTATTACAGCTTTGACGACTACGACTTGTTCTATAACGGGAACTTTTCCGACATACCGGAACCGGACATCGAAAGCATATTCATGGACGAGCCCATCCTCATCGAGGGCGTGGACCAAGCCGAGGAAGAAGATTATTGAGAAAGACATGAAGAAAGAGCATTTACTTTGGGTGGACGACGAGATTGACCTCTTGAGGCCGCACATCCTGTTCTTGGAGGGAAAAGGGTATGCCGTCAGCACGGTGACCAACGGGCAGGACGCCATTGACCTGTGCAAGGCGGAGCCGTTCGACCTTATTTTCCTGGACGAGAACATGCCGGGCCTCAGCGGGCTGGAGACGCTGTCGCGCATCAAGGATCTCTGCCCGAACACGCCCGTGGTGATGATTACCAAGAGCGAGGAGGAGAACATCATGGACATGGCCATCGGGTCGAAGATTGCCGACTACCTCATCAAGCCGGTCAACCCGAACCAAATCCTGCTGACGCTGAAGAAGAACCTCCACCGGCGGGACATCATCACGGAGGTGGCCAACAGCGGCTACCTGCAGGAGTTCGGCCGCATCGGGATGCAAATCAACGACTCGCTGACGTGGCAGGACTGGCTGGGCGTTTACCGCAAGCTCGTGTTCTGGGAACTGGAGCTGGAGGGGGCGGACGGGAACATGGCCGAGATGCTCCGGGCGCAGAAGGCGGAGGCGAACGCCATCTTCGCCCGTTTCGTCCGCAAGAACTACCTGGGCTGGCTGGCCCGCCCGGAGGAGCGGCCCATGATGAGCCCCGACTTGTTCCGGCGGAAGGTGTTCCCCTTGCTGGACCGGGGCGAGAAGGTGTTCTTCATCGTCATCGACAATTTCCGCTACGACCAGTGGCGGGTCATCCGCAACGAGCTGGGCGGCTTGTTCAACATCGAGGAGGAACTGTACTGCGGCATCTTGCCCACGGCCACGCAGTATGCGCGGAACGCCATCTTCTCCGGCCTGATGCCCAGCCAGATTGCGGGGATGTTCCCGGACCTGTGGGTGGACGAGGACGAGGAGGAAGGGAAGAACTTGAACGAGGAACCGCTCATCCGCACGCAGCTGGAGCGTTTCCGCCGCCGATGCCCCTTCTCGTACCACAAGGTGAACGACTCATCGGCCTGCGAGCGGCTCGTGGCCCAGTTCGGCAGCCTCCGGGACACGCCGCTCAACGTGGTGGTGATGAACTTCATCGACATCATGTCGCATGCCCGCACGGAGTCGAAGATGATGCGCGAGCTGGCCTCCACCGAGGCGGCCTACCGCTCCATCACGCTCTCGTGGTTCCGGCATTCGGCCGTGAAGGATCTCTTCGCCCTGCTGGCGGGGAGCGGCTTCCGGGTCATCGTGACCACCGACCACGGCAGCATCCGCGTGGACAGGCCGGTGAAAATCATCGGCGACCGCAACACGAACACCAACCTGCGCTACAAGCTGGGGAAGAACCTCAGCTGCGGCGCCAAGCAGGTGTTCGAGGTGAAGCGCCCGGAGGAGGCGATGCTGCCTTGCCCGAACGTCAGCACGGCCTACGTGTTCGCCACGGGCAACGACTTCTTCGCCTACCCGAACAACTACAATTACTATTCTTCTTATTACAAGGACACGTTCCAGCACGGCGGCGTGTCGATGGAGGAGATGATCATCCCTCTGGCCGCCCTGCAGGGCAAGAAATGACAAATCATGGAAATCAGCATCACATCCCTGGAAAGCATCCGCGAGGCGGCCCGCCGCTTCGCCGCCGCCATGGGCGGCAGCACCGTCTTCGCCTTCTACGGCGGGATGGGGGCGGGGAAGACCACCTTCATCAAGGCCCTGTGCGAGGAGCTGGGCGTGGAGGACACGGTCAATTCGCCCACTTTCGCCATCATCAACGAATACCGCCGCGCGGCCACGCAGGCGCCCGTCTATCACTTTGACTTCTACCGCGTGCGCGACGAGGAGGAGGCGCTCGGC
>CALUIR010000027.1 GCA_944320785.1 uncultured Bacteroidaceae bacterium
TTTCTTACGGACATTTTTATTTTATCGGCTGAAAAACAGCCGATAAAATTGTCGTGGCGGAAAATAGAATGGTTACTGTATATCTCTAACCTGAGGATGTGTATCTTTAGCCTAAGGATGTATATCCTTAGCTTAAAGATAAAGTTCCCGCTGTGGTGAATTGGATTTCTTGTGCGGCTAAGCGGGATTTCCCATGCGGTTCGGTGGACGTTCTTGCACGGGCGGGCAAAAAAAGGAGGCGCGCCTCACGGCGAACCTCCTTCACGCTATGTGTAAAAAATGAATGAATAATCAGGATTACCTCTTGATGAGGCGTTCCGTCTTTGTGGCGCCATCCGCAGTGACGATGTTCAGCAGGTAAGTGCCTTGCGGCAATGCCGACACGTCGAGGCGGCACGTTGTGCCTTCGGCTTCTTCCTGCATCAGCAGGCTGCCGGACAGCGAGTAGATGCGCACGCTCTGGATGCCTTCGCCGCAGGCCACGTCCACATGGCCCGCAGCCGGGTTCGGCCCGACGGTGAATGTGGCGGCGCCAGTGTCGGAAATGGAGGTGGGGTCGGACACTTCTACAAAGAATGTGCTGTAATAGCTGTCGCTCATGTTGGCGATGGTGTTTTCATTGTACATAAGCGCCATGTCATACAGCCCGGTGTCCATGTTGCCCACGTTGATGACAAAATCCAGTGTCTGCTGTTCGCCCGCGGGGATGGTGGCATTGACTGCTTCCGTACGGAATAGTATGTTCTCAAAATAGTCAACAAATGCCATGAAAACTTCTCCCTCATAAGTGCTGCCGCCCGTGTTCTCTACGAGGATGCTGAACGGCACGTCCGTGTTTTGCAGGAACACGAGGTACGAGTCTGCATTGAGTTCTTCGGTTTCCACGATTTGCAGGACTGGCAGGGTGGGGTCGGCTTCCACGGTGACGTAAGTGTTGTACAGGTAGTCGGAGTTCCCCTCTTCATCTTCCCAAAGGATGTCCAGGTAATAATCGCTGGCCGGCACTTCGGCGGCATCCAGCGTCCCGGTGAAAGTCAGTGTCTGGCTCTCGCCGTTGGCGATGCTCACTGCTTTTGTGTCCGTATAATAGGGGTTGTAGAAATCGGCAATCTGGAGGGTGATGCTTCCATTGAACGCCTGCCCGTCGTTCCTCACCACAGCGGTGATGGTGAATTCCGTGTTCTGCGCTATCGCTTCAGGGATGCTGCTTTCCGCCTCCACGAGGGAGAGGACGGGGCCTTCGTCTGGGTTGAGTGACACGGTCACTGCATTGCCTCCGCTGATGGCATTGAAATATTCTCCATCGTCATAACCGACGTACAGGTAGTATTCGCCAGTAGCCAAATCCCCCACATTGCAAGTGGCGGTGAAGCCGTAGCTGCCGTCCTTGGCCACGGTCATGTCCTGATAGTCGGATTCATACATGATATAGGCCTGCCCGCTCCATGGGTCTTGCTGCACGAGGGCGATGCCCACCTGCCCAGTGAAGTCTGCGCCCGTGTTGCTGATGGTGCCCGACACGGTGAAGTCCTGGTTTTGGCAAATCGTTTCCGGCATCTCGGCAGTCTCCCAAGACAGGATGGGACTGATATCGGGGTTGATTTCCACAGTCACGGCATCGCCGCCGCCGATGATGTCAAGGTTGGCGGTCACTACATACAGGTAGTAAGTGCCTGCGGCCACGTCGCTCCCCACTGTTCCTTTGATTTCCACCGGGAGGGATTCATTGCGTGCGATGGCGGCATCTTGGTATTCGCTTTCGTAATAAATGTTCCCATCATAGTCAGTCAGCACCACGCCTATCTTTCCGTTGAAGTCGGCTCCCGCGTTAGCCACCGTGCCTGTCACGGTAAATTCCACGCCTTGCATGATGCTTGCCGGGATGCTTTCATCGCTCATTGACAAGTCGGGTCCTTCTTTTTCCATGACTTCCACCATCACATAATCGCTTCCGTTCGAGAGCGGCAGGAAGGTGATATAGCCGTTTGCTATCGTTCCGATGAGCATCATGTACTCTCCCGGCTGGACGCTGCTGGAGATATAATATGGTATATTCACTGTTTCACTGCTGTTTGCGGCAATGGTTGTCGGAATCATGCTGGTGTTGTAGTCCACTTGGGTTGCTTGGCTGTTCGGGTCAAGCAAAGCCATGACGATATTGCCGCTGAACGGCAGTCCGCCTGTGTTTTCTATCTCCACCGTGAGCGTGCCGTCTTCGTTCTGGTTCAATGTTTCCGGGAACGTTGCATCGTTCGTCACGCTCAATATGTAGCTCGTGGAAGGATCGGGCAGCACTTCAACGCCGATGATGTTGGCACTTTCTTCACCGTGTATGACGAGGTATTCCGTCGTCGTGGCGATCCCCATGTAATAGATGCCGGCTTCAATCAGGCTGCCATCAATATGCCCCGGTATGGAAACTTGCGTCGAACCGCCTTGCGGCACGCTGGCCGTCACATAATCTGTTGCATAGACGGTCGAAAATCCCATAGAGGTTTCTATAAGGAGTACCGCTTGCACTTGCTCGTTGAAGTCAGCCGTTCCTTCATTATATAATGTGGTAGTGACGGTGAAGTCAGCATTTTGCTGCAACACGGAATTCATGATTCCCGTTGCATCGAATGTCACGATAGCTTCACCAGTAGTTTCGTCCGCCCGTGCCGGTGCTTTTGCCCTCTTTGCCTTGACGGGAGCAATGGCTTTTGCGCCGGGCTTTGCGAGTTGCAACTGCGCGTCCCCTTTGCGGAGCGTCACGTTTGCCGGTGGCGTTTGCAGTTCTGTGGCAGGCTTCGTCTGCTTGGTGATGAGCCTTTTTGCCGGGCTTTGTTCCACTGGGCCGGCGGCCATTCCTACGCTTATCCCTATCAAAGCGCAGAGCAGAAGTACAATTTTCTTCATAATTAAAAAATTTGTGTTAATACACCCCAAATGTAGTCAAATGATAGAATAAAACAAACGAATGATGCAAAAAAAATGCATATTAACGTATTGTTTTCTTCAAAACGTGATATATAACATGTTTTTGAAACCGTTCCTTTTCCTACGGGGGATGATGGGCAGAGTTTTTTAATGTAAAGAGGCACGCCTGAAAGAGCATGCCTCTCTTCATATACATGATGATATAGGCTATTCCTTTATGAATCGCTTTGTTTTCTTTGCGTTGCCATGAGTTATGATGGCCATCAGGTAAGCACCTTGCGGCAACGCCGACACGTTGAGCCGGCACGTTGTTCCTTCGGCTTCTTCCTGCATCAGCAGGCTTCCCGACAGCGAATAGATGCGCACGCTCTGGATGCCTTCGCTGCAAGCCACGTCCACATAGCTTGTTGCCGGATTAGGCTCGACGGTGAATGTAGCATCAGCTTTCGTGCCGGAAATGGCGCTGGGATTATCCTCTGCTTCTTTTACCTCAAGCATGAAAGTGTCCCATGCGGTATCCCCGATGCGCAGGCATTCGCCTTCATCATTGCAGATGGACAGTTTGTAGTACCCGGCTTCCAATTCGTTTACCTGGATGGTGAAATCGAAAGTTTTAGCCTCACCTGCCGGAATGTCGGCATCGACCGGCTCACCGTAGAGCAGTATTTCCCGTCCCCAGTCGTCCGAGATGGCTAAAGCCAACGTGCCTTCGTAATTGCCGCCGCCTGTGTTCCGAATGGTGGCGTTGAACGGGTTTTCCCATCCTTGATAGAAAGTGACATAAGTGCCAGAGTTTAATTCATCGGTTTCTGCAATGCTTAATGCGGGCGCCGTAGGGTCTGCGCCTACCTCCATGCCGGTGATGGTGTGGATGTAGCGGAAATATCCGCTTTCATTCTCGGCTACCACATCGAAGTAATAGTCATCATCCGGTTCGATGCCTGTGACGGTTTCCGTGAATGTCAGCAGTTTGTTTTCTCCATTGGCAATGGTGACGGCCTGCGGGGCAGATGTGAATGCGATGCTGTTGCCATCAGCTATCTGGATGTAGATTTCCCCACTGAATGCCATGCCTTCATTCTTCACCATCACTTTGGTCGTGAATTCCGTGCCTTGGACGATAGATGTCGGCAAAGTGCTTTCTTCTTCCACAATGGAGAGCATCGGGGATGTTTCAGGATTCAGTGTGACTTCTACATCATAGCCTTCGCTGATAGGATAGAAGTCATCACCCTCAAGGTAAGCAATATATAATGTGTACCAGCCGTCCACCAACGCGCCTACGTTGCCGGTGGCGGTAAAGTTGAAATGGCCGTCACGCGGCACGCTCACTTCTTGTGCCCCGGATTCGTACACGACCATCGTGCCGAATATGCTTTCCTCTACAAGGATTGCTTCCATTTGCCCAGTGAAATCGGCGCCTGTGTTGCTAATAGTGCCTTTCACGGCAAAATCCGCGCTTTGCATGATGGCAGAAGGCACCTCGGTTGCTGCCCATGAAAGCACGGGTGTGGTTTCCGGATTGACTTCTATAGTTACGATGCTTCCTTCTCCAATCGGGATATAGTAACCGCCTGCCATGTAAGCAATGCTTAAAAAGTATTGTCCTACAGGAATATCTGCACTTACAGTACCCATGAGGCTTAATTTTTTCGAAGCATCACGTGCAATATCGGCCTCTTGGAATTCATTAGCCCAGATGGCGTTTCCGTAGCTGGGGTCATACATCACGATGCCTATTTCCCCGTTGAAGTCCACGCCAGTGTTGGTGATGGTTGCCGGCAGGGTGAACTCCACATCCTGCGTGACCGTTTCGGGATAAATCGTCTGGTTTTCTTCTACAACCAATACTGGCCCTTCCTTTTCCAATACTTTAATCTCCACATCGTAGCTGCCGTCTGCTAATGGGATGTTGTACATCCATCCTTCCTCCTCATCTACCCAAGCGATATTCAGGGTGTAGGTTCCTGCATCTACAATGATGCTGGGCAGATGGTAGGGGATCTGCACTTCTTCTGAGGCATTGGCTGCGATGCTTGCTTCCACAAAGTCAGTATAATAGACCATGTTGCCATTCTTGTCGGTTAAAGTCATGGAGATAGGTCCGTTAAACCCAATGCCGCCTGTGTTGGTGATGGTGACAGGCAATATACCATCCTCGTTTTGGTTCAAAGTCTCTGGAATCATTGTCTTAGCGGTCATGCTTAAGATGAAATTAGTGGCAGGGTCAGGCAGTACTTGTATGGGGAAGATGTTGGCTTCCGGGTCATCGTTCAGGCAGAGATAACCTGCCGTTGCGCCAATGCCTAAGAAATAAGTACCGGCTGGCACCTCGCTGCTGTTGATGTGTCCGGGGATAGACACCTTTTGGGAACTTCCTTTGGCCACACTGACCGGCACAGGATCGGTCTCATAAACAATGTCGAAGCCCCAAAAGGAATCGCCTGTAAGCAATACTGCACGGATTTCATCCTCAAAATCCGTCTCGCTTTCATTATATAATGTAGTAATGACAGTGAAGTCTGCATTTTCTTGCAACATGGTGGTGGCAGCTTCTGCAGAATCAAAAGTTGGCAAGGATACTTCGGCCGTTTCGTTTACGCGGGATGCTGCTTTTGTTGCTTTAGCGGGTGCGATGGTTTTTGTGTTGGAGTTGGCTTTCTGCCACTTCAAGGTTTGTCCTTGCTTGACGGGATGTTGATGGATGATTTGCGACGGTGTCTCTTGATTCGTTTGTCGGACAAGCAATCTTCTTTCCGGCTGTTGTCCTGCCGGCCATCCTGCGCCTATGGATAACAGAACGCAGAATAACATAAGTAAAACTTTCTTCATAGTACAGTTGTTTAAAGTGAATTGTATGCGCCCCAAATATATTGAATATTAGCATAAGACAAAAGGATATGGATAAAAAACGAGTATTTATTCGTCATATTCTACAAGAAAAGGCATGCAATCAATTTGTTTGCGTTGAAATGGCATTCAAAACCTTTTGGACCTGATTTTTATAAAGTAATATCGTTGTAAACAATAGTAAATAAAAAATCCTCAGATGCATCAACATCCAAGGATTCCCCGTTGGTGATTCCGCTGCGATTCGAACGCAGGACCCACGCCTTAGAAGGGCGTTGCTCTATCCAGCTGAGCTACGGAACCAGCCTTAATTGTGGCGCAAAGGTACAACTTTAAATGATATCTCAAAAAGAAAAACTGATTTTTATATGTATGTGGAAAAGGAATATGCCATTATGCAATTTCTTCAATCTCGTTTTCATAGACGTACCATAAACACCCTTTTATATCATGGTATTCTTCCATTTGTGAAAGTAGCTCCATGTATTCCCGTATTTGCAAGGCATATTCAGCTTTTCTTTTCCCGAATTTCAGATCCACAATAATGGCGCTATGGTCCTTTGTCATGACACGGTCCGGACGGCGGACGATTGTCCTCTCACCTTTTCGGAAAACAATATCACGTTCGGTAAGAAGTTTATATTTTCCTGAATACCAATCTGATATGATTGGATCAGAGAGGACATGGAATGCAAACTTCTGCAGCCTGTCTTTTTCCGCTTGTGAACTTATAATGCCATCGAACAATAGTTTGGAAGCAGCGGCATTGACATCCTCCTTCGTTTGGATATTGGAGAAAAACGTGTGAAACAATTGCCCTTGGCTGATATATTTTTCGGAAAGTTCTTCTTTCCCTTTGATAAATTGTGCTGAACGGTTAGATTGTCTGAATTCGACACGGTGGCTGAAAGTCTCCATCTGTACCATCTTTTTGACAGGCGGCATGTCCAGTTTATTATAGGTCCGCGTAGCAACAGGATGGGATGATGGAACCAAGCAGCCGTACTCATAAGGCGCAGTTTCATCCCATTCTTTATTATCTTGAGCTTGGATAGCATGGACGGATTGCGTCAAGAGGTCTGCTACAGTGTTTTTCCGATGGGCTTTGCCGAATACAAGAAGGTTTTTCTCTGCACGGGTGAAAGCAACGTACAGGATGTTCAGATTGTCCACCCAAAGCTGTATCTTTTCTTCCTGATAACTGCCTTTATAGACAGACTCATCCATTTTTGATGAATAGTTGATAGGGACAAGATCCAACTCATTGAATGGAGGCACTGTAGGCGCACACCATACAAGCTGCGTGCTTTCATTTTCCAGTTTCCAATCGCAGAAAGGAACCAGCACGGTATGGAATTCCAATCCCTTTGAATCATGAATGGACATGATGCGTATGCCCTCTATTTCGCCGGAAGGGATGGTCTGCCCCTTTAGTTTCTCATCCCAATAAGCAAGGAATTGCCCGATATCGGACGGGTTGCTTTGCAGATACTCCAATACCGCATCATCGAAAGCAAAAAGATAAGCATCTTGGCCTTCCATCTGTCCGACGTTGAACAGGGTGAATAATGATTCAATCAGTTCATACAAAGGCATCAGTCGGAGAATTTCCAGTTGGCTTGCAAATTCTTCCGGCAAGTATTTTTCTATATGGTGTACAGACATTTCTTCCAAAGACAAGGCATGGTGCAATACATCATTCTGGTAAGCCACGGCAAGTTGAGTGGCTGCAATTGTGTTGGTGGCATCTGACAGGTAGCGCAACGCATTGATGAGCATGCAGAGAGCGGGCGATGCATCCATCCGAAAGGCATTGTCGGATACGATGCGGTAAGGCAAGTTCTGCCTGAAATAATCTGCAATCAACGGGATAACCTTGTTTTTCCTCACAAGGATGGCGATGTCTGACGGGTTTACTCCGGCTTCAACCAAATGGCGTATTTCACTCCCGATGGCATCCAGCATGCGTTCTTCATAGGTCTTGTCTTCATCGTTGCCGAAGAATTGCATTTTCACATATCCTTTGTCTTCCTTTTGTATGGCAAGCTGACGGACATCCGCGTAAGCAGAAAGGAGTTCCTCGCAATCTTTCTGTTCCTTTCCTTTGTAAATTTCGTTCAAGAAACGGCAGGCTTCTGTGAACAGTTGGTTGTTGAATCTGATGATGTTGTTTTCACTTCTACGGTTGGTGGTCAATGACTTAATGGTTACCGGGAATGCTCCGACAGCATCTTTAAGTCCGTTCAATATTCTCCAGTCCCCGTTTCGCCATCGGTATATGGACTGTTTGACATCGCCGACAATCAAGCTGTTGGCACCTTGCGAAAGCCCTTCAAGCAAAAGCAGTTTGAAGTTGTCCCATTGCATCCGTGAAGTGTCTTGGAACTCATCAATCATCACATGGCGGATATTGCTGCCTGTTTTTTCAAATACAAAGGATGAGTCACCGTCTTTCATTAATTCGTGAAGCAAGGTATTGGTGTCAGAGAGGAGAAAACGGTTGTTTTCCTGGTTTTGTGCTTTGACTTCTTCATCGATGCTTGCCAAGAGTTGAAGATTGTTCAGATAATGCAGAGACAAGTTGCAGGAGTTAAGGAGGATATTATTGGGATGGCGCATTCCTTCGCATTCCTGAAGCAATGGCAACAATTGCTGCTCCACAACAGGAAGCAATGTGCTTTTGATTTTTGATGTTTTGGAAATCCATTCTTCTGCGTCATCCAAGAATTTTTCCACTGTGGCGTTGCGGACTTTTTCATCGATGATTCCGTCGCTTATCTTCAAGAAATACCCGGCAATATTTTTCCCATATTTAATGTCCGATAGGCTGATGCTGTTTCTATCCATGATTTCTTGGAACCGTTCGGCAAATTCTTTCATTTGGTTCAGAACTTCTTCACGGATGCCTTTCAGCTTGGCACGGTAATTCCGCAAGTAATCTTTTTCTTTCAGTTTGCTGCGGAGTTTCCCGCCTTTCTCCAAATATTCTTCGTTGAATATGTTTAGCCCGAATCGTTTTATTTCATCCGATATGTTCCATCGGTGGTCGTTTTCTATTTTTTCATGGATGTATTCCAGCAACCAAAGAAGAATAGGGGAATTGCGTGTCAACTTCTCAATCATGGCATCTACCGCGTCATTCAAGACTCCTGTATTGTCGATTTCAAGACGCATGTTGGCGCCCAACCTCAGTTCGCGCGCCAAGTTGCGCATGACAGATTGGAAAAACGAATCAATGGTCTCTATCCGGAAATGGCTGTAATCATGCAGGATATAATTTAATGCTTTCTCTGCTGCAGCCATGATGTCGTTTTTGGGCAGATGCAGGCTTTCATTGATACTCTGGATGTAAGGAGCGGAATTTATGTCGTCAATAGAGATGCCATACAGTTGCGTGAGGATTCGTTCTTTCATTTCTGCCGTAGCCTTGTTGGTGAATGTCACGGCAAGGATATTGCGGTATGCACGCGGATTTACGATTAGCAACTTAATATATTCAACTGCCAATGTAAATGTTTTGCCGGAACCGGCAGAGGCTTTGTAAACGACTAATTCAGGAGCAGGACTCATACATTCACCCTTTAGCCTCTTGGTATAAGAATCGTTTTATGCTTTTCTTGGCGGTCTTTTCAAATTCTTCCGGATAGATTTTTATTTTTGCGATTTGGGAATAGGCCGGAAGCTGGACATTCAGGTTTTTTTTGTTTTCCTCCATGACGGCTTCTATCTGGTTGAGGGTGAGCCCATGAGCGTAAGCATCGTCAAAATCAGGGTAAATCAGTGCAACCAATTTGTCACGTTGCAATACAATCAGGGACTCTGAAACGTAAGGCATGTTGTTGAGCTTGCTTTCTATTTCTTCCGGATAGATGTTTTGCCCGGAAGAATTGAGCAACACGTTTTTGCTTCTTCCTTTCACGTAAATGTTCCCGTTGTTGTCCATGACGGCAAGGTCTCCGGTGTGAAGCCATCCGTTAGCATCAATGACCTGTGCCGTGGCGGCTTCGTTCTTGTAATAGCCCAGCATCAGGTTGTCGCCCTTGCAAATGATTTCCCCTGCGACGTTCTGCGGATCGGGGGAGTCTATTTTCACTTCCATGCGTGAAGCCGCTTTCCCGCATGAACCCGGTTGCAAGTCTTTCCAATAGCTGGAGCAGATGATGGGGCCGCATTCCGTCATGCCATAGGCTATCGTGTAGGGGAAATCTATTTTTTTCAGGAATGCTTCCACATCTGCATTGAAGGGCGCCCCGCCGATGATGATTTCCAAGAAATTGCCACCAAACGCATCCATGGCTTCCTTTTTCGCATAAGCTTTGATTTTGTCGTTGATGATAGGGACATGGAGCAGGAAACGGCCGATATGGGTGTCCACACGCGGCAGGATATGTTTCTTGATGATTTTTTCTACGATAAGGGGTACGCAGGAGATGACTCTCGGCCGAATTTCGGCAAAGGATTGCATGATGATTTTAGGTGAGGGCATCCGGGTGAGGAACCAGATGTGCGCTCCGGCGCAAAAACCGTATAGGAAATCATAGACCATCCCGAACACGTGTCCCATAGGAAGCATGGCGACTATTTTGTCACCGGGTTGCAGACGGATTTTCTCGTGGCAGTACTTCACGTTTGAGAGAATGCTCCGATAGGGCAGCATGACACCTTTGGAATAGCCGGTCGTGCCGGAAGTGTAATTGATGATGGATAATCTTTCTGGCGTGTCTTTCACGTAGGCGATATGTTCGGGGCGGAAGTTGCGGGGGAATTTATGCCCGTAGCTTTCATTCAAATGCTCGCGGACATAAGACAATGCGTCTGAACGGGAAATCAAGACCGAGAAATCCAGCAGTCCCACGATGCCTTCCAAATGGGGCATGGCTTCTTCGTTGAGGTTTTCCCAGATTTGGTCGCCAACGAACAGCATCCGCGCTTCCGAGTGGTTGACGATGTTGTGGATGTTGTCTGCCTTGAATTCATGCAGGATGGGGATGATGACGGCACCGTAGGTAATGGTGGCCAAGAAGGCTACGGCCCAATGTGCGCTGTTCCTGCCGCAGACGGCTATTTTGTCGCCCTGCTGTATTCCGGCGCTTTCAAACAGGATGTGCAGTTTTTCTATTTTGCGCGCCACGTCTTTGTATTGGAGGGTAACGCCTTTGTAGTCAGTCAGGGCGTTGAGGTCCCAGTTATTTATGATGCTTTGTTCTACAAGGTTGATGAAGCTTGTCTCTTTTTCCATTTTGAAGTGATTTCTAAAAATCGGTTGCAAAAGTAGAAAAACATTAACAATAAATAAAGGAAAGCCTGATGGATTAGGCAATTTTAACCCCTTCAGGCTCCTTTCGCTTTTTAGCCCTTGCTATTGTTCCACGGAGAATTTGAAGATACATTCGCTGGCATAAGTTTGCCCCGGCTCCAGCACGGCCGATGGCCATTCGGGCTTGTTGGGGCTGTCCGGGTAATGTTGCGTTTCCAATACCACGGCACTGCGTTCAGGGTAGGCGATGCCTTGCTTGCCCGTGATGCTTCCGTCCAAGAAGTTCCCGGTGTACATTTGCACGCCCGGTTCGTTGGTGTACACTTCCAGCACGATGCCGGTGTCAGGCGATTTCAGCCGCGCGGCGACTTGCCGGACGTTGCCTTTCGTGTTCAGCACCCAGTTGTGGTCGTATCCTTTCCCGTTTTTCAGTTGGGCGAAATCTTGGTTGATGTCTTGTCCTATCGGTTTGGGCGTGGTAAAGTCCATGGGCGTCCCTGCCACAGGAAGGATTTCGCCGGTGGTCATGAATGTGCTGTCCACAGGGGTGTAGTAATCGGCATTCAAATATAAGATGTCGTTGTACACGGGCTGTGCCGGGTTGCCGGACAGGTTGAAATAAGAATGGTTGGTCATGTTGATGACGGTTTTCCGGTCGGTGGTGGCGCTGTACCGGATGTCGATGGCATTGTCTTCCGTCAGTTTGAAAAGCACTTTGGCCGTGACGTTGCCGGGGAATCCTTGGTCGCCGTCCGGCGAGACGCGGGTCAGTTCCAAAGTGGTGCTGTCCACCTGCCGGGCGATGTAGGGTTGGTATTGCCATCCTTTCGTCCCTCCGTGCAGGCAATGCCCGAAGTTGTTGCGGGGCAGTTGCACGGTATCGCCGTCCATCACGAACCGTCCTTGGTTGATGCGGTTGGCGTAGCGTCCGATGGACGCGCCGAAGTCGGTTTCCGTATGCATGTAGTCATGGATGTTGTCGAAACCCAATGCTACATCGTGCATGCGGCCGTCCCGTCCCGGCACCATGATGGAGACGATGCGTCCGCCGAAATTGGTGATGCATACCTCCATCCCCTTTGAGTTCTTCAACGTGAAGAGGCCGATGTCCACACCGTCAATGGTGGTTTGGAAGTCTTGGGGATTCAGCCCCGACAGCGTGGCCGCAGGCTGTTGTGTGCAAGATACTGTCAGGAATGCAGCGATACCTGCCCATAAAGTCCGTTTTTTCATTTTATTCAATAGGTTTGGTTTACGGCTGCAAAGCTAATATTTGGCAGTGGTTCCCGGCTCATGAGGCGGCATGTTCTGCAACAGGTATCCCGGCATGTTTCCATGTTTATGCAGGCGGAAACATCCAACCATCTGTTTGGGAAACCCAGATTGCCCCCATGATAACTTCATCTTTCGCCTAAAGATAAAGAATTTGCCCGTATGAGCCGGGTCTCGCACACGGCTGATCCGGGCTTCCCGCACGGGCAAGCCGGATTTTCTTCCTGCTAAGGTGGCAGGGACAAACTGGGAAATCCCGTTTTCATTTGCCTTTGCGCACTCCTTTCACTATATTTGCCGGTGCAAATTAGAAATGTATATAACTATGAAAAAATGGAGATTATGGGCAGGCTTGACGGCACTTGTGGCTTTGGTGTCCTGCCAAGAAAGGCATTTCATCACGGATGCCAGCGAGCGGGAGGAGGTGGAAGCCGGTTTCAACGCCCGGAAAGAACAGTTGGCCATGACGGAGATTTTTGACGTGTTCAGCCGGGAAATGCGGCAGGAGGAACGGGAAGCCATGATGTTCCTTTACGCATACATGCCGGTGGCAGACTTGGCGGACCATTCCGGCGATTGGCATTTGGCGAATGTGCGCACGGTGTTGAAGGCGCGCCGGGAGATGCCGTGGGGCAAAGAAGTGCCTGAGCGGGAGTTCCGGCACTTTGTGCTGCCGCCCCGTGTCAACAATGAAATCCTTGACGGTTTCCGCACTGCTTGCTATGATGAATTGAAAGCGCGTGTGCAGGGGCTTTCCCTTCACGACGCAGTATTGGAAGTGAACCACTGGTGCCACGAGAAAGCCACGTACACGCCGAGCGATGCCCGCACCAGTTCCCCCTTGGCTACCATGCGGACCGCTTATGGCCGTTGCGGGGAAGAATCGACCTTGTTGGTGGCTGCCTTGCGCACGGTGGGCATTCCTGCCCGGCAGGTTTACACGCCGCGATGGGCGCATACCGACGACAACCACGCATGGGTGGAAGCATGGGTGGACGGGAAATGGCATTTCATGGGAGCCTGTGAGCCAGAACCTGTGCTGGACTTGGGGTGGTTCAACGCGCCGGCAGCCAGGGGCATGCTGATGCACACGAAAGTATTCGGGAAATACCATGGCCCGGAAGAAGTGATTCGGGAGAGTACGCTGAACACGGAAATCAACGTGACGGCTCATTATGCAGAGACAGCCCAAGCCTATGTCCGCGTGGTGGATGCGGACGGGCAACCGGCAGACAGCGCGAAAGTGGAATTCAAGTTGTACAATTATGCGGAATTTTGCACGGTCGTCACGAAATGTACCGATAAGGAGGGACGTACATCCTTGACTGCCGGCAAGGGCGACATGCTGGCATGGGCATCCAAAGGCGGGAAATTCGGCTTCGGCAAGCTTTCTTTCGGGAACGACCGCGAAATCACGGTGAAGCTGGAACATAAGGAAGGAGATGCCTTCTCTCTGCCGATCGACATCGTGCCGCCGGTGGAAAAGGCCGTGACCGTGACCGTCACGCCGGAACAGCGGGCGGAAAACAACCGGCGGTTCGCGGCTGAGGACTCCATCCGAAATGCCTACGTGGCTACCTTCATGACGAAGGAACAGGCGGAGAAAGTGGCGGAAGAAAACGGCACGGGCAAGGAACGCACCGTAACACTTCTTCTGAAGTCGCGGGGCAACCATGCCGAGATAGCCCGCTTCATCGCGGAAGCGCCTGACGGCAAGAAAGAAGCCGCTCTCCGTTTGTTGGAGAACGTGTCTGAAAAAGATTTGCGTGATGCCCCGGCAGCCGTGCTGGCCGACCATTTGCTGAACACGCCGTCCTTGGATGAATACCCGTCCGCCTATTTCGACCGATACGTGCAAAACCCCAGGATTGCCTACGAAGCACTGACCCCGTACAAGTCCTTCTTGCAACAGGACACCACGCTCATCCGTCTTGTGCAGCGCAATCCCGGCTCACTGATAGCGTGGTGCAACCGCAACATTTTGGTGGACGACGGCATGAATGATGCCAATGTTTACATGTCGCCGGAAGGAGTGTGGAAGACAAGGGTGGCGGATGCCCGTTCGCGCGACGTGTTCTTCGTGGCTGTCTTGAGAGCGGCAGGCATTCCGGCACGCATCAACGAAGTGACCTCCAAGGTACAGTTCACCACGCTGGACGGCGTATGGATGGATGTGTCGTTCAGTGCCTCCCAAAGCCCTGTCATGCCATCCGGCCAGCTTGTGGCGGCCTACCGTCCCGTCAAAGCATTGGAAAACCCGCTTTATTACTACCATTACACCCTTTCGCGCTTTGACAACGGGACGTTCCGGCTGATGAATTACCCCGAAGATGCGTCCGGCAGTTGGAAAGAACTGCTATCGGAACCCTTGCGGTTGAATGCCGGCTATTACATGCTAGTCACCGGCACCCGCCTAGCTAACGGGAGCGTGCTTTCGCAAACCGTTTTCTTCACGGTGGAAAAAGGCAAAACCACCCGCATCGACTTGACGATGCGCGACAATCCGGATGTTGTAAAAGTGATTGGCAACCTCAATTCCGAAGCCTTGTTCCGGCCTGTGGGCGGAGGAACGCCGCAAAGTTTGCTTTCTGCCACCGGGCGAGGGTATTATGTCGTCGGCATCTTGGGCGCAGGACAAGAGCCGACGAACCATGCGCTGCGCGATATTGCCGCCGTCCGCAGCGAGCTTGAAGGGTGGGGCCGGAGCCTTGTCTTGCTGTGGGCCGACCCGTCCATGGAGCAGAAGTTCCGCAAGGATGAGTTTCCCGGCCTGCCGTCCACCATCGTTTGGGGCACAGACATCGACGGGAGTCTCCGGCATGAAATCATCGTCAACATGAACCTGAAGGGCAATGTCCATCTTCCGTTGTTCGTGATTGCCGACACGTTCAACCGGGTGGTCTTCGTGTCGCAGGGCTACACCATCGGGTTGGGCGAACAGTTGCTTAAAGTCATCCGGCAACTTTAACAGGACGGGGAGGCCGGCTGGACGGGGAAATCCGAGCGTGCCACCGGCCTCAGTCATATTGAAAAATTGTTAAACCCTGAAATCGGAACAGTTTGTATTCCAACAATGGTTTCATTCAGGTAACCAAGTGTTCCCCAAGTGCCTTCTTGCAAGATGCTTGGGGAACACCTACTTTTGCAAGGAAATCATTAAAAGACATAGGATATGAAAAAGATTGAAGATTTGGCAGAAGCAAAGAATTTCACGGCCGTCAATATCGGGAAGCTGAATGAGTTGGGCGGTTATGCGTTGACTATCGGGCCTGACGTCCAAATACCGGGAAAGGTTTTTGGCGGTGCATCAGTGAATGCAACCGGGGCGGAATTCTCGTTCCAGTCTTTCCTCCCGGGGACAGAAACGGGATTCCTGCACACGCACAAAAGCCATGAGGAACTGTATTTCTTCTTGGGCGGCACGGGCGAGTTCCAAGTGGACGGCCAAGTGTTCCCGGTGTGCGAAGGCAGCGTAGTGCGTGTGGCGCCGGAAGGCCGCCGTTCCGTCCGCAACAACGGCACAGAGCCGCTCCTCATGCTTTGCGTGCAATACCGGGGCGGGACGTTCACGGCGGAGGATGCTTCCGATGGCAATATTCTGGACAGCCCGGTGAAATGGTAAACGGCTTTGGCGAATGTTAAAGCAACGTTGAAACGAAAATCCCGTTTCCGAAACAATGCCGGAAGCGGGATTTGCACATATATAAATTATGGTATAGGAACTCCGTCAACTATCTTCCCAGCAGCCGGATGATTTCCGCCACTTTGGCGGCATCGGTCCGTTCTTGGCTGTACTCGTTGATATGGACGGTGCCGCCCATCGATACGGCTGGATTCCGGCAGGCCATGCGGCTTTCAATGGAGGAACGTGCCGAGAAGTGGAACTCGCGGCAGCCGGTCTCTTGTGCTATCTTCACGATGTTGCTGGCGCGGATGCCGCATCCCGGCATGATGGCAATCCTTCCTTTCGCTTGTTCCTGCAAGGCTTTCAGCCGGGGAATGCCTTCTTCTGCCGTGCGCATCCCGCCGGAAGTCAGGATGCGGCCGCATCCCAGCGCGATGATGTCCTCCAATGCCTGCCGGGGATTCCGGCACATGTCGAACGCCCGATGGAAGGTGACAGACATGCCTTGGGCTGCTTCCATCAATTTCTTCATGAGGGGGATGTCCACGTCTCCTTCAGCCGTGAGGCAGCCGAACACCACCCCGTCGGCACCGGCACGGCGGGCGGTGCGGATATCCTCCAACATGATTTCCTGTTCGATGGGGGAGTAAAGGAAATCTCCTCCGCGAGGACGGATGATGACATGCAGGCGGATGTCAAGCCGCTTCCGGGCGGTTTCAATTTCCCCGAAAGAAGGCGTTGTCCCTCCTTCGGGTATCCCGGCGCACAGTTCCACCCGGCAAGCGCCACCTTTTTGCGCTTCAATGGCGCTTTCCACGGAGTTGGCGCATACTTCGAACTGGTAAATCCCTGCCATCATTCATCCAAAGTCAGTTCTACCACATAATCTGTGTCGGTCGGTACTTCACCAAATTGCAGCAAGGTTCCTTGTTCATCCTGCGTGAACTTCACCTTCTTGCCGTCTTTGAACCGCACGGCCTTCTTCACTTTCGCAGTCAAGGGCAGGTACAGCCCGTTGTCTTGCAAGTTGAGGACATGGACGAACAGCCGGTTCCCCTTCTGTGTGGTCACGCCCCAATCGTGAGGTTCCACCAATCCGCCGCGTGTCCCGTAGATGGTTTCCCCATATATCTGCATCCATTCACCGATTTCTTTCAGGCGCGACACAGCCGTTGCAGGCAATTCGCCGTTGGGCTGCGGGCCGATGTTCATCAGCAGATTGGCATTCATGCCCGCCGCTTTCACCAAATATTGGATTAAGGTGCGGGTGGATTTGTAATCTTGGTCCGTAATCTTGTATCCCCACATGCCGTTCATCGTCTGGCAAGTCTCCAACGGCAGGCGGCTGATGGCCTGCCCCGACAGTCCTGCCGTGTTTTCGCCGGGAAGGTCGCGTTCAAAGATTTGGATGTCTTCCCCCTCAAACGGCACTTGGTGGTGGTTGTTGCCGATAAGGCAGGCGGGTTGCAAGCGATGTATCATGGCGTACTGTTCCGGGTATTGCCAGTCAAATCCGGGGTCTTGGTCATGGTCCCACCAGCCGTCAAACCAAATGGCACGTATCGGGCCGTAGTTCGTCAGCAGTTCCGTCAGTTGGTTGTTCATGAATTGATAGTATGTACTCCATTCGCCGTGCGTCTCGCGTCCTGTGCCGCGCCCGGTCCTTCCCAGCGGATAGTAGTCGTCGCGATACCAGTCCAAGTGCGAATAGTAAAGGTGGAGGGCGATGCCTTGCTTGCGGCATTCGTCGGCCAGTTCCTTCAGCACGTCGCGCTTGAACGGGGTGGCATCCACGATGTCGTAGTCCGACCATTGCGTGTCAAACATGGAGAACCCCTCATGATGGCGGGTAGTGAAGCAAATGTACTTGGCGCCTGAAGCCTTGATGGCGGCCACCCATTCCGCTGCATTGAATTTCGACGGGTAGAAGCCGGAAGCCAGTTTGGCATATTCCTGGTAGTTCAAGTCCTTGTTGTGCATGGTCCATTCGCCGGTAGCCAGCATGCTGTAAAGCCCCCAATGGAGGAAGATGCCGAACTTGTCGTCTTGGAAGGCTTTCCGTGACTGCATGTTTTCTTCGGTGGGCGTGTACCAGCCGGGTTGTTCTTCCGCATGCATGGCTTGCGGGAACGAACCTGCCATCAGCAATGTGCAGATGGCAGGAAAGAGGAAATGGTGTTTTTTCATAATTGGGTTTCGATTGATGTCCCGCAAAGATAGTGAAAGGCGCGTGCAGAGGCAAGCGGAAACCGGGTTTTCTGCGTGGCTCTGCCGAGCCGCATCCTATTCTTCGCAAGGTGCAAAGATAGGAACAAAACGGGAATATCCATGGGCTGCCCGGCGGAATATTTGCAGTCAGGCACTGCCCGGCTCCTCCTTCCGGCCTTTCCTCCGGTAATAGGCGAGCATGCCCACGGCGGTGAGGAAAGCGAATACATCTGATAAAGGCATGCTGGCCCACACGCCGTTCACGCCCCACACCGCAGGCAAGGCGAGCAGGCAAGGCAACAAATAAATCAATTGCCGGGTGAGGGACAGGAAAATGGACACTTTCGCTTTCCCGATGGATTGGAAAAACTGGGTGATGACCATCTGGCAACCTACCAAAGGATACATCATGACGCAGATGCGCAAGCCGGTTTCGGCGAACGCCGAAAGCTCTGCGTTGTCGGTAAATAGGAATGTGATGGCGTGCGGGAAGCATTCGCAGGCGATGAATCCTGCGGAGGTGATGGAAATCCCTGCGATGATGCCGTATTGCAACGTGCGTTGCACCCGTTGGCGGATTTGCGCGCCGTGGTTGTAGCCTACGATAGGCTGCATGCCCATTGCCAGGCCCAACACCACCATGGTAAACAAAGTCTGCACCCGGTTGATGATGCCGTAAGCCCCGATGGCAAGGTCGCCCCCATGCTCTTTCAGGCTGGTGTTGATGACCACCACGATGGCCGATGCGCAGGTGTTCATCAGGAAAGGCGACAAGCCGATGCTGAAGATGCTGGCGGCAATGCCGCCTTTCAGCCGATAGATGCCCCGCTCGAACCGGATGTAGCTGTCTTCCTGCCTGAAATGATGCAGAATCCATACCATGCCGACGAATTGGGACAGCACGGTGGCCAGCCCCGCGCCGAGCATGCCCCATTGCAAGCCGAAAATCAGGATGGGCGCCAGCACGACATTGCCCGCCAATGTCACCATGGAAGTCAACATGGCTTTGCGCGGGTATCCCGTGGCCCGCATCAGGTTGTTCAGCCCGATCATGGTGTAGGAAACGGGCGTGCCGAGCAGGATGACCCGCATGAAGTCGCGGGCATAGGGAAGGGTTTCCGCGCTTGCCCCGAAAAACACCAGTATCTCATCCAGGAAAAACAGGGAGATGCTGCCGAACAGGATGCCGTTGATGATGCCCAGCAAAAGCACGTTGCCCAACACTTCGGACGCGCCGCGCCGGTCTTTCTGCCCCAAGCGGATGGAGGCGATGGTGGCGCCGCCCACGCCGACAAGCGTGCAGAAGGCCATCACCAAGTTCATCAACGGGAAAGAGATGGCCAGTCCTGAGATAGCATACGCCCCGATGCCATGGCCGATGAACACACTGTCGATGATGTTGCACAAAGAGGTGAGCGTCATGCCGATGATGGCCGGCAAGGAATACTGCACCAATAGTTTTCCGACAGGCGCTGTCCCTAAGATGTGCGGATTGTTCTGGGAGGGCATTGTGCGGCTTTATGTTTTTTTAAGCAGGGCAAAGGTAAGAAGAATTTGCCTTTTTCAGGCAGAATGCGGTAACTTTGCCGCCGTTAAATCACATTAAACATCATGACTGAAACCAACCAACCCATTGCCGCCTTGTTTGACTTTGACGGGGTGGTGGTCGATACAGAGCCGCAATATTCCCAGTTCTGGGGTGAACAAGGGCGGCGTTACCATCCGGAAATTCCTGATTTCGCGCAATTGATAAAAGGCACCACTTTGGTGCAGATTTTCGACAAATACTTTCCCGGCGATGAAGAAGCGCAGGGCCGCATCCGCGAAGATTTGGTAAAGTTTGAGGCCAACATGGATTACACGTACGTGCCGGGCATCCAGGATTTCCTGTCCGATTTGCGCAACCACGGCGTGCGCCTGGCTGTCGTGACCAGCAGCGACCGCACGAAGATGGCCAGCGTGTACAAAGCGCGTCCCGAACTGAAAGCACAGTTCGACCGCATCCTTGTGGCGGAGGACTTTGCACGCTCCAAACCTTTCCCGGATTGCTACCTGAAAGGCGCGGAAGTGTTTGGCACGGTGCCGTCAAGGTCGTTTGTGTTCGAGGATTCCTTCAATGGCTTGAAGGCTGGCAACGCGGCGGGCATGACCGTCATTGGCTTGGCCACCACCCATCCCGAGGCAGCCATCAGGGATTTGGCCGTGACGGTCATTCGCGATTTCCGGCATTTCGCCTACGATGACATGATGCGCCTGTTGCCCTGATGCCCGTGGCGTTCCCGCGCTTGCCACGGCCTGCCGGGAAAAAATATGGCGGGGAAACAGAGGCAGACTGGATAATAAAGCATAACTTTGCAGGCAATTTTTCAAAACCTAAAAGAAATGGCTGGTTATATTACAGATGACACAAAGAAAGTGACCACCCGCCGCTTGCTGGAAATGAAGCAGAACGGGGAGAAAATATCCATGCTGACAGCGTATGATTACACGACGGCCTTGATTGTGGACGGCGCGGGAGTGGACGTGATATTGGTCGGCGACTCGGCGGCCAACGTGATGGCGGGCCATGCCACCACGGTTCCCATGACGTTGGATGCCATGATCATGTATGCCGCATCGGTCGTGCGGGGCGTGAAACGCGCTTTGGTGGTCGTGGACATGCCTTTCGGCACTTATACGAACCCTGTCGATGGCGTGAGGAATGCAGTGCGGGTGATGCAGGAGACGGGATGTGACGCCCTGAAACTGGAAGGAGGAAGCGAAATCTCGGAGACAGTCCGCAGAATCATCGAGGCCGGCATCCCTGTCATGGGGCATCTTGGGCTCACTCCGCAGTCTATCCATAAATTCGGGACGTATGCCGTGCGCGCCAAGGAAGAAGCGGAAGCACGGAAACTCCTCGACGATGCCCGCCTGTTGCAGGAGACGGGCTGCTTCAGCATCGTGTTGGAGAAGATACCGGCCGCGCTTTCGGCACAGGCCGTGGCCGGATTGTCCATCCCCGTCATCGGCATCGGCGCCGGGATGTGTGACGGGCAAGTGCTGGTCGTGGACGACATGTTGGGGAAGAACAAGGGATTCAAGCCTAAGTTCCTCCGCACGTATGCCGACTTGCACGCCGTGATGACGGATGCCATCGGGCGGTATGTGGCCGACGTGAAAAGCGGGGATTTCCCCAATGGGAAAGAGCAATATTAACGCCTTTCGCGCATAGCCTATGGCCGTCAAGCGGATTGAAGAACTGGATTTCCTGAAGTGCGTGCTGATTCTGTCGGTCGTCACCATGCATCTGGTGTACATCGAGCAGCGTTTCCCTTATATGAAAGAAGTGATTGGCATGTACCAGGCATCCTGTTTCTTCCTGATTTCCGGTTATTTCGCCAGCATCCGCAAGCCGCCGGCCGCTTTCGGGCGGAGCATGCTTTGGCTTTTTGTGCCTTACATGGTGATGGAAACGGCCTACATTTTTGCTTCCTACGTGCTGCCGGTGCGCGAAGGAGCCAGCTCGGTTGCCCCGATGGCGGTGCTTCGCTACCTGTTTGCCGCGCCGGTAGGCCCGTATTGGTACTTGCACACATTGTTGCTGTGTACCATTTCTTATTATATTGTGTGGCGGCTTCCTGCCGCGCCGTTCACCCGCCTGCTGGCATTGGGCTTTTGCTTTTACGGCCTTTCGGAAGGATGCGGCCTGATGCTTTTCGCCAACACCCTCTATTTCCTGGCGGGCGTGGCCATTCGTGAGAGCCGCCTGCCCTTCACGTTTTTCTTCCCGGCCTCGTGGTGGGCGGTGGTGCCTTTCGTGGTGTTGTGCAGCTTCCCGGAAAACCTGTGGCGCGGCACGTTGGCCGGCGCAGCCATCAGCGGCTTGCTGTTCTGCTTCCTTTTGGCGGTGTACCGCCGTTTGCCGCATGCCGTGGCCCGCATGGCCAATTACATCGGCCGCCACACACTGGTCATCCTGCTGTTCTCGCCCTTGTTCACCTTTGCCGTCAAGCCGATGGGCGGCTGGTTTTCTTTCGACCCGACGGGACTCCTTTTCTGGCTGTTGGCGTTGGCCGTCAATGTGGCAGGCTGTTTCTTCGTGTCTTGGTGCCTGGACGCCCTCCATCTGTCACGCTGGCTTTTCGGGAAAAAGCGGGTGATGGAGCCTTTCTCCAAGGATGCGGACGGGGTCGCTGTCCGATAAATTGCATGTGCATTTCCTGATATATTACCGTGCTTCCGGCGTATTTCCCGGCAAGGCGGGCGCTTTTTCCGCATGCGCCAATCCGCATCCTCCGCAACGTTGGCAAGCCGTTTTTATGCTAAAGAACATAAAAAATGAGGTGTCTGCGATGCTTTTTCCTTGGATTTGTTTGGAAGTATCAGGAGAAAGGCCGTACCTTTGCCGCACGTTTCAGGATAACACGCCTTTGATTCCCAACAAAATGGGGAAGAGGTGGCAAGAAAGTTCCGGGTGGAAACGGCTGCTGAGGGCAGCCCCGGATAGTATTCACTAAAACCAGATTGCATGAAGCATGTAACAAGATGGCTTTTTGTTGTGTTATTTGTTAGTTCATTGACATCATTTGTAAAAAAGGACCGGCTTCCGGTCGGGCTGGAAGTAGGGGAAATGGCTCCCGCCTTCGGCCTTGCAGGCAACCGCCCGTTCGCGTTGGATTCCTGCAAAGGCGGGTATGTGCTGCTCAGTTTCTGGGCCAGCTACGATGCCTCGTCCCGGCTTCACAACGCACAATTGAACAACGTGCTGCCGGATTTGCCGGAAGAGGTGAAAATGGTCTCCGTGTCGTTCGACGACTACCGTTCGGTGTTCCGTGAGACGGTACGCGAGGACCGCCTCCGCTTTGCGGAGTGTTATTGGGAGAAGCCTGCTTCTTCCGTGTACGGACTCTATGAACTGGAAAAAGGTTTTGGCAATTACCTGCTGGATGCCGACGGGGTGATTGTGGCCAAAAACGTGACGGCATCCGAACTCCCATCTTATTTCAATTAGCGCTTTCCCTGAAAAGCGCATCTGCTTTTCCTGTAAAATGCGTGCATTTTACAGGAAAAATTTCACATTTTACATAGAAAAATTCCTGCACGATTAGTAATCGTCATGCCAGACGATTACTAATCATGCAGGCAAAAGTCCATAGGACATTTCGCAAAACATTGGAAGTTTTTTGCGGGATGCTTGGGGAGAATCCCGCGTTTTTTTCATGCTTTTGCGAATCACGGCAAGGAATGCCCGTTGTGAAAAAAAGTTTAGAGGCATTGCCGCTTCACTCCAAATACTTACTTTTGCCCAATCTATGAGCAATGAGGAATCTGATGATAAGGAAACTGCTATTACTTCTGGTATTGTATCCTTCTTTTTTGTGGGCGCAGATTAACACGGACCGCGTGATGACCATCGGGCGGAACGCCTTGTACTTTGAGGACTATGTGCTTTCCATACAATATTTCAACCAAGTCATCAATGCCAAGCCTTACTTGGCAGAACCGTATTTCTTCCGGGGCTTGGCCAAGTTGAACCTGGACGACAACCGGGGAGCAGAGGAGGACTGCTCGGAAGCCATCCGGCGGAATCCCTTCGTGGTGAGCGCGTACCAAGTGAGGGGATTGGCGCGAATAAAGCAAGAGAACTACCAAGGGGCGGTTGACGATTACCGGATGGCCTTGAAATATGACCCGGAAAACATCGGCATCTGGCACAACATGGCCCTATGCGAGATGGAAATGGAGAATTACGACAAGGCGAAGGAAGATTTGGACCGCCTCCTGAAAATCGCGCCGAAATACACGGACGCCATCTTGATACGTGGCGAAGTGTCGCTCAAGCAGAAAGACACCTTGCAGGCAAGGCGCGATTTCAACCTGGCCGTCGAAATGGAACCCTATGACGGGAAGGTGTGGGCTTCCCGCGCCATCCTGAACCTGCAGGAGAAGCGATATGCCGAAGCCGAGGAGGATTTGGACAAAGCCATCCACCTGTTGCCCAAAACTGCGGGCAATTACATCAACCGCGCCTTGGCGCGCTACAACCAGAAAAACCTGCGTGGCGCCATGAGCGACTATGACACGGCATTGGACATTGAGCCGAACAACTTCCTGGGACACTACAACCGGGGCTTGTTGCGGGCGCAAGTGGGCGACGACAACCGGGCCATCGAGGATTTCAACTTCGTCATCGGCCTGGAACCCGACAACATGATGGCTCTTTTCAACCGTGCCTTGCTGCTCGACCGCACGGGCGACTACCGGGGCGCCATCGAGGATTACACAAGGGTGATTGATGAATACCCCAATTTCTGGACGGGCTACCAGTGCCGCGCCGAGGCAAGGCGCAAGATAGGCGACGTGAAAGGGGCGGAAATGGACGAATATGTGCTGCTGAAGGCAGAGATAGACCGGCAGAACGGCGTGCAGCCTTCCAACAACGCCGATGATGACGAAAACACCCGGAAGAAGTCGGACAAGGACATGAACAATTACCGCAAGCTGGTGGTGGCCGATGAATCGGAAAACACCTCCCTCTACAAGAACGAATACCGGGGAAGAGTGCAGAACCGCAATGTGGTCATCACGCTGGAACCGATGTATGTGCTGACTTATTATGAGAAAAACATCGAGGTGCGCCGCCAAGTACACTATTATAAATACATAGACGACATGAACCAGCGGCATGCATTGCCGTTGCCATTGCTGATAACCAATCAGGAAAGGCCGCTGGCCGAAAAAGAGATTGCTGCCCATTTCGCTTCAATCGATGAACGCACTTCGGCCATCGTTGCCCGCCCGGACGACGTGAATGCCTATTTCGCCCGGTCGTTGGACTTCTATCTGGTGCAGGATTTCGACAATGCCATCACCGACCTCACGCAGGCCATCCTGTGCGACGGGACGTTCTTCCCGGCCTACTTCAACCGCGCCTTGGTGCGCTACAAGCAGTTGGAATACCTTCGCGCAGAGGCAGAGATGGACCAGGTGAACCGCGTGAACGCCTCGGATGCGCCGCCTGCCCAAGGGCTGGATTACGACTTGGTGAAGAAAGACTTGGATAAAACCATCGAACTGGCGCCGGACTTTGTGTATGCTTACTACAACCGGGGCAATGTGCTTTCCGCCTTGAAGGATTACCGGGCGGCGATAGTGGATTATGACAAAGCGATAGAATTAGACGCCGGCTTTGCGGAAGCTTACTTCAACCGCGGATTGACGCACATTTTCTTGGGGAACAACCGCCAAGGCATTGCCGACCTGAGCAAGGCGGGCGAGCTGGGCATCGCGTCGGCCTACAACATCATCAAACGTTTTACCCGGCAGGAAGAATAACAATTTTTCGCCTGGAGGGACAAAACTCAAAAGAATTATTTATTTTTGCGGCAAAAATCGGAAAGCAAATTCATTAGATATGATAAAGATAACATTTCCTGACGGCTCCGTCCGTGAATACGAGAAAGGGGTCACCGGCCTGCAAATAGCAGAAAGCATTAGCGCGCGTCTGGCGCAAGAAGTTTTGGCATGTGGCGTGAATGGCGAAACAAGGGACTTGTCGCGCCCCATTGAGGAAGATGCCGACATCGTGTTGTACAAATGGGAAGACGAAGAAGGCAAGCATGCCTTCTGGCATACCAGCGCCCACTTGCTGGCAGAAGCCTTGCAAGAACTTTATCCAGGCATCCAGTTCGGCATCGGACCTGCCATTGAAAACGGTTTCTATTATGACGTGGATCCGGGCGAGGCGGTGATAAAAGAAAGCGACCTTCCCGCCATCGAACAGAAAATGGCGGAACTGGCCGCCAAGAAAGAACCCCTGCTCCGCAAGAACATAGCCAAGGAAGATGCCTTGAAAATGTTCGGCGAGAGAGGGGAGACCTACAAATGCGAACTGATTTCTGAATTGGAGGACGGCCATATCACGACCTACACGCAAGGGGCATTCACCGACCTTTGCCGGGGGCCGCACTTGGTGTCAACCGCTCCCATCAAGGCTGTCAAGCTGCTTTCAGTGGCCGGCGCTTATTGGAGAGGGCATGAGGACCGCAAGCAACTGACCCGGATCTACGGCATCACTTTCCCGAAGAAAAAGATGCTGGACGAATACTTGGCCATGCTGGAAGAGGCAAAGAAGCGCGACCACCGCAAGATAGGCAAGGAAATGGACCTGTTCATGTTCTCGGACACGGTAGGAAAGGGGCTTCCGATGTGGCTGCCCAAAGGGACGGCGCTCCGCATCCGCTTGCAAGATTTCCTGCGTCGCATCCAAGCCCGTTACGATTACCAAGAAGTGATGTGCCCGCCCATCGGCAACAAATTGCTCTATATTACTTCCGGGCATTATGCGAAATACGGCAAGGACTCTTTCCAGCCCATCCATACGCCGGAAGAAGGAGAAGAATACTTCCTGAAACCGATGAACTGCCCGCACCACTGCATGATTTACAAAAACACGCCGCGTTCCTATAAGGACCTGCCGCTCCGCATCGCAGAGTTCGGCACGGTGTGCCGCTATGAACAGAGCGGAGAACTGCATGGATTGACCCGCGTGCGCAGCTTCACGCAAGATGACGCCCATATCTTCTGCCGCCCCGACCAAGTGAAGGATGAATTCCTCCGGGTGATGGACATCATCTCCATCGTGTTCAAATCCATGAACTTCGAGAACTTTGAAGCGCAGATTTCCTTGCGCGACAAGGAGAACCGCGAAAAATACATCGGCAGCGACGAGAACTGGGAAAAGGCGGAACGGGCCATTGTCGAAGCCTGCGAGGAAAAAGGATTGAAAGCCAAGGTGGAATATGGCGAAGCGGCCTTTTACGGACCTAAATTGGACTTCATGGTGAAGGATGCCATCGGCCGCCGTTGGCAGTTGGGAACGATTCAGGTGGACTACAACCTGCCGGAGCGTTTCAACTTGGAATATATGGGTTCTGACAACATGAAGCACCGTCCGGTGATGATACACCGTGCGCCTTTCGGCTCGATGGAACGTTTTGTGGCCGTGCTGATTGAACATACAGCGGGAAAATTCCCGTTGTGGCTCACGCCGGACCAAGTGGCCATCCTCCCCATCAGCGAGAAATACAACGACTATGCTGCCAAAGTGAAACAATACTTGTCGTCACTGGACATCCGTGCCATTGTGGATGAACGCAGCGAAAAGATTGGGCGGAAGATTCGTGACAATGAACTGAAGCACATCCCTTACATGCTGGTAGTAGGCGAGAAAGAAGCTGAGAATGGCGAAGTTTCCGTCCGCAAACAGGGTGAAGGCGACAAGGGCGTAATGAAATATGAAGAATTTGGCAAGATTTTAGCCGAAGAAATTCATAATATGATAAATAAATGGTAAATTTGCCGCCGTTTTTGAAATAAAGGAATAACAAACAGTCATAGCAAACAGGAAACAAAGATTGAATGAAAAACGATAATTTGAAAGGGCAACACCGCATCAATGAGCAAATCCGTGCCAAAGAAGTGCGCATCGTGGGTGACAATATCGAATCGGCAGTTTATCCGATAGCTCAAGCCTTGAAGATGGCAGATGACCAGGACATGGATCTTGTGGAGATTTCGCCCAATGCACAGCCGCCCGTTTGCCGCATCATTGATTATTCGAAGTTCCTTTATCAACTGAAGAAACGCCAGAAAGAGCAGAAAGCCAAGCAGGTGAAGATGAACGTGAAGGAAATCCGTTTCGGACCGCAGACGGACAACCATGATTACAACTTCAAGCTGAAACATGCCATCAGCTTTTTGCAGGACGGCGACAAAGTGAAGGCATACGTGTTCTTCAAAGGACGTTCCATTTTGTTCAAGGAACAAGGAGAAGTGCTTTTGCTGCGCTTTGCCAACGACTTGGAGGATTACGCCCGGGTGGAACAGATGCCGGTATTGGAAGGCAAACGCATGACCATCTTCCTGACGCCGAAGAAGAAAGAGGCCGCCAAGAAAGCAAAGCCTGCGGAGCCAAAGAAAACAGAAGAAGAAAATGCATAACGCGTAGGTATAGTGCGTTATCATCATTAATAATTAAAATAAATCATTAGAGATGCGAAAGATTAAGACTAACTCCGGTGCCAAAAAAAGATTCGTTCTTACCGGAACAGGCAAAATTAAAAGAAAGCACGCTTACCACAGTCACATTCTGACGAAGAAGACGAAAAAGCAAAAAAGGAACTTGTGCCACAGCGGATTGGTGGATTCTGCCAACGTAGCTCAGGTAAAGGCGCTTTTAGCCATGAAGTAATCTTTATTGTGTAAACGTATTATCAAAAGTATTAACCGAATGGATTAGCTTAAAGACCGCTCATGCGGCGCTAACATTCAAAAAAGTAATTAAACTATGCCAAGATCAGTAAATCATGTTGCTTCAAGAGCAAGAAGAAAGAAAATCCTGAAACTTACCAAAGGTTATTTTGGTGCAAGGAAAAACGTTTGGACCGTTGCCAAAAATACGTGGGAGAAAGGTTTGACCTATGCTTACCGCGACCGCAAGAACAAGAAGCGCAATTTCCGTGCCTTGTGGATTCAACGTATCAATGCGGCAGCACGTTTGGAAGGCATGTCTTATTCCAAATTGATGGGATGCTTGCACAAGGCAGGCATCGAAATCAACCGCAAAGTGCTGGCCGATTTGGCAATGAACCACCCAGAAGCCTTCAAGGCGGTGGTTGCCAAGGTGAAAGATGCCTAAGAGCAGCAACGAAACAATGTCTGTATTTTTTCTCCGGGGTGCGATGGAACGTTGCACCCCGGATTTGTTAAATGGACCATCATCTGCCATCCGGCAAATCTCAATGAGCGACAGGCGGGCATCCTGTTACATTTTCTTGCCTTTTAATAAAATCTGGAACAATGGATTACACAATCTATGGATATTCGCTAGGCATTGCATTGACGCTGATGTTGTTTTTCGCTGCTTACTTCCTTGCGGCAAAAGCGCCCGAAAAGCCCATATTTGCCAACTATGTACGTTCACGCCGCATCATGGGCGTGGCTTTGCTGGCGTTGTCTGCCAATTATTCAGTCCATTTATTTTGCGGCTTTCGGTTTTTCCATCCGGACATGGCCATCCTGATGAATCTTTCGACTTATTTTCTCGCATATTGGCTGTTCAGTTCTGCACTTACCACTTTGCTTGACCGTTTCTACCTGACGCGGCAACGCTTCTCGCGGCATATCTTGTATTGGTTGCTGTTTACGACTCTTTCTTGCGTCCTTCTCTCATTGCCGACAGGGACTGTGCGGCATGCGGGATTGATTATCATGGCTTTGTGGCTGCTTTCCTACGGCATCTTCCTTTCCCGCAAACTTATCCTGACTTACCGCCAGGCCGTCCGCTTGTTTGACAACACGCATTCCGAACATATTGCAGCCTATATCCGCTGGATGTCTATCTTCACATGGTGGGCAGTCATCTATGGAGTCGGTTGCGGATTGCTTACATTCCTGCCCGACCAGTATGTATTCCTGTGGATACTTTCCTCCATCCCGTTCTACATTTACTTGTATTGGTCTTACATGAACTACCTCCTTTTCTATGAACAAGTGGAAAGCATCTTGGAACAAGAAAGGCCGGAAAACTTTGAAGCGACCTATCAGGCGGAGAAAATGCAGCACGAAACGCCTGCCTATCATGCAGTCATCGGGAAGAAGCTGGCTGGATGGATGAGCCAGCACGGATATGCCAGCTCGGGGCTGACTATCGAAGAATTGGCAGATACACTCGGCACCAACCGCACTTACCTGTCTGCTTACATTAATTCTACTTACCACACCTCGTTTCGCGAATGGATTGCCGGGCTTCGCATTGAATATGCCAAGCAGATGTTGGTGCAACATCCTGAACTGACCGTGGCTGCTGTTTCAGAAGCATCTGGTTTCCTTTCGCTGAGTTACTTTACCACGATTTTTGCTGAAAAGGAAGGTTGCCCGCCCTCCAAATGGAGGAAAACGCACACGGACAAAGGCTGAAAAGGGAGGCCTTTTGTTCTAACCATGACATTTGCTCTATCGACAATTTTTTGCTTTATCAGCAAAATTTGTCACATTGCAATGATTTGACTGTTGCATATCTTGTTTTTACGCTTATCTTTGCTCTCTTGAATGGAGCAACAGATGTATTTGCTAAAACGTATAAAATCATGAAACGGTTTCTTCTTTGCACGGCCATCGCCCTCGCGGCGGTGACGACCGCTCAACCACAGAGCGCGCACGACCACGCCGACGGGTGGGCTCCCCTCCCGGCAAGCGGCGACACGATTGGAACGGGTTCGACGGACGAACACCCGGCCTTGTATTACCTCACCGGCGACACCCGGCTGGAAGCCGACCTCGTCATTGCCGACGGCGCGGCGGTCACCCTCTGCCTGAACGGCTACCAACTCACCGGCACGGGGCAGAACCCGGTCATCCGCGTGCGCTCCGCCCGGCTCACGGTGTGCGACTGCCGGGAGGGGAGCGACGCCCCGGAATGCCAGCACCCGTATTATAAGAACGGGGAGGGGCTGTTCGTGTTCGACGACGGCACGGAGGAGTGGGACAGCCAGCACGCGGCCGCCGAAGACACCGGCGTGATAGCGGGCGGCGTGATTACCGGCGGCTGGAGCGAAGGGCTGGACAGCGTCTTTAACTACGGTGCGGCATTGACCTGCGGTGGGGCAGCCTCACGCTCGAGAGCGGCACGATAGCCGGCAACCAGGCCAACAGCGCAAGCAGCACAGAATATACCGGGGGCGGCGGCATCAGCCTCTACGAGGGAGAGGCCGTCATCAACGGCGGGCAGGTGGCGGGCAACACCTCGGCTGCCCGGGGCGGAGGAATATACGCCGCCGGTTACCTGACCCTGAACGGGGGCAGGATATGGAGCAACAAAGCCTACCAAGGCGGAGGCATCTTCACCTCGTCGCAAGACGGGGTGGTGGTGATGAACGGCGGGGAAGTGGCGGACAATACCACAGACCGGGACGGCGGCGGAGTCATGGCCTACCTCCTCTCCCAGTTCACGCTGAACGACGGCCTGATTGCGGGTAACACCGGCTGGGGTTCGGGCGGCGGCATCCGAATCAGCCAGGCGAAGGCCTGCACCATCAACGGCGGCATCGTGGCCGATAACATCGGTGCATTCGGCTGTGACCTGTCCGTCTCCTGCTATGGTGGAAATGCCATCACCATCACGGGCGGCATCATCGCAGGCAATACGGCCTCTTCCGATACATGGCTTGGCAAAAACATCTATATCAATGGCCTCCGTGATGCCGATGCGGAATGTTCCGTCACAGGAGGATACATGGGTCTCATCGGCATCGAGCGGGACAGCGTGATTGAAGGGGGCTTCTTCACGGAACCGCTCCCATCAAACTACCTGGCAGAGGGGTGCATCAGCATCCCGGCGGGCGATGGCGTGGCGGGCTACCGGGAGGGCTTCCCCCATGCCGTGTATAAGCGGGACACGACCGCGACGGGCATCGTGCCGGACTTCGTGCCCGGCAGCCCGGTGTACGACCGCGCCCCGATAGAGGAGGGCATCGACTTCACCGCCGGGGGCGTGCCCGACAGCCTCCACGTGCTGTACGCCCACCGCACGGACACCGCCGCGCCGCTCGCCTACGGCCTGCCGACGGACGCGGGGACGTACCACATCACGGCCACCCTGCTGCACAACGACAACCGGCGGCACTACGGCCAGACGCCGTTCGACATCACCATTGCCAAGGCGGAATGGGACGGCGAGCGGAACGCGGAGGGCACCGTCGCCGCCGGGCATAGCGACTCGCTCGCCTTGCCCGCCATCCCCGAAGGGGCTTACTACGGCACGCCCTCGGGCGACCCCCGCATCCTCGACCTGCGCATTGCCGACGGCTACCTGCACTACACGGGCGGCAGCGGCATCGAGCCGGGCGGGAGCTACACGTTGGTCGTCCCCGTGGGCGAAGGGGTGAACTACCACATCTATGCCATCATCGTCCAACTTACAGGCGATACCGCGAACGGCATCCAAGCGGTTGCTGAGAGTTCTCTTTACGTTGCCGGTGCTTCCGGCCAATTGCACATATCAGGTTCGGATGCCCAAGCTGCCGTGTACGACTTGAATGGCAGATTGGTTTACCAAGGTTTCGACCGCATCATTGGATTGCCCGGAGGCGTGTACATTGTCCGGGTAGGGCATGAGGTGCGGAAAGCGGTGGTCATGTGACCGTAAGACGAATGGAAATAAAAAAGCGTTGCCATTAATGGTGGCAACGCTTTTCAAATAGCACCAAATTCTGTTTAGAATGCATATTTCACGCTGAAGGTCAAGCTGTTCGGATCCAAGTCGAGGCCGGAAACGCTGGCATTGGCTCCTGCCAAAGAGAACTGGTCGCGATAGCCGAGGAAACCATATTTGGCTTCGAGGGAGAGGTGGTCGGTGACATCGATGGCAATGCCCGGCTTGAAACCAATTTCAAAGCCGTTTTCACTGTCGCCGTCTTTCTGCTTGTTGGTGGAAAAGCCGAGTGCGCCATCCACGAAGAGGCGGACGATATTTTTGCGGAAGAAAGTGTAGCGGGCATATGGCTCGATGGCGAACCCGTTGAATTTCACGCGGCCCACTTTGTCATGCGTGTAGGCGATGATGCCGGCTACGGCCCAGTTCTCGTTGAAGTTATAGCCCACTTCAGGCGAGATGTTGAATGCATTGTGGTCGGTCGCATCGTTGTGGGTCCAGCCGAAAGAACCGCCTACGAAAATGTCTTGCGCGTTGGCTGCGATGGCAGCAAACACAACTACCAATGATAGGATAATCTTTTTCATTGTCTTTGTTTTTTTGTTAATAATTGGATTATAAAACGCGACAAAGGTAGGCAAGTTTTGTTACCTATGCAACGATGAATGTTTAATTTTTATTTTTTCTGCATCAGGCTTCGGAAAGAGGGGGGGTAGGGCGTTTCGTATTCCATCTGTTCGCCGGTGACCGGGTGTTGGAAACAGAGCTTGAAAGCATGCAGCGCCAGCCTTCCCAAGGGGTCGATGTCTTCGTTGCCATAACGCCTGTCGCCCACAACGGGATGCCCGATGTCTTGCATGTGGACGCGGATTTGGTTTTTCCGCCCGGTCTCTAGCTTCAGTTCCAGCATGGAGTAGCCGTTGGCACGTTTCACGGTGTGGTAGTGGGTGATGGAAAGTTTCCCGATGCCGTCATCGTAGGGGCTGGAACTGACATAAAGTTTCCGGTCGGTAAGGTAGGAGCGCACCATGCCTTCGTCCTTTTCCACGTTTCCCGTCACGATGGCCACGTAGCGGCGGTCTTTCACCAGGCGGTGCCAGTTGTCGCGCAAGGTGTTCTGGGTCTTTTCGTCTTTGGCGTACATCATCAGGCCGGATGTCTCGCGGTCGAGCCGGTGTACCACGTAAATGCGGTTGTTGCGGTGTTCGCGCTTCACGTATTCATTCAGGATGTGCTGCGCGGTTCGTTCCTTTTGGTGGTCGGTGCTGACGGAGAGCAGGCCTTCTTTCTTCTCCACCACGATGAGATAGGCATCTTCATAGACGATTCTCAGCATGGGGTTTCGGAAATCCTTTTTGTTCTTGTCCCTGCTCATCTGCACTTTCATGCCGGGCTGCAGGGGGTAGTCGTATTGGGTGACGATGGCGTTGTCAACCTGTATGACGCGTTTGGCCAGAAGTCCTTTCACCTTGTTGCGGCTGATTCCGTCCATCTTCTTCATCAGGAATTCCATCAGCGGCGCCGGTTCATTGACGTTGTAAACCGTGTATTTGGCGGCAGCCCTTGCCACAGGGCGCGTATGTTTGCTTCTGCTTTTTTCTTGCATGGTGAGTCTGGTTTATCTTTTTTCTAATAGGACGACATTCTCCACGTGCTGTGTGTGGGGGAACATGTCAACGGGCTGCACGGCCTTCACGCGGTATCCCGCGTCCATCATGGCGAGGTCGCGGGCTTGCGTGGCGGGGTTGCAGCTGACGTAAACGATGCGCGAGGGCGCAGCTTTCAGGATGACTTGGACGACACCGGGGTGCATGCCGGCGCGTGGCGGGTCGGTGATGATGACATCGGGGCGGCCTTCCTGCCGGATGAAGTCTTCGGTCAGGATGTCTTTCATGTCGCCGGCATAGAAGCGTGTGTTGCCGATGCCGTTGATTTGCGAATTGGCCTTGGCGTCTTCGATGGCTTCAGGCACATATTCGATGCCGGTGACTTGGCGAGCTTGCCGCGCCACGAAGTTGGCGATGGTGCCGGTGCCTGTATAGAGGTCGTACACCTGTTCGTTGCCGGTCAGCCCGGCAAAGTCCCTTGCTGTTTTATATAATAGGTATGCCTGTCCGGAATTGGTCTGGTAGAACGACTTGGGGCCGACCTTGAACCGCAGGCCGTCCATTTCCTCGAAGATGTGGCCGGTGCCTTTGAACACCTGCACGTCGAGGTCGTTGAACGTGTCGTTGCATTTGTTGTTGACCACGTATTGCAGCGAAGTGATTTGCGGGAAGCGCCCGGCCACGAAGGAGAGCAGTTCCTGGAACAAGGCCATCTCGTGTCCTCCCGTGATTTTGCAGGAGAGTATCACCATGAGTTCCCCGGTGGAAGAGGTGCGGACAACCAGGTTGCGGAGCATGCCTTCCTGCGTGCGGAGGTTGAAGAAAGGGTAGCGGCGTTCGTAGGCATAGTCGCGGACGGCATTGCGGATTTGGTTGGAGATGTCGTCCTGCAGCCAGCATTTCTCAATGGCCAGCACTTTGTCAAACGCGCCGGGGATGTGGAATCCCACGGCATTCATCTGTTCGTACACCACGTTGGCCTTCACTTCTTCTTCCGTCAGCCACCGTTTGTTGGAAAAGGTGTATTCCAGCTTGTTGCGGTAGAAACGGGTCTGCGCCGATCCGATGATGGGGAGGATTTCCGGCAGTTCCACCTTGCCGATGCGCGACAGGTTGTCGGCCACCTGCTTTTGCTTGTACTTGAGTTGTTCCTCGTAGGGGAGGCATTGCCATTTGCATCCGCCGCAAACGCCATAGTGCTGGCAGAACGGCACGGCCCTGACAGGGCTGTATGCATGGAAGCGCACGGCGACGGCTTCTGCGTAATGGTTCTTTTTCCGGGTCAGCTTCAGATCAACAACATCGCCGGGGACGGCGAACGGGACGAAAACCACCATGTCGTCCACCCTTGCCAAAGCTTTGCCTTCAGCGGCCACGTCGGTGATGGTGACCTTCTCTAAAACAGGGAGTTCTTTCTTCTTGCGTGCCACTATATGAAACATGTAAAATGAAATCCGGCGCAAAAGTACGGAAATTCAGCGAATGTGCAGGCATGGGGAGGGCAATATTCTAAGGGAAAAGTCCGGCTTGCCCGTGCAGGAAACCCCATTCATGCGGGCAACTTCTTCATCTTTAGGTTAAAGATGTGCATCCTTAGCCTAAGGATATGCATCTTTAGGCTAGAGATACACATCCTTAGGCTAAGGATAAAGTTCCCACCGGGGCAATAGGCCTTTCCCATGCGGGCAGGCGGAGGTTCCCATCCCGCCTTCTCACGCCTTTTTCCCGCCTGGATGCAATTTATCGCATCATTTTCCTTTAAAAAGCTTTGAGAATGGTGAAATAAATTTTAGATTTGCGCGAAAGAAAAAACTACTCAAAACAAACATTAAAAAATGGATAAGAAAAGAGTCTATACCTTTGGTAACGGCCATGCGGAAGGCAAGGCTGACATGAGAAACCTTTTAGGAGGCAAGGGAGCCAATTTGGCAGAAATGAACCTGATAGGCGTCCCAGTGCCGCCCGGGTTCACGATTACGACGGAAGTCTGCAATGAATATTTTGAAATGGGGAAAGAAAAAGTCGTCGCCTTGCTCAAAGAAGATGTCGAGAAATCCATCCGGCACATCGAGTCACTGATGAACTCCACGTTCGGCGACGTGCAGAACCCCTTGTTGGTGTCCGTGCGTTCAGGCGCACGCGCCTCCATGCCGGGCATGATGGACACCATCCTCAACCTCGGCCTGAACGATGAAGTAGTGGAGGGGCTGGCATGCAAGACGGGCAACACGCGTTTCGCATGGGATTCCTACCGCCGCTTCGTGCAAATGTACGGCGATGTGGTGTTAGGGATGAAGCCCGCCAACAAGGATGATATCGACCCCTTCGAGGAAATCATCGAGGACGTGAAGGCCGAAAAAGGCGTCAAATTGGACAACGAGTTGGAAACAGGGGACCTGAAAGAACTGGTCGCCCGCTTCAAAGCCGCCGTGAAGGCAAAGACCGGGCAGGATTTCCCCTCCAACGCTTACGAGCAACTGTGGGGTGCCATCTGCGCCGTGTTCGACTCGTGGATGAACGAACGCGCCATCATCTACCGCAAGATGGAAGGCATCCCCGCCGAATGGGGAACGGCCGTCAACGTGCAGGCCATGGTATTCGGCAACATGGGCAACACTTCCGCCACCGGCGTGTGCTTCTCGCGTGACGCGGCCACCGGCGAGGACCTCTTCAACGGCGAATACCTCATCAACGCCCAAGGCGAGGACGTAGTGGCCGGCATCCGCACGCCCCAACAAATCACGAAAATCGGATCGCAGCGTTGGGCAGACCTGGCAGGCATCCCAGAAGAAGAACGACAGGCTAAATACCCGTCCATGGAAGAAGCCATGCCGGAGATTTACAAAGAGCTGGATGCGCTCCAAACCAAGTTGGAGAACCACTACAAGGACATGCAGGACATGGAGTTCACCGTGCAGGAAGGGAAATTGTGGTTCTTGCAGACCCGCAACGGCAAGCGCACCGGCGCGGCCATGGTGAAAATCGCCATGGACCTGCTCCGCCAAGGCATGATTGACGAAAAGACCGCATTGCAGCGCGTGGAACCGAACAAGTTGGACGAACTGCTTCACCCCGTGTTCAACAAAGAGGCCCTGCAACGGGCAAAAGTGCTGACACGCGGGTTGCCCGCTTCACCGGGCGCAGCAGCAGGCCAAATCGTGTTTTTCGCAGAAGATGCCGCCGACTGGCATGCGGCAGGCAAGCAGGTGGTGATGGTGCGCATCGAAACATCGCCGGAAGACCTGGCCGGCATGGCGGCAGCCGAAGGCATCCTGACCGCGCGCGGCGGAATGACCTCGCACGCAGCCGTTGTGGCACGTGGCATGGGAAAATGCTGCGTGTCAGGCGCAGGGGCTTTGAACATCGACTACAAGAACCGTACGGTGGAAATAGACGGCACTGTGCTGAAAGAAGGCGACTTCATCTCCATCAACGGCAGTACAGGTGAAGTTTACCTCGGCAAGGTAGAAACGAAAGCAGCCGAATTGTCGGGCGACTTCGCCGAACTGATGAAGCTAGCCGACAAATACAGCCGCCTGCAAGTCCGCACCAATGCCGACACGCCGCACGATGCCCTTGTGGCACGCAGCTTCGGCGCAGTGGGCATCGGGCTTTGCCGAACGGAACACATGTTCTTCGAAGGCGAGAAAATCAAAGCCATGCGCGAAATGATTTTGGCAGAAACGCCGGAAGGCCGCAGCAAGGCTTTAGCCAAAATATTGCCGTACCAGCAAGCCGACTTCAAAGGCATTTTCAAGGCCATGGCCGGCTACCCGGTGACCGTCCGCCTGCTTGACCCGCCTTTGCATGAGTTCGTTCCACACGACTTGAAAGGACAACAGGAAATGGCTGATGCAATGGGCGTAAGCCTGCAATACATCCAACAACGTGTGGAATCATTGTGCGAACACAACCCGATGTTGGGGCATCGTGGCTGCCGCCTTGGAAACACTTACCCGGAAATCACCCAGATGCAGACACGTGCCATCTTGGGCGCCGCGCTCGAACTGAAGAAGGAAGGCGTGGAAACTTATCCTGAAATCATGGTTCCGTTGACCGGCATCCTTTATGAATTCCAAGAACAAGAGAAAGTAATCCGTGCAGAAGCCGAAAAGCTTTTTGCCGAAGCAGGCGACCGCATCGACTTCAAGGTGGGTACCATGATTGAAATCCCGCGTGCCGCACTGACGGCGGACCGCATAGCTTCGTCAGCCGAGTTCTTCTCATTCGGGACCAACGACTTGACTCAAATGACGTTCGGCTATTCACGTGATGACATTGCTTCCTTCCTCCCCGTTTATCTGGAGAAAAAGATTCTGAAAGTTGACCCATTCCAAGTACTTGACCAAAACGGAGTGGGGCAATTGATTCGCATGGCCACTGAGAAAGGCCGCAAAGTCCGTCCAGACTTGAAATGTGGCATCTGTGGCGAACACGGCGGCGAACCTTCATCTGTCAAATTCTGCCATAAGGTCGGCTTGAATTATGTCAGTTGTTCCCCGTTCCGCGTGCCGATTGCACGTCTGGCGGCGGCGCAGGCTGCGATAGAGGATACTCTCTAAAAACATCTTAGGCATTGATTTAGGCTGTAATGTCCTGTATGACAGGCGTTACAGCCTAAACTGTTTTTATACGGTTCGTTCATTTGAC
>CALUIR010000028.1 GCA_944320785.1 uncultured Bacteroidaceae bacterium
TCAGCGTTATAAAAACCAGCATCAAGGTCGCCGTCCACGTTACAATGATAATGACAACGGGAAATAACCGAAGTCATAGTTTTCACTCCAACCTTGCTGCAACAAGGTCATGAGTACTATCAAAGCCGCTGTCATTTTTGGCACTATGACGGTGGCTTTTCCTCTATAACGCTGCAAAGATAACATCTTATATCTGTAATAGTTCAAATTCTTTTCATAGTTTAAGATTTTCAGTTATAAATCAGATAAACTAACTACTTTGTTAGCAAAAACATGGTTAGGTACTAATGCGTATAATTCCCTTGTTTTATAGCGGTTTGTTTCGTCCCGTTTAATTCATATTTGTCGGGGAATGTTTGCAGCCTTTTATACTCATGAAGCGAGAAATAGCGATTTTCCCAACTCAATGGCCCTGTGTATTGGCCACCAGAAGCCTTGATGGTTCTTACAGGCGCCTCAGGGTCGGCTTTGTAAAGGAAATCAGAAAATTTGCTTCTCCATGCGAAAATCGGGCGTGGATGTCCCATTTCTTTGGTGAAGAAGCTGTAATTAAGTCCCGGTGGTATTTCTTTGAGGAGATGGCCGTATCTTCCATTAATGCTTTTCTTTGTCTCTTCTTCGGGCAAGGATATTCCTTTTACGGCCGTACCGGCATTGTAAAATGGCATTTCGCCAATGGAATCAGGACCATGGGTGGGCCGTGGAAACAGGAAGCTTCCTGTTTCCAACCCTACGATGATGAGCCTTTCTCGGTGTTGCGGAACGCCATAATCCGCTGCATCAAGAACACGATAATGCAGGATATAGCCTGCTTCTTTGAATGCATTTGTGATTTCTTTCCATGGTTCGCCGTTCTGTGCGCCAGTGATGCCGTAAACATTCTCGAACAGGAATCCTTTGGGCTTTAGCTTTTTCAAAAGGCGGACATATTCACGGAATAGCGTGCCTCTTTCATCGAATGTGCCTAACACGCCGGTCATCCCTCTCCATTTCAGGGAAAAGGGGCATATTTCTGTTTCTCATAGATGACATGTTAGGCTTGTTGGCGGGACTGCATGTGCGTTCGTTAATGATTGGATTTGTTTGTTGATTCCTTATGGATGCTTTTAATGGTTTCAAACGAGTATGAAACCTTAGTCTTTTAGGAAATAATCAATCGTGGTGACCACCCTTATCTTTTTGATATAAGGAGTGTTGGCATCACGGTCGGTGATGGTGAACTGCCCTTGGCTGGCCCATTTGATTTTCCCAAGCTGGCTTTCAGAATCTTCTGCGAACTTCTCGCCGGCCTCGCGCGCTTTGCGGGTCGCTTCTTCAATCATTTGCGGTTTGATGCTGTTCAGGTCCGTGTAGTCATATTGGATATTGTAGCGGTAGTCGCCTCCCGTGACGGCAATGCCTTGCTTGAGGAGTTCGCTTTGCTCGCTGATTAGCCCGCGTACTTTGTCCACCTGTTGCGAGGTGACGGTGATGACGGAGGTGACGTTGTAGCGGTAGTCCCTTCGCTCGTTGCTGTAGCGTTCGGCTTGCAGGTCGATGATTTCCGGGGCGTTGATGGTGATTTCATTTTCGGCGATGCCGTTGCTTTTCAGGAACTGCACGATGGCTTTGTTGGTGGTGTTGATTTTGTTGTATAGACTCAGAAGGTCGTTGCCTACTTCTTTGTAAACCAGAGGCCATGTGACCTTGTTGGCCGGGACTTCCATTTCGGCCAATCCTTTGACGGACACAACCCGTTCCTTTTCACTGAAACTGCTTAACCCGCACTGAATGCAAATGCCTAACACAATTAATCCAATGGCAATGATAGCTGCCTCTTTTACTCCGTTTTTCATAATCACTTTTTTATTTGCAAAGCTATGGAAAGAATCGGATAACCCGGCCATGGCCGGGTATAAAACATGTTATAAGAAAAAAGTTTTTCTTTTGCGGCTCTCTCAATCCAGCAAATTTGTTTAAATCTGTATAAGGAATCTACCTTTTTAAATCAAGAGAGTTAGAAGGAATACCTCGTTTTTTTATGGGGGAGGGGTAATGGGTTGGCTACCGTCCTAATTGCTGCGGTCTGCATCGCTTTGCTTGTTTGGGTAACTCTTGCGGATGCAAATGCACACAGATAAAGCGGATGAAAAGAAGAATATGGCTTTTTTTCATCCGCCTTCTGTTTAATCGATGATTTCAAAACGTACCAGCATGGAATAGTTCTTCTTGATGGTGCGGAAGTTGTCGAATGAGGCAGCATCGGATGAAAGGACATTGCTTTGCGCGAACGAGGCATTGTTGCTGTTCCCTTCTTCTACAATACGTATCACATCACCTAATTTCTTGCCCAATGCTTCCACCAAGTAAGCGGCTTTCCTTTGGGCGGCTTTCAATGCCTCAATCTTTCCCTTTTGGTGATAGGCAAGCATGTCTTTGTTTTCCAGTTCTCCGACGCGCATGGAGTGGATGCCTCTCGTATCTATATGCTTGATTATCTCATTTATCTGATTGAAGTCCGTTAATGTGATGTCGAACTTCTTGGAAACAAGAAAGTCTTGTCCTTGTTGCCGCCAATAGTCGCCGATTTCCTGCGTGCGGACGGCATTCTGCGGAATATCCGCTTGGGCAAGAGCTTCTCTTAATCCTTGTTCTATTTCAGCCAAAGGCACTTTGGTGCGGTATTCTTCGGGCTTCGATTTCCCGTCAAACTCTTCCTCGAAATATTCACGGATTTCAATCAGGTAATGGATTTTGTCGGGCACGATTTCTATTTCCGATGTGCCTGTCACTTCGATGTACCGCTCGTTGATTTGCGCTTGCAAGGAAAAGGTCGCCAATAGGCTGATTACCAATATCAATAGTTTCATTTTCATTTCTTTTGATTTTAATTATTTGTTCTCAAATCCTTTTACAATGGAGCAGGCATCAATATAGTCCAATGTGTTTATGATTGAATCCTGTTTTTTCTGGTCTAATTGATTAAAAAAGAGCGTATCGTTTTCCCATTCGTTGGCTTTGAACAAAGCGTCCAAAGAATCTTTCTTTTCTTTCAACAGGCTTCTGTATAAAGCTGACATATCATAATTGCGGAGTGTCGTAATTTGAAATGTTCCACTCTCTATCTTCATATTTACTTGTGGCGCGGTAATCACAGAATCATTGAATACGAATCCTATCCGCTTGCCTATAAGTTGCTCCGTAGAATCTGCCCATGCCTGCAATTTATGCTTGCTAACACGTCCTATTATCGCTGCCTTTCCGAAGATATCTTTATCCAGTCGTAAGGCGGCAAATTCCTTTACTGTAACAATTGGCTGGGAAGCAATACTGTCTTTTTGTCCGTCTATGATGCGATACCAGCCGTTTTCCCTATGCTTGACTAATTGAGAATGACTGGAATAATTAGTGCAACTTAGGCAAGTAACACTTGCCAGCATTGCGAATAAGATGATTGTTTTCATTGTATAAGTTCTCCTTTCTTAAAAAATATAGGTAAAGTCCACGTGGATTCCCGATATGCTCCTTTTCCGTAATAATTGATGGTAGGCATCCAGCGTGGCATCTTTCTAATGATTTCCAATACTTGGTTGTCCCAATCCTGTATGCCGCAGCTTCGCAGGACTTTGGCTTCATACACTTCTCCATACGAATCAATCCGTACCGTGTAGATGCCTCTCATTTGTTGTTTATCGCCCAATAATGCAGGGTCATACTTTAAGTGTTGGGTGATGTAGTTTTGAGCAGACCACGGTTTTCCGTCTTGAAAAGAAGAAACAGCTTCCCATTCTACAAAACAATGTTTCAGATCTTCTTCCGCGATACTGTCCGCCTTCACCCTGTCTCGGTAGTGTTGTGGCAGGAAAGGCACATAGACCGTATAGCGACATTCCATCCGCTTACCGTCCTTGTCCCTGCATGGCAGGCAATGCGGCAATTCTTTGGTCAGCCGGATAACCTCTTTGTCGAACTCTTTATGGATGGATATCAAGATATTGATGCCGCGTGGCAGCCCTAATGTGTCGATAGAAAACATGACTGTGGAATATCCGGCTTGGTTTCTCTCCAAGAGTTCCTCAGGATAAACCATCTGTGAAGTGAAATATTTTTCCAAGTCATAATCCCATTTTGCCCATCGGGGCGGCTCTATGGCAGACAAGTCTTTGATTGGCTTCCCCGACATATCTAAAACGCCCAAGTTCCAACTGATTTCCGCACGCCAAATGCTGTCCAAACGGTTTTCATTCTTCCGTTGTCCTTGCGGACTGTTGTCCGTCACGCATCTGACAGGACCAACGCCAATAGTCAGCGTGTCGGGCAGGTATTGAAAAACCAATGTGCTGTCGGTCAGTTCTTGGACAATGTAATTTTTCCCCGATTCAAAGACTTTGATTGTATCTCCGCATAGAGAATATGAATAAAAAGTTTCTTTTCTTTTTCCACCCTGCAAAAACGCGCTTCTCCATACGGCATCGCGAAATTCCATTTCTATAACGTATTGCTTGTCTTGGGGTAATTGCACTTTCCATATCTTATTTTCCAGCAATGCAGACATATCCGCACAGTTGTTATTCTGGGCGGGAAGCCCGGCTATAACAGTCCATGAAAGCAATATGAACAAAAACTTTTTCATAATCTGTCATCCTAATGGTACTTCAAAGATAACGAAAAGGAATAACCTAATCAATTATTAGACTACTCCTTTCCCGTTAGGTTTAAGCAAACGTTCTTTTCCTTGCTGCCGTTCGCATAGAACAGCACGCGAAATGTGCTACTTGTCATATTCGTTCATTTTGGTTACTAAACTACAACTCGACTGGTTAAACCTTGAAAAGAAATCTACGCAAAACGGTACAAACGAAACGGAGAGGGTTAAATCTGTACTTTTATCGGGTAACGGATAAGGAACCGTTCTTCTGCTTCAATCCGCTTAGGAACGGTTTTCGGCCCTCTGCCCTACTTCCGTAATTTCCTCCTAACTGCTTAATCTTCAATTTCAAATTCGCATTTCTGCCAAAATTCAGTGGATATTCCACAAATTTTGAGTATGTTTGCAAAATAATTCCAATCTTCAAGATTCTTGCGAATGGATAAATTGCTGGGGATGACATATGGGGAGTTGCAACGGGTGGCAAAAGATTTGGGCATGCCGGGCTTTGCGGCGAAACAAATGGCCGCTTGGTTGTATGACAAGAAGGTTTCATCGATAGACGAGATGAGCAATTTGTCATTGGCTTTTCGTGAACGTTTGAAGGCGGATTATGAGTTAGGCGCTTCAGCCCCTGTGAATGCCGTTCGTTCGCAGGACGGCACTGTGAAATATCTTTTTCAAGTGTCCGAAAAGGATTTTGTGGAGACCGTCTATATCCCGGAGGATGGCAGGGCTACCTTGTGTGTGTCTTCGCAAGTTGGATGCCGGATGAACTGCAAGTTCTGCATGACGGGCAAGCAGGGCTTTTCTTCCAATTTGGATGCGAACCAGATTTTGAACCAGATTTATTCCGTCCCGGAACGGGACAAACTGACGAATATCGTGTTCATGGGCATGGGGGAACCGTTAGATAACCTGGACGAATTGTTGAAGGTGTTGGAGATATTGACGGCGGGGCATGGATACCGATGGAGCCCGAAACGCATCACTGTCTCCACGGTAGGGGTGCGGAAGACGTTCCGCCGTTTTATTGAACAGGCTTCCTGCCATGTGGCTGTGAGCCTGCATTCGCCTTTCCCAGCCCAAAGGGCTTTGCTGATGCCGGCTGAGAAAAGTTTCTCTTTGACGGAAATCATTGATGTTGTGCGAGATTATGACTTCAGCAAGCAACGCCGCCTCTCTTTTGAATACATCCTTTTCAAGGGTGTGAACGACAGTTTGATTTATGCAAAAGAAGTGGTCAGGATTTTGAAGGGAGTGCCTTGCCGGGTAAATCTGATTCGTTTCCATGCGATTCCGGGTGTGGAATTGGAAGGCGTTGGCATGGACACCATGCTGGCGTTCCGGGATTATCTGACGAAACATGGCGTTTTTGCCACGGTCCGTGCTTCGCGTGGAGAAGATGTTTTTGCGGCATGCGGCATGCTTTCCACGTTGCGGCAGGAAGAATGAGGAGAGGCGCTGATGGAAGCATAGAAGAAATTAAATTCAGATAACGATGAAAGGTATGATTAAGTGTTGGGGGCTGATGGCCATGTTGCTGGTAATGGCAGGCGCCTGCTCCAATTCGAAAAGCAAAAAGACGGTGTTTACCCCTTCTTCCAGCGGGCGTCCTTATGAAGTGCTGGTGGTGGTAGATCAGAATTTGTGGGAAAGACCGGCGGGACGTGCCTTGTTTGATGTCTTGGACACGGATGTTCCCGGATTGCCCCAGTCGGAGCGTTCGTTCCGTATCTCGGATGTAGATCCTCAATATTATGACCAAGTATTGAAGATATTCCGCAATATCATTATTGTGGATATTCAGGATATTTATACGCAACCTAAATTGAAGTATGCGGCGAACGTGCATGCGGTTCCTCAGATGATTATGACCATCCAAGCACCGGACGAGGAATCTTTCCGTGAATATGTGAGTCAGAACGGGCAAAGCATTATAGACTTTTTCGTGCGGGCAGAGATGAACCGCCAGGTGGCGTTCCTGAAAGACAAGCACAGTGTGGATATATCTGCGCGGGTAAAGGAGATGTTTGGCTGTGACATCTGGCTACCGGCAGAACTGGCCAGTTCAAAGGCTGGGAAGCATTTCTTGTGGTTTTCCACCAATGCGGCCACGGCAGACATGAATTTTGTGATGTATTCTTATCCTTATCGCGACAAGAATACGTTCACGAAGGAATATTACATGCATAAACGTGACTCTGTGATGAAGGTCAATATCCCAGGCGCCCAAGAAGGGATGTATATGGCTACGGACACGCTTTCCGTGGAAGTGAGAGATTTGTCGGTGAATGGGGGATATGTGCAGGAAGCCAGAGGCTTGTGGCAGGTGGAAGGCGACATGATGGGCGGGCCTTTTGTGGCACATTCCTGTGTGGACACGATTCATGGCTGTGTGGTGGTGGCTGAAGTGTTCGTGTATTCTCCAGACAAGTTGAAACGTGACATCATGCGGCGTTTGGAGGCATCGCTTTATACGCTGAAGTTGCCTTCGGCAGGGATTTCGGATGTGAAAGAATAAAAGTTTTCTCTTTTTTGAGGGAAAGTCAACATATAATTTATAAAATTCAGGATGGAAGATAATAGGAAAATCAAAGTAGGCATTGCACATGGTGAAATCAATGGCATCGGTTATGAAGTGATTTTGAAGACTTTTTCAGAACCATTGATGTTGGACTTGTGTACACCTATTATATATGGTTCGCCCAAGATTGCGGCTTATTACCGCAAGGCGTTGGAATTGCCTGCCAATTTTGGGATCGTGGCTTCTGCTTCGGAAGCATCACACAATAGGCTGAACATAGTGAATTGCGTGGAGGACGAGGTGAAGGTAGAATGCTCGAAGCCGACGCAGAAGACAGGCATGGCGGCTTTGCAGGCATTGGAGACGGCAGTGGCTGAGTATGAAGCAGGATTACTGGATGTGCTTGTGGCGGCGCCGATGAGCATGAACCTTTTGCAATCGGATGAGTTCCATTTCCGCGCACATTCAGAGTATGTGGAAGAAAGGCTTTCCCGCAAAGGGGATGCCTTGACGATCTTGTTGGGCGGAGGCCTTCGGATTGCCTTGGCTACCGAACACATCCCGTTGCGCGAGGTAGCTTCGTCTCTGAGCATTGATTTATTGAAAAGCAAGCTGTTGGCTTTCCAGAAGTCATTGCAATATGATTTTGGCATCAATGCGCCGCGCATTGCAGTCCTGTCATTGAATCCGCATGCCGGTGAGGGCGGCCTGATGGGAAAGGAGGAAGAAGAAATCATCTGCCCGGCTATCCGGCAAATGATGAATGAAGGCATGCAGTGTTTCGGCCCTTATCCGGCAGACGGCTTGATAGGTTCCGGAAATTACGCCCTTTTTGACGGCATATTGGCCTTGTACCATGACCAAGGTTTCCTTCCTCTCAAGGCTTTGTCAGAAAGTGGCGTGGTATATACGGCCGGATTGCCAGTGGTGCTGACATCGCCGGCGCATGGCATCGCTTGCGATATTGTAGGGCAAGGGGTTGCCCGGGAGGATTCTTTCCGCCAAGCGGTGTATGATGCCATTGATGTGTACCGCAGCCGTATCCGCGAGAAACAGATTCGTGTGAACCCGCTTCAAAAACAATATTACGAGAAGAAGGATGATAGTGACAAACTGAAGCTGGACACGGTGGACGATGACGTATAAAGGGTAATTTTCTTCAAATGAAATATGCGATTATAGCTGCCGGAGAAGGTTCCCGGTTGTTGAAAGAAGGTGCTTCCCGTCCTAAGCCTTTGACTCTTGTGAATGGCGTGGCGATGATTGAGCGCCTGATACGGGTCTTTATAGGCAATGGCGCATCCTCCATTGTTGTCGTCATAAACCAAGCGAGCAGTGAGGTGGACGCTTTTTTGCGCTCTTTGCAGCGGGAGGGTTTGCCTTTGGAGATTGTCGTGAAAACGACGCCTAGTTCCATGCATAGCTTCTATGCGTTGTCTCCTTTGTTGGAAGGGGATGATTTTTGCCTGACGACCGTGGATACGATATTCAAGGAAGATGAATTTTCTGCCTATGTCAAGGCGTTCCGGTCTTCGCAGGCAGACGGGTACATGGCTGTCACGGATTATGTGGATGATGAACGCCCGCTGTATGTTGCTACGGATGAGAATCTGCATATCAAGGGTTTCCATGACGAGGTGGACGGGAATTGCAAGTTTGTTTCGGGGGGCGTTTATTGTTTGCGCCCTTCTTCGTTGGAGGTGTTGGCCGGATGCGTGGCGGAAGGCATGTCGCGTATGCGGAATTTCCAAAGGGAATTGGTGCGGCAAGGCGCAGACCTTGTGGCCTATCCTTTTACGAAGATATTGGATGTGGACCATGTGGCTGACATTGTGAAAGCAGAGCGTTACCTGGCCGGAAAAAACATATTGTGATGAAGATTCCCATGCTTGGTGTCAGCAGAGGCGGACGTTATTCCCCGAACCATGTGGATAATGATGCCGCCATATTTGAGGCGGTTTGCCGGGAGTTGCAGTGTTTGGGTGGCGACGTGCTTGCATGCGCGGAAGATGAATTTGCCGGTTCTTGCTTTTCGGGCAAAACGGTGTTCGGCATGCCCCGGAGCCGGGAAGCTGTTTCCCGCCTCGAAGCGTTGGAACGTCAGGGATCGTTGGCTGTGAATTCCGCTTCCGGGATACGGAATTGCCGACGTGAGCGATTGACGCAACTTTTCGTGTCCCATAAAGTTCCTTGCCCGGCGAGTGAAATCCTTGTAATGCGTGAAGGGGGCTTCGTTATGCCATCTTTGGATTTTCCATATTGGGTAAAGCGGGGCGATTCGCATGCCATGGTGAAAGAAGACGTGTGTTTTGTGGCATGCCGGGAAGATGCAGAAGCGGTGCTTTCTGATTTTGCCACCCGAGGCATCTGTTCTGCGGTTGTCAATGCGCATTTGCCGGGAGATTTGGTGAAATTCTACGGAGTGGCCGGTACTGGTTTCTTTTATTGGTTTTATCCTTCTTCCTGTTCGCACAGCAAGTTCGGGTTGGAAGCCATCAACGGGGAAGCGGAAGGCATTCCTTTTGATGCATTGGATTTGCAGAAAACCTGTGACCGTGCGGCTGCTGTTCTGGGCTTGGTTGTTTATGGCGGGGATTGCATTGTCGGGAAGGATGGGCAAATCCGGATTATTGATTTTAATGACTGGCCGAGTTTTGCCCCTTGCCGGGATGCGGCGGCGCGTAGCATAGCCGGTTATATTTACGGGCAAGCATTAAAGAAGTGGCAAGATGGATAAAGATTCTTTTCGCAAAGGAGTGGAAGCGTCCTTGAAGTCGCTGGATACGGAGGAGCCGATTGACATTTATTTCTATCGCCCTTTGGGCTACCGTTGCGCTCTGGGCTTTGCGCGTTGGGGCGTGCATCCCAATGTCGTCACGATTATCTCCATTGTCATTGGCGTGGCTTCCGGGGTGTTCTTCTATTTTGATGCATGGTGGTTGAATTTGGTCGGTATTCTTCTGCTGGTGTGGGCGAATGTGTACGACAGCACGGATGGGCAGTTGGCGCGGATGACCGGGAAGAAGACTTTATGGGGGCGTTTGCTGGATGGCTTTGCCGGCGACTTGTGGTTCTTCTCAATTTATTTCTTTATTTGCCTTCGTTTCACGATGTCGCATGATTGGGAAAGTGAGCGGTGGCAAATATTGTCTGTTTGGCTGATGGCCGCTTTTGCGGGTTTCATTTGCCATAGCCGGCAATGTTCTTTGGCGGATTATTACCGTAATGTCCATTTGTATTTCCTGAAAGGAAAGGAGGGCAGTGAATTGGATACTTTCAAGCAACAGCGTGCCTTGTTCCATGCTACTCCTTGGAAGCATCATTTTTGGTGGAAGCTGTGGTTGTACTTTTATGGCAACTATACACGCTTGCAGGAGTCGATGACACCTGAATTCCAGCGGCTTATGTCGCTCGTGAGAGAAAGATACGGTGATGACGTGCCGGATTCTTTCCGGAATCGTTTCCGCGAATTGAGCAAACCCTTGATGGTGTATGCCAACATATTGACATTCAACACTCGTTCGATTGCGCTTTTCATATTGCTTTTGGCAGGAATGCCTTGGTGCTATTTCGTGTTTGAGATTACGGTGATGAACGTGCTGTTTTTCTACATGCGCTATCGTCATGAGAAATTTTCTTCCATGCTGTATGCCCAGTTGTCTAAAGAAGGGGAAGCAAATGGCTGATGTTTTTGGGAAATGAGGGATGTTATGAATAAATTGCCAGACATACAAGGAATCATATTTGATTTTGGGGGAACCCTTGATACCAATGGATGCCATTGGTCGGAAGTGTTGTGGAACAAATACGTGGAGTGCCGTGTCCCGGTGGACAAGGAAACGTTCAAGGCGGCTTATGTGCATGGGGAAAGGGCTTTGTCTTCACAACCCCTCATCAAGAATAGTGACGGCCTTTATGAGGTGTTGCATGTGAAAGCGGGACTTCAAGTCGCTTACTTGTTGGCTCAAGGCTTCTTGGATGAGGCTGCTGCTGGAGGACTTCCGGAACGGATAGCACGTGCGGCTTACGCCTATGCGTGCGACATGCTCCAAAAGTCCCGCCTTGTGGTTGAAAAGTTGTATTCGCAACATAAATTAGTGCTTGTTTCAAACTTTTACGGGAATATTGAAACAATCCTTAGCGATTTTAGCTTACTTTGCTTTTTTGAAAGAGTCATAGAATCGGCTGTCGTCGGAATTAGGAAGCCAGACCCGGCTATTTATCAGCTAGGTGTGGAGGCATTGGCTTGCCCGTCCGGGAACATAGCCGTGGTCGGTGATTCGTTCAGGAAAGATATGATACCGGCCAAAGCATTAGGGTGCAAGGCCGTATGGCTGCGGGGCATCGGTTGGGACGAGGACACCGATGACTCGTTGCCGGATGTGATTATTTCCAGTATAGATCAATTGCCTGAAGTCATAATATAGAGATATGTATCAATAAGTGTTTTGTTCGAAAGATAGAAATAGAAATGGAAAAAGTAAATGTTAAACCGGCAACCGGGAAACTGGGTGTGCTTTGCGTAGGGTTGGGAGCGGTTACTTCTACCTTCATGACGGGAGTGCTGATGGTTCGAAAAGGACTTTCCAAGCCTGTCGGGTCGATGACGCAATACGACAAGATACGCGTGGGGCGTGGAAAGGACAAGCAATACAAGCATTACGGGGAGATTGTCCCGTTGGCTGGCTTGGACGATTTGGTATTTGGCGCATGGGACGTGTATCTGGTCAATGCATTTGAAGCGGCTGTCAATTGCGAAGTGCTGAAGGCGAAAGACATTCTTCCTGTGAAAGATGAACTGGAGAAGATAGTGGCCATGGAGGCCGCTTTCGACCATGACTATGCAAGCCGTCTGGACGGCACGAACGTGAAGGCATGCAAGAGCCGTTGGGAAATGGTGGAGCGGTTGCGGGAAGACATCCGCAACTTCAAGGAAACCAATGGGTGTGAACGGATTGTGGTGATTTGGGCGGCTTCTACCGAGATTTATGTCCCTGTAAACGAGAAAGTCCATGGCTCATTGGCGGCATTGGAGCAAGCGATGAAGGAGGATGACCGGAAGCATGTGGCTCCTTCCATGTGCTATGCATACGCTGCGTTGTCGGAAGGTGCGCCTTTTATTATGGGAGCGCCCAACACGACGGTGGATATCCCGGCTATGTGGGAATTGGCCGAGAAGGTGAAGCTGCCCATTGCGGGGAAAGACTTCAAAACGGGCCAGACATTGGTGAAATCAGGCTTTGCCCCGATTATCGGCACCCGTTGCTTGGGGCTTTCCGGCTGGTTCTCAACCAATATATTGGGAAACCGCGACGGGCTTGTGCTGGACGAACCAGCCAATTTCCATACGAAAGAAGTCAGCAAGTTGTCAACATTGGAGTCTATCCTTGTGCCGGAGAACCAGCCGGATTTATATACAGGCTATTACCACAAAGTTCGCATCAACTATTATCCTCCCCGCAATGATAACAAGGAAGGGTGGGACAATATCGATATTTTCGGTTGGATGGGCTATCCCATGCAAATCAAGATAGACTTCCTGTGCCGGGATTCGATATTGGCGGCGCCATTGGTGCTTGATTTGGTGTTGCTGAGCGATTTGGCGGCACGTGCCGGGCGTTATGGCATCCAGCGTTTCTTGAGTTTCTTCTTGAAGAGCCCGATGCATGACTATACGGAAGGCGAGGTGCCTGTCAACCATCTGTTCCAGCAATACGTCATGCTGAAAAATGCCATCCGGGAGATGGGAGGCTATGAGGCAGATGAAGAGATAGATTAAAGATGCTGTCGCAGGCAAACGGGGCGGGAAGATGCCTTCCCGCCCCGTTTTTGCTGATGGGTAAAAGCCGTTGGGGCATTTGCCGGTTGGCGGCCGGGCATTTTTGCCCGCATTTCCGTTCATGCTTCCCAAAGAGGTTGCCGGAACCTCCCAAAGGTTTTTGAAAAGCCTTCCAATGTTTGGGGCAAAACTTTCCAATGTTTTTGAAAATCTTCTAAGAACTTTTTCGGAAGGTTCGTAGAGGGTTTGCCGGAGGCATGGGATGTTCTTTTTGTACCCACCGTCCCCTTTGCCGCCGGAATAAAACGATTTGTTGATTCGGCATTTTTGTTTTCCATGTATTTGTTGTACTTTTGTCAGGCTAAACATTTCATAATGAATAACGCAGAAGTTCAACAAGTGAAGCAACGGTTCGGCATTATCGGCAATACGGAGGCATTGAACCGTGCGATAGACATTGCTATCCAAGTGGCTCCTACGGATTTGTCGGTGCTGATAACCGGCGAGAGCGGAGTCGGCAAGGAGAGTTTCCCGCAAATCATCCATCAATACAGCCGCCGCAAGCACGGGCAATACATTGCGGTGAATTGCGGCGCGATTCCCGAAGGCACGATTGATTCTGAATTGTTCGGGCATGAGAAAGGGGCTTTTACCGGCGCGGTGAGCGACCGGAAAGGGTATTTTGGCGAAGCCGACGGAGGAACGATTTTTTTGGATGAGGTGGGCGAATTGCCTTTGTCAACGCAAGCGCGTTTGCTGCGTGTCTTGGAATCGGGAGAATTCATCAAAGTCGGTTCATCGAAAGTGCTGAAGACAGACGTGCGGATCATTGCAGCCACGAATGTGAACCTTGCCGCCGCCATTGCGGACGGGCGTTTCCGGGAGGACTTGTTTTACCGTCTGAACACAGTGCCTATCAGAATCCTGCCATTGCGTGAAAGGGCGGACGACATCGTGTTGCTGTTCAGAAAATTTGCTTCTGATTTTGCAGAGAAGTATCGCATGCCTGCCATTCAGTTGACGGAAGATGCCAAGAAGTTGCTGACAGGCTATCCTTGGCCGGGGAACGTCCGCCAGTTGAAAAACATTACCGAACAGATTTCCATTATAGAAACCAACCGGGAAATAACCTCTGAGATACTTCGGAATTATTTGCCGGAGCAGAATGCACAGCGTTTGCCGGCTTTGTATGGAAGCAAGGCGGACAAGTCGTTCGGCAGCGAGCGGGAGATTCTTTACCAAGTCTTGTTCGACATGCGGCAAGATGTGACAGAGTTGAAGAAACTGGTGCATGGCATCATGGAGGAGCGGGGGATGAAGAACGATGCGCCATCGGTGACTTATTATCCCCGGCATGAAGGATTCGTGGAGTCCGATGCTGTGCCTACGACTATCAACATTCCGGCAAAACCGGACAAGGAGGCGGGCGAGACGCCTGATTCTGCCGAATACGTGGAAGAATCCTTGTCGCTGGACGAGGTGGAGAAGGAAATGATACGGAAAGCGTTGGAAAAGCATCATGGCAAGCGGAAGAATGCGGCTAAGGATTTGAACATATCAGAACGGACGTTATATAGAAAAATCAAGGAATATGGGTTGGACTAAGAAATTACGTGCTGCTTTTGCTGTTTCGTTCCTGTTGCTGGTGGCGGTGTCATGCACCATCTCTTATAAATTCAACGGGGCATCCATTGATTATGACAAGGTGAAGACCATCACGGTGGAGACTTTCCCGATTAAGTCTGCTTATGTGTATGCGCCTTTGGGCACAGTGTTCAATGATGAGTTGCAGACCATTTACATGACGCAGACCCGGCTGAGCCTTGTTCCGAGGGGAGGGGATTTGGTCGTTTCGGGCGAGATTACCGGCTACGACCAGTTGAACCAATCGGTGAAGGCCGACGGCTTTTCTTCGGAAACGCAGCTGAAGGTGACGGTGAACGTGCGTTTCACGAACAACACCAACCATGCGGAGGACTTTGAGCAGCAATTTTCCGCTTTCAGGAATTACGACTCCTCCATGCCGCTTAATACCGTGCAGGACGGGTTGATAGACGAGATTGTGGACGAGATTGTGGACCAGATATTCAATGCGACCGTAGCGAACTGGTAGATGATGACAGCGGACGTTCTGGAAGAATGGCTGGCCCATCCCGCCCGTTTGGACAGGGAAGCACTGTATGAGCTGCGGAAACTGGTGGCGCGTTACCCTTATTTCCAAGTTGCCCGCCTGCTCTATGTGAGGTGCTTGTATTTGTTGCATGATGCCTCTTTCGGGGAAGAATTGCGGAAAGCAGCGATTTGCATCAGCGACCGCAGGCAGCTCTTCAATCTTATGGAAGGCATGGACGAGCCTCTCCAAGCGGCAGGGCAGCCTGAGGGATGGGATGGTGAGCCATCATTGGACAGGACGCTGGCGCTCATTGATGCATTCTTGGAAACGCATGTGGATGAACTTTCATCGGCCGGTCCGTTGGATGTTTCTGTGGATTACACTCCTTACCTGCTGCGCGAGGAAGATGCCGTGGAAGGAAACGTTTCCAAGATGAAGGGGCAGGATTTGATTGACCATTTTATTGAAAAAGACGCATCAGAAGGGATACGCCCGCTTTTTGCACAAGGTGGGGAGGCCGGTGAAACGGAGGAAGACATGCCGTTCCCACCGGGTTTGGGGGACAATCCAGATGCAGGCGGCGATGAAAATTTCTTTACGGAAACACTGGCGAAAATCTATGTCAAGCAGAAGCGTTATTCGAAAGCACTTGAAATAATTAAAAAGTTAAGTTTGAAATATCCAAAAAAAAACGCTTACTTTGCAGACCAAATCAGATTTTTGGAGAAATTGATTATTAACGCTAAATCGGAATAACAAAATGTATCTATTATTGGTAATCTTAATGGTGATAGCAGCACTGCTGATGTGTTTTATTGTCTTGATTCAGAACTCGAAGGGCGGAGGCTTGGCTTCCAGTTTTGCATCGTCCAACCAAATCATGGGCGTGCGCAAGACGACCGACGTGTTGGAAAAGACCACATGGGGCTTGGCTGCTTTCATGGTGGTGCTGAGCATCGCTTCAGCCTATACATTGCCGGAGGCCGTGCAAGAGACATCGGTGATGGAGCAGCGTGCCGTAGAGGAGGCGAAGGAAAACCCATTGGCCCCTCCTGCCGGATTCGCTACTCCTGAGACAGAGGCAACTCAGGCACCGGATGCAGTGCCTCAGCAGAATGCTCCGGCAGCAGAGACCCCGGATACTCCGGCTCAATGAAAGGAATTGTTTGAAAGGGATAGCGCAAAGTTTTGAAGCTTTGCGCTATTTTTTTTACCCTTCTGCCTGCCTTTTTCAATGGATGCGTCGCTAGGAAAGTGCCGGCAGCGATATTGCTTGCGGGCGTTTTCTGCCATGGCGGCGGGAAAAACTTGGTATGGAAGCGTTTTGTTTGGAAAATGATGATAACTTTGCTATATTGTCAGCTTATTATGGATGTTTAAACGATTTGTGTCATGAAAAAATGGATGATTGTGTTATGTGTAGCATGGGGACTGTTCGTCTCCTGTGCAGTGAACAAAGCAGTGGTCTCAGATGTTGGAGGGTTGAAGGATTATGCTTATGCCTCTATCGTTGATGTGCGCGACAAGACGGATTGGGTGTATTTGGCCGATGCGGAGGAGGAGGTTTATGATGCTTTGGCTTCTAAAGGCTTGGAGATGGTAGGGGAGAAATGTGTGGACGGCTTGCCGGTGGAGCAGAAGGAGCAGTTGCTGCTGGTGCGCCTTTTGGTGGGGCAGGGAACCCCGTCGTCGATATTTGTCCATGTGAAGTTCCTGGATTACCGGACGGGGAAGCCTGTCGCTCTATAAGGGCTGTTTCGAGGTCAGGAAGCGCCAAGCGGAGGCCGACATGGAATTGGCGCTCTTGAACGTGGCCTCTGACATAAAGAAGTTGTTTTGACGCTTTCGGGGGGGAATGGCCGGTGCGGCATGCAGGGGTGTTACACCTGCTGCATGTCGCACAAGCGCTTGTAATAGCCGTTGAGGGCGAGGAGTTCCTCGTGGCGGCCGCGCTCCACGATGCGTCCTTCGTGCAGCACGCAGATCTCATCGGCGTTGCGGATGGTGGAGAGGCGGTGGGCGATAGCGATGGTGGTGCGGTTCTTCATCAGGTTTTCCAACGCTTCCTGCACCATCTTTTCCGATTCCGTGTCGAGGGCGGAGGTTGCTTCATCTAAAATCAGGATGGGCGGGTTCTTCAGGATGGCGCGTGCGATGCTCACCCGTTGGCGTTGCCCGCCGGAGAGTTTGCCGCCACGGTCGCCAATCAGGGTATCGTAGCCCTGCTCGCTGGCCATGATGAAGTCGTGTGCGTTGGCTATCTTGGCCGCTTCGATGACTTGCTCCATGGTGGCGTTCTCCACGCCGAAGGCAATGTTGTTGAAGAACGTGTCGTTGAACAGGATGGCTTCTTGGTTCACGTTCCCCATCAGGTTGCGCAGTTCCTGCAGGCCGGTGTCTTTCACGTTCACCCCGTCAATCAGCACGGCGCCTTCCTGCACGTCATAATAGCGGGGCAGGAGGTCAACGAGCGTGGACTTGCCGGAGCCGGACTGCCCTACGAGAGCCACGGTCTTTCCTTTCTCTATCGTGAGGTTGATGTGGCGCAGCACCCATGTGTTTTGGTACTTGAACGACACGTCGCGGTATTCAATCTTCTCTTTCAGCGTGGGCAGCGGCACGGGGCGGGCGGGTTCTTTGATATGGTTCTCGGCCAGCAGGATTTTGTCGATGCGTTCCATGGAGGCCAGACCCTTGGGGATGTTGTAGCTGGCCTTTGAGAACTCCTTGAGGGGGTTGATGAGGCTGTACAGCATCACGAGGTAGAAGATGAAGGTGGGTGCGTCGATGGTGGAGCCGTTGTGGAGGATAAGGGTCCCGCCGAACCACAGGACGATGACAATCAGCACTGTGCCGAGGAATTCGCTCATGGGGTGCGCCAGTTGCTGGCGGGTGTTCACGCGGCTGATAGTGCGGCGGTAGGCTTCATTGGTGCGTTCAAAGCGGCCGCGCATCTTGCCTTGCGCGTTGAACGCCTTGACGATGCGCAGGCCGCCGAGGGTTTCCTCCACCTGCGACATGAGGTCGCTCCATTGGCTTTGGGCGAGGAGCGATTTCCGCTTCAGCTTCTTGCCCACCGCGCCCATGAGCCAGCCCATCACGGGCAGCACCACGAGGGTGAACAGCGTGAGTTGCCAGCTGATGGCCACCAGCGTGCCGAAGTAGGCGATGATGAGGATGGGGTTCTTGAACAGCATGTCCAGCGAACTCATGATGGAGGTCTCCACCTCCTGCACATCGCCGCTCATGCGGGCGATGATGTCGCCTTTGCGTTCCTCTGAGAAGAAGCCGAGGGGAAGCGACAGGATTTTGCGGTAGAGCTGGTTGCGGATGTCGCGCACCACGCCCGTCCGGATGGGGATGACCATGGCCGAGGAGAGGAAGTAGCATCCTGTCTTCAGGAAGGTCATCACGGCGAGGAACAGACCAAGGATGAGCAAGGTGGTGCTTTCGCCCAGTTGGCCGATGAGGCGGGTGACGAAGTAGTAGAAGTTGTTGACGGCAATGTCCTTCAGGCTGCCTTCCCCGCCCCAAGGCATGAACTCGTAGGCCTGTCGGGATATCTTGAACAGGATTTGGAGGATGGGGATGATGAGCGAGAAGGAGAAGATGTTGAGCAAGGCCGACAGGAAGTTGAATCCGATGGTCAGCGCCAGGTATTTCCGGTAGGGGCGCACGAAGCGGCGCAACAGGTTGAAGAATTCTTTCATGCCACGAGGGTATAAGGATTTTGCGCGGGCAAAGATACGGAAAACCTCCCGTATGCAGGGCTGTTGGCCTCCGTTTTTTGCATGCAGGGCAGGAAACGAAAAGGGGCGCAGCCCGCGCCGCGCCCCTTGCGGGAAATGTCGGGCCTGCCCTGGTTTTGTCATTCAGGCAGCCATGCGCAAGGGGCAAGATGCCTTGTGCTGTATATACTCTTTACCATGCATGGGGGAGGCGGAAACCGCTATTGTGGTGAGGCGTCGGCCACAATAGAGGTGAGGTGGCGGCCACCATTGTGGTGGGGCGGTGGCCATAATGGAGGTGGCAGGGTGACCACAATGGTGGTGGAGGGTACACCATAATTGTGGTGTCGGGGCAGGGAATGCGTTCCCTCCTGCACCCCCTCCACAGTGGCCTGTGAGGCATGTTTGGAGGGATGCCCTAAAGGCTGAGGCAGTGGATGGGCGAGTGGGGAAGCGGAGAAGGCGGAAGCCCGCCGGGCTTCCTGCGGAAAGCCTCCTGCGGACGGGATTGTTGCAATCTATTACTCCCCGGGCATGAAGCAGAGACGCAAGGCCTTGCGGCCTGCTTCTTGGCTTCTATATTTTGGCTGCTAGCTGCTGCTGGCGGCTTGCCGCCCGCCGCAGGCGGCGCATCTCGTCGCGGAGGTGGCGGCGCCCGATACGGCCTTGGTGGCGATAGACCAGGCAGGCCGTGATGAAGTAAGCTCCTGCCTGCACCCACAGGGCGCGGTATTCCGCAGCCACCTCCGCCAGCGTGGCGCCCATGGTGTTGATGCGGATGAACCCGTTGATGCCGAACGTGGAGGGGAACAGCCACGACACATATTTCCAGAACGGGGGGATGGACGCGCCGGGCCACGACACGCCGCTGATGAACAGCAGGGGCAGCGAGGTGAAAACAAAGAGTATCATGCACGTCTCGCGGTTGCGCACAGCGGCGGAGGCCGTCATGGAGAAAAAGATGCACGCCGCCAGGTAGGGCAGCATGAAGAGGATGAGCGTGGCAGGGTCGGCCACCTGCACGAGGCGGAACATGCGCGGCACGGCGCACAACACATAGACGCTCACCACAGCGTAGAGCATGAAGTAGCACAACGCCTTGCCCATCACGATGCGCAACGTCCCCTCGTAGTGGCGGTTGCGGGCAGGCACGAGGTCGCGGAAGCGGTTCTTCTCGCGGGCCGTCCCGGCAGAAAGGCCGATGCCCAGCAGCAACGTCTGCTGGAGGATGAGGACAAGCACGGCGGGGATGAGGAACGACGCGAAGCCGTTCTGGGGGTTGAACAGCGCCACGTCCTCATATTCGAAAGGATAAGCCGTCACTTCGTCCTGCCGCCCGGTGGTGTTGCCCGCGCGGGCCACCTTGATGTCCCTGTTCATGTCAAGCGACACATAGGTGCAGGCCGACAGCAGGTTCTTGTAGTAGAGCAGGCATCCCATGTCGCAATAAATGGCCACATGCGCTTGCCGCCCGGCGGCAAGGTCAGAAGCAAACTCGCCGGGGATGCGGATGATGCCATGGGCCTCCCCTCGCCTCATCCGCTCTTGGGCATCTTCCATGTCGGGGCAGAGGCATGCGATGCGGATGTCGGCCGTGGCGTCCACCTTCCGGGCGAATTCGCGGCTGAGGCTTCCCCGTGCGTCGTCCACCAAAGCCACCGGCACTTCCCGCACCACCTCGCCCGTGTAGATGAAAGCATAGATGAGCGGGTACGCCAAAGGCACGAGGAGGAAGAAGATGAGCATCCCTTGGTCGCGGAAGGTGTTCTTCACCTCTTCCTTCCAAATGTGGAACAGGCTCTGGAAGCCTTGCTTTATCTTTTGCTTTAGCGTGACGTCTTTCATGGGGTTCGTCGTTTCTATGGGATATATTTGTAATGCGCCATGGCCGTCTTCAGCCTGTTCATCACCAGGAAAGGAAGGAACAGGAACAGCAGCAGCGCCACGTATGACGGCCACGTGTAGGCCATGCCGTATCCGTTCAGCGCCTGCCCGGCGTATATCAGGTAATAATGCCTCAAAGGGAAAAGGTTGGCCAACGCCTGGAGCGCAGGGTGCATCGCCATGACCGGGAAAGTGAACCCCGATATGGAGAACGACAGCACCCCCCAGATGGAGGCGAAGCTCAGGCCAAGGCGGAGGGTGGGCAGCATGCCGATCATGAACACGCCGCATGCCTGCGAGGACAGCACCAATAGGAGCGAGGCCAGCAGCATGGGCAGGATGCCGCCATGGCAGGGGAAATGGAGGAACCCGTAAAGCCAGGCGTTGTAGAAAGCCGCCATGACGGTGAACACCACAGTGTGGGGCAGCAGCTTGCCGCACAAGGCCACGTACATCGACCCGCCTCCCATGCGCAGCCATTGGTGGGAGGTGCGTTCCTTCACCTCCGTGCCGATGGAATACACGGTAGTCATGAAGATGAGCAGCATGAGGATGCCTGGCAGGATCGTGTTGCAAAGGTACACGGAATAGTTGAGCCAAGGGTTGTGGATGGCATGGGTGTCGATGACGATGGGCTGGAGGAAGGCCATCGCCTGTGCCTCTGTGGCGCCTTTCGCGTAAAGCACGGTGCGCCCCGCAGCCCCGTTGGCCAGTTCCGACATGGTCTTCATGTCGCGGTAGAGGAGGGAGCCTGCGATGAGGTAGGCATTGTTCGTGTAGAACGAAGCTTTGGGCTGCCGGTTGGCCTGCAGTTCCTCTGAGAAGCGGGGCGGTATGTAGTAGAACCCGTAGATGTCGCCCCGTTGCATGGCGGCGCGTGCCTCGGACGGGCTGGGGTAGTGTGCAGCGATGTGTGTCTGTTGGAAGGCATCAAGGTTGCGGACAAGGTTGCGCGAAGTGGCGCTGTCGTCCATGTCAACGGCTCCTACGGGAAGGTCTGTCGGCAGTCCTTCGTCCATGAGCGTGGTGAAGAACACGTAGCAGAACAGGGGCGCCCCCACCATGGCGAAGATGTAGAGCGGCCTCGACACGAGCCGTTTGCATTCGCGCCATGCGATGCGCTTCAAGCATTGGTATGTTTGCCGGTTGAACATGGTATGTGGCCTATCTTTGTTTCAGGATGACGGACATGCCGGGACGCAGGCCGGGGACAGGCCCGGTGGGGACAGCCCTCACCTCGAAGGTCTTCAGGTCGAATTGGCCGGTAGTCTTTGTGGCCTTCCATGCGGCGTAGGTGCCGAGGTCTTTCATGTAGTAGATGCGCAGGCGGACTGTCTTGTTGCCAAGGGCGGGGACGGCAGCCTCCACTTCGTTGTCGATGGCGAGTCCTTCCAGCAGGTCTTCACGCACGTTGAAGCTCACCCACATGTTCTCCAATTCAGCAATGCTCATGATAGGTGCGCCGGTGCCTACCAATTCTCCCGTTTTGGGGAATATCTCTGCCACTTCGCCATCGGCCAATGCCGTGAGGTATGTTTCGTGGATGTAGGATTCCACTTCGGCCACTGCACCTTTGGCACGTTCCACAAGGGCGGCTGCGGCCATTTTGTCTTCGCGTTCGGCACCGTTGCGCGCCATCTCGTATTGTGCTTTCGCGGCTTTTTCGGTGGCTATTGCGGCATTGTATTGCGCAGTGGCTTCATCGTTCTTTTGCGCCGTCATGACTCCTTGTTGGTAAAGGCGGTTCACGCGTTGGTATGATTTCTCGGCTATTTCGCGTCCCGCTTTGGCTTTTTGCCACATTTCATAGGCAGCTTGTATTTGTTCGCTGCGTGCGCCTTTCAGCGCTTTCTCGTTTTGTGCCTGCGCCATGGCTTGTGCGGCCTTGGCTTGTGCCATTTTGGCTTCCACGTCGGGCGCTTCGAGGATGGCGAGAGTATCGCCGTCTTTGACCTTTTCGCCTTCTTTGACAAGGAGTTTGAGGATGCGCCCGGGAACTTTGCTTGATACGCGGTATTCGGTGGCTTCCGCTTGGCCTTGTATGATTTCAGGCCCTTTGCGGAGAGTGAGGAATCCCACAAGCGCTACGAGGGCGATGACTCCCACGAGGGTGAGGAACGCAAGGAGCATATTGCTGTTTTGTGACTTTCTTTCCGGTGATGCCATAGTTTTTTTGTTATTATTGTTGGTACATTTTATTTCATGATTCAATGGGATGTCATTCCAAAGTGCCTGTGGCTTTTCTCAAGCAGGCTTGCGTGAGCCTGACGTCTATTTGTGCGTCTATCTTTTCAGACTGGGCAGACAGCCATGCGGTATGGGCTTCGAGGACATTGCTGGGAGGTATGACTCCTTCCTCAAAACCGAGAGTTGCATAACGGAGGTTCTCATTGGCTTTTTCCATGTTTTTTTGCGCCATGGCAAGCTTCTTTTCCGCCTCATGTACTTGGAAGGCCGATTGGTTGACTTGGAGTTCCACTTTTTCGCGGGCATCCTCCAATTGGTAGCGTGCGATACGTGCCTCTGCTTTTGCGGCTTTCGTTTTATAGATGCCTTCTCCCCAATGGCAGATGGGGATTTTGAGCATGACTCCGACGTTGAACATGCCTTTGAATTTGTTTTCAAAGCTGTTGAATACGGAAGGGTTGGTGATCACGTAATTTCCCATGAGCGCGAGGGTGGGCAGATGCCCGGAACGTGTGACACGCACTTTTTGCTCATAGATTCCGCTTGCTATTTCCAGGCTTTTCAGTTCTGGCCGGTTTTGGTAAGCAAGTTCCATGTTGGCTGGTATTTCTTCGTTTGCAAAGGCGATGTCCTCTAAATTCTCATCTGCCAAAGTAGGTGTCGTGTTCAGTTCCAATCCACATAGTTGGCATAATAACATTCGGGCGAGGGTCAGCCCATCCTCCACTTTGGTGAGCGTCATTTCGGCTTCGTTCACTTTGACTTTTACGGACAATCCGTCAGCCTTCGTGGCAACCCCTTCCGCAATCATCTTTTCAATGTCGTCATTCAGTTTCTGGAGTAGTTGGAGATATCCTTCGGCCAGTTCTTTTTTTGCAGAAAGTGACACCACTTGCCAATAAGCTTGGTCGGTGGCCAAAATGATATCTTGCAGTGCAGCATCATGCTGTTCTTGTGCCAATTGCTCGGCATATCGGGTTATTTTGTTATAGGCTCTGATTTTTCCTCCCATGTAAAGAGGTTGCGTGAGGGTAACAACTCCTGCATAGATGTTGCGTGTATCAGTGCGGAAAGCATCAATGATAGATGTTCCTATCGCGTTGAGCGGACTGGCAATGTCGATGGCCGAAAGCGCTCCTGCCAATTGTGAAAAGAGGGGATTGGCTGCGAGTGCAGGTTGGCTTTGCATGAGTCCTTGCATGCTGTTTTGTATTCCTCCTTGCAATTGAGTGCCGACTCCTGTAAGGGCATTTTTCTGTTCATCGTTTAGCAGGGAAAATTCTTTTTGATTGCGCATGTACATTCCTGTTGCTGAAATTTCAGGGAAATAGTTGGTAAAAGCGGCTTTTCGTTGATAGTGCGCAGCATTGGTTTTTTCCTTTGCTATTTTCAGGTTCTTGTTATTCTGGATGGCGAGGGCGCGGCAGCTGTCTAACGTTAATACGCTCTGTGCCTGCACAGGCAGGATAAAACACGTAGCGGCTATGAAGATGGTCAGTGCTTTTGCCTGTTTGGAGAAAAGGGTTGCCGATGATTGTTTGTACATGCCTTTGATATTTAAACATGCTCGTGATTGCGCATGCAACTTTTTGCGAAAATAGATACATCCTTGGATATGGCAAAGTTCCTTAACTTTTTTTATAAAGAATCCTGGTCGTGCCTGTTGGAGACTGAAGATTTGCAGCATGGCGTTTTTCCTTTCCTTATTAATAATTGATAAATAGATATGGGCATTCTGTTTTAAAAAAGGTTGATGCGATGTTGCTTGTGGAAAAGCTTGAACTGTGTTTTTTAGATTGTATTGTTTTTGTATCCTGTTGCTTTGGCAACTTTTCGATAACGTCGTTTTTCCGCTGTCTGCATGGTGGTATAGAGGAAATTCCATATCTTTGCCACGTGAAAGGATTCCATTTGAATTATGGCTTGCATATTGCATATTGAAACCTCTACGGAGGTCTGTTCCGTTGCGGCGAGTGAGGAAGGCATGCTTCTTTTTGCGAAAGAAGATCGCGCAGGGCATTCGCATGCGGAGTCTTTAGGTACGTTTGTAGATGAAGCATTATCGTTTGTTGATGCGCGTGGGCTTTCATTGGCTGCGGTTGCGGTTAGTTGCGGGCCAGGTTCGTACACCGGTTTGCGTATTGGAGTTTCCATGGCAAAGGGGATTTGCTATGGCCGTGGCGTGCCTTTGTTGGGGATTCCTACTTTAGAGGTGCTTTGTGTGCCAGTCCTGTTGCATCATGAACTTCCTGATGATGCTTTGCTTTGTCCGATGCTGGATGCCCGGCGTATGGAGGTGTATGCCGCTGTTTATGATCGTGCTTTAGGCATGCGGCGTGGAGTGCAGGCAGACATTGTGGACGGGGATGTTGTTTATCGTGAGTTTTTGGATGCCCATCCGGTATATTTCTTTGGCAATGGTGCAATGAAATGCCGCAAAGCCTTGGCAAGCCATCCGAATGCGCATTTTATTGAAGAAGTGGAACCTTTGGCGAAAATGATGTTCCCTTTGGCAGAAAAAGCCTTGTTGAAAGGAGACATGAAGGATGTGGCTTATTTTGAACCATTTTATTTGAAAGAATTTGTGGCATCAAAACCTAAAAAACTATTGTGATTATGAATATGGATGATTTGAAGTACAATACTCAAGAGAGGCCTTTGTTGCTTCCAGAATATGGACGGAGTGTGCAGAACATGGTGGATTATGCTGTGTCTATTCCTGATCGCGCAGAACGCCAGCGGTGTGCAAATACCATCGTGGATATCATGGGTAACATGTTCCCGCATTTGCGTGACATACCCGATTTCAACCATAAGCTATGGGACCATTTGGCTATTATGGCTGATTTTAAGTTAGACATTGATTATCCATGTGACATTGTGAGAAAAGACACGCTCTGCACACGGCCCGATAACATTTCTTATCCCAAAGGCGCGATTCGTTACCGGCATTATGGACGTGGGGTACAGGAATTGGTAGCTAAAGCGGTAGATTATCCTGAAGGTGAAGAAAGGCAACGTCTGGTGTTGCTTATTGCCAACCACATGAAGAAATGTTTTTTGGCTTGGAATAAGGATGTTGTGGATGATCAGAAAATATTTGATGATCTTCGGGAATATTCGAATGGTGCTATTGATTTGGATGCAGAGGAAGTGCATTTATGGGATCAGAAAATGTTTGGCCAGCAACGTAAGGGTAAACAGGGCAAGCGTCGTCAGAAAAACGGTTGATGAAAGGAGGTGCGCATGGCATCATTTATTATAGAAGGAGGGCATAGGTTAGAAGGAGAGATAGCTCCGCAAGGTGCCAAGAATGAGGTGCTGCAAATCATCTGTGCTACTTTGCTGACCGAGGAAGAAGTCGTGGTGCATAATGTGCCTGACATACTGGACGTGAACAATCTCATCCAATTGCTGCGTGACATGGGGGTGGAAGTGTCAAAAGAGGGCATGGATACTTACCGTTTCAAGGCTGCGGATGTGGATTTGGCCTTCTTGGGAAGTGATGAGTTCCTGAAGAAGTGTGCTGCTTTGCGTGGTTCTGTGATGTTGATGGGGCCTTTGGTCGCCCGTTTTGGGAAGGCAGTGATATCCCGTCCGGGAGGTGACAAAATCGGCCGCAGGAGGCTGGACACACATTTTGCCGGCATTCGTGCTTTGGGTGCGCATTTCACATATGATGCTTGCCGGGGCGTTTATGAAGTGACAGCATCGCGTTTGGAAGGATGCTATATGTTGCTTGATGAAGCTTCCATTACCGGCACCGCCAATATTGTGATGGCTGCCGTCCTCGCACGTGGCACTACTACTATTTATAATGCTGCTTGTGAGCCTTATTTGCAGCAATTGTGCAAGATGCTCAACCGTATGGGGGCGCGCATTAGTGGGATTGCGTCGAATTTGCTTTCCATTGAAGGGGTAGAGTCATTGGGGGGGGCAGAGCATACTGTGCTGCCTGACATGATTGAGGTAGGAAGCTTTATCGGCATGGCCGCCATGACAGGCAGCAGGTTGACCATTAAAGACGTGTCTTATGCTAATCTCGGTATTATTCCTGAAAGTTTCCGTCGCCTTGGCATACGTCTTGAGCAACAAGGGGACGACATTCTGGTTCCGGCACAGGAAAGTTATGAGATAGAATCATTCATTGATGGTTCCATAATGACGATTGCCGATGCGCCTTGGCCCGGCCTTACGCCTGATTTGCTTAGCGTGCTGCTTGTGGTGGCGACCCAAGCGAAAGGAAGCGTGCTGATTCACCAGAAAATGTTTGAAAGCCGGCTTTTCTTCGTGGATAAGCTGATAGATATGGGTGCGCAGATTATATTGTGCGACCCGCACCGTGCTGTTGTCATCGGGCATAACCACGCATTTCGTTTGCGCGGAGGGAATATGGTGTCGCCAGACATTCGTGCAGGCATAGCCTTGCTTATAGCCGCGATGAGTGCGGACGGGACAAGCCGCATACATAATATAGAACAGATAGACCGTGGGTATCAGGACATAGAGCATCGTTTGAATGCTGTTGGAGCCCGCATTACACGCATCTGACATGATACGGAAAGAGGAAGTATATAAGATTGGCTTGTTCAACAAGCCTCATGGCGTGAAGGGCGAGTTGTCTTTCACCTTTGTGGACGATATTTTTGACCGTGTGGATTGCGATTATCTGATATGCCAGATGGATGGCATTCTTGTTCCTTTTTTCATTGAGGAATACCGTTTCAAGTCAGGCACGGTGGCCTTGGTGAAATTGGAAGGGGTGGATACGGCAGAGGATGCCCGCCGTTTTACGAATGTGGAGGTTTATTTCCCTGTGAAATACCGGCAAGAAGATGTTGAAGCAGGGTATCCTGCATCATGGCATTACTTTGAAGGATTCTATGTGGACGATGTCCGTCATGGCCGTTTGGGGCAAGTCCTTCATGTGGATGATTCTACTGCGAATGTGCTTTTCACGATTTCCCGGCCGGATGGGGAACTGCTTGTGCCTGTTTCCGAGGAATTGGTGCTTCATGTGGATCATCTGGCGCGCGTAATCAGGATGGAACTTCCTGACGGGCTTTTGGAATTGTAAAAAAAGGATATGCCGGAAGACATATCCTTTTTTATGGAATTGCAGGACTGTTGCTCAGAAAAGGAATCTTACCACATCGTTGAAATTGGCCCAAATCAGCAGTCCGAATAGAATGAACATTCCTGCCATTTGGGCATATTCCATGAATTTGTCACTGGGTTTGCGGCGGGCGATGATTTCGTAAAGCAGGAACAGCACATGTCCTCCATCGAGTGCAGGGATTGGCAATATATTCATGAATGCCAGGATGATGGAGAGGAATGCGGTCATGGACCAGAAACGATACCAGTCCCATGTGGCGGGAAATATGCTTCCGATGGTGCCGAAGCCGCCCAAGCTGTTGGCTCCTTCCTTGGTGAATACATATTTCATGTCGCTTACGTAACCTTTCAAGGTATTTACGCCCAGCATGACACCGGCAGGGAAGGAACCGAAGAAACTGTATTCTATTTCTACAGGCTTGTATATCTTGCTTAGCGGAATTGGGACTATGCCCGCCATCCCGGCAGAATCCGTTGCAAATGTGAGCGTGTCTGTCACACCGGCACGTGAATAAGCAAGTGTGACTTGGGTGTTTCCCTCGTCTTTTCCTTTGAGCTTGTCTAATTCATCCGTGAATTGTTTCCATGAATCTACTGGGATGCTGTTTATGGAAAGAATCTTGTCGCCTTTCCGCAATCCAGCCATTGCTGCCGGTTTTCCGGGGCTGACAGAATCTATTTGGCAAGGCAGGCGGTAGGCGATGAAAGGTTCTTTGTCTTTGCTGATATCGAGCAAACTGAGTTCAGGTACATAAACAGATGTTTCTTTCCCTTCGCGAAGCACTTTTACTTCGGTGGCGTCAATGATGCTCCGTAACATATCCATGTTGAAGCGTTCCAATTTCTTCCCGTCAGCAGAAAGAAGGATGTCCCCGTCTTTGAATCCGGCTTCTTTGGCCCGTTGGCTGAACTCCATGCCATACGACATTTCTTGCAGGGGAATGTAGCTGTCTCCCCATTTGAAAAGAATCATGGAATAAATGAAAAGTGCCAACAGGAAGTTGAACAACACGCCGGCCACCATGACCATCAAGCGTTGTCCGGCAGGTTTAGAGCGGAATTCCCAAGGTTGTGCAGGCTTTTTCATCTGCTCTGTGTCAAGGGACTCATCAATCATTCCCGCTATTTTCACGTAACCGCCTAATGGAAGCCAGCCTATGGCATATTCGGTGTCGCTTTTCTTCGGCTTGAATTTGAACAGGGTGAACCACGGGTCAAAGAACAAGCAGAATTTCTCGACCCGTATTTTGAATAAGCGTGCAAAGAGGAAGTGTCCGGCCTCATGCACGATGACCAGCAGCGAAAGGCTCATGATGAGTTGCAGGGCACGGATTAAGAATGTTTCCATTTCGTTTCTTTTCTATTCTTGTTTATAAATTGTTTTACACCGTTCATGCCAACAGGCTTTGTGCAAAACGTCTTGCTTCTGCATCAGTGGCCACATAATCATCATAGGAGGCTTTGCGGATGAAAGGCACGTTTTGCATGGTTTTCTCGATGATGTCGCTCATTTGGTAGAACTTCACACGATCCTGCAGGAATGCAGCCACCATGACTTCGTTGGCAGCATTGATGATGCAGGGCATGTTCCCGCCTTGCCGGAGGGCTTCATAGGCTAATGCCAAGTTCGGGAAACGTGATGTGTCGGGCGTTTCGAAAGTAAGTTCTTTGATTTGGTTGAAGTCGATGCGTTCGAACGGCGCATGCAGGCGGTCAGGATAAGAAAGTGCATATTGTATGGGCAGTTTCATGTCCGGCATGCCTAATTGCGCTTTGATGGCTCCGTCCTCGAATTGCACCATGGAGTGAATGATGGATTGAGGATGGATGACCACCTCGATTTGTCCGGGAGCGGCATCAAAGAGCCATTTGGCTTCAATGACTTCAAATCCTTTGTTCATCATGGTGGCGGAGTCTATCGTTATTTTTGCGCCCATTTTCCAATTGGGATGGTGCAAGGCTGCATCTTTGCCTGCTTGTTCCAGTTGTTGGCGCGTATAAGAGCGGAAAGGTCCTCCTGAAGCCGTGAGGATGATTTTCTCGATGGGGTTTCCTGTTTCTCCCACTAAGCATTGGAAGATGGCCGAATGTTCGGAATCTACAGGAATGACAGGCGCTTTGTGTTGCATGGCCAAGTCACGTACCAGTTCTCCGGCTACGACCAAAGTCTCTTTGTTGGCCAAGGCGATGACCTTTCCGGCACGTATGGCATGTATGGCAGGTTTCAGTCCGGCATATCCCACCATTGCGGCCAATACGACATCGACAGGAGCCGCTTCCGCCACTTGTGCGATGGCATCTTCTCCGGCATACACTTTGACGGGCTGGCCGGCAAGTGCATTTTTTACTTGTGCGTACTTCTCTTTGTTGGCTATCACCACGGTGTCGGGATGGAATTTCCGTGCCTGCTCTATCAAGCGTTCGGCCTGATTGTTGGCAGTAAGCGCGTACACCTCATACAGGTCAGGATGTCTGGCGATGACTTCCAAGGCTTGTGTGCCGATAGAGCCGGTGGAGCCTAATATGGCGATTTGCTTTTTCATGTCACGTTTAAAAGATGATGTATTCTTCAGGATTGATGGGCCGCCCTCTTTTCCATAATTCAAAGTGGAGGAAGGGATGCGGGTTCGGTTGTTTTATCTTGTTTCCCAAGGCAATGGCTTCGCCTCCTTTCACTTCGTCTCCTTCGTTTTTCAGGAGCGGGCCGCAATGTTTGTAGATTGTTACAAGGTCCTGGCCGTGTTGTATGGCCATCACGTAGCCATAAGATGGCGTGTAGGAACTGATGACGATTGTCCCGTCAAGCACGGCAAGGATGTTTTCATCGGGCCTTGTGGCGATATCCACGCCATAGTGCCTCGCTTCAGGGTTGAAGTGGGCGGTGATGCCTCCGGAAGATGGCGTGTGCAGGAAGATGCCTTCTATGGAAGGGTCTTTGTTGATGGAGATAAGGTTGTATTTTTCTGTTTCTTCGTATTGTTTCCGGAATTCTTTTTCACGTTCGGTGGGAGGCATGAGCGAATCTGTCCTCAGGTTGGCCAGTGAATCGATGGAATGCACGGTGTCGGCCATGATTTTTCCTTTGAAAATATCTTGTATATTGACAATGTAAAGGTTTTGCTTGTCCAAAGCCTGTTGGAGGGAATCGGCCCGGAGGGCATTCTTCACGATTTGCGTCCTCACTTCGCTGTTCATGTATCCGGGAAGGTAGTTCTTCAAAGGTGTAAAGGCGATGATGGCGGCAGCGATGGAGAACAGGATGATGGCCATGGCCAGCAGGAGATAGATGGCATTCAGCTTGGAGACACGTATGCCGGCCACTTCCTCTAACGTGTTTTCGTTGGTGATGGTCAGCTTGTATTTGAATTTTATGTTGTTCCAGAAAGCTTTGTTCCTTCTTTTTCTTGCCATGGCAGTATTGTATGAGTTGCAAAGATAGGGATTTACCTTTTAGGGGGCTTTCTTCCTTTATTCATTTTAACGATTGGCGTTCAAAATGATGTGTATGTGGCCGCTATCCCCGGTGAAGGTGAAATTGTGGTTGCGGAATGCTTCCTGCAATTGGTTGTTTTGCGTCAGTTCATGGGGGCTTCCGGCGATGATTCCTTTGTGTGGGGTCATGAGCCATATCTTGTGGCAGGCCTGTAAGGCTAAGTCCAGTTCATGGGTGGACAGGAGGATGGCTTTTCCTGTTTCTTGTGCTAATTTCCGTAGGAGCAGCAGGATGTTTGCCCGGTTCGGCAAGTCGAGATGCGAAGTTGGTTCATCCAGCAGGATGGCGGGTGTGTCTTGTGCCAATGCTTTGGCAATCATGGCGCGTTGTCGTTCCCCGTCAGACAGTTGGTTGATTTTCTTTTTTTCATACCCTTGCAGATGCACTTGCCGGATAGCTTCTTCTGCTTTTTGCCGGTCTTCTTCCTTCAACGTGTTGAACCATCCGGTGTGGGGGCTTCGTCCGGCGGCAACTAATCCGGCAACGTCCAGATGGGTATCTTCGATGCGGTCGGTGAGGACAAGGGCAATGAGCTTTGCCTTTTCGCGCAAGTTTTGTCGTTTCAGTTCTTTCCCGTTGACGAAGATTTGGCCGTTCAAGGGAGGTTGCAAGCCGGCCAAGGTGCGCAGCAAGGTGGATTTCCCGCATCCGTTAGGGCCTATCAGGCCAATCATTTCTCCTTGCCGGGCTTCCAGGGAGAGGTGTTCCTGCACGATGTGTATGTGTCTGCTGTTTTTTCGGTAGCCGATGCCCAGGTCGTGCGTGCATATGATGGGTTTCTCATTCATGTTCTTCTGTTTGATGCCCTTGTATGGGCGTGAGTCCCATCTTCCGGGCTTCTTCCAATAGGAAGCGGTAGGCCGCTTCGTGTTCATTGGGGATTGCGCCGTCCAAGATAGCGTCTTTGATGGATGATTTCAGCGTGCCGATTTCTTTGCACGGGGAAAGCCCGAACACCTGCATGATTTCTTCCCCGCTGACGGGGGGCTGGAAGTTGCGTATGCGGTCTTTTTCTTCCAGGTCTTTCAGTTTTTTCCGGACGAGTTGGAAGTTGTCGAGGAATCTTTGTTTGCGTACTTGGTTTTTTGACGTGATGTCGGCTTCGCAAAGCAGCATGAGGTCTTCAATGTCATCGCCGGCGTCGAACAGCAGCCGCCGCACGGCAGAATCGGTCACTACGTCTTCTGCCAAGACAATGGGGCGCATGTGCAGCCCGACGAGTTTCTGCACGTATTTCATCTTTTCGTTCATCGGCAGCTTCATTTTCCGGAACACCCCTGGAATCATCTTTTCCCCGATGAAATTGTGGTTGTGGAAGGTCCATCCGTTGCGCGGGTCCCATCGTTTGGTGGAGGGCTTCCCGATGTCGTGCAGCAAGGCGGCCCACCTTAGCCATAAGTTGTCCGTGTGGGCGGATATGTTGTCAACGACCTCCAGTGTGTGGTAGAAATTGTCTTTGTGCGCCCGCCCGTTCCGGCTTTCCACGCCTCTCAAGGCAGCCAGTTCGGGGAAGATGAGTTCCAGCAGCCCGCATTCTTCCAGCAGGACAAACCCGATGGAGGGGCAGGGCGCGAGGAGCATTTTGTTCAGTTCATCGGCGATGCGTTCTTTGGAAATGATGTGGATGCGTTCTTTGTTCCGGCGGATGGCCTCGAAGGTTTCTTCATCGATGTGGAAGTTCAGTTGCGTGGCAAACCGTATGCCCCGCATCATCCGCAGCGGGTCGTCGCTGAAGGTGATGTCCGGGTCGAGCGGCGTGCGGATGGTTCTTTCCTGCAAGTCCTCTATTCCGTGGAACGGGTCGAGCAATGTGCCGAACCGTTCTTGGTTCAGGCACACGGCCAATGCGTTGATGGTGAAGTCGCGCCGGTTTTGGTCGTCCTCCAATGTGCCGTCCTCTACGATGGGTTTCCGTGAATCGTGCGTGTAGGATTCTTTCCTTGCCCCGACAAACTCTATTTCCAGGTCGCGGAACTTGACTTGCGCCGTCCCGAAGTTCCTGAACACGGAGATGCGTGCTTTCTTGCCTAACTTGGCGCACAAGGCCTCGGCCATCCGGATGCCGCTTCCCACCACCACGATGTCGATGTCTTTCGAGGGTCGTTGCAGGAAGATGTCGCGCACGTATCCCCCGATGGCGTAGCATTCCAGCCCCAATTCATCGGCAGTCTGGGATATTTGTTCAAAAATCTTTCCTTTGAAATGTTCCTTTAAGTCTGTTTCCTGCATCATTTCTTGCCTATTAAGGCGCAAAAATACAACAATTGCGCAGGGAAATGCAAATGTTGCCTGCGAAATCTGCGCGGGGCTGTCATTCCCACATCTGTTTCCAAAGGTTTCCATTTTGAGGTATTGACGTTGATGTTCCACGATGGGTATGGTTGAAACGACCCTATAATGAATTATTTAAACCTAACTTAATATATTCAAGTTTGAGGCATCAGGCCGCAAAGCATATTTGTAATGTCCGATTTACTTTAAGAATTTCGGACATTCTTTGTTATGCCAAGAGGAAAAGTTTATCTTTGCACCATTAATCAAAATGGATATGAAAGTGATACTAACAAAGGAGATACGAAGCATTATTGATAGGAACGGGCCTAATAAGCTTTATATGGTGAGTGACTTTGCCCATCTGAATAATGACGGGCTGGTTACTCGGGCGCTTTCCCGACTGGAGAAAGAGGGAGTTCTCATTCGTCTTTCTCAAGGTCTGTACTTATATCCATTACGGAATAAATTCGGTGTACTTCGCCCCTCCATAGAAGATATCGCATACGCTATAGCGGAAAAGGATAAGGCTCGTATTATACCTAGTGGATTGACTGCATTGAACAA
>CALUIR010000029.1 GCA_944320785.1 uncultured Bacteroidaceae bacterium
CAACAAGATAGCCGCCTCCTCGCGCTATGCCGACTACCACGAACTGAAGCACATCGCCCGCCAGCGGGGCGTGAAGTTCCTGTTCGAGACCAACGTAGGCGCAGGCCTGCCCATCATCAACACCATCAACGACCTGCGCAACAGCGGCGACAAGGTGCTGAAGATAGAAGCCGTGCTGTCCGGCACGTTGAACTACATCTTCAACAAGCTCAGTGGCGACGTACCTTTGAGCAAGGCCATCCGGATGGCGCAGGAGGAGCATTACTCTGAACCGGACCCCCGCATCGACCTCAGCGGGACGGACGTAGTGCGCAAGCTGGTCATCTTGGCGCGCGAGGCCGGGTACCCCATCGAGCAAGAGGACGTGGAAAAACATCTGTTCCTGCCCGATGAATGCTTCGAAGGCAGCATCGACGACTTCTGGACCTGCCTCCACGATTTGGACGCCGCGTTCGAGGAGAAGCGCAAGACGCTGGAACAAGGAAACAAGCACTGGCGCTTCGTGGCCCGCTTAGAACAAGGGAAAGCCTCCGTAGGCCTGATGGAGGTAAGCCCCGGACATCCCTTCTACGGGTTAGAGGGCAGCAACAACGTCATCCTGCTCACCACTGACCGCTACCGGGAATACCCGATGATGATACAGGGGTACGGCGCCGGTGCCAACGTGACGGCAGCGGGCGTGTTTGCAGACATCATGAGCATAGCCAACATATAATCCATAAAGGTATGAAGCACATTATCATATTAGGCGACGGGATGGCCGACTGGCCCATCCCCGCATTGGGCGGGAAGACCCTGCTGCAGGCTGCCCGCACCCCATTCATGGCCTTGCTGGCCCGTGAGGGCAGGACGGGCATGCTCCGCACCGTCCCCGACGGTTTCCACCCCGGCAGCGAAGTGGCCAACCTCTCGATCCTGGGCTACGACCTCCCTGCCGTTTATGAAGGGCGGGGCGCGTTGGAGGCCGCCAGCATCGGCGTGGACCTGCAACCGGGCGACTTGGCCCTGCGCTGCAACCTCGTTTGCATCGAAGGCGAAGTGCTGAAGAACCATTCGGCAGGCCACATCTCCACCGAAGAAGCCGGCGAACTCATCCGCTTCCTGCAAGAAAAGCTGGGCAGCGAGCAAGTGCATTTCCACACCGGCGTGGCCTACCGGCACCTCCTGGTCATCAAGGGCGGCGACAAGCGCATCGCCTGCACGCCTCCCCACGATGTCCCCCTCCACCCTTTCCGCCCCCTGATGCCGGAAGCCCGGGCGGCAGAAGCCGAAGCCACTGCCCGCCTCCTGGACGGCCTCATCCTGCAATCACAGGCATTGTTAGGCAGCCACCCCGTGAACCTGCGCCGGAAAGCCGAAGGCAAGGACCCCGCCAACAGCATCTGGCCGTGGTCGCCCGGCTACCGCCCAAAGATGCAGCCCCTCCCGGCCACCTTCCCGCAGGTGCGGCGCGGGGCAGTCATCTCCGCCGTTGACCTCATACAGGGCATCGGCATCTACGCCGGGCTGCGCTGCATACGGGTGGAGGGTGCCACCGGCCTGTACGACACCAACTACGAGAACAAAGTGGCCGCCGCCCTGGACGCGCTGCGCGACGACGACTTCGTATATCTCCACATCGAGGCCAGCGACGAGGCGGGGCACGAGGGCGACATTGCCCTGAAGCAGCGCACCATCGAGGACTTGGACGCACGGGTGGTGCGCCCGGTGTACGAGGCCGTGCGCCAGTGGGACGAGCCGGTGGCCATCGCCGTGTTGCCCGACCACCCCACCCCGTGCGAGCTGCGCACCCATACCAACGATCCGGTGCCGTTCCTCATCTGGCGCCGGGGCATCGCGCCCGATGGCGTGGCCTCCTTCGACGAGGCCGCCTGCCGCCAAGGCAGCTACGGGATGATGGAAGGAGACGAGTTCATCAAAGCATTCATCAAACAATAGACACCATGCAATATTACAGCACCAACAAGAACACCGCCCCGGCCACGCTGGAAGAGGCGGTCGTGCGGGGCCTCGCCCCCGACAAGGGCTTGTACATGCCCCAGGAAATCAAACCCCTCCCGCAGGACTTCTACGACCACATCGCCGGCATGCCGCTGGCGGACATCGCCTGCCGCGTGGCCGACGCGCTGTTCGGCGGCGACGTGCCGCAGGACGTGCTGCACGCCATCACGCGCGACGCGCTCAACTTCCCCATCCCCCTCGTGGAGGTGGAGCCGGGCATCTGGTCGCTGGAACTGTTCCACGGCCCCACGCTGGCCTTCAAGGACGTGGGCGCCCGCTTCATGGCCCGCCTGCTCGGCTATTTCATCCGCAAGGAGGGACGGCGGCAGGTGAACGTGCTGGCGGCCACCTCCGGCGACACGGGAAGCGCGGTGGCCAACGGCTTCCTCGGCGTGGAAGGCATCCACGTCTATGTGTTGTACCCCAAGGGGAAAGTGAGCGAGACGCAGGAGAAGCAGTTCACCACCCTCGGCCGCAATATCACGGCCGTAGAGGTGGACGGCACGTTCGACGACTGCCAGGCTCTCGTGAAGGCCGCCTTCGCCGACAGCGGGCTGCAGGCCCGGATGGCCCTCACGTCGGCCAACTCCATCAACGTGGCCCGCTTCCTGCCACAGTCGTTCTACTACTTCCACGCCTACGCGCAACTGCGGCGCACGGGGCATAGGGGCGACGTCGTGGCCTGCGTGCCGAGCGGCAACTTCGGCAACCTCGCCGCCGGGCTGGCGGCCAAGCGCATGGGCCTGCCCGTCCGACGCTTCATCGCCGCCAACAACCGCAACGACGTGTTCCTGCAATACCTCCGCACGAGCCGCTACGAACCGCGCCCGTCCGTGGCCACCATCGCCAACGCCATGGACGTGGGCGCCCCCAGCAACTTCGCCCGCATCATGGAACTGTACGGAGGCAGCCACGAAGCCCTGTGCCGCGACGTGGACGGCGCGGCCTTCACCGACGAGGAGATACGCCAGTCCATGCGCGGCCTTTGCCAGCGCACGGGCTACCTGCTCGACCCCCACGGAGCCTGCGGGTACCAAGCCCTGCGCGATGGCCTGCGCGGCGGCGAGGCGGGCTTCTTCCTGGAGACCGCCCACCCGGCCAAGTTCCTCCCCACGGTGGAGGAAGCCGCAGGCCGCGCCCCGGAGATGCCTGAGCGCCTCCGCGCCTTCCTGCAAGGGCGGAAAGAGGCCGTCCCGATGGCCAACAGCTTCGCCGAGTTCAAGGACTTCCTCCTGGGCAGGGCATGAGCAGGGCGGCATCCCGCCGCCCCGCCGCATCCATTGCCGCAAACAGCCCCCTTCCGCAACGCGCAAGCCGCCGGGAGGGGGTTCCCTTTTGCCGGCCTGCCGCCCAGCACGGCATCCCCCGCGCCCCATCGCGGAGATGGAGCGGGAGGGTACGCATTCCCCGCCTGCCACCGTGAGGAAGGCGGGAGGAAATCCCCGCGCATCCCCCGCAAGCCGCCTGCGGAAGGACGGCGCGGGGGGGTCCGGCAGGGGGAAAAGGCAAAGAAAGGGATTCCGTGCCTGCAAGCGCGGCAATGCCGGAAACTTTCCCTATCTTTGCGCCCGGAGAAAAAGACGAAGAAGATGGCTAAGCTGAAGACCGTTTACGTGTGCAGCCAGTGCGGCATGGACTCGCCCAAGTGGGTGGGCAAATGCCCCGGCTGCGGGGCATGGAACACCTACGTGGAGCAGGCGGTGGCTGCCGCGCCGGCCCGCCTCCGGGCAGAGCCCGGGAGCCGTGCCGCGAAAAGCCGCCCCGTACGCATCGACGACATCGACGCGTCGGAAGCACCCCGCATCCGCCTCGGCGACAGCGAGCTGGACCGCGTGCTGGGAGGCGGCCTGGTGCCCGGCTCGCTGGTGCTGGTAGGGGGAGAGCCGGGCATCGGCAAGTCCACCCTCGTGCTGCAGACGGCCCTGCGCCTGCCTGAGATGCGCACCCTTTACGTCTCCGGCGAGGAAAGCGCCCGGCAGATCAAGCTGCGGGCCGGCCGCCTCCACCACCCCGCCTCCGGCTGCCTCATCGCCTGCGAGACCTCGCTGGAGCAAATCTATGCCCACATCCGCGACACGCAGCCCGCGCTCGTGGTCATCGACTCCATACAGACTATCGCCACCGAGGGAGCCGACGCGTCGCCCGGTAGCATCACGCAAATCCGCGAGTGCGCCACGTCACTGCTCAAGTTTGCCAAGGAATCGGGCGTCCCCGTGCTGATGATAGGCCACATCAACAAGGAGGGAAGCATCGCCGGGCCCAAGGTGCTGGAACACATCGTGGACACGGTGCTGCAATTCGAAGGCGACCAGCACTACATGTACCGCATCCTGCGCAGCATCAAGAACCGCTTCGGCAGCACCTCGGAACTGGGCATCTACGAAATGCGCGACGACGGCCTCCGCCCCGTGGCCAACCCCTCGGAACTGCTCCTTTCGCAGGACCACGAGGGCATGAGCGGCATCGCCGTGGCCGCCGCCGTGGAGGGGGCGCGGCCTTTCCTCATCGAGACGCAAGCCCTCGTGGGGACTGCCGCCTACGGCACGCCGCAGCGTTCGGCCACAGGGTTCGACATCCGGCGGATGAACATGCTGCTCGCCGTCCTAGAGAAGCGCGTGGGGTTCAAGCTGGCCCAAAAGGACGTGTTCCTCAACATCGCGGGGGGGCTGCGGGTGAACGACCCCGCCATCGACCTGGCCGTCATCACCGCCGTCCTCTCCTCCAACATGGACATCCCCGTTGACAGCCAGACGTGCCTGGCAGGCGAGGTGGGGCTGTCGGGCGAGATACGCCCCGTGAACCGCATCGCCCAGCGCATCGCCGAGGCGCAAAAGCTGGGATTCCGGCGCATGCTCGTCCCCAAATACAATGCCCAAAGCCTGGACAAAAGCAACCTCCGCATCGAGGTAGTGCCGGTGCGCAAGGTGGAAGAAGCCTTCCGCCAACTATTCGGATAACACATTATTATATTATATGCAACCATGACCTACGAATACCAACTCCGCTTGCTGCCCGAACAGGCCGCCAACGAACAGAGCATCCTGCAATGCCTTGCCACGGAAAAGGGGCTTGACCTCCCCGCCGTCAACGCCGTCCGCGTGCTGAAACGCAGCATCGACGCTCGCCAGCGCACCATCTACGTCAACCTCCACGTGCGGGCCTACGTCAACGAGGTACCCCCGGCACAAGAATACACGCCCGTCAGCTACCGCGAAGTGGACGGCCGCAGGCAGGCCGTCGTGGTGGGGGCGGGCCCCGGAGGGCTGTTCGCCGCCCTCCGCCTCATCGAGCAGGGCATCAAGCCCGTGGTGCTGGAACGGGGAAAGGATGTGCATGAGCGCAAGAAAGACCTTGCCCGCATCCCCCGCGAGCAGGCGGTGGACCCGGAATCGAACTATTGCTTCGGCGAAGGCGGCGCGGGCGCCTACTCCGACGGCAAGCTATACACCCGCAGCAAGAAGCGCGGCGACACGGAACGCATCCTCCGCATCTTTTGCCAGCACGGCGCCAGCACGGCCATCCTGGCCGACGCGCATCCCCACATCGGCACCGACAAGCTGCCCCGCGTCATCGAGAACATGCGCCGCACCATCCTGCAATGCGGGGGGGAAGTCCATTTCCAAACGCGGGTGGATGCCCTCATCGTCCGCGACGGGCGGGTCATAGGCGTGCAAACTGCCGACGGGCAGGAGTTCCACGGCCCGGTCATCCTGGCCACCGGCCACTCCGCCCGCGATGTATATCGCTGGCTCCACGCCCAACGCATCGCCATCGAGGCCAAAGGCATTGCCGTCGGCGTGCGCCTGGAGCATCCCCAAGAGTTGATCGACCAAATCCAGTACCACCGCCGCGAAGGGCGGGGCGAGTACCTCCCCGCCGCCGAATACAGTTTCGTCACGCAAGCCAAAGGGCGGGGGGTATATAGCTTCTGCATGTGTCCCGGCGGCTTCATCGTCCCGGCGGCCAGCGAGCCTGAGCAGGTGGTGGTGAACGGCATGTCGCCCTCCAACCGGGGTTCCCGGTGGGCCAACTCCGGCATGGTGGTGGAGACGCGCCCGGAGGACATCACCGGCTATGAACAATACGGTGCGCTGGCTCTCCTGCACTTCCAAGAGGACCTGGAACGCCAGGCATGGCTGCAAGGGGGGCGCAGCCAAACCGCACCGGCACAACGCATGGCCGACTTCGCGAACAAACGTCTGGGCGCGTCCCTGCCCGACAGTTCCTACACGCCGGGGCTGGTGGCCTCGCCCCTGCACTTCTGGCTGCCGGGCTTCATCAGCGAACGCCTGCGGCAAGGATTCCTCCACTTCGGGAAGGCATCGCACGGCTTCCTGACCAACCAAGCCGCCGTCATCGGGGTGGAGACCCGCACCTCGTCGCCCGTGCGCATCCTCCGCGACCGGGACACGCTGCAACATGTGGAGATACAAGGGCTGTTCCCGTGCGGGGAAGGAGCCGGGTATGCCGGAGGCATCGTCTCGGCCGGCATCGACGGCGAACGCTGCGCCGACAGCCTGTCCCAATACCTGAACGCCTCCCATGGATAAGGAAATAGCCATCATTGACAGCAACGTGCTATGCTCCTTGGGGCTGAAGACCATCCTCGAAAGCCTCATCCCCACGGCCTCCATCCGGCGGTTCGCCACCTTTGCGGAGATGGAGGCCTGCGGGGCGGAGCGGTATGCCCACTACTTCGTGGCCGAGCAAACCTATTTCGAGCATGCCGCCTTCTTCCTGCCCCGCAAGCCCAAGACCATCATCATGGCAAACGGCGACAGGCAGAAGCCGCCGGCAGGCATCCCGGTGCTGAACGTCGCCCAGCCGGAAGATATGCTCATCCAGCAAATCGTGGAACTGCACCGCCACGGGCAGGACTACCACCACCATGCCTCCAATGCCCCGTCAGGAACACTCACGGCAAGGGAAGCAGAGGTACTCGTGCTGCTTGCTAAAGGATGCATCAACAAGGAAATAGCCGACAGGCTGAACATCAGCCAGACGACGGTCATCACCCACCGGAAGAAAATCATCGAGAAGCTGGGCATCAGGTCAGTCTCCGGGCTGGCCGTCTATGCCGTCATGCACGGGTACATCGAGGCAGGTAGCATCTGAGCCTAAAAACGAAGGGCCAGCATCCCCCCGCCGCCCCTTGAAGCGGCATCATAATAAGGAAACACCGCCATTCTGCTTCCTTTCCCTATTTTGTCAAGCCGGAACCACTTCCGCTCCAAGGGCAGGAGCCAATACCCGATACGGGCGCTCAATATGCCGATGCCTGCCCCAGCCAGCACGTCGTTGCACCAATGCCGTTCGTTGTAAAGCCGCAGGAACGCCACCCCGCATGCCACCGTGTAAGCCCCGATGCCATACAGGGGCGAATCGTCCTTGTATTCCATCCTGACCAGTTCCGTTCCCATGAAAGCGGTGGCCGTATGCCCAGAAGGGAAGGAATTGCGCGTACTGCCGTTCGGGCGGCGCTCCCTGACCGTGTATTTCAACCCATTCACCATGATGCCCATCGCGGCGTATGAGGTGGCAATCACGCAAATGCGCTCCACGTAGCCATGCTTCGCTTTCGCGCCCAACAGGCTCAGCCCCAGATGGGAAACGACCGGAAGGTATTGCAAATAGTCGTCCGCCCGGAAATAACGCCCGTCGCGCCAGCGGCCCAAGGCATCGCGGACATCCCGGTTGGCCGCCTTCAACTGGGGAACGGCCAGCCCCAACGTGCCGACTGCCACCAACGAGGCAGGCAATGCCAACTGGACCGGGCGGAACTGCACGCCGTCATCCACCCGCACGGCCACGCTGTCATTGCCTCTTTCCCCCATGGCAAAAAGAGACGCCCCGCCGCATGACAAGCCAAGAGCCAACGTCATTATTATCCTCAACCACATAAGCATGCATGAATTGAAACGCCGCAAAGATAGGCATTCTGCGTCACCTGCACGCCAATTATCCTCATAAATGGGGATTGCACGCCCGGAAAATTCACCCTTACTTTGCACGCTGAAAACCAAAACGCCTTTTGCAATGAAAAGAACAAGCCTATTGCTGGCCGCCTTGCTGGCCACAGCCGCTACCCATGCCCACGAGGCGGCACTGCCTGCCGACTCGACGGCGGCCATCACCTTTGACGACGTGGTGGTGACCGCTCCTTCTCCGAAAGGGAATGCCGACTTACGGCAAACACCCACCACTGCCTCGCGCATCACGCAGCAAGACATGCAGCAATACCGCATCCACTCCATCAAAGGCATCAGCCAGACAATCCCCAACTTCTTCATCCCCGACTATGGCTCGCGGATGACCTCCGCCGTCTACATCCGGGGCATCGGCGCACGCATCAACACGCCCGCCGTAGGGCTGTACGTGGACAACATCCCTTACATCGACAAGTCGGCCTTCGACTTCAACTTCTACGACATCGAAAGCATCGACATCCTGCGCGGCCCGCAAGGCACGCTCTACGGGCGCAACACCATGGGAGGGCTCCTCAACGTGCATACCCGCTCCCCTTTCACCTACCAAGGGACGGACATCCGCTTAGGCGCGGCCACCTACCACAACTACAACGCCTCGTTCACGCACTACCACCGCATCAGCCGCAAATTCGCCTTCTCCGCCGGAGGGTTCTACGAATACCGGGGAGGGTTCTTCAAGAACAACGCGCCCTCAGTGGACAAGAACGCCGACCGGCTCAGCAGCGGCGGCGGGCGCATCCGAGCCATCGTGCTGCCGCAAGACAATCTGAAATTGGACTTCACATTCGGGTATGAATACAACAACCAAGGGGGATACGCCTACGGGCTGTACCATCCCGGAACGGGAACCATCGACCCCGTGGCCTACAACGATGAAAGCACCTACCGCCGCAACCTCATCAACGGCGGGGCAAACATCGAATACCAGCCCGGACGCTTCATTGTCAGCTTCATCACCGGCTACCAATACTTGGACGACCACATGTTCCTCGACCAAGATTTCACAGAAAGGGATATCTTCAACCTCACACAGAAACAACGCCTGCACACGGTATCCGAAGAAATCGTGTTCAAGTCCAGGCCGGGTGCAAAATGGCAATGGGCCACCGGCATCTTCGGCTTCTACCAGAGCCTGGACACGGAAGCGCCCGTCACCTTTCAACGCGAAGGCATCGACGAAATGATAGAAGGCAACATCAACAACGTGTTCCAAGCCATCCCCTTCCCCACGATGAGCCTCCACGTCACCGGCGACCAGCTCCACATCCCCGGACACTTCGACACACCAACATGGAACGCCGCCATCTACCACCAATCCACCTACAACGGCCTCTTCGTGGACGAGCTGTCAGTCACCGCCGGGCTGCGCCTCGATTACGAGAAAACCAGCATGACGTACAACGCCTGCAACGCCCCGATGGCCTTCGACTTCCACATCGCCTTCGCGCCGGGAAGCCCCGCCATGACGTTCGAAGGGCTGTCCGCGCAATCCACGCTGAAAGGGAAGGAAAGCCACGACTACCTGCAACTCCTCCCGAAGCTCGCACTCCAATACAGCTTCGACAAGCACAACAACCTCTATGCCTCCGTCAGCCGGGGATACCGATCCGGGGGATACAACATACAAATGTTCTCCGACTTGGTGCAAGGCGAATTGAAAAATGCCATGGTAGATGCCTTGAAAGGCAAAATGGCCAATGACTTCCACATGTCCGAAGAACAAATCGGGCAAATGTTGCCCCACATACCCGGTTACGGGGAACATGCCGACATCAGCGGAAGCACCCTCTACCGCCCTGAATACACCTGGAGCTATGAGATAGGCGCCCATCTGTCATCGCCCCGCAAAACAATAGAGGCCAACCTCGCTGCATTCTACATGGACACACGGGACCAACAGGTGGCACGCTTCTCAGAAAACGGTTTCGGCCGCATGACGGTCAATGCCGGACGGAGCCGCAGCATCGGCGCGGAGGCAGAACTGCGGGCGCAAATCACGCCCGGCCTGCTCCTGCAAGGCAGTTACGGGCTGGCGCATGCCACCTTCCGATCCTATACGGCCAACCGGAAAGACGACACAGGCAACATCACCGCCGCCGACTACAGCGGCCATTTCGTGCCCTTCGTGCCGCGCCATACGCTCACCGTGGGCGGAAGCTACACTTTCCGCTTCCGTCCACATGCCGCCTTCCGCCACCTCCTGCTCAACCTCTACTACAACGGGGCAGGGAAAATCTACTGGACGGAGGAAAACGACGTGGCGCAAAATTTCTACGGAACGCTCAACGCCCGCATCTCAACACAAGCAAAAAAGGTGCAAATCGACCTGTGGGGCAGCAACCTCTTAGGCAAACAATACGCCGCCTTCTACTTTGAATCGCTGGGCAACCGCTTCATCCAGAAAGGAAAGCCACGGCAGTTCGGCATTGACCTGCGTTTCCGCTTCTGACAGGCATCCGCAAAAACGACCCGCCCCGCACGGGCAGCAAACCCCGCCCAAACGGGTGGAAACTTCCATCTGCCCCGCTGGAAACTTCATCTTTAGGCTAAGGATATGCATCCTTAGACTAAAGATATACATCCTTAGGCTGAGGATGTGCATCTCTAACCTAAAGATAAAGAAATTGCCCGCGTGAAAGAGGTTTCCTGCACGGCCGGATGAAACTTTCCCCACAATTGGGCGCAAGTATCCACCCCGCAAAAGGGAAGAACCATGCAGCCACACAGGGAACAAAAAACACTGCTTGAAAACAAAATGGCGGAAGACTATTCGCGTAAGGACATAAAAAAAGGAGTACCGCCGTACTCCAACCTTGTTAACCTTAAATCTAATACTATGAAAAACATGGGGCAAATATACTGGATTCCCCCGGCCCCGCAAGCAATGCCACCATAAAAAGCATGTTATATAACATAGTTTAAGAGCCAAGCTTCCATCCGTTAAAAAAGAAACCCAAGAAACATGCCACATTCCCAGCTTTTTCCCCCCGAAATGGTTGCCCGTCAACAGATAATGCCTATCTTTGCGAACCAGTACAAAAGGAAAAACAGGTAAAATAAAGACAGGAATGGTTTCCGTAGTCAATCTATATGTGGAATTTGGCTCCACCCCGCTGTTAGAGGACGTGACATTTGTCATCAACAAAAAAGACCGCATCGCGCTGGTCGGGAAAAACGGCGCAGGCAAATCCACTTTGCTGAAAATGCTTGCCGGACAACAAAAGCCGACATCAGGCACCATCTCAGTAGCCAAAGATGTCACCATCGGCTACCTGCCGCAAGTCATGTCCTTAAGCGACCGCCACACCGTCATGGAAGAAACGGAACAAGCCTTCAGCCACATCACCAGCATGCAGGCCGAAATACAGAAGCTCAACAACGAACTGGCAGAAAGAACCGACTACGAATCGGAAAGCTACCGAAAGCTCATTGAGCGCTTCACCCATGAAAACGAACGTTTCCTGATGATGGGAGGCGCCAACTACCATGCCGAAATAGAACGCACATTAATCGGATTAGGTTTTCGGCGCGAGGACTTCAACCGCCCTACCTCCGAATTCAGCGGAGGATGGCGCATGCGCATCGAACTGGCCAAGATACTGCTCAGCCGCCCCGACGTGCTGCTGCTTGACGAACCGACCAACCACCTCGACATCGAGTCCATACAATGGTTGGAAGATTTCCTGAGAAACAATCCGGGCGCCGTCGTATTAGTGTCGCACGACAGGGCATTCATCAACAACATCACTACCCGCACCATCGAAATCAACTGTCGCCGCATCTACGATTACAAGGTTCCCTACGACCAATTCATCGTCCTGCGCAAAGAACGCCGAGAACAACAGATGCGAGCCTACGAAAACCAGCAGAAACAAATACAGGACACGGAAGAATTCATCGAACGCTTCCGCTACAAAGCCACCAAGGCCGTCCAAGTGCAAAGCCGCATCAAGCAACTGGAGAAAATCGTCCCCATTGAAATCGATGAAGAAGACACCTCTACCCTAAGGCTCAAATTCCCGCCCGCGCCAAGGTCAGGCAATTACCCCGTCATCATTGAAGGCCTGAAGAAAACATACGGCAACCACGTCGTCATCCACGATGTCAACATGACGCTCCACCGAGGCGACAAAGTGGCATTCGTGGGAAGAAACGGCGAAGGGAAATCCACCCTCGTGAAATGCATCATGGGAGAAACCGCCTACGAAGGAAAACTCACCATCGGCCACAACGTCATGATTGGCTATTTCGCACAGAACCAAGCCCAACTGCTCGATGAAGATCTCACCGTGTTTGACACCATCGACTACGTGGCCAAAGGCGACATCCGCACCAAGATACGCGACATACTCGGCGCATTCATGTTTGGCGGCGAAGCCATCGACAAGAAAGTGAAAGTGCTGTCCGGCGGCGAACGGAGCCGCCTTGCCATGATAAGACTCCTGCTCGAGCCCGTGAACCTCCTGATATTGGACGAACCGACCAACCACTTGGACATGCGGTCGAAAGATGTCCTAAAAGAAGCCATCCGCGACTTCGACGGGACGGCCATCATCGTTTCCCACGACCGCGACTTCCTCGACGGCCTCGTCACTAAAGTGTACGAATTTGGCGGAGGCTTGGTAAAGGAACATTTAGGCGGCATATACGACTTCCTGCAAAAGAAAAAAATAGAAAGCCTGGACGAATTGCAGCGGAAAGCCCCGCAACCCGAAAACAAGGACGCCGAGAAATCAGAAAACGACAGCACCGGCAAGCTGTCATACGAAGCAAGGAAAGAACAGAACCGCAAAATACGCAAGCTGGAAAAACAAGTGGCCGACTGCGAACAAAGCATCGCACAATTAGAGGCCAGCATCCAAGAAGCCGAACACAAAATGTCAACCCCGGAAGGCGCAGCTGACCAGCAACTCTACGCCCTTTACCAAAGCTTGAAAAACGCGCTGAAAGCCAAAGAAACTGAATGGGAAAACGCATCCATCGAACTTGAAGAAAACCTAAACATCAATTAAATACAGTTTATATGAAGATGAAGTATTATTTGCCGATTATGGCAATCGCATTGACAGCCTCAACCGGCTGCAACAGCAAAAAAGAGATGCCGCAAACCACGGGCATCGACCTTGCCAACCTGGACACCACGGCACTGCCGGGTACCAACTTCTACCAATATGCCTGCGGAGGATGGATGGCCAGCCACCCACTGCCCGATGAATACCCCCTCTACGGATCATTCACCGTGCTGAGCGAAACCAACCGCAAACAAATGCAGGAACTCATCGAAAGCCTCTCCGCCGAACAGCATCCGCAGGGAAGCGTAGGACAGAAAGTAAGCGACCTCTACCGCATCGCCATGGACAGTGTGAAACTGAACCAAGAAGGCGTGGCACCTATTAAAGCCGAATTGGAAGAAATCGCCGCGCTGAAAGACAAGAAGGATGTTTACGCACTCATATCCAGCTTAGCACGCCGGGGAGTAAGCAGCTACATGGGACTCTACGTAGGAGCCGATGAGAAGAACAGCACCATGAACGCCGTGCAAATCGGACAAGCCGGACTGTCCATGGGCAACCGCGACTATTATCTGGAAAAAGACGAAAACAACACCCGGATACGCGAAGCCTTCAAGGTGCATGTGCAGAAGATGTTCCGCTTGGCCGGATACGATGAAGCCACCGCGCAAAAGGCCGTAGGCATCGTCATGAACGTGGAAACACGCCTCGCTGAAGCTTTCCGCAAAAAGGAAGACCTCCGCAACCCCCAACTCAACTACAACAAAATGACCATGGAAGAAATCCGCACGAAGTACCCTACATTCGACTGGGACACCTACCTCGGCGGATTCGGGCTGAAAGACGTGAAGGAAATCATCATCGGGCAGCCTGACGCATTGGCCGCATCGGCCAAAGAACTGGATACCCTGCCGGTAGCCGACCAAATACTTTACCTGCAATGGAAGCTCATCGATAGCGCGGCATCCTGCCTAAGCGATGAACTCAACGAACAAAACTTCGACTTCTACAGCCGTACCATGTCAGGCACGCAAGAGATGCAGCCCCGTTGGAAACGAGCCGTAGGAACCGTCAGCGGCGTCCTCGGAGAAGCCATCGGCCAAATGTACGTGGAGAAGTACTTCCCCGCAGCAGCCAAGGAACGCATGGTGGCATTGGTGAAAAACCTGCAAACCGCACTGGGCGAACGCATCCAGGCATTGGAATGGATGAGCGACTCCACCAAAGCGCAGGCATTGGAGAAACTGGCCACCTTCCACGTCAAAATCGGCTACCCTGACAAATGGAAAGACTACTCAGCATTGGAGATAAAGGACGACTCCTATTGGGCCAACATCGAACGTGCCACACAATGGGCATACGATGACATGACGGCCCGAGCAGGAAAGCCCGTGGACCGCGACGAATGGCTCATGACACCCCAGACTGTCAACGCCTACTACAACCCGACGACCAATGAAATATGCTTCCCAGCAGGCATCTTGCAACCCCCGTTCTTCGACATGAACGCCGACGATGCGTTCAACTACGGAGCCATCGGCGTCGTCATCGGGCATGAGATGACACACGGCTTCGACGACCAAGGACGGCAATATGACAAGGAGGGCAACCTTCGCGACTGGTGGACCACCAACGATGCAGAACGCTTCAACCAACGCGCCCAAGTGATGGTGGACTTCTTCAACAACATCGAAGTGGCACCCGGCGTGCATGCCAACGGCCAGATGACATTGGGCGAGAACATCGCCGACTTCGGAGGGCTGCAAGTGGCCTACCAAGCATTCAAGGCCGCCACAAAGGACAACCCGTTGCCTGTGGTGGACGGCTTCACCCCCGAACAACGCTTCTTCTTGGCTTACGCAGGAGTATGGGCTAACAACACCCGCCCCGAATACGTCCTCTACCTCACCAACATCGATGTCCACTCTTTGGGCAAATGGCGCGTCAACGGCATCCTTCCGCAAATAGACGCATGGTATGACGCATTCGGCATTACCGAATCCGACCCGATGTATATCCCCAAAGAACAAAGGGTGTCCATCTGGTAGCTCATGACGGCAGCAGGGATCTGCAAGGGGGACGCACGTTTTTCACATGCGTCCCCTTTTTTATCCCGCTCGAAGTTTCCATATCTCCGCACTTTGCCCTATCTTTGCGCACCAACCAACAGGCAGGATGCACAGCAAAAAGCATATCACCCTCATCTTCCTCGTGGCATGCATCGCCATGATGGTTGCCAACGCACTGCCCCACCACCACCATCGCACCGCCGCATGCTTCACCATAAGCCATGAGACACAGGCATCCTGTCCTGCACCCCAAAGTGGTTCACAAGAAAAAGCCCCCTGCCACATGGCCTGCATCACCAAGTTCCATTGCTGCAAGAGCGGGACGGCACGCACGGCCCAGCCATCCCAAAAAACGCAAGCCAGTCCCGCAGGCATGGCCGCCGTAAACGGCAACCTCCCATACGCGCCATCCGCTTCCCCCACCCCGCCCTATCGCGAACGTCTGCATCCATCCGATACAACCACCTGCCGAAACCCGCGCGGCCCGCCCACTATCCTCTGACCCATCCCTGCTTCGCAACCCGGTTGCACAAGGGAACGCTTACCTTTGCCGCGTATCCACGAAATGTACAGGGAAGCGATTCTTTCGTCATGCCCACGCTCAACGCCCACCATGCGGAAAGCTGAGGCACGGCACAAACGTGTCAGCCAAGAAGGCATGCCAGAGGAAGCACTTAGGGGAAGCATCCTCCAGCTTCATCCACGGCAAGAAGAAGATCATGACCCATCCTAAGCAAAAGGACGAAATATAAATATTTGAATATAAACTTGAAACAAGCCAGAATATGAAAGCAAACATCATCCTGACTGCAGCGGCAGCCCTCCTGCTGGCCGCTTGCCATCACCATCCCGGCGAAAAACAGCACGCCGGGGAAAGCGCAACACATGCCGAAGAAACGCACATCGGCGAAATCGTGTTTCCCCGCGCCAAGGCCGAAGCAGTTGGCGTGAAGGTGGGCGAAGTGCAGCCCCGCCCTTTCCGCGAAGTCATCCGCACCAGCGGACAAATCCTACCCGCACCCGACAGCGAAGTAACCGTATCGGCCACCATCGGAGGCATCGTGTCCTTCCCTCCCTGTATGACCGAAGGCATGCCTGTGAGCAAAGGCGCCACGGTGGCCACGCTCTCCTCAGCCGGCATGGAAGGCGGCGCCCCTGCAGAACGCGCCAAAGTGGCCTACGAAACGGCCTTGCGCAATTACCAACGCGCCCAAAAGCTCCTCAACGAGCAAATCATCTCACAAAAGGAGTACAACGACCTCCGTGCCGCCTACGAGAACGCCCGTATCGCCTACCAGTCCGTCGCCGTCGGAAGCACTGGCAACGGGCAGGCCGTCGCATCGCCCATCGACGGGTACGTCAAGCAATGCCTCGTCCGCGAAGGCGACTATGCCGCCGCAGGACAGGCACTCATGACCGTCACCTCCACCCGGCAACTCCGCCTGAGGGCTGATGTCCCCGCCAAGTACTACCCCCGCCTGCACGGCATCACCTCCGCCCGCTTCGAGACACCCTACGACCATCGCGTCCACAGCCTCGACAGCTTGGACGGGCAACGCCTTGCCTACGGGCGCACCGTTGACACGGAAACATCATTCTACCTCCCCGTCACCTTCTCTTTCAACAACCGCGAGGACATCTTGCCCGGCAGCTATGCCACCGTTTACCTGTTGGGCGAGATAGAGGACAACGCTATCGCCGTTCCGCGCAGCGCCCTCACCGAGGAGCAAGGCACCTACTTCGTGTACATCCAACTCGATGACAACTGCTACCGCAAACAGGAAGTCACCCTTGGCCCCACCAACGGCATAGAGACGCGCATACTCCGAGGACTGCATCCCGGCGACCGCATCGTCACCCAAGGCGCTTACCACGTGAAACTGGCAGGAGCAACCTCTGCCATCCCCGCCCATTCCCATGAACATTAAAACCCTGCGGACATGTTAGACAAAATCATACATTTTTCCCTGCACAACCGGCTGTTCATCTTGATAGCCGCCGTGCTGCTGATGATAGGGGGAACCTACGCCACGCTCCACACCGAGGTTGATGTGTTCCCCGACCTGAATGCCCCCACTGTCGTTGTCATGACCGAAGCCAATGGCATGGCCGCCGAAGAAGTGGAACAACTCGTCACCTTCCCTATCGAGACCGCCGTGAACGGGGCTACCCACGTACGTCGCGTCCGCTCCTCCTCCACCCACAGCTTCTCCGTGGTATGGGTGGAGTTCGACTGGGACACCGACATCTACCTTGCCCGGCAAATTGTTTCCGAGAAACTCGCCACCGTCAACGAAAGCCTGCCTGAAGGCATCGGCAAACCTATTCTCGGGCCACAGTCGTCCATTCTCGGCGAAGTGCTAATCATCGGCCTTACCGCTGACAGCACTTCCATGCTCGACCTCCGCACCTTGGCCGACTGGACCATCCGCCCGCGCCTATTGTCCACCGGAGGCGTGGCACAAGTAGCTGTATTAGGCGGTGATGTCAAGGAATACCAGATACTGATAGACCCTGCCCGCATGAAGCATTACGGCGTAACGCTGGCCGACGTAATGGCCGCCACCCGGCAGATGAACCAGAACGTAAACGGCGGTGTCATCTACGAGTACGGCAACGAATACATCGTGCGCGGCTTGCTCACCACCACCCAAGCGGAAGCATTAGCGCAGGCCGTGGTGAAAGCCGCTGCCGTCCCCGTCCGCTTGGGCGACATTGCTGACGTGCAGGTCGGCGCACGTCAACCCAAATTAGGCACGGCATCTGAGAAAGGCCAACCCGCCGTGCTGCTCACTGTCACCAAACAGCCGGACACCAGCACCTTGGAACTGACAGAAAAGCTCGATGCCATCATGGCCGAACTGCAGGCCACCTTGCCGCCCGATGTCCGTGTCTCCACGGATGCCTTCCGCCAAAGCCGTTTCATCGAAAGTTCCATTGGCAACGTGCAGAAGTCACTCTACGAGGGAGCCATCTTCGTGGTCATCGTGCTGTTCCTTTTCTTAGCCAACGTGCGCACCACTGTCATCTCCCTCGTTACCCTCCCCCTGTCCATGGTGATGGCCATCTTGGTACTCCACCTCATGGGGCTTACCATCAACACCATGAGCCTCGGCGGCCTGGCTATCGCCATCGGCTCGCTGGTGGACGATGCCATCGTGGATGTGGAAAATGTGTGGAAACATCTGCGCGAGAACCGCCTGAAGCCCGAAAGGGAAAGGAGGAAGGTCATCGATGTCGTCTTCCATGCCTCCCGCGAAGTGCGCATGCCCATCCTGAACTCCACGCTCATCATCGTGGCCAGTTTCGTGCCGCTGTTCTTCCTCTCTGGCATGGAAGGCCGCATGCTCATGCCATTGGGCGTGGCATTCATCGTGGCGCTATTCGCTTCCACCATTGTTGCCCTCACGCTGACCCCGGCACTGTGCAGCTACCTGTTGGGCTATAGCCACAGTACAAAGATACCCAAAGAAGCCTTCCTCGCCACTTGGCTGAAGAAGTGGTACGGCATCGCCCTTGAACACGCCCTACGCCACAAGCGCATCATTTTGGCCGGAACGATGGTTTTGTTCGCCGTGGCTGTCGGGCTATTCTTCACCTTAGGCCGCAACTTCCTGCCCCCATTCAACGAAGGCTCGTTCACCATCAACATCAGCAGCCTGCCCGGCATCTCCTTGCCCGAATCCGACCGCATCGGGCAACAGGCCGAAGAACTGCTGCTTGCCATCCCGGAAATAAAGACCGTGGTGCGCAAGACTGGACGCGCCGAACTGGACGAACATGCCCTTGGCGTGAACGTGTCCGAGATAGAAGCACCTTTTGAGTTAGATGGGTGCTCACGTGAGGAACTGACGGCAGAAGTGCGCGAGAAGCTGTCCATCCTGACCGGCGTGAACATCGAAATCGGGCAACCCATCTCCCACCGCATCGATGCCATGCTGTCAGGCACACAGGCCAACATCGCCATCAAGCTGTTCGGCAACGACCTGAACCGCATGTTCGCCTTGGGCAACCAAATCAAAGAATGCATACAGGACGTGGAGGGCGTGGCCGACCTGAACGTGGAGCAGCAAATCGAACGCCCGCAACTGAAAATCACCCCGAAAAGAGAAATACTTGCAAAATATGGCATATCTTTGCCGCAGTTTGCAGAGTTCGTGCAGGTAAACATGGCCGGCGAAGTCGTTTCCCAAGTATATGAAAGCGGGAAAACGTTCGACCTCGTGGTCCGCGCCAAAGACAACTGTCGCAACGAAATCGACAAAATCCATGAACTGATGATAGACGCAGGAAACAAGAAAGTGCCTCTCTACCAAGTGGCCGACATCACTTCCACAATGGGTCCCAACACCATCAGCCGCGAAAACGTGAAACGGAAGATTGTCATCTCCGCCAACACAGCAGGACGCGACATCCGCAGCGTGGTGAACGACATACAGGCACGCATCGACCAGCGCATCACCTTGCCGGAAGGATACCATATCGAATACGGAGGGCAGTTCGAGAGCGAGCAAAGCGCATCGCGCACCCTGCTGCTCACTTCTCTCATTTCCATCGTGGCCATTTTCCTGCTGCTGTACGGGCAGTTCCACGATGTCCGGCAAAGCGCCATCATTCTGCTCAACCTACCTTTGGCCCTTATCGGCGGGGTATTCGCCTTGACGGCCACCACGGGCGAGGTCAGCATCCCTGCCATCATCGGCTTCATATCGCTGTTCGGCATCGCCACGCGCAACGGGATGCTGCTGGTGTCGCACTACAACCTGCTGCACGAGCAAGGCATGCCCCTGCACGACTGCATCATCCAAGGGTCGCTGGACCGGCTCAACCCCATCCTGATGACGGCGCTGTCATCAGCGCTGGCGCTCATCCCGCTCGCCGTGGGCGGGTCGCTGCCCGGCAACGAGATACAAAGCCCGATGGCCAAAGTCATCTTGGGAGGGCTGCTGACCTCCACACTGCTGAACGGCTTCATCGTTCCTATCGTTTACGCTATCACAAACCCTTCTAAACCCACCCAACCATGAAAAGGGAACTCATCCTCACCATCTGCCTAGCGGCCGGCATGGGCCTGTGCGCCCAAAGCCAAAGCGTCAGCGACATCTTAGAGAGCATCGAAGAAAACAACAAGGAACTGCAAGCCAGCAGCCACCTGTCAGAAGCGCAAAAGCTGGCCAACGCCGCCGGCAACAACCTGCCCGATCCCTCCGTAAGCTATGCCTACCAATACGGGAAACCGGGCGAGCTGGGCAAGACCGGGGAACTGGTCGTGTCACAAGGCTTCGACTTCCCCACCCTGTACGGCACGAGGAACAAGCTGAACAGCCTCAAGGCGCAGGCGCTCGACCGGCAATATGCCATCATGCGCCGCGACATCTTGCTGGAAGCCAAGGAGCTTTGCCTTGACATCATTTACCTGAACCGGCAGGAGGAATTGCTGGAGCAACTCTTGGAGAATGCCGAAGGGATGGCCGGGCTTTACGAGCAACGCCTGGCAACGGGCGACGCCAACATCTTGGAGGCCAACAACGCCAAGATGCAACTGATGAAAGCGCGTGCCGACTTGGCCGCCAACCGCACATCGCGCCTCAACCTCCTGCAAAGCCTAGCCGCCATGAATGGCAATGAGCCGGTGGAACTTGACGGCACCGCCTACCCCCCCATGGAGAAGCCGGGGACGTTGGAAGAAGTGAAACAGCGCGTGCTGCCCGCCGACCTCCTCCTTGCCGCCATGGAGAGCGAGGCCGAGGCCGCCCGCCAGCAAATCGCCCTCGACAAGTCCGGATGGCTGCCCTCAATAGAAGTAGGGTACCGGCGCAACACCGGCGTGGGCGAACAGTTCAACGGCTTCATCATCGGAGGATCGCTGCCCCTGTTCAGCAACCGCCATAAGGTGAAGGCCGCCAAGGCGCAAGCCCTCTCAACCAGCCTCCAGGAAGACAACGCGCGGCTGGAGGCCGAAGCCGCCGTCACAGCCCTCTACCACGAGGCCGCCGCCATCCGACTCACCATGGATGCCTACGACGTGCCGCTCATCCGCGAGAACTGCCGCCTCCTGGGGAAAGCCCTCCAGGAACAGGAAATCAGCACAGAGGAGTACCTCACGCAGATGAACGCCTCCATACAGGCGGAACTGGAGTACATCCAGTTGGAGAACCAATACCAGAAAGCCGTCAGCCGCCTGTTCAAGAACGAACTGTAAAGACGCGAAGAAGCCCGGCACCCCCTCCACGGGATGCCGGGCTTCCTTATTCATGCACCTGTCGCGTCAGAACAGCTTCGCCGGATACTCGCCCGCATCCACCAGCGCTTGGATCTTGTCCACCACGCCTTGGCGGTCGGCGGCATACGTCACGCCGAACCACTTCGCCGTCGTGTCCAGCACCTTCACCCGCGCCGTCCCCCCGGTAATCAGCTTGTTCACCATCAAGGGAATGAAGAACTCGGCCTTCAAGTTGCCCATGTTCGCCCGCAGAAACTCCTTGAAATAGGCCTCGGAGTGCTTGAAATAGTCGGGCGTGAAGCCCCACATGTTCATCGACACCGGCGTGTTCTCCGCCACGGCCGCCCACCGGCCCTGCTCGTCCTTGTAGCACACGCGCCCGTCCACGCGCATCACCTCCGTGCGCTCCACCACCGTAGTGAGGAAGCCCTCGGCGTTGGCTTCACAAATGCCGCGCGCCACGGCGCCGCTCTCCGACAGGGTGTTGCACACGCGGTAGCCCACCATGCAATAGTCGTTCTCGCGCCCGTCCATGCCGGAAAGGTAACGCCCCATCACCTCAAAGCTGTCGCGCCCGTAGAAGTCATCGGCGTTGATCACGGCAAACGGCTCGCGTATCACGTCCTTGCCCATCAGCACGGCGTGGTTCGTGCCCCACGGCTTCACGCGCCCCTCCGGGCAAGTGAAGCCCGCAGGCAGGGCATCGAGGCTCTGGAACACCAGTTCCACCGATATGTGGTTCTCGTACTTGCTCAATATCTTGGCGCGGAAGTCATCTTCAAAGTCCTTGCGGATGACGAACACGACCTTGCCGAACCCGCCACGCAAGGCATCGAAAATGGAATAGTCCATGATGGTCTCGCCGTTGGGACCCAGCCCGTCCAGCTGCTTCAAACCACCGTAACGGCTGCCCATGCCGGCAGCCAACACAAACAATGTAGGTTTCATATCATTTATACAGTATTAGGTTGTGAAACATATACGTGCCGCAAACTTACAACAATTCCCCGACATACGGGCAAGATGCGGGCGGAAACCTTCTGCCGCGCCCTCCTGCAGCCTTGCCCGCCCGTCCGCTGTTGGTTGGAAAAGCGTTGGGATGGTTTCTGGAAAAGTTCTATGAAGTTCCGAGAAAAGTTCTTAGTGCTTTTCGCAAAACTTCTGTGAACTTTTTCGGAATGTTCTGTGAACCGTTTCCCGCCCGTTCCGGACGCAGCAATCCGGGGCTGCCGTCCCCCCTCCAAAAACCTTGGGACGTTTCGCCCCAAACTTTGGAAGGTTTTTGAAAAACCTTTGGGAGGCGTGCGCAGGCCTGCCCGCAAGCGCTTTCCCATGGGAAGCAAGATTTTTCCCCGAACTTTTTCGCCCTTACGCTTGCTTTTCTGCACAATACCTTTTACTTTTGCGGATATTGATAGCAACAAAATTGGTAGAAAGTATCATTATATTCTAATTAAGGCTAAAGAAGAAGAAAGGCAGGCGGCGGCAGCATCACAATGCACAAACCGGCATATCCCATTTTTATTAATAAACACTTAAAAACAAATTCATTATGATCAAACGAACACTTTTACTGGCCTGCGCGGCGCTCCTCGTGCTGGCAGGCGGCGCGCAGGCGCAAACATTGCAGCGTATGCAACCAGTCCCGCAGGCTGCGAAACCGATGGCACCCGCCAAGGCAGACCCGGATGCCCGCATCGTGTGGAAAACGCCGAAGCCCGCCCCGCAGCGCGTGTCCGGGCAGGCCGATGAAGCCCCTGCGCTGAATCTCGTGAACTGCGGCGGGGCCATCGTGTCAAATAGTTTCTACTTTTGTCCCGGCGAGCCATACACGGTAACCGCCACTTTCTCTAACAGCGGCGGCAACTTCGAGGGCGACCTCTACATGCTGCTGATGATGCAGGACACCTCCGATGGCACGCTCTACATCTGCCACCAGTCTGAACCTGCCGCCGCCAGCATCGCGCAAGGCGGGCAGCAGCAAGTGACGTTCCAAGGGCAGATAGAGGCCGACATGCCTTATTCTGACAGCTATTTTGTAGGTTTCACTTCGGACTTGTCGAACCTGATTTTTACCGAAGACCATATTTATGCTTATGCTGCCATAGTGGGTGCGCCTGTCATCATCGAGGAAGTGCCGTCTGCCATCGTCCAAGGACAAGGTGCCTGTACCGTTCGCCTGCGCAACATCACCGGCACGGACTGGAGCGGTGATGTTGAACTTTGGCTCAACCAACAAGGGCTTGAGTGGTGGATTACGGCACCTGCCGCAGTGTCTGTGCCGCAAGGCCAGGCCATCGACTTGGAGTTGCATTACGAGACAGGCGAGGCGTCACCCGGCTCGTACTTGATGAGGCTTTCTTCTATTGTGTATGACGAAGCAGGAGAAGCCGTTTCTTATTCAATATACATGGCAGATGGCGAATATTGGGAGGTAGAGGTGAAGGAAGCGGTTCCCGCCTCAGCCACCATCGACGGCATCACCTACACCACAGATCCTGCCACGCAAACCGCCACCGTCACCGGCTACGAGGGTGAGCCGGTGGATGTCGCTATCCTCGCATCGGTCGCCATCGACGGCGCGGACTACCCCGTCACCGCCATCGGTGACAATGCTTTTCAGGGTTGTTCTTCCTTGACGAGCATCACCTTGCCCGAAGGGCTGCAGAACATCGGCAACAGGGCGTTCACGCTATGCACCTCTTTAGAGGCCATTGAATTGCCCGCCTCTTTGTCCGCCATCGGCTACCGGGCTTTCTCCAGTTGCGAATCGCTGCGAAGCATAGCCGTGCCGGAAGGCATTACAACGCTCGGCATCTACACGTTCAGTTCCTGCCACTCGCTGGAGAGCGTCACCCTGCCCTCCACCTTGCAGAGCATGGACGATGGCATATTCAGTGGTTGCCTGGCATTGGCAGACCTCACATGCAACGCCATGACCCCGCCTGTCATCAACGGGTCGCTGTTTTCTGACGATTTGATGTATGAACAAGTGGCCCTTCACGTGCCTTCGGAGGCAGAAGATGCCTACCGCGCCGCCGAAGGGTGGAAAGAGTTCTTCCAAGAAACCGAGCCTGCCTGCACGCTGCTCTATGAGGCCGACCCCGCCACGCAGACTGCCACCGTCACCGGCTACGAGGGTACTCCCGTGGACGTAGTAATCCCCGCCACAGTGAACATCGATGGCGCGGACTATGCCGTGGCGGCAGTCGGGAACAACGCTTTCAACTCCTGTCCTTCATTGCAAAGCATTGCCTTTCCTGGCGGACTGCAGTCTATTGGCACCCGTGCTTTTAGATACTGCACATCGTTAACCAGCATCGTATTGCCGGAAGGCGTGCAGCGTATCGGGAAGAATGCTTTTAAAGGTTGTGAGTCATTACAGAGCCTTATACTTCCATCTACCTTGGAGAGCATGGGAGATGAAGCCTTTATTGATTGCCATGCATTGGCGGATATTACTTGCAATGCAATGATTCCACCGGTTCTCGCTACGGATGCATTTGATGCCTCTGTTTATGCAGAAGCAGACTTTCATGTTCCCGCCGGGGCGGAAGACGCTTATCGTGAGGCCGAATATTGGAAGAAATTCTACATCCCTTCGGCTGTGATAGACGGCATTGTTTACCAGTTGGATGAAACCGCGCAGGCCGCCACCGCCACCGGCTACGAGGGTGATCCCGTGGACGTGGTGATTCTTGGCACGGTGAACCTTGATGGCGCAGACTATCCTGTGACGGCTGTCGGGGAGGAAGCGTTCATGCAATGCTTCTCCATAGAAAGCGTGGTGATTTCGGAAGGCGTGGCGGCGATTCATGCGAGTGCTTTCTTCAATTGCGGCGAATTGGAAAGTGTCGTCCTGCCCGGCACCTTGCAATCCATAGGGCGTTCTTCGTTTTCAGTTTCTTATTCTTTGCGGAGCATTGCCATCCATGCCGTTACCCCGCCTGCTGTTGAAAGATGGGCGTTTGATGGCGATATTTATACAAATGCAGTGCTTGTCGTGCCGGAAGGCGCAGAAGCGGCCTACCGTGCCGCTGATGGCTGGAAAGAGTTTTTCTTTGGCTGGTTGGTCATGGATGGCATACGGTATGCCGTGGATGTTGATGCAGGCACTGCCATGGTGTATGAAGGCAATGCGAGCGGTGATGTGGTTATTCCCGCCGTGTTGGAATATGAGGGTGGAAGTTACCCGGTCATTTCTATCAAGGAAAGTGCTTTTTTTAATAGAGTGGCTATGACAAGCATTGTTCTTCCTGAAGGATTGAAAACTATCGGGGTAAGTGCCTTTGAGGAGTGCCACCAGTTGGCAGATGTCGCTTTCCCATCTACTTTGCGGGATATCGGGAATTATGCATTCAGGCGTTGCCGGGCATTGCAAAGTGTTGTTCTTTCCGGCTGTTCGGACTTGATAGTCGGTTCAGACGCTTTTTATGGATGTACAGCAATGTCTGAACTCCTCTTGGGTGAAGGCCTGCAGGGCCTTGGTGACGGGGCATTTGGCGGTTGTGATGCCTTGACAAGCGTAGTCTTGCCTGACAGGCTCCAATCCATCGGCAATAGTGTTTTCTCAAATTGTGAATCCTTGCAAAGCGTCATTTTGCCTGAGGGGCTTCAATCCATTGGTGATTATGCTTTCGCCTATTGCCCCCTGCAAAGCATAGTTTTGCCTGAAGGGTTGCAAACCATTGGCGATAATGCTTTCGAGAGCACTACCCTGCAAAGCGTGGTCTTGCCTGAGGGACTTCAATCCATCGGCAATGGTGCTTTCTATTGGTGTCTTGCTTTGGAAAGCGTCACCCTGCCCTCCACCTTGCAAAGCCTCGGTGGGGGAGCCTTTTTGGATTGCCCGTTGAAGGATGTCACCAGTCTTGCCGCCGTCCCGCCGGTGATGGAAGAAGGGGACTCATTCGATGAGGATACTTACGCCACTGCCACGCTCCACGTGCCATCCAATGCAGTGGATGACTACCAAGCGGCAGAATACTGGAAGCAATTCCTCAATATCGAAGGCAATCTGCCCCCGGTTGGCATCGGCAGCGTGGCAGCGGATGCTCCCCTCGCCATTTATGCCAATGATGTCATCACCACCGCCAGCCCCGCCACCATCACGGTATATGCGCAAAGCGGCGCAAGGGTGATGCGCGCGGCGGATGCCACGCAGCTTTCATTGGAAGCCCTGCCTCGCGGCATCTATATAATAGATGTAGAGGCCGGAACGGAGCGGCAAGTGATAAAGGTGGCTCATTGACCTTGCCTGTGGATAGAAGGAAGGGGCGCGGCGCAGGCTGCGCCCCTTTTGCACCGCTCCCTGCCGTCATGCGAAAGGCAGCCTGCCGCCCATTCCCATTTGCCAACTCCACTTGGCAAACCACCGCCTCCACAACGTTATTTAAGGTTTTCCGGCGAAAAAAGCAACCATGCACCAGCAGGCAAAAGAAGAAAAAACCCTAACTTTGCGCCGGTTTTCGGGAAGCCCCTTTCCCGTAACGCCACGATGGTTACGAACATTATTTATTCTACTTATTAAAAGAAAGCGAATATGACTTACTCACAGGAAGTTGAACACATGTGTTGTGTTGCCAAAGGTCCTAACCACGGTCCTGCCCCAATTCCTGAAGAAGGGAAATGGATTCAAGCAAAAGAAATCAAAGACATCTCTGGTTTGACCCACGGTGTGGGATGGTGCGCCCCGCAACAGGGTACTTGCAAACTGACACTGAATGTGAAGGAAGGCGTCATCCAAGAATGCCTGGTGGAAACAATCGGTTGCTCAGGCATGACCCACTCTGCTGCCATGGCATCTGAAATCCTGCCGGGCAAGACTATCTTGGAAGCCTTGAACACCGACTTAGTGTGCGACGCCATCAATACGGCCATGCGCGAACTGTTCCTGCAAATCGTTTACGGGCGCACGCAGTCGGCCTTCTCTGAAGGCGGACTGATGGTCGGCGCCGGCTTGGAAGACTTGGGCAAAGGCCTCCGCAGCCAAGTTGGCACCTTGTATGGGACAAAAGCCAAAGGAACGCGCTACCTCGAACTGACCGAAGGTTACATCACCCGCATGGCTTTGGACAAAGACAACCAAGTCATCGGCTATGAATACGTCCACATGGGCAAATTCATGGAACAAGTAAAGAAAGGCGTTGACGCCAACGAAGCATTGAAAGCCGTCACAGGCACTTATGGCCGCTTCAAGCCCGAACAAGGCGCAGTTAAATATATTGACCCACGTAAAGAATAACAGGAGGATACAGATTATGATCAGACCAGTACAGTTTGAAAGCCAAGACCGCCGCATGAAGCAGATTTTGGCTGCATTGAACGAAAACGGCATCAAAGACATTGAAGAAGCTAACAGAATCTGTGACGAAGCAGGCCTCGACCCATATCTGACTTGCCAAGAAACGCAGGGCATCTGTTTTGAAAACGCCAAGTGGGCTTACGTGGTAGGTTGCGCCATCGCGTTGAAGAAAGGTTGCAAGAACGCTGCCGACGCAGCCGAAGCCATCGGCATCGGCTTGCAGGCATTCTGCATTCCGGGTTCTGTAGCCGATGACCGCAAGGTAGGCATCGGGCATGGCAACTTGGCAGCCCGCCTGCTCCGCGAAGAGACCCAGTGCTTCGCGTTCTTGGCAGGGCACGAATCATTCGCAGCCGCCGAAGGCGCCATCAAAATCGCCGAAATGGCCAACAAAGTCCGCAAGAACCCGTTACGTTGCATCTTGAACGGCCTGGGCAAAGATGCCGCCATGATCATCTCCCGCATCAACGGCTTCACATACGTCCAGACGAAGTTCGATTACTTCACCGGCAAGCTGGACATCGTAAACGAAACGCCGTATTCAGACGGCCCCCGTGCAAAAGTAAAATGCTACGGCGCCGACGACGTTCGCGAAGGCGTGGCCATCATGTGGCATGAAAACGTTGACGTATCCATCACGGGCAACTCCACCAACCCGACCCGCTTCCAACACCCGGTAGCAGGCACATACAAGAAAGAACGTGTATTGGCCGGCAAGCCTTACTTCTCTGTCGCATCAGGTGGCGGCACAGGCCGCACGTTGCACCCGGACAACATGGCAGCAGGCCCTGCTTCTTACGGCATGACCGACACCATGGGCCGCATGCATTCCGATGCCCAGTTCGCAGGTTCTTCATCCGTTCCCGCCCACGTGGAAATGATGGGCTTCCTCGGCATCGGCAACAACCCGATGGTAGGATGCACCGTAGCTTGCGCTGTCAACGTGGCACTGGCGCTGAGCAAGTAAGCGGTATTCACCCCTATGCAAAACTCCTGCGGTTCCCTGAACTTGCAGGAGTTTTTTATGGCAACCAACATTTATCCCATGCAACCTTTAACCCCTGACCCATATGCAGCAAGACAACAACAATGAGATACATGAAAACCTGAAAAACACGGCTATTTTCCTCGCTGAATATGCCGCAACCATGATGGCCATCGGCGCACAGACATCACGGGTGCAACTGAACACCGTACGCATGGCCCACGCTTTCGGGTATAAGACCAATCTGCTGATATTCCCGCAAACCATCAGTATCACCTTGCTGGATGTCGGGCATAACCATACCTATACTTACATAAAGAAAACGCCCACGCTGGGAATCAACTTCAAGGCAAACATGAAGTTGTCGGAACTGTCGTGGAAAACGTTCGATGAAAAGCTGAAACTCCCGGAGCTATGGCAACGCTTCAAAAGCATCCTGAAAGAAAAACATGAAAACCGTTGGGTGATACTTATCCTTGTATCGTTTGCCAATGCCTGCTTCTGCCGACTTTTCGACGGGAACCTTACCTCTATGGCCATCGTATGGGTTGCCACGTTCATCGGGTTCTTCATCCGCCAGCAGTTGACTCGAAAAGGCGTGAACCAATTGGCCGTCTTCACCATTTGCGCTTTTGTTTCCACCATGATCGGAGTCACAGACTTCCTTTATTTCCATGGCGGGACAGAAGACATCTCATTAGGGACATCCATGCTCTATCTTGTGCCAGGCGTCCCGCTAATCAATGGCGTAATGGACATTGTGGACCGCCATGCCTTGAACGGCATTGCCCGCTTGGTCAATGCCTGCCTTCTCATCATCTGCATCGCCATAGGCTTGTCGGCCACCGTTGTCATTTTCGGCATCGACCCGACTACGTTCACCAAAGTAACGCGCCCTGATGTCGTGCAAGCGGCCATCACCGACGGCCTTTTCGCCGCCATCGCAGGAATCGGGTTTGCCATCATCAGCAATCCCCCGCGCAAAGCCCTTGCCATCTGCGCCCTGCTGGCATGCATCGGGCATGGCGTAAGATACTTCCTGATGCACAACACCGGCCTTATGCTCGACCAGGTGACCGCATCTTCCATCGCAGGATTCATCATCGGGCTGCTCTCCGTGCCGTTCGCCATGCGCATCCATTGCCCGGCGGAATGTTTTGCCTTCCCTTCCCTGCTGCCAATGGTCCCCGGCATGTTCGCCTATAAAGCCATACGGGACCTCATCAACATCGTGCGCCTGCCCGACACATACACCATCGAATACGTCGCGCGCTTCTTTTCAAACGCCTCGCTCACCGTGCTTGTCATGTTCGGGATGGTCGTCTGCTGCATCATCCCTATCTTCATTTTCCACCGGCAGTCCTTTTCCGTCACGCGGGAATAAGCCAGGAAGTCCCAATACGATTACTAATCGTACCCGCTTACGATTAGTAATCGTACAAGCAATTTTTCGGGAAGAATTCGAAAATCTTCAGGAAGTTTTGCTCCACTATTCAGGAGAATTTTCAAATTCTTCGTGGGGCATTCCCGGAATACCCCCAAAGACATCCCCCCACAGCGTTAAAAAAACAATCTCCAAGAGTTGCCATATCCAATAAAATGCTAATTTTGCGACATGGAGAACAAGAAGAAACCCTTCATCAGCTTCATCGTGCCTTGCTACGACCTCCCCATCGAGATGCTGGCCGAATGCATCGACAGCATATTGGCACTGCCGCTCCGGCGCGATGAAAGGGAAATCATCCTCGTTGACGACGGTTCGCGCCAAAGCCCTGCCGGCGGGTTGGCAGAAAGGATGGACGAAATAACCTACATCCGGCAAGAGAACCAAGGACTGAGCATGGCAAGGAATGCCGGCATCGACATGGCCGCAGGGGATTTCATCCAATTTGTGGACGGCGACGACATGCTCATAAAAAGCGGATATGAAGAATGCCTCCGCATGGCAAAAAGCAATGAATACGATGTCATCCTGTTCCATCCGGCAAGCAAGCGGAAAGCCGGAAGCATGAAACGGCACAAGGCATTCCGCGCCACCAGCGGGGAAGAATACATGCTCAAAAACAACCAGCGTGCAGTAGTATGGGGATACATCTTCAGGAAAGACCTGTTGGGCGACTTGCGGTTCACGCCCGGCACATTGCATGAAGACGAAGAATTCACGCCGCAACTCCTGCTACGCGCAAAAAGACTGTGCGCAACAAAGGCAATAGCTTACTTTTACCGACAAAGGCCGAACTCCATCACGCACAATGCCAACAAACGCAACATCATAAAACGGCTCAACGACACAGAACGCATCATAAGCCATCTCGCCCAAATAGCCCAATCAAAGGAACCATTGGCTCGAAAAGCCATGGAACGGCGCGTGGCACAACTCACCATGGACTACATCTACAACATCATAAGGCTTGCCCCATCCGGAACGCAGCTTGAAAGAAGGCTCAAACGGCTTGCAGGGAACGGGTTGTTCCCGCTGCCCAAGCAGCACTATACAGCCACATACACCTTGTTCCGCACCGTAACGGGCAACCGGCTCGCCCGGACATTGCTCACGAAGCTCTTGAAACTGGCACATTGTCCGGCATGCCGGATGCCTTCCCACCCATAATCCTGCAACCAATCGGAAAAAACAACCACACTTGCTTGCGGAATAGAAAATAATCATTACCTTTGCACCCGCAAAATGGGCGAGCCCTATACGGTCAGCTCCTGACAAATCCTCCAGGGCTTGACCGCAGCAAAGGTAGTCGGTTGTAGCGACTGGTGTAGTAAGCTTGCCCACCCCGCCTCTTTAGCTCAGTTGGTCAGAGCACGTGATTTGTAATCTCGGGGTCGTTGGTTCGAATCCGACAAGAGGCTCGACAAAAGGCAAAGGAACCACAGTGTTGCTTTGCCTTTTACTTTATCCGCAAACCCCACCTAATTTGCGCTCCGATACGCATTCGGCGTAACTCCCGTCTGCTTCTTAAACCACCGGCTGAAATGCTGCGGATATTGGAAACCAAGCTCATAAGCAACCTCGCTAACGGTTTTTGAGGAATCGAACACACGCTCCTTTGCCATTTCCAATGTCTTTTGCTGGATATGCTTCAAGGCGGACATTCCCGTTTCTTTCTTCAGCAAATCGCTCAGGCAATTCGGAGAAAGGCACAGTTCATCCGCACAGTATTGCACAGTAGGCAGCCCTTCCGAGGCTGGCTTGCCGGAACTGAAATACTCCCAGCAAGGTTTCAAAACGGGCAAGAATGTCGCTGTTCAGGTTCTCACGGGTGATGAACTGGCGGTCATAAAAACGGATGCAATAATCAAGGAGCAACTTTATATTGCCCACAATCAGCGACTTGCTATGTTTGTCAATCGGATTCTGCATTTCTTCCTTGATTTTAACCAAGCAACCAATGACTGTCCGCCGCTCCTGGCTCGAGAGATGGAGGGCTTCATGGGCGTTGTACGAAAAATAAGAATAATCCTTCATCAGTCCGGCAAGCGGCGTCCTGTGCAAAAATTCCGGATGGAAACACAGCGCCCATCCTTCCGGCTGATGCAGCTTGCCGTCATCTTCCGAACCCATCACCTGGCCGGGAGCGATGAAAAGCATCGTCCCCCGCTGGTAATCGTACATGTTGCGACCGTATCTCAACGCGCCGCAATCCGAATCTTTCAGCAATACCGCATAAATACTGTACAGCTTCCGCCCGAAACGCAATGGTTTCGCCTCACGTGCGTCTATCACACTGACCAGCGGATGGCATGTCTCCACACCGAAATAATCATTATATGCCTGTACGGAATCAATCTTCGACAATTCGCTCATGGCCGTCCTCCCTGTGGATTATTGACAGCAAAAATACGAGAAATCTATGGAAAAACCTCCAAAATTCGGCAGATTAACGCAATGTAATCTGTGAATTAAGTAGTTAGGAGAAAATCACGGAAGTTGGGAAGAGGGCTGAAAAACGTTTCAAAGCGGATTGAAGCAGAAGAACGGTTTCCTATTCGTTACCCCGATGAAAGTGCAGATTTAACAGTCGCCGTTTCGTTTGCTGCGCTCTGCGTAGGTTTGCTTGTCAAGGTTTAACTCGTTGATTTATAGTTTTGCAACCAAAAAGAACGAATATGGCAAGAAGTACATTTCGCGTGCTGTTCTATGCGAACAGCAGCAAGGAGAGTAACCATTCTATTTTCCGCCTTGACACACATCGCAACCTAACATATCTTTGTGCCGTAACCTTTAAGAACAATGAT
>CALUIR010000030.1 GCA_944320785.1 uncultured Bacteroidaceae bacterium
GAATCGGTGCTTTTGCGTGAAAAAGGAAAAGCTGTCTGAGCGCAGCGAGTTCTTTTCCTTTAGCAAAAGAGCCGGTGGAGCCGCCCCGTAACGTCAGCCGGCAATTTTTCTTTTTGGTACGTTTTTCTTTTGTTTGCACAAAAGAAAAAGTACAATGCCTGCGAAGAACGCAGGAAAGTGCAATAAGTAAGAATGAATAGTAAGAAATATAATAAAATAGGTAAAGAAATGAGGAGAATCATTCATAATGGCATAAAAGGCATGGCCGCGCTGGCCGTGCTGGCTTTCATGGCAAACTGCCAAGACGAAGACATCGTGAAAAGGAGCGGAGTGGAAGAAGGCATCCCCGTCGCCTTGCAGCTCAACGTCACTCCTTCTGTTCCCGGAGAGGTGCAGGTGCAGACCCGCGCCGTCACCGACGCGGAATACCGCGTGAACGACCTCGTGGTCCTCGTGTTCAACACCAACACCGGCGAACTGAAAGACCGGGAAGTGTTCCGCACGAGCAACAACACGTTGACCGGCCAAAGCGATGAAAGCGGCACGTTGACAGGGCCTGTCACCATCAACACCACGAGCGGCGAAGTGACGGTCTATGCCGTTGCCAACACCATTCTTCGTCCTTCCGAATATGTTCCCGAAGGGGAAACGGCCACGGCGTCAGGTTCCAAACTGCATCAAGCGTTGCTGGCCGTCACTTCCTTGGAAGACTTGCAGGACATCACGGCAAAGCTGGCGGAAACCAACGCCAACGCCATCGACCGCATTGCCGCCACGCGCTACATCCTGTCGGGTTCGTTGGCGGGAACCTTGTCTTCCGACGGCACGTTCACGGAAACTTCATCGGGAGAGCAGACCACCGAAATCCCGCTCTACCGCACGGATTCCGAAATCCGCATGAACATCGCGGCGGGAGCAGACTCCAAATGCACGAGCTTCACACTGTTGTCTTACCGCGTGTTCCGCGTGCCGAACCAGACTTCCTTGGTGCCGCTTTACGACATGGACGGCGCCACGCTCCTCAACTATGACACGGGCAGCGAGCAGGCCGCCAACTATTTCGACGTGCCTTCCGTGCAGGCCAGCGAGAACAGCATCTCGTTCTACGTGCCGGAAAACATCAAGCAGGCAAAAAATGCCGGCCTGACGGGCTACCCTCAACGCGACCTCCGCGAAAAAGAGGAGGGCGGGGCGAATAAAACAGACGAGAACGGCAACGCCGTGTTTGCCTATGCCCCGGACAACGGCACATACGTGGTGCTGCACGGCTTGTATGAAGGCACGGGAAGCACCACGCAGGAGATTGTGGGCGAGGACGGCAACTTGGATGCTGACGGCGGCGAGATCGGCATGCGCGGCACGGTGGACTACATCATCCACCTCGGCAACTTCGGCGCATCGATGGATGATTTCAGCAACCGCCGCAACGTGCGCTACACGTACAATGTGACGGTGAACGGCGTGGACAACATCGTGGTGGAGGTGGAGACCGAGGGCGAAACCGAAAACCAGCCGGGAGCCGAAGGCGAAGTGTTCTTCCAGGATGGCACCTATTTCGACATCGATTGCCACAACGAAGCCATTGTGCTGACCTTCACTGCCAATGAAATCGACCAGGCGAGGCAGAAGGATTTCACGTACCGCATCAATTCGCCGTTCGGGACTGCGGATGAGGATTGGTTGCGCTTCCTGCCGAACGACAAGGACGGCAGCGGCAATTACCTGCAAACACTGAGGGCTTATCCGGGCGACGACAGCCAGGAACTGTGGACTTTGCAGGACTTGATGGACAACTTGGCCGACATTAAGAGCGATGCTGCCGGGAACTTGGCCGACGCGAACGGCGGCCTCACGGTGACTTGCTTTGTGAATGAATACGTCTATACGGGCGAGGCGGCCAAGGCGTTGGGCATCCAGAACTGGGGCAGCTACGTGAACCAGACGAACCGCGAAGCATACATCTTCGGCGACATCCGGCACAGCCCTGACCAAGCCAGCAGCACCATCCACACGAAATACATCATTTCGCAACGCGCCATCCAGACGATGGACAAATATTACGACGGCATCGGCCTCGGCATCGAGACGCTGAACGAGACGGGGCGGCTGCCGATGGGTACCCCCGCTGCAATGCCCACGGCGAGCGCCACAGGGCGTGACAACACTTTGGAGATGCTGAACGGATTGAACGGCGACGGCGTGCGTTGGGGCTATGTGCCTGCCACGGGCGAAACGGGCTACAAGTATGTTCCGGTCGGCCAGGAAGGCAACGGCGCCGACATTGTAGCTCCCGCCGGAACGACTTATCAATATGCTGTTCCCGATGATTATGCGTATGCGGCCTACGCCTGCCTGATGCGCAACCGCGATGAGGACGGCAACGGCACGATTGACAATGATGAAATCCATTGGTACCTGCCTTCGCTCGACCAGTATGCCGCCATCTATGCCGGCGTGGAAGCCTTGGCCACAGAGGCGCGCCTCTATTCGGACTACACGACCTACACGATGACGCACTACCTGACCAGCACGTGGGGAAACAGGTCGGCTGACGGTGCCACAAAGACCACGCCTTGGATTGTCTGGGCAGAGGAAGGATACAGCACGCAGACTTTCCCGTTTGACAAGAACGACATGGGCAGCACGTATGGAGAATCGTCGTCGAGCGATGCTTGGCTGACCGAGTGGAAACGCCCGTACCGCTGCATCCGCAACTTGGGCGATGAGGACGATATTGAAGGAACGAGGCGTACAGCCTTCTTTGAGGTCAAGGACAATTCGGATGGGAACAAAATAATTGCCTTCAACCACCTGAACGATGGCGTGTTCCGCACGAGGATTGTGGGCGGCGAATTGGAGCCGCACAACGAATTGTCTACGGCCAACAAGCTGTACTACGCCTTTGCCGTGGCCAAGGATTACGTGAAGGGCGAAGAAGATCCGGGTGGCGGCGAAGATCCCGACCCGGACCCAGACCCGGATCCTGACCCAGAACCCGAACCGGGAGATGAACCTCTGCTGGAGAATCCTGCATGGCCTCTTTACACGTGGAGCCAAACCACTTTGGATAACTTGGCAGCGGATACGGAGAACTGGACGGAAAACGGTGATTTCTATTATTCTTCCACCGCCGAAGGGAATCCATGCACGTTCATAGCTAATGGCACTGCCATTGAGGAATTAGCTGGATTGGCTTTTGCGAGGAACGATAAAGGCGATGCCATAGGCAACAGAATCCGCATCATGAAAGACGGGGCGTTGCTGTTCAACAATAACAACATGATGCTCATTGTGCCGGATTGCACGGCAGGAGAAGTGATTTCCATCGAGTATGCAAGCGACGACAATAATGCCGCCGGGTGGACGGCAGACAATGCTACATTCACTTCAGGCAGCGAGACGACCGTGGAAAGAGCCGTGGCCACATACACGGTGGCAGCAGACGGAGATGTGGTTTTCACCAATTCGGGGGGCATTTATGTGTATGCCATCGACCGTGCTTCTGCCGCAGAAGCAGCCAATGCCGCGCCTGCTTATCGGAAAGCACCCATCCATCGTGCGCCAACCGTGGAGGATGGCTACCAGATATGGACAGCCAGCGAAGTGCGCACGCTTCCTTCCATCTGCCATACATACAGTGAGAAGGCGGATGGCAGCGATGCCGGCACATGGCGCCTGCCCAACCAGCGGGAACTGATGATGATGCTCACGGCCGGGCTTATCGATGACTTGGGAACGGACGACGAAGTGCATGCCCAGACCACGTATAGCTTCTACAACAAGGGTTCTCAGAAGCGATATTACTCTTTGCAGTATGATGCAGACGGCTCCATCCTGCGTCTGGCGGATGACAACATTAAGGGGTTGGTGCGCTGCGTGAAGGATGTGGATCCCGTGACAGGAAATTAACGAGATGCAGAAAGGGTTCTTGCAGATATTGTTGGTTGCATGCTGCATGTTTTCCTGCATGGGCGGCAGCGGGAAGGGGAAGAACTTTCCCGCTGCCGCTGTGGCGCAACAGCCCGCGACGGAAGAACGGGCTTTCCCCTTCCCGGAAATCCCCGTCACCCTCACGGCGCCCGAAGCGCGCAAGGAGTTCCTCCTGCTGCATTATTGGGACCGTTTTGATTTTTCCGACACGGTGTTGGTGAACACGCCGGAAGTGACCGAGCAAGGTTTCGTGAACTTCATCTACCTCTTGGCCGACCACACGCCCGACTCGCTGGCCGGTGCGGCCATCGGCCGCCTTTGCAGCGGCATGGAGGTGAAGGAGCAGGCCCGCACGGTGTTCATGCAGTTGTTTGACGACTACCTCTACAACGCCAATTCCCCGTATCTCAACGAGCCGCTCTACCGCATCTACCTGCAACGCATGGCGCAAAGCCCGGCCATTGACGAGGCATGGCGCAGCAGTTTCCGCTTCCGCTTGGCCTTGGTGCAGCGCAACCGCGTGGGGATGCAGGCGGAGGACTTCACTTATTTCACGCCGGATGGCAGGCGGCGCACCCTGCATGCCACGGCGGCAGGAAGCGGCATGCTCCTGCTGGTGTTCTACGACCCGGAATGCCCCAGTTGCCATGAAACGTTGCTGCAACTGGCAGGCAGCCGCGACTTGTCCGCAGCCATTGCGCAGGGCCGCGTGAAGGTGTTGGCCGTCTATACCGAAGGCAACGAGGAAGCTTGGCGCAAAGCTTTGCCGGAATTGCCGTCTGCATGGCAGGCGGGCAGCGACCGGGGCGCGGTGAAAGACGGCCTGCTCTACGACCTGAAGGCGATGCCTTCACTCTACTTGCTGGATGGCCGCCACAAAGTGCTGCTGAAGGATGCCCCCGTCGGCCAAGTGCTGGAGGCGGTGGCTGCAAAGTAGCCGGTGGCCGGTATTGTTTCTTTCATGAGAATGTTTTGTTTGCATGAAGGTATGAAAAAAGTTTCATTCAATGGGCCTGTTTTGCAGAGTTTCTTTGTCCCGGTGGATTTGCCATTTGAAATCTTTCGGTTATCTTTGTCACTTTAAATCTTGCATGATGGAAACAATAATTGATAAGCGATGGGATTAGGCAAATGGATTGGGGGCATCGTGGGCTTCATGGCGATGGGGCCCTTGGGCGCTTTGGCCGGATACGCATTAGGCTCGATGCTGGACAAAGCCTCAGAGCAGCAAAATGGATATGCCGATGAACCGCAACAAGGCGGCGATGCGGGCAACAGAGGGCGGAGGAACAGTTTCTTGTTCTCGATGTTGGTGATGGCTTCTTACGTCATCCGTGCCGACGGGCGCATCATGCATAGCGAAATGGAATTTGTCAGGCAGTTCCTTCGCCGCAATTTCGGGGAAGACGCGGTGCAGGAAGGGGAACAGATATTGCTGAACCTCTTTGAGCAACGCAAGCAGATGGACAAAGGCAACCCTCAGGCTTTCAGGCAGACCATTCACGAATGCGGGGCGCAGATGGCCGACAACCTTTCGTATGGCGAACGGTTGCAGTTGCTGGACTTCTTGGTGCAGATAGCCCGCAGCGACCAGAATGTGTGCGAGGCGGAAATCGAAGCCTTGCGCGAAGTGGCGCAAGCCATGCGTCTGTCGGCACAGGAAGTGGACTCCATGCTGAACCTCCGTGGCGACAGTTTGGAGGATGCTTACAAAGTGCTGGAAGTGTCGCCGACGGCCACGGATGAGGAAGTGCGGAAAGCTTACCGCCGCCTGGCATTGATGCACCACCCGGACAAGGTGGCGGCGCTGGGCGATGACGTTCGCAAGGCGGCCGAAGAAAAGTTCCAAAGCATCAACAATGCCAAGGAACGGGTTTACAAGGCAAGAGGAATGCGCTGAGGCATTCCTTTGCTTTTTACCGGCAGCATCCGCCGTGGCGGTGGCGGGCAGGATGGTGATGGCGGCCGCAGCAATAACCGTCGTCAGGATGGGCATCGCAACAGTCGCGGCAATCTTCATAATGGCGGCAGTCGCGGCATTCCGCGCAATCCGTATGGCACGTGCATTCACGGCAATCGCAGTCTTTGCAGCAACATTCCGTGCGTTCTTTCTCCTTTTCTTTGCCCTTTTTGTCATCGGCCACGGTCATGGACATGAGCAATGCAGAAACGGCAAGGGCGCAGCCCAATAACATCATCTTTTTCATATTGGCTCTGGTTTTTGAATGTTACAGGGCAAAGATAGGGGTTAAAGGCGGGATTTCCGCACCCCTGTTTCATGAAAATGAATATAGAATGTTTTATTTTGTTATATTTGCCCTGCGAATACAGGCTGCGGTTCGGCAAAGTCCAGCCAGAAAACTTGTTTTCCGCTTGCCTTTGCGCTCACCTTTCGCGAATTTGCTTCGCGAATATAGGCTGCGGTTCGGCAAAGTCCAGCCAGAAAACTTTGTTTTCCTCTTGCCTTTGCGCTCACCTTTCACTATATTTGCCCCCATAACTAAAAAAGTGCATGAAATGAAAAGAACCTTATTGTTGCTGATGGGTTGGGCAATGGTGGCCGCAGGCGCTTTTGCCGAACGGATTGATGTGGCGGAAGCACAGGCCATCGCCGAACGTTTCTCGCAGGAGGCTGTGGCAAGCAACCGCATGAAGGCTCCTCGTGAGCGCGCTTCCATGCAGTTGGTATATGTCGCGCAGACGGACTTGCAGGAGAATTGTTATTATGTGTTCAGCCGTGGCGCAGGCGATGGCTTTGTGATGGTAGCCGCCGACGACCGTGCGGGAGAAGTGTTGGGCTATGCCGACAACGGGACGTTTGATTACGGCCATCTGCCGGAGAACATGAAAGGATGGCTGGAAAAATACCGCCGGGAGATGGAGCAATTGCTGGAGATGCCGGAAGGAAAGCCGGTGAAACGGGTGGAGGCGGCATTGGAAACGGAGGTGCGGCCTTTGTTGGGCGATATTGCGTGGAACCAGGATGCGCCCTACAACAACATGTGCCCGATGTATGACGGCACGCAACGTTGCGTGACGGGATGCGCGGCAACGGCCATGGCGCAAATCATGTATTACCACCGCTGGCCGGAACGCGGCACGGGCGAACACACGTATGGCTGCGACATCAACGGGAGAGGGCAGACCTTGTCTGCCAATTTCGGGGAAACGGAATATGCATGGGATCTGATGCAACCTGCTTATGATGCCTCCAGTTCGCAGGAATCGCAGGATGCCGTGGCCGAACTGATGTACCACTGCGGCGTGGCGATGGATATGCAGTACGGCTTGGCGAGCGGGGCGTATGCCGAAGCCATTCCCCAAGCGCTCTATGAGTACTTCGGCTATGATGCCGGGATGGAACACAAGAGCCGCGACTTTTACACGTCTTCGGAATGGGAAGCCATCATCCGCAACGAACTGGACAATGGCCGCCCGATTGAATACAGCGGGCAGACGGCCAATGACGGAGGGCATTCTTTCGTGTGCGACGGCTATGACCGCAACGGCTATTTCCACTTCAACTGGGGATGGGGCGGCATGTCGAACGGTTACTTCAGGCTCTCGGCCCTTGAACCATCGAACCAAGGCATTGGTGGCACGGCCGGCGGCTACAATTACGGCGAGGGCATCAATATCGGCATCCGCCCGGATACGGGGGAAGCCGCTTCCCACGCGGAATTGTGCGCAACGGAGGCGCTGACGTTTTCGGAAACTACCGTTTCGCGGGACGAGCCGGTGGGAGTGACCACCCTTGAAATTTATAATTACGGATGGCAGACGGCTTATGTTAAGTTGGGCTACGTGCTTTACGATGAAGCGGGCGAGGAAGTGCATGCCCAGGACCTCAGCCAGGTCTATGAAGTGGAGCCTTACATGGGCTGGAAAGAATATCCGGGAAACTTCGGCGTGCCTAACTCGCTGGAGGAAGGGACGTACACGATGCGCCTGTGCTACCAGTTGGAAGGAAGCACGGAGTGGCAGCCGGTGCATGTCAGCCGAAACAATCCCCCGTATGCCATCGTGACGGTGACGCAGCAGGCGGTGAACTTTGCGTTGCCGGACACGGCGCCGGATTTGGACGTTTCTTCCATCCAAACGGGGCATGACTTCTACCAGAACCGCATCATGGAAGTGGAGGTGGCGTTCACGAATGCAGGAGGGGCTTATTATGACGATGTTTATTTCGCGCTTTGCGATGCGGAAGGGACGGTTTATTATATTTCCCCGGCTTACCGTTTGGATATTGCAGCCGGTGGCGAGGAAACAATGGTGATGCAAGGCACGCCGGATTGCGCTTCGGGCAGTTATTATTTGGCGGTCATTGACAAGGACTATGCGGTGGTTGGCTTGGCAGAGATGGAACTGTTGCCCGAACCCGCTGCGCCGAACTTGGCATTGACGGCGGCCATGACCTTCGGCGACAACCAGGATGTCCCGCTGAACGACATGCGCCTGACGGCGGTGATACGCAACAACGGTGGCTTGTATAGCGGCACATTGCTGCCGTACATCTACACATATCCCGGCAATGAATGGGCCGGCAATCTGGATTCAGAGTTTGTGATATTGGATGAAGGGGAGACGGCCACTGTGGAATTTGCCGGATCGATGCCGGACGGCACAGTGGGCAGCACTTATTATGTTGCCATCTATGACACGCAGAATGAGCAATGGGTAGGGCCCAATCTGTATCAGACGCTTGTGTTTACGCTGGGCGAGGCCGTTGAGGAGGAAGACCCCACTTCGATAAACGGCGGGGCGGATGCCGGCTTGCGCGTTTATCCCGCTCCTGCTTCCACCGAAGTGTTCGTGGAATCCGGCCGTGCGATAGAAACGTTGGAACTTTACTCGTTGGGCGGGGTCTTGCTGCAACGGCTGGATGTCGGCGGCGCCAACAAGGCCCGGATGGCAGTCGGGACATTGCCGTCAGGCACTTACCTGCTGGAGATTGCCACGGAGGAAGGCCGCACGGTGCGGAAAGTTTTGAAGCAATGACCGAAAAGGAGGTGAGGATGTGCGGATGGAATGCATTATGGAGGAAAATCCCTTTGCTGGTTTTGGCGGCAGGGGTGACGGTTTCGTGCGCTACGGAAAAAGTCATGGAGAAGGAGGAAGGCATGAAACCGTTTGAGCCGTTGCCGGCGCATTCCGGTGTGCAGCCGGTAGTATCGGCATTGCCTAAGATTGTGATATACAAGACCACAGGGAATTTCAACCGGAATGTGCCGGTCGTGATGGATGAAAGCCGGACAAAGATTGTGGCTTATCCGGCTCCGTCTGATTTGTATCGGAACGGGCGGCTGGCGACCCCCACTGAGTTGGATGGCGGCTACTTGCTTGACAACCGGGGCATTAATGCGAATACGGTGTTTTTGGATTACACGTATGAGGAATATGCGGCCATGGAAACGGCTCCTTCTTTGCAGGATTTGCTGGAGCATGTGAAAGAACGTTATCCGTTCGTGGAAATGTATTACACGGAACGGGATACATCCGGCGATGTGGAATATTACAATCGTGTGATAGCTTCCGGCTTCAAGGATTGCCGGAAAGTGGCATTGCAGAAGCGGCCTGTGCCTTCGCCACCGGCAAGGTAGCTTCGGATTGGGCGTGCATGGATAACCGTCCTGTTGACTGAATGCCTGTTGGTTGCAGTCGGCAGGACGGTTTTTTTATGCTTTTTATGGATGGGTTTGCGGAAAAATCCGGGCATTTTTGGTTAGTGTATTTTAATATTTAATAGGCGAGTTTTTACATTTCATCCATGCTATTATCGTACATTTGTGCCGCATTTACAAAATAGAAACAAAAATAGGGTTACTATTAAATAATGCACGGCTAACTAGACGACGGCATGAAATTACAAAATAAATCTGAAAATACAAACATTGTCATAAGTTTTTTTCGGGGAAAAACTGTAAAGAGGGTTGCATCCTTTATTCCAGATTTCAAAGTATGCACGATTGGGATGACTTTCCTGTTTCTATTGAATGCAATCACTGTCTCGGCTCAGACACACACCCCTTCTTCTTTAAGGAAAAAGCAGAGCGAAATCCCGGAAACAGTTCCTTTCAAGTCCAGATGGGCTTTTCGGACCAATGCGTTTGACTGGTTGCTTACCGTTCCGAATGTGGCGGTTGAGTTTGATGTGTCGAATTCTGTTTATAATAAGTCTGCCATTGAAGCCGGTTTCCGGGGAAATTGGAACACATGGCAGAAATACAAATCTCCTATCCTATTTAATATATTAGACGGGCATATCGGCTACCGTTATTATTGGCGGACGGATGTGAGGACTTTGCAGCCGGGCGAGAAATACACGTTGGCTGACCGCTTGTTCAGCCGGAAAAGGCTGCATCCGCGTTTTTGGCGGGCTTATTATGTGGGCGGCTATTTGAGCGCCAATAAATACACCATCAAGTTGGGACAAAAAGGGGTGCAAGGGAATGGTTATGGCATCGGCATATCGGGAGGCTTTGGCATTCCGCTGTACACTTACGACCATGGTGCAGTGGATTTTGAGTTCGGGGCGAGTGTCGGCATTGCGTTGAACCGTTATGATGCCTTCCGTTATGACCGCTCCGACAATTGTTATCCCAGGATAGAAGATGAAAGCAAAGGCATGCATGTGACTCCTTTCCCGGTTGTGCATGACTTGCGGGTGGCGTTCGTGTATCGCTTCACTTCCATCAAAGACAAGTACGGAAGAACGGATATCAAGAAATTGGAAGCGCGGACGGCACGGAAGAACCAAAGGATGGCACGGCGGGATTCCATTCAGAAAATCAGGGAACTGCAATCTTTGAAAAAGGATTCCATCGTGCTGGCCAAAGAGAAGCTGAAACAAATGGAATCCGCATCGCCGCAGGTGAGAGTGCCGGATGATTCTGTCGGGCAAGCCCAAGAAGCTCTCCGCCCGAAGAAAAAGCGGAAAGGGCGGCGCGGCAATGCGCAGGAGCAAGTGAAGCGGGAAGAAACAAGGCAACAGGAAACGCCTTCTTTGCCGGAACAAAAGGCGGAGGAACCCGAACCGGCAACGCCTGCATTGCCGCAAGGAAACCGGGTGGCGGAAGGAATTCCCGCCAGTGCGGAAGAAGATGCTTCCCGCCCAAAAAAGAAAAAACGCCAGAAAAGGCAGGATGATGCAGCGGAGACGGCGAAGAAAGCTGAGCAAGGATTAACGTCTCCGGCGCAGGAAAAGGAAGAACCGGAGAAGGAGGCGGCGGCACCTGTGAAGAAGAAATCGAAGGCAGAGCGGAAAAGGGAAAAGGAGCAGAAAGAATTGGAACGCATGATGAACAACATGGGGGAAGGAGTGCTGAACTCATCAAACAGCGGGTTGTTTGAAAACCAGGAAGGAGGCAGCCATGAGTAGAGGAATGGGCAAGTGGATAGCAGCGGCCCTGTTGTGTTCGGCTTGCACGGAAGTAGAACTGTGTTACAATGCAGAACATCCGCACACGTTGCCTCTGTCCATCGGTTTTAATTGGGGCGAGGCGGCGGTGGAGGAAAAGCCGGACAGCATGTACATGGTGTTCAGCCGTATTATCAATACCCGGCATTATGTATATGGCGTATCGTCTGAAGGATGGGAGGAAGAAGGGGAAGCTGTCCCGGAAGCCCTTTCTGAAGAACCGCAGGAAGAATCCATGCGGGTGGAAGGCGGCGATTATATCGTGATTGCCGTGAACAAGAACCATGAACAGGTGGAGTTGCTGGAGGCTGACGATTTCCAGGCTGACAATTCTATTCGTCTGGATTCTCTTCGTTTGCAGGTGAAAGACATCAAAACTCCGGATTTGCCCGGCTTTGACACCCAGAAGTGGAATAACCTGAACCCTGCTTACACCTATATTGCCAATACCGGGAAACTGTTTTCATCGGTGGAGCGGTGGGGCATTGCGGCAGGAACTTCCATCTGGATGTCGCCGCAACCTGTCACGCAACATCTCACGTTCCGCTTCTCCTTGAATTTGGAGGAAGAAACAGATGTCACGGTTGACCGGGTGGCTTGCGAACTGTCAGGCGTGGTGAACCGCATCAGCCTATCTACGGGAAAGATAAGCGAAGACGACAACCGCCACAGCATTTGCTTCATGGCAGAGAAAACGGAAGATTCAGAGGACCTTTCGCCGGTGTACGAAGGGAGCGTGGATGTGTTGGGCCTGTTTCCCAACAAGAGCCAGGCTTCCATTTATGGCGCGGGCATCATCCAATTGTCCATTGCTGTGAGCAAAGGGAAGGAGAGCAGGATACACACTGTGCGGCTGAACCTGATAAACCTGTTGACACCGGCCAATCTGGTGGTGCCTGCGGAAGACATGGACGGCCTTGTGGCCAATCCGGCCATTCGCGAAAAGACGTTTGACATCGGGCAATTGGAGGTGGACTTTGACCACATCATGAATGGCGAAGGCAACGGTGGCACCCTCCAATGGGTTGTCATTGAGAATGGCGGAACGGATATTGAAATATGACAAACAATAAAATGGAGTGACAATAATGAAAGGGAAATTTCTTATGATGGGCCTTTTGCTGGCAGCGTGGGCCGGATGCTCGGACGATTCTTTCAAGGAATACCCGTCGGAGGAGAATGTGGATGACAACATCCCGGTGCCTGTCCAGTTGTCGTTGGGCGAGGCATCGTATTCGGCAACCACCAAAGGTTTGACCGGGGCGGTGGATGAACAGGAAGAAGGGAATGAGGTGTGGCAAGAGGCAAAGGTATATGTGTATGCTTTCCTGAAGCGGATGGAGGGCAACAGCTTTGAGGCCACGATGTCGTCTGACAATGTGGGCGACGTGTCCTCTGTGTCGGCTCCTTGCCTGATTGACGGTTCTTTGGACGCATCGGACGCGCTTCTTCCCGGCGGCGGGAAGGAAGCAGACGTGCTGCCGGCGGAAAGGGAACTGGCTTGGAGCGACCGAAGCGAGACGACCAAGACATTGTATTACCCTGCCGCCCAAGAACCTTACACTTTTTATGCGTACTACATCGACACGTTGGTTTACAACCGGGAGATGGGCCTGGCGGTGAGCCGCACGCAGGACAGCATCGAAATCCGGAATATCAAGATAAGCGGCACGCAGGACCTGATGCACGCCGTGGCCAGCGAAGCTACGGACGGGCAGTTGGGCGCGTTGACGGACCCGGAAGAACGGGAGAAGGTGCGTGAAACGGCTTTCAGCGCTTATTCGGCGCGCCGGGGCGTGCAGCCGGAGATGAATTTCCGCCACTTGCTGGCTCGCTTGCAGTTTGAGATTTATCCGGGTGCGAAAGAAGCCGACGACGTGGTGGTGAAAGCCATCCGCGTGGAGTCGATGACCCGTTGCAACTTCACGGTGGTGCATGCGGATCCTGCCAAGATGGGGCTGAACTGGGAGCGGGACAGCCGCGAGTTCCTGCAATTGAGGGGCAGCAACGGCACGCCGCTGACCGACCATGTGGCAGACGTGGAGGACGATGGCACGGAAGTGGGCGGCTACAAACCCAACCCGTTTGTGCCGGGCGCTGATCCGTTCAGCGTGGAAGCGGTACGAGTGGGCGAGAGCATGCTGGTGGCCTCGGATGCATCTTACCGCATCTCTGTCCTGTTCGACCAAACAGGGCAGGCCACGGACGGTTCCGACATTGAGATGCCGGGCATCGAGACCGCAGTGGCAGAATTGAAGTTGGACGGCGGCACGGCTTTCGAGGCAGGGCGGCAATATAAAATCCGCGTGGTGATTTACGGCGTGCAGAAAATCGGCGTAAGCGCCACAGTGATGCCTTGGGAAGATGGCGGCACGGTGGACGTGACCGAAGATGACTTTGAAAAAGGAACAACGAATCATTAATCTCAATTTAATATTAACCGTATGAAAAAGAGTATTTTATTTTCAATGATGGCAGCCGCCCTGCTGGCAGGTTGCTCGAACGAGGAAGCCACGCAGGTGGCAGAAGAAGGATTGGTGCCTATCCGGCTTTCCATGGCCAATGCGGACATCAGCGTTTCTCCCTCTACAAGGGGAACAGGAAGCATTGACGGGGAAGACATCGGCCTTGAAGACGACACATTGGGGTTCTCTTCCACGGATTTGCTTTACATTACGGCTTACAACAGTGAGAATCCGGACTTTTCTGAACCCATGACGGTCTTGATAGGCGGGGAGACTTATGAAAATCTGGAAGATGTGAGCGCAAGCGTAGAGGACGGGACTTCCACGTTAGGGTGGAACGACAACAGAGTCCGTTACTATTTGCCGGAAGCGGCCAGTTATGATTTTTATGGCTGCCATCTGGGATTGACGGAAATGGAAAGGGAGAGCAGCGGCCTAGCTTTTGTGCAAAATGAAGATTCCGTTTATTATTCATTGACCCTTGACGGCAATCAAGACTTGATGGCGGCCAAGTCTGACCGTCCCGGCAGCGCGAGCCTTGCCCGCCGGGGAGAGAATCCGAAACTGGCATTCCATCATTTGCTGACCCGCTTGCAGTTCCAATTGACGGATGGGAACCCGGATGGAAACCAGACGGACTTAACCATAAAAGGCATTGCCATCCGCTCTGTGGCTACAGGAAAACTGGTTTTGGCCACCACGGGAGGAGTTGCCCCGCATTTCGTGTTGGATGCATACGATGAGATAAACAACCCGGTTGTTGAGTTGCCCTTGCAGGGCATTCCTGAGGAAGGGCAGGCCATTGCGGGAGCGAACAAGACGCGCATCGGCGGTTCACTGATGGTACCTGCAGTTGACCCTTCCGACAACGAATATGAAGTCGTCTTAGACATTGAGGAAGAACTGAATGGGCAGATTACCACGTATGAACTCGGAAACCTTCCTCCGATTGAGTTGCCTGCCGACCCGGAGAATGGCACTTACGTGGGCAAGTCCTACATGGTGAACATCACGCTGTATGGTTCTCAGGAGGTGGCCTTGACCGCTACTTTGCTGGATTGGGAACAAGGCGGCGACATAGAATATGACCCGGAGGCGGACATTTGACGATTGCTTATGGAAAGGATTTCCCGGCGGGCGGAGTGGAAAATCATCCTGCCCGCATGGGAAACCCGGTTTGCACGGTTGAATCGGTTCCTTTCCCGGCAAAACGGGATTTCCTTCCCGCGCAGAACGATGAATGAATACAACTGTTTAAGATAGTAAGAAAGATGAAAAAGAATTTGTTTTGGGCATTAGCCGTTCCTGCCGTGCTGGCAGGATGCAGCCAGGAGGAAGGCGTGAACGCCCCCGCTACTGGCAATGAAAACCATGAAGAACGGGTAGAAGTCGTGTTGGGTTCCCAATCGCCCTCCGTCACCACGAGGGCAGCCTTGGATGCGGACAATTGGGCCGGCACGCAAGTCGGCATCTTCGCCGTGCCAAAGGATGCGGAACTGGCTACGGACGCCAGCCGTTATTTCATCAATAACCTGCAAGGCACCATTGAGGCCGATGCCATCAACTTGGGCGCAGAGGCCGTGTATTATCCCGTGCTGAGCGATGTGGCCTACCATTTCTACGGCTATCATCCTTACGTGGCCGATGGCTTGGTGGAGGACGTGAACGGATATTCCGTGAACTACACCTTGGATGGCACGCAGGACGTGCTGTTCGGCAAGGCTTTCGTCACGGAAGAACAGATAGAAGAAGTGGGCTGCGACGGGTACACCGCGAAGTTCATCCGCTTGATGGAGGAACAGAGCTTGTCATACGTGCCGGAGATTGCCTTCAAGCACCAACTGACCCGTTTGCGCTTCTATGTGGTGGATAAGAATGCCGACCCGGATGCCGGCGTGCAGACGGTTCAATCGCTGCGGCTGGACGATGTGGTTACTTCTATCCAAATGCAGTTGACCGGCGACACGTTGACGGCAGGCACCATCACCGCCGGTGAAGGTGAATTGGGGCAAATGACCCTGAAAGATGCCGACGGGACGAATGTGGCGGATGTCGATGTGACAAAGGTGGAAACGCAGTTGGGCGAGAGCATCATGTTCTGGGCCAATGGCACCAACGTGGTGAATGCCGCCGTGGAAGTTTACGATGCAGGCAGCGATTACAGCTACACCGTTGAGATGCCTATCCGGGAATCGGATGGCGAGACTTTCCTGCCGGGATGCATGTATGATGTCCACATGGTGTTCTACGGCCCGGGCCAAATAGAGTTGAAGGCTACTCTGACGCAGTGGGCAGAGACGGAATTGCCGAACGATGGGATATTTGAAATCAATTAAAAGGATTTTTAAGCACATTTAGAAAGGAAATATGAAAATGAAAAAACTGATATTCGCATCCCTGCTGCTGCCTTTGTGGTTTGGATGCAGTTCTGACGAAGCCATAGTGGGGAACGTGGAGAATGCGGAGGAAATGCCGGACGTGTCGTTTTGTTCTGGCGTGAACCAGACGCGTGCGGTCATCGAAGGCTCTTTCCTTCCCGAAGGATTGCGTGTGGGCATTTACGGCTTGGTAGCAGAACCTTCCACTTCCTTTAGCGGGACTTGGGGGGATTACCAGACCCAAGACAACCTGTCGAACGGCGCATACACCGCTTTGGAAGCCGTGGCCGGTGAACAGGCATTGCGTGCCGACGTGGTGGCAAAGTTCCCGGCCGATGACAAAGACCTGCTGGTGTTCGCTTACAGTCCCTATACGGAAAGCGTGGACGCAGAGAATGCCACCATCCCTGTGACAGTGGCATCTGGCATTGACGACACCGAGGATTACCTCTATACCGGCGAAGGCACTTCCACCCAAAGCGTGGCTTTGCAGAGAGACCCGATAAACCTGACGTTCAAGCATGCCATGGCACGCATGGACATCCATATCCAGAAAGGCGAGGCAGAAACTCTGCCGGAGTCGGCTACTCTGAAACAGATTGTGGTGACTACGAAAGGCGGAAGCACCGGCACCATGTCGTTGATCGATGGCACCATCAGCATCACCGAGCCGGAAGGCGGCAATGTCATCAGCACAGCGGATGCCTTGGACATCGTGGTGGACGATGCCACTATCGGCAACCCGGTGGAGACTGGCTGCAAGTTCCTGCTTTTCCCGGATGACGAGGTGACGGAAATCATGTTGGTGATGACCCGCAGCGACCGTGAGTCGCAGGGCAACATCGAGTATCCCATTTACGTGACTGACCCGGATGCCGTGCAGTTGGAAGCAGGCCGCATCACCAAATTGACACTGACTTATTTGCCGCAAGACGTGCTGGTGAATTCCACCTTGCAGGCATGGCAGGACGGCACAGAGACAGGATTGGAGGCTCATTAATCATTGTTATCAGATAGCAAGGGAAATTCCGGGGCTTCGGCACCGGGATTTCCTTCCCATCAGCTTAAACACAAAAACAAGAATATGGATATCCGCAAAACCCTTGCCGGAAGGAGGCAAGTTGCGGTGTGAAGTTCATTTCTCCTCATGGGCTTCCCCATCATCACCGGTCCTGACAGGGGCGAAGCGGATATCTCCTTTTTTAAAGCAGAGTCATCATGAAGAAACATTCCATTGTTATTGTTGCGTTGACAGCGTTGTTTGCACTCATGCCCTTTACTCATGGCCGGGCGCAGCATGTTGCCATAAAGACAAATGCGCTGATGTGGATGGCGGCAACGCCGAACTTCTCGTGCGAGTTCGTGACCGGCGAACATGCCAGTGTGGATGTTTCTTTATTAGGGCATTACAAGCCCTATGGGCTGGATTCCAAGCTGGCAGGCCTGCAGCCGGAGTTCCGCTATTGGTTCAACGGGCGGCCGATGACCCGGGAGTTCATTGGCGTGGCGGCATTGTTGGCCACTTATGACATGACTTGGAACAAAAACGTGTTCGATGGCGATGCGGCCGGCATCGGCGTGACGTTCGGTTACAACTTTGCGTTGAAAAAACGTTTCAACATCGAAGTGTTCGGAGGCTTTGGTGCGGTGTATTTCCAACAGAAACAGTATAACGTGAACGACAATTACGATGACTTCTTCCCCGATGGGAGCAAGCGCACCAATGCCAACGGCTATAAGCTGCTGCCGATAAAATTGGGCGTTTCCATCTCTTACGTCATTAAATAATACAGATAGATTATGCGTGTTACTACGTTCCATCATTATTTCCAATTTGTTTCCGTGCTTTTGTTGCTGTCCTTTTTCCCGTCCGCCCTTTCAGCGCAGCAAATCAAACTGGTGAGCGGGAAAGTGCTTGACAAGAATAATCGGACTCATGTCTTTTCGTATGCCGACGAGGTGTATGTGTTCGCTTTTAATACTATTGGCGCGGCAGAGGATGCTTATGCCATTTTAGGTGCCAAAGACACTTCGGTGGACCAGTTGGTCGTGTCCGACGGGCAGGAACGCGTCCAAGATGGAGGTTATTACGAAATTCGCGTGGCCGACAACGGCTACCTGATATTCAAGCAAGGCATGTCAAAGAGCAGTGAAATCATCCCGGTGGACGGGCGGCTGAACATCGACGTGGCCATTGACGGTGCCATTGCATTGGCAGAAGTGAGCGTGGTGGGCATCAGTAAAGAAATTAACGTGCTGCCGCCCAATCCGGAAATCAACGGCGACATGATCAGCGCGGTGGTGGACATTCCCATCCCGCAACATCTTGGAAAATCCAACGGGCGGCTGATTATCCAGCCCTTCTTGGTGGACTGCGTGAAGAAAGACACGGTGAATTACCTTTCCCCTTATGTGTATGACGGCGAGCAATACCACCTCACGCAGGAACGGAGGATGAATTACAATGAGAAGAACGACCCGCTGACGGCTTACCTTCAGCCTACTCCGTTGACAGAAGACCGGGCGAGGCTCAAGATACCCATCTCCGCCAAGTTCCCAGAACCGAAGCGGATGTATCATGTGGATGCCTTCATCCAGATGGAAGATTATATGGATGTATATTATTCGGTGGTGCAGATGCTCACCACCTGCCGCATCAAACGCCCTTTGCGGTTCTTGGAATATTCGTTCCCGCAATACCAGTTGGACCCGAATGAGTTCAGGGTGCGGGCAAAGCGGGAGCGGCGTGACACGGGCGGCAACATCTCGCTGACCTTTCTGATTGGGAAAGCGGAACTTGACCCGGATAATCCCCAGAACGACATTGAAATCAACAAACTGAAGGCGGACCTGATGAACATCATCAACAGTGAGGGAACCACGCTGAAGGAGTTCCATATCACAGGCGTGGCATCGCCCGATGGGGGATACAATTCTAACTTGGCATTGGCCCGGCGGAGGGTGCAGTATGCCCAGCAAAGCATCACTTCGGTTCTTCCCAAATATGTGTTGGACCGTGTTTACCAGAATCCTCAGGCCGAAGTGGCATCATGGCTGGAAGTGGCCAAGCTGCTGGAGGCCGATTCCTTGTTCACCCAAGCGGCTGAGATACGGAATATCGTGGAGAAGAACGAGAACAGCCGCGACCGCCAGTCGTCCCTGATTGCGCGGTTGCCTTACTATTCCAGTCTGATAAAGGGATATCTGCCAAAGCTGCGCACGGTGCGTTATGAATACAAGTATGAGATATTCCGCGAACTGACCCCGGAAGAAATTTACCATCGCTATACGACCGACCCAGACTACAAGAGCGGCAAGAAGCGCTTCGCCCTGTATGAATACTGGCACCTGTTCAACATGGTGAAGGACTCCACGGAATTGGAGAAACTGTACCGCGATGCCTACGAGGAATCGAAGAAGATGGGGACGAACATCCAGCCGTGGATTCTGGCAGCCAACAATCTGGCTGTATCCTATCTGAAACGCGATACGGCCGATTTAAGCATCTTGGCGCCTTTTGTGGACCTGAAGCAGAAAAGGGTGAACTACCGTGACCCTTTTACCAATTATATCATCAACAAGGAAGAGGTGGTGGCTAACCAGTTGGCGATGTACCTGAAGTGTGACAAGTTTGATGAGGCGAGCATTTTGGCGCAGATTCTTCCCGACACGGAGAAGAACCGCATGGTGAAGGCATTTGCCCTGTGCCTGAAAGGGTATTACCGGGGAGGAAAAACGCCGGAGGAACAGCAGCGGAACCGGGAGGTTTTGAACCGCGTTCGGGAATCCACGCCCATCAACCGTGTGGTGATGAACCTTGCGGTGGGCAACAATGCTTTGGCAGAGCAGGCGTTGAAGGACGTTCCTTCCGACAAGGCCATTTATTGGTATCTGAAAGCGATTATCAACAGCCGGATGCTGGGCGAGGATTTGGGAATGCTGGATATCACGCTGAACATGAAGGAGTGTTTCCGGCGGGATGAGGAGTACATCGACATTTTCATGAATGACGGTGAGTTCAGTGAAGACATGGTGGAGTATGTGTTGGATGATTACCAATTGGAGAAAGAGTTGAACGCCGGAATGGCAAATTACTAAACGAGGAAGAGAGATAGGACGATGACAAGGAACCGTTTTTTTAGGGAAGGGATTTTATTTTCATTAGGTATTGGGATTGCTTGCCCGTTCATGGCAGCACAGGACGCGCTTCGGGTGGCGGCTGTTGATACGGTAGAAACGGCGGTGGCTGATTCCGCCACGGCCGATGCGGCGCGTCCGGGCAGGCGGGATTCCGTTTCCTTTTTCAATGCTATTGATTACACGCTTCAGAAGCGCAAGAGGCCAGCGGACCGTGTGGAGTTCAAGAATTCGCGTTTCATGGACAACACGTTCCTGATGTTGTCGGGAGGCATCCAGCGGCTGGCTCCTTGGGGCATGCACCGTTTCGACGTGGGGCCGGACTTGTCTATTTCCATGGGAAAGGCATTGAATCCGTCCAATATGGTTCGGGCAGGTGTTTCAGCCGGTTATTGGAACCGGGACACGGACAAGTCAAAGCTGGTTCACGGAGGAATCCAAGTGGATCACCTGTTCAACATGACTTCGTTTGCATTGGGCTACGATCCTGGCCGTGTCTTTGAAGTTTCCACAGTGGAGGGCATCGGCTACCACCTTTCTTCTTTTGGCAAAGAGGTGAAGCATGCTTTTGAAGCGCATTTGGGCTTGCAATTGAAGCTGCACCCTTTCAGTCGCATGGATTTCGTGCTGGAACCCCGCGTGACGTTTTATTCTGATGGCATTGACTATTCCGGCAGTTCCAATTGGCATAAGTATGATTTGGCATACGGGGCATTGGCAGGCATCAATTACCGTTTCACGACTTCTGAGGTCAACTTGGATTCTGATTCTTTCTTCCCGGAAAACGGTTGGCTGTCGAACACGTTCGTTAGTTTTTCGGGAGGTGTCCAGGCTCCTTTCTCGCCGGATGGTATTGGCTTTTCCAATGCTGCGGGGCCTTCGGCGAACCTTTCAGTGGGCAAATGGCTGATGCCTTTGTTTGGCGTGCAGTTGTCGGCCTACGCTGGTTTCAACCGTTGGGGGGCGAAGGAACGTCCGGGCGAGTATTACCTTTCGGCTTATGCAGGAGGACGTGCCGAATTGTTGGTGGATTTGCTTTCTTTCTTCACATCATGGCAGGACAGCCGTTTCGGCATGGTGGCCATGGCGGGCGTGGACTTCGGCAAGATGAGCAAGCGCATCGAGTGGCCTTACCATAAGATAAAGGACAACTATGTGGGGGCGACGGCGGCCTTGCAGTTGAAGTATTATGTGAAGGACAACATCGGCATCTTCTTGGAGCCGAGGCTTCTCCACATCCCTTACCATTTGGACATGCGCCGGGAGAATTCCGTGGTGTCGGAGCGTTACGACTACAATGACAAGCTGTGGGCGGTGAATGTAGGCTTGGAACTGCGCCGGGCATCGAAGGAGCAGTTGGAGGAGAACAGCGCGGAGGGGTTGTTTTATCCCGGTTTCTTCGTGTCGGCAGGCGGCGGCACGAACGTTCCTTTGAAGATGGCCAACCGCTGGAATTGCTACGGCTATCAGGCAGGGGCGGCTTTCGGTTACCGCTTTGCCCCGCTTTCGGCGGTGCGGTTGAGCGCGGATTATGCTTACTTCAAGACGAAAATCAAGGGGGAGGACTGGCGTTGCACGACGGTCGGCATCGATTACATGGGCGGCTTGTTGGGCTTCTTCCAAGGCTATGACCCGCTGCGCCATTTTGATTTGGAGGTCGTGGCCGGCCCGGTGGCTACGTATGATTTCACCGGGAGGCAGTGGCGGTTTGGCGGCGAAGCCGGGCTCCACTTGAGTTATGAGGTGGCCGGCGGCTGCCGGGTTTATGCAGAACCTTTGATGCGGCTTTACAAGAGGCCGTTTGCGCCGGTGGCTGAGATCAACGGTTGCACTATCCTGCCGCTTTTGTCGGCTGGGGTGTCTTATGCCTTTTGAGGCATTTCCCTTTTTTGTTCATCGGTGGTGGATGGCTTGCTGCCTGCGGCGGTCCATGGAGTTGGCTATTTGCTCCAAGGGGAGGCGGCGGCGCGGCGCGGCTTGGGGTTCGCCGGTGGCATCCGTGCCGGTGATGAGGTTTATTGCGTGGCGCAGCAGGCATTCCTGGGTGGAGCCGATGGGTTGCAGCGGGGTGGCGAAGGTGGCTTCTTCTGATTCATCGCATGCATGGTCGGGCAGGATGCCTTGGCTGTCTGACTCGCCGTTGGCGTTGGTGATGAGTGCCACGATGGGGTGGAGGATGATGCTGGGATATTCCGGGCTGCTGACAGGCATGGATGCCACGTTCTTTCCTTCCGTTTTCGTGCCGATGGTGATGACCTCCATGTAGGGCCGTAGCCCGTTGATGACGGCTTCGGAAGCAGATGCCGTTTGTTCGCTGGTGATGACGTAGAGGCGGCTGAGGCCAAGCCCGTTGCCTTCGGCCAGGTCTTCGCGCAGGGTGTAGGTGGTATCGCGTGACGTGTTCATGTCGTTGAACGACAGGTGGCAGTAGGGTTGTCCGAACGCTTCTGCGGGTGCGAGCAGGCTGGCCAATACTTGCGAGCAGGAGAGGTATCCGCCGGGATTGTAGCGGAGGTCAAGGATGAAGTCGGTGGCGCCGGCTGCCTTGAACCGGCCGAAGATGTCGCGCATCTGGTTGTTGTAGGCCGGGTCTGTGGCGGCATTGTCCGGGCCGGTGCTGAAGGCGTTGTACATGAGGTAGGCGATGCGGCGGCCGTTGATGTGGTACACGGTGTCTGCATAGAAAGGGTTGTTCTCCATCCGTTGCGAGGCTTCGATGCGGATGGCGGCCGTGTCGGTCCACAGCGCGATGCCTTGCGCAGTGTCGGCGCGGGCCAGCGTCACTTCCATGCCGCTGCCGTTGTACAGGTATTCTTCGTAATTGTCGCGGGTGAGGGCTTCTCCATCCACCTGTGAAATCCAGTTCCCGCGTTTCAGCCCGGCTTTTTCCGCCGGCGAGCCTTCCAGCACGAGCGTTACCCGCGCCACGGCTTGCCGGGGCGTTTGCGTGGGCTGGAACAGGAGGAAGTCGAATCCGTAGGTGGATTCTTCGCTGATGGCGCGTGTGTCGTCAGACAGGTCTTCCAAGTAGGAGTAGGGGTCTCCTTTCCCGTCTTGGCAGGAACGGGAAAGGAGGTTTTGGAAGAAAGTGGCGGCGGGCTGGAAGAAGTCCAGGTCCTCGTCGGCGGGCATGTTGTCTTTCCACAGGTAAATATTGTCCATTTCCTCTTTTATCCACAGGTCTTCCGCAATCAGTTCCTCGTACTGCCAAGTGCGGTCTTCCCCGCACGAGGCGAGGAACCCCGCCATGAGGGCGGCGCAGAGGAGCGGCAGGACGGCGTTTCTTCGTTTTTTCATGTGCGTCTTGGCTATTGTTTGCGGGCAAAGATAAGCAGATTATCGGAAAAGCCTTGCGGGCAGCGGGGAGAAAACTTCTGTTTGCCCGCAAGGAAAGTCCCATTCATGCGGGCAACTTCTTTATCTTTAGGTTAAAGATGCACATCCTTAGGCTAAAGATGCGTATCCTTAGGTTAAAGATGTACATCCTTAACTTAAGGATGAAGTTTCCAGCAGGGAAAATGGGAGTTTCTGCCCGCATGGGCGGAAGTTCCCGTGCGGGCGTGCTGAGGCTGGCGCCGGGGAGGGCAAGGCGTTTTATCCTAACATGTATTTCCGGGGCGAGCAGCCGGTGGCTGCCTTGAAGTATTTGCCGAAGAAAGAAGGGTTGGCGAAATTCAGCAGGTCGCACACCTGCTGAACGGTGTATTCGCGGCTTTTCAGCAAGGCTTTCGCTTCGAGTATCACGAGGTCCTTGATCCATTCCCCGGCGTGGCGGCCGCTGGCTTTGCGGATGGCGATGGAAAGGTATTTGGGCGTGAGGCACATTTTGCCGGCGTAGAACGTGATGCTCCGTTCCTCCCGGTAGTGTTCCTGCGCCAGTTCCATGAACTTCATGAACAGCACCTCGTGCCGGCTTTCCGTTTCCTGGGCGGCGTGCTGCTCGATGCATTCCGACGCTTGCTGGTAGAAAAGGGATGCCAGCACCCGCATGTAGCCGGCTATGGCTTCGCTGGTGTATCGGAATCCTGTGTCCTGCATCCTCTTGCGTACCAGCCGGTAGATCTCCATCGCTTCTGCCGCCTTTTCCGGCTGCAGGTGCAGCAGAGGGTTCTTCGTGATGTAGTTCAGCACAGGGATGGAGTTGGCGGCGTTATTGTTCCAAAAGGGATTTTTCCCGGAATAGGCCAGCAAGGCAATCTGGCAATCCTCGCTGAAGGCCAGGCATTCGCCGATGTATCCGGGCAGCACGGCCAGCACGTCGTTGGCCTGCAAGAGGTATTCCTTCAGGTTCAGCCGGATGCGCATGCTCCCTTGGGTGCAATACATCCCCATGATGAAGCTGATTTTGAAAGGATGGCTGGCGTTGACGAAACGGTCGAGGGTGTCCTTGTCGATTGGGCAGCCGAAGTTGTCGGCGGCAATGAATTCATCCTTATGCACCAAGCAGTTGGTGGCAAGGGGGAGCATCATGAGGTCGAAGTCCTTGAATGCTGGGTTGTCTTTCATCTTTTTCTTTCTCCTTATTATTGGTTGGAACGAGGCGCAAATGTATCCTTTTGGAATGATATTTCCCTTTTTGGGTAACATGTTTTGCATGAAAACCATCCTTTAGGACATTTTATTGTCCCAATAGGGGGGAGCCATTGGTGGGAAAACTATGATATTTGCAGGCAGAAACGAAGATTCATAAATTGGTAGCATAATAGCATAACAGATGAAAAAAAACGTATTTATCCTTTCGGCCGTCCTTTGCCTTTTGGCGGGATGCGGCCAAAAGCAGCAGGAACCTTTCGTGCGCAGCGTCATGTTGTCGCAACCTGAACGGTTGGAAGCAACCCGTGTCAAAACCTTCTCCGGCGTGGTGCGCGAAGCTGGTGAAATCAGTTTGGGCTTCAAGACGGCGGGGCAGATAGCCTCGTTGGCCGTGAAAGAGGGCGACTATGTGCGAAAAGGCCAGTTGGTGGCCACACTGGACGATGCCGACTACAAGTTGGGCGTGGAAGCGCTGCAAGTGCAGTACGACCAGTTGTCTGATGAAGTGGCCCGGTTGAAGAAGCTGTATGAGGCAAAAAATGTCTCTGTCAACGATTATGAAAAAGCCGTGGCCGGGCTGAAGCAATTGGGCGTGCAGCTTCAGGTGAACCGCAACAAGCTGGACTACACCCGGCTGTATGCCCCGGTGGGCGGTTACGTGCAGGGCGTGAACTTCGAGGAAGCCGAAATGGTGGATGCAGGGACACCCGTCATCACCTTGCTGGATACCCGCAGGATGGAAGTGGAGTTGGATCTCCCGGTCAGTGTTTACATGCAGCGCGAACGGTTGGAGAGCGTTTCGTGCCGCCCGTTTTTCGAGGAAGGAGGGACGCAACTGCCCATGCAGGTGCTGAGCATCGTCCCCAAGGCCGATGGCAACCAGTTGTACAAGATGCGTTTAGTGTTTGAAGGGGCAATGGACAAACGCCTGACGGCGGGCATGAACATCGAGGTCAGCCTGAAGATTGTCGGCGGGGACGGAAGCGGGAAGTTCGTGCTGCCCTTGCATGCCGTGTTCCAAGACCAAGGGGAAGCTTGCGTATGGACGCTGGGAAAGGACTCTACGGTGCATAAGGCCCGTGTGGAAGTGGAAGGCATCGACCCGGTCGGCCGTGCCATTGTCACGTCCGGGCTGTCCGGCAGCGAGCAAGTGGTCAAGGCGGGCGTGCATCTCCTGCAAGAAGGCGAGAAGGTGAAAGTGATAGATGAAGCTGCTTCGGGAACTAACGTGGGAGGGCTGATCTGATGAAAGTGACAGCGTTTTTCGTCCGCCGTCCCACCTTGTTCTGGTCGCTGATGGCCGGCATATTGATAGCGGGCGTGCTTTCGTTCGTCTGGATGCCGAAGCTGGAAGACCCGGTGGTGGCGGTGAAGCAGGCGATGGTCGTAGTGCCTTATCCTGGAGCCAGCACCCATGAAGTAGAGTTGAAGGCGGTGCAGTTGTTGGAGGACGAACTGCGTGCCTTGCCCGATGTAAAGCGGATACGAAGCGAGTGCCACGACGGTTCGGCCATGGTGACCGTGGAATTCCTGATGACGGTTCCCCTGTCAGAACTGGAACAGCATTTCGACCTCTTGCGGCGGAAGGTGAACGATGCTGCCTCCCGCCTGCCGCAGGACTGCCATGCGCCGGTGGTCATTGATGACATGATGGACGTTTACGGCATCTTCTATGCTTTCACCGGCAAAGGTTATTCTTACCCCGAATTGTATAAATACGCTGAATACCTGCGGCGTGAACTGTTGGGCGTGAAGGGCGTGAAGCGCATCAACATTGTGGGCAACCGTGACGAGGTCATCAACATCACCTTGTCCAAAGAGAGGATTTCACGCAACGGTGTCATTCCAACCCAAATCATGATGGCTTTGCAAAATGCCGGGAAAACGGTGAATGCCGGGAATTACCAAGATGGCAGCGACCGCCTGCAACTGCGTGTCGGCAATGCCGTGGAGGATGAGGAGGACATCCGCAACCTGTTGATCAGCCTTCCGGACGGAAAACAAGTGCGGCTGGGCGACGTGGCTCGTGTGGAGCGTTCTTATTCATCGCCGCAACGCAACGGCTTCTTTGTGGGCGGCGAACCTGCTTTGGCCATTTGCGTGGCGATGGAGAGCAACGCCATCGTGCCGGATGTGGGCAAGCTGGTGGATGCCAAATTGGCCGAAGCCATGAAGCAAGTCCCAGCGGGGATGGAGACGCAGAAGATATTTTTCCAGCCCGACAAGGTGGATGCGGCTATCAGTTCCTTCATGTGGAACTTGGTGGAGTCTGTCGCAATCGTCATTTTGGTGCTGATATTCACCATGGGGTTCCGTAGCGGCGTGATTATCGGGTTTGGCCTAGTGCTGACTATTGCCGTGTCGTTTCCTATCCTGTTGGTGTGCGGCACCACGCTCCAGCGCATTTCTTTGGGGGCTTTCATTGTGGCGATGGGCATGTTGGTGGACAATGCCATTGTCATCATGGACGGCATCCTGATAGACAAGAAACGGGGTTACGGGCCGAAAACTTATCTTTACCGCATCGGGCGCAACACGGCGTTGCCTTTGCTGGGTGCTACGGTGATAGCGGCTTCCACGTTCCTGTGCGTTTTCTTATCGCCTGGTTCGGTGGGCGAGTATGCCAGCGATTTGTTCCTTGTGCTTTGTGTCAGCCTGCTGGCCAGCTGGGTGTTGGCATTGATACAAGTGCCGGTCTGTGCCAAATCGTGGCTACCTGCCCGTGCTTCTTCAAAAGAAAGACAGGAAGGGGTGCTGAACTCTCCTGTGCATCGTTTTGTGCGTCGGGCTATATCAGTGCTGATTGTGCATAAGCGGCTGACTATCTCCGTGGCCGTGGCTGTGTTGCTGGCCTGCGTGTTCGGGCTGACCAAGGTGAAGAACCTTTTCTTCCCCGATTTTGATTATGAGCAGTTCGTGGTGGAGTATTACCTCCCTGCACAGACCGACCCTGAACGCGTTCGTCATGACTTGTTGGAAATCAGCGAACTGTTGGAGCAGAACCCCGCTGTGGAACGGGTGGCGGCCAGCATGGGAAGCGCTCCGGCGCTTTATTGCTTGGTACGTCCCATCTCGTCAGGTGGCGACTGTTATGGCGAATTGATGGTGGATTGCAAGGATTACGACACGGTGTTGGAGCAGATACCCGGCATTCGCGACCAGCTTCGTGTGCTTTATCCGGATGCTTATATCCGTATCCGCAAATACAATTTCTCTGTCTCCACGTCGCATACGGTGGAAGTGGAGTTCTCTGGGCCTGACCCTGCCGTGCTTCGTGGCTTGAGCCGCCAAGCGGAAGATATCATGCGCCGTTGCCCCTATGTGGATCCTTATTCGGTGGAGAACAATTGGAAACCGAAAGGCAAAGCGTTGGTGGTGGACTATATCCGTGAAGATGCCTTGCGTTCCGGCATGGAGCGCGGTGACGTGGGCAATGCTTTGATGGCTGCCACGGACGGCATGCCTGTCGGCGTGCTGAACAATCAGGACCATATGCTGCTTGTCAACCTGCTGGTGCGCAATGAGGATGGCAGCAAGATACGAGACTTGGACAATATTCCTGTGTGGAGTACGTTGAACATGCATCTCTCTGATGCGGATTTGCAAGGCGTGATGACAGGAAGCAAGAGCGTGGCCGATCTTCAGGACAAGATGTTCCGCAGCATGCCGTTGAGCAACGTGGCGGGCAACGTGCGTTTGGCTTGGGACGAGAACATGGTGATGCGGGTGGACGGGCAACGTACCATTGAGGCAGAGTGTGACCCGAATACCGACCTCTATGATGCCACGCCTGCCAAAGTACTGGCCAGCATCAAGGACGAGATAGAATCCATCCCGCTTCCCGATGGTTACAAGATGCGTTGGGTGGGCGAGAACGAGTTGCAGAGCGAGGCCATCGGAGGTTTGCTGAAATATGTCCCGCTGATGGTGTTCATTATCCTGATGATTCTTTTGCTGCTGTTCAACAGTTGGAAAAAGGTGATTCTGATTCTGATGTGCTTCCCGTTCGTTTTGTGCGGCATTACGCCGGCTTTGCTTGCTTTCCGCCAGCCGTTCACGTTCATGGCCATTATCGGCATGATGGGCTTGATTGGCATGATGGTGAAGAATGCGATTGTCCTTGTGGATGAAATCAACCGTTTGCAGACAGAAGAACACAAGCATCCTTACCATGCTGTCATCGAAGCGACGGTGTCCCGCGTTCGCCCGGTGCTGATGGCATCGCTGACTACCATCGTGGGGATGATTCCCCTGTTGGGTGACCCGATGTATGGTTCCATGGCCATTACCATCATGGGCGGGTTGACCGTAGGCACCCTCATCACGCTGATTCTGCTGCCGCTATTCTATACGGCTTTGTTTCATATTCACCAACCTCAAACCGAAAATCAATGAAGTACTTGAATAAAATGATAAGAAGGAGGATTATGGCGTTTCTGGCAGTCGTTGCAGGGACTGCCTGCATGGAGGCACAGGAATCTCTTGTCTTGTCGTATGCTGAATGCCGGAAATTGGCGTTGGAGCATAACGAAGATTTGCAGCATGCCGGCAATGAGTTGCGGAAGGCCGAATTGGACAAGGCGATTGCCTTTGCCGGTTACTTGCCGAAGTTCGATGCCAGTGTCACCGGGGCTTACATGGCACCCGACCTCGACATGATGGGCATGGAATTGCAGATGCGTGGCATGTACATGGCAGGCATCACCTTGATGCAGCCGCTTTACACTGGCGGGAAGATACGTGCGGGCAACAAGATGGCGCGGATAGGGGTGGAAGCCTCGCGGGAGAATCTCCGCAAGGTGCGCATGCAGGTCATTGCCGATGCCGACAATGCGTATTGGAACTACATTGCCGTGCTGTGGAAGGTGCGGATGCTGGATGCATATAAGCAACAGATGGACAGCATTTTCGCGCAAGTGGAACGGAGCCTTTCGGCTGGCATGGCCACGGAGAACGACTTGCTCCGCATCACCGCCAAAAAGAGTGAGATACATTACCAATGGCAGAAAGCAACGAATGGCGCCAACCTTTGCCGTTTGGCCTTGTGCAATGTGCTGGGCTATCCTTTGGAAACAGAGATTCTGCCCACTGACACAGTTATCGCCTTTTCTGCGCCGGAGCAGTTGGACGAAAGCATTGCTGCGCGCCCGGAACTGGCTTTGTTGCAGAAGCAGGTGACAATAGCCGAGCAGCAGGTGAAAGATGCGCGTTCCGGCCTGCTTCCCCAAATCGGGCTTTCCGCAGGCTATGTCTATTACGGCAATGTGAAGTTGAACGGGACGGCTTCCGACGGGCAGGGTGGTTACATCTCCTTTACGCAGGACTTCGACGACGGCTTGGCGTTGGTCATGGCCTCGGTGAGCGTTCCCATCTTCCATTGGGGCGAGGGGCTGAAGAAGGTGAAGAAGGCCAAGCTGGACTTGCAGGGCGCCCGTTTGGATTTGGAGAAAAACACCCGCCTGCTCCGCATCGAAGCCCGGCAGGCCGTGCAGAACCTCACGGATGGTTACAACTTGGTGGAGACCGCCCGCTTGGGGTATGCCCAAGCCGACCGCAACCGCCAGATGATGAATGGCCGTTACCTGGCCGGCCTATGCACGTTGACCGACCTGCTCGATGCCCAAGCGCAGTGGCAACAGGCGGAAAGCAACCTGATAGAAGCCCAGACGCAGTATAAGATTTACGAGACGGAATACCTGCGAGTGACGGGGCGTTTGGAGGAGGAGTGAACCTCGTCCCGCCTTTCTCTATGGAATGGGCCGTGCAACTACCCCGTAGTAGCCGGCCCATTACTACGTAGTAGTTGGGCGATTACTACGTAGTAGTTCGTCGATGTCCCCGTAGTAGTTTCCCGTCTGTAGCGGGAAGGGCGGGCGAAACCCCGTGCGGTTTTGCGCATTCCGCTGGATGTGTTAACTTTGCGGCCAAAGAGGGAGAATCCATGGATATCTGGGACAAAGAAAAGCGTTCCGCCGTGATGGCGAAAATCCACAGCAAGGACACGAAGCCCGAACTGCTGGTGCGCCGCTACCTGTACCATCGCGGATACCGTTACCGCAAGAACGTGAAGGGCCTGCCCGGTACGCCCGATATCGTCTTGCGCAAGTATGGCGTAGCCATCTTCGTGCATGGCTGCTTCTGGCATGGGCATGAAGTGGATGGCCATCTTCCTGCGGCCAACCATGACTATTGGGCGAAGAAGATTGCGCGAAACAAGGAGCGCGACCGGCGCAACAAAGAGAAGCTGGTTCAAATGGGGTGGGGCGTGATGACGATATGGGAGTGCCAGCTGAAACCCGCCGTCCGCGAAAAGACTTTGCTGGAGATGGAGTATTGGATTAACCATTCTTACTTGGACCGCCTTCGGGCGAAAGCCGCGAAGCCCTACGCCCTGGCCGATGATTCCCTTCCTGTGGCTGCTGAAAGCGAGGCTGGGTATGGGCCTTCAGAACCGTTCGATAATGTTTAAAGTCTGTTTCCTCCTATTCGTGTGATGCTTTCCTTACGATGCCAAGGAAGCCTTGCATATATCGGCATAGCGGAACGTTGTGATATACTTTTAATTATGTCAAAATTTCTTCCTGTCTTGCGCCCGTTCCAAGCCGGAGGGGAGGTTCTTCGGCACGAGTCAATAACCGCTCCAAAAGGCTGCTTGTCTTAGTCCGGCAGCAAGGCTGCCTCAGTTCGATGCCGAGGCTGTCACCATGCCGAAAGGAGATAAAACGCAAGGAATATGGCTTTTGCAAGAAACGACAGCCGCGCCGACACTTACGCCGTGCTGGGCGACATCATGGCAAGCGGCCTTACCGTGAAGCTCGAAGGGCTGGGTATGTTCTACTACACGGCCAACACTGCAAAGCAGGGCGTAGAGTCAGTAGGTGAGGTGAGTGCCAAGCAAATAACCGGCGTACATGTCCGCTTCATCCCCGAAACCACGCGCAACAGCAGCAATCAGTCGTGACGCGATCGCTCGTGTCGAACAACATCTTCTTTCTATTCACAAAAACAGAGATATTGATACATATTTCGGTAATTTCGGTTACTGTATTCTGCCGGAACTGCCTAATTTTGCATTGTCCGACATAAAGCACGACAGCCGGATTGTCGGCAGCCAATGGTTTGCTCCGGGCAAGCATTGGTTTGATTCGCGTAACAGCGATATGTCTGTAAATAGCGAACTTTGCAGCGGAAATATTTACTATTAACTATAATATTATATGAAAAAAGTATGGATTGTATTAGCTGGTTGCCTGATGCCTGCCGGAGTATTAATGGCGCAGACCGACACCACCCGTATTGCACGCAATTATGCGCTGGACGAAGTGGTCGTTACCGGCACACGCAACGAGACGGATGTGCGTCACCTTTCGCAGACCGTATCGGTAGTGGGGCGCCCCATGTTTGAACAAAGCATGCAACCATCGATTCTGCCCGTGCTGGCCGAACAGGTGCCGGGACTTTTCGTCACCGAACGTGGCGTGATGGGCTATGGCGTGTCCGGCGGTGCTGCCGGAGGC
>CALUIR010000031.1 GCA_944320785.1 uncultured Bacteroidaceae bacterium
AGAAGCTATGGTACAGATTGCATTCATCCAAATCATGCTTAACAGATTTATCGAATGAAATCAAAACAGCTTCTTAAACGCGTCTAATAAATCATATCGACTATTCATATTCTCAATTATAAAATTTCCGCATAACATTGATTTAATTGACGAATGATATTAAGGATAGCATGCCTTTCTTTCGCGATATTCATTCCATGCTCTGACAACATTGAGGACAATTTATCATGGGTATGAATTTCCTGAATCCAATAAGCCAATTCATAGGGGGCATTGGCCGGCACCAGAATACCGGTTTCTTTATGAGCAATCAACGAACTGACCCCACCTACATGGGTGGCTATGACCGGAATACCTACCAACTGCGCTTCACAAAGGCTGTTGGGGCTATTGTCAATATAAGACGGATGCACATATACCGAAGCCTCGCACAGCAATTGAATGATTTCCTGCGGAGATTTCACTCCTTCAAAAACCAGAGGCAATCCCTTCGCCTTTACTTCAGCTGCTTTTTCGTATAGCCGAAGCATCTTCGTGGAGGATTTCACTCCAATGACATGCCACTCAAAATTGAGGCATCCATACCTTTTCAACAAATCAGCGGTTTTCAGAATTAAATCCAAACCTTTATAAATCGTTTCGGAAATGGTTGACACAATAACAATTTTCCCGGAATGGTTCTTTGACCACTTGCCTGCCGATTCATAAAACGGTTCCCTCAAAACCTCATCTACTTTAAAATATTTGGCTTTTCCTTTTGATAGGAAATGTGAAACTTCAAAATCCCAAGCCGTTCTTCCCATAAAGTAGGGTATGTTTTGGAAATATTTTATTTCCCTCAACCCCTCGCGGCACATTATTTTTCGTCTTCGTTCAAGGCTGTTGTTTGATAGTATGGACTTGAAATCTTTAAAGTAAGTCCAGACGGACCATTTGTTGATGTTAATAGGATAATAAGCGTTGTGATATGGGGCTAAAAGTCCTTGTAGATGAATGACAATTGGTGTTTTTACCTTTTCGCAGATAGAAGCAAATATATATTCTGTGCCGAATACATGAATGATGTCTGGGTTAAAATCGTCGATCACCTGTCTCATTTTTTTTAGCTCATATTCTTCCTTTTCAGGCAATGGCTTGTATTTGTCCATGAAATTTTTCCATTTGTTCATGGGGTATTCCCGCATGGGGTAATAGGTCACTTGTCCGTCATGTAAAGGTTGGTCGTCAACTTGGTGGAAAAATGCAATGCCTAATGTGATGTCGGTATGCATGCAAACCGCTTCTTCCAATGATGCAATCCATCCACATCCATTGTAAGCGTGATTGGCTTTCGCCTTTTCATATCTTGAACTGGTGCTTGTAAACCAAAGGACTCTCATAATATAATTAGTGTGAATATTTTAGCCATTTCATATATGGCCTTTTTTCAATAGTCATAATAGCATACGTCAATATTGCTATACATAAAACGCTTATTAAGTAAATCCATTCATTGCTGGGAGTATCTATTTCAAGAGTTTTACATATATGTGGTATAATATATAGTCCTAGAGGGAAATGCGTTAGATACAAAATAATGCTGTATGTGCGGAAAAATTTAAAAATATCAGTCATTTTTTTTGTTGGATTAGCGATATTTATAGATAATACTATTATTGTCAGGAGGACACTGCCTATAAGCCTAATATATGGAGATTCTTCGTTATATTCATATATGCAGCCATAAATGATTATGAATGCAAATATGATAGTTGACGAAATTAACATATTGGGGGGGGTAAATTTCACAATCTTCAATTGGGCTATGATATTGCCAATAGCGATAAAGACAGTAGAATAGAAAAATGATACCGACAAATAACCAAGTCCTCTATTTTCCCACCATTCACTGACAGGTTGTACATATCCCTGGGATAAATAAAACATGACTAAGCCTATAATTAATGCAAGTAAAGCTCCATATTTTAATTTATTGACAAAATAGACTAATACTATGCTGATAACTGTGGCTGAAAGGAACCATGATACTCTAAATGTACCGCACAGAAAAAAATCTCGTAAAAAGTACCATACCCCATTGTCTGAAAAATATAGATATGCTTTATCATGCAATGTAAAAGGCAAAAGTACTACAAACCAAAAGAGATATAATAAACCTATTCTTTTTACATATTTTAATACTGATTGGTTTTTCGTCTGAAAAAATAAGAAAGACGATATTGTAAAAAAAGTTGGTACGGCTATTGAATTGCATTTTGATATAAACTCACCCAACGGAGAACCCTTAAAGAGGGTAATGTGAATAGATACAATGAGCAATGCAAGTATCAGCTTTAGTAAATCAATGGAATATATCTGTACTCTCATTTATGGGAAATTTAATTTTATAATGCGTAAATTTATTTATGAATTGCTTACTTTGTTCTTTTTTCTCGTGTAATATGCCTAAAGCCTTTTTATAATTGATTGACGAATTGGTTGCATTTTTTTGATTGTATCTTGCATCCAATTCTAAGTCTTTTAAAAGGTCAAGTATACGCGAAGATGTATTTTGTGAAGATAAAGAATATGAATAAAAATCTTTCTCAAAAAGAATAGAAAAAGCAGTGCCATGAAAAGAGTTACAAATTATGTATTCTGCATAATATATCAAATTAAGAAATTCAATAGGTCCTGCATCGTTGATATTTTTATCGGCATAGTCAAGTTCTTGCCAATCATTTAAAGAATATATTTTATAATCTGTTTTTTGTTTCAGGCTCAAGGCAATGTCTCTTATTCGTTGATCGTCTATAAAGTCATATACTAAAATATATTTTGGGTACTTATTGGGCTTAATAAACAGTTGTTCCCATTCTGTTTTGTCTAATAAAAACACAGGATCCAGTACTATTTCTACATTTGGAATTTGTAAATCGGAAAGTATCGCTAAACCTGTTTTTTCTCTTACCGAAATATATTGAAAATGTGCTAATCTATTCTTAATACAAGGTTTTAGTTTATCTGGCAAAGATGTAATGCCAAAACTTGCCGCATATGAAACTCGAATTGTGTCAGATTTGCCAAATTCTAAATAATATCCTGGTTCATTCCCATTTGGTATGTCTGTATTCCATATTTGATCACTTCCGGCGATATAAATATCTGCCATTGGAGGATCCTTTTGAATTCCTTCACTTTTTGTATAGTGTTGTGGGGTTAATTTCAGGAAAGCGTGTTTAAAGTGATCAAATTTTATTTTCCTCCCATAAGTTTTAAAGATCCGATAATTTTTTAAGGGGCCATAGATTAATTTAAGAAAAGGATATTTTTTTACTATTGGATAAAATCTGGATGTTTTTCCAATATAAAACAAGTTATACCGTTCTTGTTGATAGTATGGTTTAAAATCAATAATTTCATAGTCATGACCAAGTCTTGTAAGATAATTCTGGAGAGCAAAGGCTTGCAAAGATGCTCCATAATTATAAACATCATGACAGGTTATAGTTCTTATTTTCATGCTTAATAAGTCTTTTAATGAAGATATGGAATTTATGGCTAATTTTCATTCTGAACAAAATATACCGAATAGGTATATATTTGTTTTTTAGCTCTTTTATAATCAGGCTTCTTGTTTTTGGTAAAGTAGGGTTATGAGACATTTGTCCTTCAAGGCAAATGTCTATTGGGTGTTCCTTTAAAGTACAGTCGCTGAGCTCTTTTAATATGTTATTTCCCTTGTCATTATATGTAATGACTATACTTACGCCTTTGTCGTTTTGAGAATATGTTTTTCCCCAAAAATCACCCACTCTAATATCTGCTGCAGACTTTGTTTGCTTATATTTACACGAAATGTAACAGGGTTTGTTTAAACAGGTATCGCTTAAGAATAACTTGTAAAACATATCTTTATCTTTCTTGTATGAAGATGCAATTTCTCCTTTTTCTCCTTCTGCTTTTATAAGCCATGAATCATGCCATCCATTGTCTTTATTTCTCCATGATGCGGATTTCAATTTTCCTAAAGACAATTCTTTCACATATTTATTCCATAAAAACCAAGATGGGATTCCATGACAAAAAAAGTCTATCAATATAAAATTATCTTCAACCTTTCTTTTTATTATTAAATGTCTGAATGAATCTATTTGGCATGGAGTACCTACAACTAATGTATTCTTTTTTAAATTGATATCTCTGAAGCCAGCTATTGTATAGCTTTGAATATATTTGCTGCCTAAAGATTCCTGTAGCTCTATATTATTATGTGCTATATAGTGTTCTGCCCGGTTTTTAATAGGGTTGAACTTTACAGCGCATATATCATAACCTTTTGTTTGTAATTTATTGGCAATCATATAACAAATGCCACCAGATGATGAATCGTGCAAGATTGTATCATTTGTACTCCATGCCGCATAGCTTTTAAGTGGTTTTAAAAATGTGGATGTATTTATATAAGCGCATGTCTCACGGCATAAGCCACAATGTATGCATTGATCATTGTTAGTAATGAAGGGCGTATAAAAGCCTTCTGGATTTAATTTTAGGTCAATTATTTTGATAGGACATATTTTAGAGCATACGCCACAGCCAAAACAATTTTTTATGTTTGTTATATTGTTTGTTGTCATTGGAGCCATCCTGCTTTTCTGAATACAAAGTTTATTATTCGCTTTATCGTATATGCGCATTTATATACACGCATATACTTACTTCCAAAAGCCATATCCATAATTTGCTGAATCTGTAATGATTCGTTCGGGTTGTCACAAGTTTTTTGGCGTATGTGAAGAATGGACAGTAAGACTTTATATGCCTGCAATTTGAAATAAAAATTTTCCATAGAATAGTAAGGGCAGTTTAATCCCCATACTTTTTGGATAGGGCATTTCCCATGATTTAATTCTCCATACTCTCCTCTATAGTTCATCACGATTTGGGGTGTATATACAACGGCATACAGTGATAATAATTGCCTTTCAAAATCAAAGTCTTCAAATAAAGTTAATCGTGTGTCAAATTGAATTTTGTTTTTTATTATTTGGCTCGATATGGCTGCATTCCCAGGTCTCATTTTTGCCCATTCAAACCAGACTGCTTTATATGGTTTTTTTATGATTGCTTCTTTCTTGTATTTACAGACAATTCTTGTGAAGTCAGAATATATCATTCTGAAATTTCCTAAATAAATATAATAATTAGGATATTTATGAATAAGTTCATTGAAAATATGGAGGCAATTTTGTTCCAATTCATCGTCAGCGTCCAAAAACATGATCCATTCTCCTTTTGCTTCCTGTATGCCTCTGTTGCGGGCTGCGGATACGCCTTGGTTATTCTGATGTATATAGATAATTCTTTCGTCATGGATATTTTGGATAATCGATGCGCTGCGGTCTGTGGATCCGTCATCAATGGCCAAGATTTCAAAAGAGGTGAAATCTTGCTGTAATATTGTGTCCAGTGTGTTCGCTATGTACCTTTCTTTATTATACACAGGAACAATAATAGAAAAAAAAGGATTTTCCATCATTCTTAATATAAGACGTTTATAGATGCAAACGGGAATATTTTGTTCCAAATCTTAATGTAAGAATCAAATATCGGTAGTATATAGCCGTAAGGTATACATTTTTTGATTCTACGATTTAGCTCTCGCAAAAATTTGTAGTTATAAAACAAGTTCGTGCATTTTATAATTGTTGGTTTTCTATCATAATACACATCTTCTATCAGTTCACGCCATTGCTTGAGAATTTTTTCGGTATTGAAATTCGCATAACAATAATCATATTGACTTTCATTGTATGTGATTCGCAATTCTCTTACTACGTTTTTTGCAAGTTCTTTTTCTTTTTTATATAAATGCCCGGCACCAGGCGGTACTGTATCCAAAAAACCAACATACTTTTTTGTTACAATCCTACAACCATACAATTCCATTTCAACAGCAGACAGACAGAAAGTCTCGCTGTAACCAGACGGATTGGGAACGCCAACTTTGCACCGAGCCAATATTCGGCTCTTTTCTTCCCCCATTTTGCCATAGAAAGTGACCGATGGCAGAATATTGCCATTACTATCCGTTAAATATTGCATGAATTCCTTCTCATAGCTTTCTTCGGCAATCCCATATTTCCCTAATTGGGCTTTTCCATAGACACTGGCTGAGCCTATCACGTTAAGATGCGCATCAGGGCATGCTTTCATAATGTCCGGCCACGCTTTGGCCAGCACATGAAATCCTTTAATTGGAACAAGGCTACCTAAATAAGAAACTTCATGCTTACGCTCTGCAAAAGGAATACTATGTTGTTCATAATATCCTTTTGTCTTCATATTTACACTATTATAAATATAAGTCGATTTCTTAAACGCAAGATGGTCACGATAAAGGTCTAACTGCTCTCTGCCCACATTCACAATCCGCCTAATTGATTTTGTTCTAGCAAGAATTGTCAGGATATGGTTGGGAATGATGTTATGCGCCCATACAATGATTTTAATTTCATCATCAACATTTTCAAACATATTAGGCACATAATCCGCTTCTTCATACTTCACGACTAATATTTCTATCCCATGATCCTTGCAAAATTTTAGCGCATCCATTTTGTCACCAACGGCCATGCAAACACAAGCATCTGGCAATTTACAAGGTAATGCCGTCAACAACACAACTTTCAAATGAGAATTTGATTGTTGTTGTAAACTATATGAAGTATAATAAAACAAATACTCCGTTCCGCCGATGCCGGGATTTCCATTCCATATAGTCGTACAATCTACATCGGAAATGGTATTGTTATTGATATAAAAGGCTACATTAATCATATTTTTCTCTTTAAGAAACTGTCTCTAATAGAAAAAAGGATTTCTTTTAAATACATTTTCCATGCTTTGATTTGCAATCGCCATTCCATATAATTGTGAATCTTAATCCATTGTGGGGGTAATAAATCTTTTGTGTCATGTATCCTTGTCTCCTTTGATATTCCAAACCAATTTTTAGGGGCGATAACTTTTTTGTTGGGATTAGGGTTTAAATATGCTCCCCACCAAGAAAAACTGCTGTTGCTCATTATATTGTCCGTACACAAAGTTTGAGCGTATAAATCAAACAAAGGATTACTGTTTTCTAAAAAATAAATATTCTTTCCTTTGAAATGTTTTTTACACCATAGCAAATCATCGCTGATAAATACGAAACGGGAATTGGCAGGAAACATTCTCATGGCTTTTTTAAAATAGCTCTTTGAGCAAACCGGAAATTTATGAGGTATATAACAGTAGTCACCTCGTCTCACATTAACGCTTATAACCGGTTTGCAGAAAATCTCACCATAAGAATAAAGAATATCCTCCTTTATCTGTTTTGGAATTGCGAACAATTCTTTTACAACCCGCTCATCAAAGAATTTATATGACTGAAATCCTCCATCCAATAATATATCTTCTTGGTAAGGTACAGGTGTATATTTGAATCCATCCTGCTTAAATGTGAATAATTTACTAGGTGCTTTTTTTAAAATAGTAACATTGCGGTATATGTTATTAAGATAAGGCTGCACAAAGTCCCATACATAACAATTGTCAGGTGGTGCTATCTTATAATCTTGATGGCACACAGCACAAAACTGGTCATTATTCCGAGCCGCCAAAGTGGCCGCCGCTGCCATTTCAAACAGGTGGTTGCCTATTCTTCCATGCAGTTTAACGTAAATCATCTTATATAGCTATTTCGATTTAATTAATTATCTGTAAAATAATGTCCCTTCTGGAACTTTTTCATCCCCGATATAACAATAAGCTTCAGTCGAATATTGTGCGGCCAAAGTTTCACCAGCTGCAAGTTGGAACAATTGATTTCCTAACCGGCAATGCAAATCAACGTAAATCATGCTTTTTTACAATAAATAGGGGAAAGAAAGAATAAATCTTTTTCCCGGTATATGTGATAAATGGATTTAATATATAATTTATGAGATAAGAAGTAAAGAATATGAATAAGCAATCTAATAATACACAAGGAACAAGCAGATACTCATTGTCAATAGACCTAAATTTGAATACATAGGTGTCAAATATGTCCATAATCAAATGTAAATGCAATATATAAATAGCTAAACTCGCACTGGCTAATTTGTTAATAAAATTAGATGATATTTTCATCCTTTCAAAGCACTTGAATATAATAATAGATTCGATTAATATCAGTAAACTTGAGTCATTAATGACTTCTATAGATACGAAACAATAAAACACTAAGCCTGTAATAATACAAATAGACAGTAATATAATTAGCATTTTATTTGATAGCATTTTACTTGAATAAAAACTTTGTTTGGTTAACGATATTTGCATTCCTATTAAATACAAAGTTATCATATTGCCAATGTTTTTGCCGTCAACGGTAATTATTGAATATGAGAACAAAGTAGGAGAAATATAAAAGAAGAATAACAAAATAGCAAGCAGATAATATCGATGTTGTGGAGGAAGGTTCTTGAATTTGTTTAAAAAAGGGGATAATAGATATAGGCAAATATAATCTGTTATAAACCAATACTTACCGGTAGAAATAGGTAAAAGGTCATGTAATATATGATTGCTGAAAAAAGGTTCTTTAAATATTATACAATATCCAATTGAAGCAATGACAGCCAAAAACCAAGATTTCATCCAAAGCATCCACAATTTGTATGTATTGAAGCGTATGGAAAAATATCCGGATATAAGAATAAAGCAAGAGACTCCAGTATTTCCCAAGACTGCAAGAAATCCTTTGGAAATGAAATTGAAGTGATTCAAGTCGGGGCTACAATTGAATCCCCAAATATGAATAATAATAATCCCCCAAATAGAGAAAATCCGTAATAATTCAAAATTGCTTTTTCTCATCGTGTGAATAATTTGTTTACTTTCTTTCTTGCAACGGATTTGATCCAATTTTTTTCTGTTTTATCTAATCCTATAAAAAAACCGAATATTGTTGTTGACAGTATGCACACCAAACAATTTATAAAGAAAGTCCAGATTGTACAATCCATTAGATTGTGACATATCAATGGAGGTATTATTGCTAAAATCGCTGCAATATAACATGGAATAACAACTTTTTGGATTATATGCTGTTTGCTTGTTCGCAATAATTTGCATAAGATGGATATTCGAATGTACAACGTAATAAAAGCTGTAATGATATTGGAAAGCAAAGCCCAATAAGGTTCTACTCCAAGTTTCAAAATAATATAGGAAAAAGGTAATATAAGTAACAGTACTATACTTGTATATATCTGCATATTTCGAATGTTTCCGGTTGCTTGAATACCTGTAACTATTGGTCCTGTCATCGTATCTAACAGAATATTGATGAGTAAGAATCTTGTAAACCAAGCTGTATATTCTGGTGATTCACCTAACCATAGTGTCAATATTTTGTCTGTTTCTATAATAAATGGATACGATAAAAACATCATCAATAAAAAACATAATTTCATGCCTCGTAAAATCAGCTTGATTGTTTCATCTACGTCATTATGCGCATAGCTCTTCACGATTGGGGGATTGAGCGCGGCTTGGAACTGATAAACAAATAATGCAATTACAGACTTTATGCGATTGGCTATGCCGATGGCTCCATTAACAGCAGTGTTAAAAAACCAATTTAAAAAGATGTTTAATACTTGTTCATTGGCTATGATTGTAACTTGTCCCGCCAAATTCCATCCGGAAAAACTGAATATTTGTTTGAAAATATTCTTTTCCCATACAAAATGCAATCGACATTCCTGAAATTTCCGTAAACAATATACCATAGAAATCAAGAAATCCACAATTCCTGAAAACATGAGAAGCATTGCATAAATAATCAGACTGTCACCCGGGATATACCATAACGCATATACAATCAGAAGTTTGAATATTACATCTATTAATGAAAAGTATGCGTAAATACCCATCTTTTCATGTGCCATGATACAGGCTGTAAATGGGACTTTTATAATCCCTAAAAGACTGGAAAGAATTGCAGTCTGATAAACCCAATTAGCGGCAAGCATCCGATTGGGTGCAATGATTAATTGCGTATTTACAAACCATAAACCGATAGTTTCAGACAAGAACAGAACAACACCTGCCAAGATACAGTGTATCAACAATACCAATCCGAATACTTTTCTCAATTTACTTTCATCGTTTCGTCCCAATTCAAAAGAAAGGAAACGTTGTGACGCTGATGACATGCTTCCATTCAAAAAGCCAAGCATGCTGATAACTCCCCCCACCAGGTTGTAGATACCCATATTGTCCAATCCTAACGCTTGAAATATTACTCTTGTGGTAAAAAGTGAAATTCCAAGCGTTATGAACATTCGGACATAAAGCAAGAGAGTGTTCTTTAATATGCGTTTATTGTCCACCATTATCTTTTATAATTCACAACACCCAACCGCGCCATTGCTTCTGCAAAATAAGTTTTTATCCGGTCTTCCGGCATGCGGGAATCAAACAGGCGATTCTCACGCAACGGCAAAATCTTGGGACGCACACTGCCATATCCGTTTATATCCAAAGACATCCGGCTCATGACAAGATCAACCAACCGATTGTTGATGCGGAGAATCTTCTTGACGTTTGCAGTGGGATTCCTATCGTAAGGGCAATATACCAACCGCTTGGGATAACCGTTCATGCTGTCGCCTATGAAATTCCACCAATACAAATCCGTATCACCCATGGAACTGCCAAACAAGATGATGACATCGGCTTGCGTGATGGCTCTTTCGCAATCTTTATCAATGCCGCTCTCATAGCCTTTATTGATAAACGGCTTTACAATGGTGGCTTTCACGTCATAATTATTGCGAAAGGCAGCATTGGCAATTTGGCTCACATCGTTCACGCCTAATAAGATGCCATGCTCGTCCAACTTCTGATGAATATGGCCAAAGCGTGTATTCTTTAATTGGGCCGTGAACGGGCAAATTGCTCCAGCATTCCATAATCCGTTCAAACACGGAAGTGTAATTGAACGTAATGACATCCAAATGGATTTCGCCTTTATCCGAACGCTGCTGCAAAAAGGCATTCATGTCATTCCGCTTTGCATTGTCCAAATAATCGGTGAAACGAGACAAATCACGATACACAATCTGCGCTATATCTTCTATATGCGGGATGTCAAGGCTATCTACAGCCCGCATGTAGCGCGTCAGTTCATCAGAAATATGGTCGATGTCATCAATGTATGCTTCCGCCTTATTATATTTTACACTGATCTGCCCCAACTGTTTCTCCAAATCTGCCCAATTAGACGAGCCATTCAGCAAATCGCCAGCCAGTTCTTTCCCGATAATCCGAGCATCAGCCCCGACTTGGGGAGCAAGATAGTATTGATAGAAATGCCCGTAATCGGTGGGCAAACCTAAATTCAAATCAAATCCGTTGCCTATGATAAGAAGTATATTCATTCCAAGATTTCAAATTTCAGATTTCATCTGTTCACACACTTACCTCACAGCTTCATCGATTGTATCCATCTGCGCCATGATGGCGTTGAAACATCATTACTTCTTCACCACCTCCTTGATTTCCCGCATCAGCTTGGTAAGCTCTCCCAAATCCAGGCTGTCTTTTTCCGCTTCCTTCTGAAGCCGGGCTTCGGTCAGGTCGTGGGGCTGGTGCAAATAGTTGTCGATGATGCGGTCGATGGTCTGGCGGATTTTGGCGGCTCCTTCTGCCATGTCGGTGGACAAACGGGCAATGGCCAACAACAAGCCTTCGATGTATTTCACGTGATGAACTTTATCGGTCAAGGCAACCAATTGACGCTGCGCACGGTTCATCTGGAAGATGAATGCCCACAGCAGGCCGACGCACAAAGGCACGGGCAGATAAAAGGGGATGTAGTTCGTCCACAGGGCGGACAGGGATTCCAATTTGATGCGGTGCATGAAGTGGCATTCATAAACGACCAACACAACCAACGTGGCGACACTAAGCAAGGCATAAGCGGCGAAAAGGAGGTTGAGCCGGAGCTTTTCGGCTTCAAAAGGGGCAGAATAGGCATTCAATTCGCCAAAGGTGGCTTGGATGTCGGTTTTCAACTGGGTTTGCGCGTCTTCACGCCGCTTGCGGGCGGCATTCTCCTTTTGCATCTGTTCCAATTGTTTCCGCACTGCATCCAATTCCCGCGCCGTTTCTTCCCGTTGCTTCTCTGTTTCAGCCTGCTGCTGGCTGCTTTGTTTGGCCTGCCTTCTTTGCTGGTGTATCAACTGTTCCAAATCATCTTTCTGTTTTTGCAACGCTGCAATCTGCCGTTCATAATATTGCGCACTGTTCAGCCCGGAAGCTGAATCATGGCCTTCGTCTTCATCATTCAGCAACCGGAACATGGCGCTGAACGCATGTTCCAACACGGAAACGGCAAGATGCGCTTCGCGCGATGCGGCATCCGGGCTTTCCAGCACACGGAGGGCATCATCAATCAGTTGGGCGGATTGCTGAATCTGGCGGACGGCACTGAAATGCATCTTCGTGTCGTCCAAGCGGGCCAAAATGATGGAACTTAACAAGGACAGGGAGTTAAGGTCCCTGTATTTTGCCTTGACGGCATCTATCCTGCGCTGCCAATCGCCCAATGCGCCGATAGCCTCATCACGGTCTGCCATATAATCTTTTACTGCTCCCATGTGCTGCCATTTTACCATTGACAGAATGTCTTGCCATTATTTATATTGCAATCTCTGACCGTGTGATGCATTCATTCAAAGGCCATCCCAAATCTGCCAATGGGTAAGACACGTTATCGTAATATCTGAGTTGTTTAATTCATTGCAGGGAAGCGATTTCCTCCATTGACAGCCCTGTCATCCGAGCTATCATGTCTGTTGACAAGCCGGCCGTTTTCATGTTACGGGCTATGGCCAAAGCTTTTTCCTTTTCACCTTCCGCACGACCTTCCGCACGTCCTTCTGCACGTCCTTCTTCCAAGCCTTCTTGCCTGGCTGTGCCCAACACGTCGTTTTGTATCATGATGGCGTTGACGTGTTCATCGTACGCATGGCGTTCTTCCGGCGACATGTCGTAATAACGTAGTTTCTCGCGCGCTTCGGACAATCCCGGTGCGGTGGTGTCCGGGGCTATGTCGCCTGTCTTAAGGTACTGTATCCATTCTTCCAGCGGGGTCTTTGCCACTTGGTTGAATTCGTTTACCCGTATCAAGTAATATTCCGGGAAGACTTCCGCCGGCGATTTCTGCACGATGACTCCCTCTTCTTTGGCGGTTATCATCAATTCGTCATGGGTATGGACACCGATAAAATGATTTTGCCCATGATACAAGTAATCACTTCCTTTGCCCAAGTCGAAATAAAGGATGCTGATGGAATAGACCTTCTTTACTTGTTGGTTCCTATATACAGCAAATGTGTCTTTAGGGGTTCCGTAGCGAAGATATTCTAAATAATATAGATAACGCATATTTTGAATTCTAATCCCAATAAACTCCCCATTGCTATTCTTCGCTTTTATATCAATACGGTCTTTTTGTGCATCATCCCATAAGCAATGATTATTCTCATGCTCCAATATCTCTATTATCTGCATTTGATTTTTAAGAAGCAATGAAAACAGTTCTTCAAGCACCCCCCAATTAGCCTTTCACGCAGCAGCCGCTTGATGGCCCAATCAAACCGTATATAATCATTCTTTCCCATTTTGCTGAACCTTTGTCGATTAGTGATATGCAAAGTAACTGTTTTTATTTGAAACTCTTTGTGTATCTATATAAAAATATGTTTTTACACCCGGTGCGTAAGAAATCACTCCTCTTACCACACATTCACCAGCATCCACGGCTGGCCAATTCCATCTGTTTCTTCGCGCACTTCCACTTTGCCGCGCAGCTTCTCCACTATTTGCGAGAACACCTTAGCTGGAATACCTTTCATGATGACTATCTGTTCATTGCGTTGCCGCAACTTTTCTTCTGCATCGTACTGTCCAAGCAAAACGGCAGACGAAAATGCTCCCAACAATATTTCCGACAAAGGCAATGCAATCGCCCCTATAACACCTCCAAGCATCGGGGGAATCCTCTTTTGCATCTCGCTTTTCGGCAGTTCATACAGCGTGGCCCAGCCCTTCTCGATGCAGTACTCCAACTCGCGGAGGATGGTCTCGGGCACTTTGTCGCTGCGGATATGCACGATGGCATCCACCGTGCCATCGCGGGAGAAACGGCGCGGCACATGCGCCAGTCCATAGTTGCGCGGCATTTCCTCCCGGCGTCGTGCCCGTTCTTTCTGCCACTCCGGGAGATGCTTCGCGATGTGGTAGTAGAGCGTCTTGGGCTTCAGGGGGCCGCCTTTCATGTCCGGCGCGAGGACGGCAAAGAGTCCGTAGAAGGATTCTTTCTTGAAAACCTCGTGCGGGATGTCTTCTTCCAAGTAAACACGCCGCACCACCTTGCCGGCCACCTCGAAGGCGCTGGCGCAAGCAGCCAGAAGATCCAAGTAATGCGCCAGTTTCTGCTCGTTGCCGCCCAAGTATTGCAGCAGCAGGTCGCGGGGCGGGCAGGGTTTCTTCTCCATAAAATCAGCCTGTCTTTTTGATGGTTTTTACTGGTTTCCCCCTGTTGTTTCACTACCTTTCAACGGGCTTTGCAGCGCACGCCGCGCCACGTATCTTCGCGCCGTTGACGTCAAACGAAAAGGAAAAACAGGTATCATTCACTAAAACTTCACAATCATGGACGAACAAATTTTCAGAATCCGACCCTACACGAAAAGGGAACTGGCCCGGCTCTACTTCCCCGACACGCCGAAAATAAAGACGGCGGTGACCAACCTGCGCCGGTGGATGGGGCAAAACGCCGGGATGATGGAACGCCTGAGCGAAGCGGGCTACCTGCCCGGCAACCGCATCTTCTCGCCACGGCAGGTGAGAATCATCGTGGAAGCCTTCGGCGAACCCTGACGCAGGAGGGGAAAAACAGCCTCCGGCGACACAAAGCGACTTGGGGCGACACCGGGCAACATCGGCTTTTTGCCCGCACTTACCTTTGCAACGCAAGCTTGAAGCTGACGAATGATGCAGAGCTTCCGAGAATGGTTCTATGAAAAGCGCCGGATTTTACACAGTAAAATTTCAAATTTTACCTGAAAAATTCATGATTTTACTGCATAAAATGAACGCTCTTTCATGGAAAAATCAAGGGACTCACCCGGGGCATTCCAAGCAAAGGGCTTGCAGCGAGTTTCAATGTTTTAGTTATTCACTTTTAAATTTTCAAACGTATGATCAATTACAGTATTGCCATGAAACTGAACCCTCAAAAGAGGAACGAGCCGAAAAAGGCGTATGCCCGCGCACAATGCACGGAGAAGATGGACATCAACCGCTTTTCGGAACACATCGCCAGCCACGGGTCGGTGTACAGCCGGGCGGACATCGCGGCGGTTCTCACGTTGGCCGTGGACTGCATGCGCGAACAGCTGCTCAACGGCACGCGCATTGAACTGGGCGACTTGGGCGACTTCTCCGTCTCGCTGAAAAGCACCGGGGCGGAAACAGCGGAACTGTTCAACCCCGCTGTGAACATCACCAAGGTGTCCGTGAACTGGCAGCCGGGCGAACGCTTCACCGACCTGATGGAAGATGCCGTGTTCAACGCCGTGCCTTCGCGGAAAGTGGCCCAACAGGTGCTGAAAGCCATCAAGGCGGGCGAGACGACGGTGGACTTCAACGCGGACGACGCGGCCGCATCCGGCACGGACGACAGCGAAACCGCCGGGGCATGAACGCGGATTCCTATATGCAGAACCTTTTAAATCCTTACTAAGATGAGTACAGAACGAAAATTCAGTTGGACGAAAATCCTGCAGGCGGTGGTGCAAGCCATCGTGGCGGCACTGACCGCGCTGGGCGTGTCTTCGTGCGTGTCGAACCTTTAAACCCGGCACGGCGATGATACAAGAGACGTTTCCCATGACGGTGGGCGGCGACGAAGTGCTGAACGAACGCATGCTGCTCACCAAGGTGGAAAGCGGGTTGGCGATGAGAGGGGCGGACGCAGTCCGCTTCCTCGTCGTCCACTGCTCGGCCACCCGTTGCGATTGCCCTTACACGCCGGAGCAGATGCTCCGCGACCACAAGGCGCGGGGTTTCCGCACCGTGGGCTATCATTTCTATATCCGCCGCAACGGCTCCCTGACGCAACACCGCCGCCTATTGGAGGTGGGAGCGCACGCACGGGGATTCAACCGCTGCAGCATCGGCATCTGCTACGAGGGCGGCCTCGACCATTGGGGCAACCCGGCGGACACCCGCACGCCGCAACAGAAGCAACGCTTGCGGGAACTCCTGCAAACGCTGCACCGCATCTTCCCCGACGCGATGGCCGTGGGCCACAGGGACCTGCCCGGCGTGAAGAAAGATTGCCCGTGCTTTGACGTGCAGGGATGGTAGCTTGCCCGTAAAGGCGCAAATGCCTTGCTCCACATCCTAGAGACGCAAGATGTTGCGTCTCTACTTCTTGTTTCTATGCTTCATCCTCGAAATTCCTGTCTCTTAAGAACTCATCCGGCGTGAGGACCGGAAGTTTTGAGAAAGAAAAATCCTTCTTATTGCGGGTGATGATGCAATCAGCGGACACAGCAACAGCAGACCTGTATTGTGCAGCATCTTTATAATCATCCCAATTGCATGACAATGCCCATGACACCACATCCCCCGTCAAGTCAATAATCGTTGCAAAAGAAGCGATTCGCAACAAAGCTGTTTTCATCTCTGATGCAGAGAACCGATATTTCCGACCGACATAGACAGCATTGACGAAAGACAGTGCAGACAACTCCAACTGAATTCTCCGCGCATAACCCAAACTGAAGATTGCTTGAGCCTCCGGCAAATATTCATGCCGGCTACAGACTAAATCAAGATATTCGTATCCACGAAAACTTTCATATCCGTCAATATTTTGCATCCAACAATGCGTCTATGCCCTTTTCATCAGAAGGCACTTCTATCTCGCCATGCAAAGAGAGCAACTTGACATGCTGCCTTGCTTCAGCCATATTGACATTCATGCCATCATCGGGCGTGGCAGTAGCCATTGCCGCCGCCACTTGGGAAGACTTGCCCTGCATGCTCTCCACCAAACGTCCGATGACCATCAACTTCACATCATTGCTTTGCTGCAAAAGTTCGTCCATTATCCGATCGAACAATCCCTCCTGCCCTCCATTGGGAACATAAGCACCGTATCCCGCAGCGGGTTCTTCCACCTTATTGCCAGATGCTTCGGGCGTGTGATTGTATTCTTTCATTCCTTTCTAATTGACAAGGCCTCTTGACTTCTTTGACTTCTTGATTCTATGTGCAGGCTACTTTCCCGCATACATTTCCTCGTAGTAACGCTGGTAGTCGCCGGAAGTGACGTTGTCCACCCATGCCTGGTTGTCGAGGTACCAACGGACGGTTTTCTCGATGCCTTCCTCGAATTGCAGGGAGGGTTCCCATCCCAACTCGTCCCTCAGCTTGGTAGAGTCGATGGCATAACGCATGTCATGCCCTTTGCGGTCGGCCACAAAAGTGATGAGGTCCATGTCGGCCCCTTCGGGGCGGCCCAACAAACGGTCAACCGTGCGAATGACCACCTTCACGATGTCGATGTTCTTCCATTCATTGAAGCCCCCGATGTTGTACGTGTCGGCCGTTTTCCCTCGGTGGAAGATGAGGTCGATGGCGCGCGCGTGGTCCTCCACGTAAAGCCAGTCGCGCACATTCTCTCCTTTCCCATAGACCGGCAGAGGCTTGCGGTGGCGGATGTTGTTGATGAACAGCGGTATCAGTTTCTCCGGGAACTGGTAAGGCCCGTAGTTGTTCGAGCAGTTGGTGACGAGGGTGGGCATGCCGTAAGTGTCGTGGAAGGCACGCACAAAATGGTCGCTGCCGGCCTTGCTTGCCGAATAAGGCGAATGCGGGTTGTATTTCGTGTACTCATGGAAGAACGCGTCCCCATACACTTTATGGGCAGAAATGGGATTTTCCTTTCCTTCCGGGCAGGTCATCTGCAAGGCGCCATAGACCTCATCCGTGGAAATATGGTAGAAACGCTTGCCTTCGTAGCCTTCAGGCAGGCTTTCCCAATACTCTTTCGCCGCTTGAAGGAGAGTGAGCGTGCCTAACACGTTGGTGCGGGCAAAGATGAAAGGATCCTTGATGCTGCGGTCCACGTGGCTCTCGGCTGCCAGATGGATGATGCCGTCCACACGGTATTGCCGCAGGGTTTCCTGCATCGCCCCGAAGTCGCAGATGTCGGCTTTCACGAAAGCGTAATTAGGCTTCTGCTCCACATCCTTCAGGTTGGCAAGGTTGCCCGCATACGTCAGCTTGTCGAGGTTGATGATGCGGTAGTCCGGATATTTGTTGACGAACAGGCGGACCACATGGCTGCCGATGAACCCTGCCCCGCCGGTGATGAGAATGTTCCGTTTGAAATCCATGGTCATATCTTCTTTAATTCATTGATGCATTTTATCAAGGAGTCGCGCCAATAAGGGATGTCCACCCCGAACGTCTCCTTCACTTTGGTCTTGTCCAGCACGGAGAAATGCGGGCGCTTCACCTTGCTGGGAAATTCATCGCTGTGGCAAGGGCGGATGTCGCAGGTGTTCCCGCTCAACGCGCATATCTCCTGGGCGAAATCATACCATGAGCAGACCCCTTCGTTGCTGAAGTGGTAAATCCCTTGCTTGTGGAGCTGGCCGCTTTCGATGACATGGACGATGAGGGCGGCAAGGTCGGCCGCATAGGTGGGCGTGCCTACCTGGTCGAACACCACGGAAAGGCTGTCCCGCTCCGCCGTGAGCTTCTGCATGGTCTTCACGAAGTTCTTGCCGAAAGGCGAGTAAAGCCAGGCGGTGCGGAAAATGAGGTACGGGCATCCTGCCCGCAGGATGCTCTGCTCGCCCGCCAGCTTGGTGGCGCCATACACGCCGAGAGGGTCGGTCGCCCACTCCTCGCGGCAAGGGACGCACCGGTCGCCCTTGAACACATAATCGGTAGAAATGTGGACCAACGTGGCATCCGCTTCCTTGGCGGCCACGGCCAGATTCTCCACCGCTTTGTTATTGATGAGGTCAGCCGTGGCGTAATCGTCCTCCGCCTTATCCACATTGGTGTAGGCCGCGCAGTTGACAATGGCCTGTATCTTCCGTCCGGACACCATGCGGCGCACGGCTTCGCGGTCGGTGATGTCGAGTTCGGCAATGTCGGTGAACAGGTAATGATGGCTGCTCGCAGCAGACGCGCGCCGCATTTCATGGCCCAGCTGGCCGTTGGCGCCCGTGACAAGTATGTTCATGGCGTTCATAGATATAAATCGTCTTTGTAGTCAAACAACCAACCAGCTTCCCGGAGGCGGGGATGATGCTTGTCTTTTTCCGACAAGATGATTTTGCCGGCCGGGATGCGCCAATCGATGCCGAGGTCGGGGTCGTCCCATGCCAACGCGCCCTCGCTCTGGGGAGCGTAGAAGTTGTCGCACTTGTATTGGAACACCACTTCGGGGGTCAGCACGCTGAAGCCATGGGCAAACCCGCGCGGGATGAAGAACTGCCGGTGGTTGTCCTCCGTGAGTTCCACCGCCACATGGCGGCCAAACGTGGGCGAACCCCGGCGGATGTCCACCGCCACGTCGAGGACAGCGCCCCGGATGACCCGCACCAATTTGCTCTGGGCATAAGGCGGCTTCTGGAAATGGAGCCCGCGCACCACGCCATAGCCCGACTTGCTTTCGTTGTCCTGCACGAAGCGCACGGTGCGCACTTGCGCGTTGAAGTCGCGTTCGGACCAAGATTCAAAGAAATATCCCCGTTCGTCCTTGAACAAGCGCGGTTCAAGGATGACCACTCCTTCTATGCCTGTTTTGATAACTTCCATGTCAATCCAAATTTTTCTGCCCGGTGCGTTCCACTTCTTCGATGACTTTCAGCAAATACTGCCCGTACTGGTTCTTCAACATGGGCTGTGCCAGCTGCCTGAGTTTGCCTGCATCAATCCATCCTTGACGGAAAGCGATGCCTTCCAGGCAGGCTATCTTCAGTCCCTGCCGCTTTTCGATGACTTCGATGAACGTGGAGGCTTCGCTCAGGCTGTCGTGCGTGCCGGTGTCCAGCCAGGCAAAACCGCGCCCCAAGGTCTGCACCTTCAACGCCCCTTCGCGAAGGAATTGCTGGTTCACCGTGGTGATTTCCAGTTCCCCACGGGCAGAAGGCCGGATGTGCTTGGCGACTTCCACCACTTTGTTGGGGTAGAAATACAAGCCGGTGACGGCATAATTGGACTTCGGACGGGCGGGCTTCTCCTCAATGCTCAGGCAATTGCCTTCACTGTCGAACTCGGCCACGCCGTAACGTTCGGGGTCGTTCACCCAATAGCCGAAAACAGTGGCTTTGCCCTCCGCATCGGCGGTGCGGACGGCTTCTTTCAACAACGCCGTCAGCCCTGCGCCATGGAAGATGTTGTCGCCCAAGACCAGGCACACATTGTCCTTGCCGACAAACTGCTCGCCGATGATGAACGCCTGCGCCAACCCGTCGGGAGAGGGTTGTTCGGCATATTCAAAATGCACGCCGTAATCGCTGCCATCGCCCAGCAAACGCTTGAACCCGGGCAAATCAGTGGGCGTGGAGATAACCAGTATCTCACGGATGCCGGCCAGCATCAGCACCGATATGGGATAATAAACCATCGGTTTGTCAAAAATCGGCAACAACTGCTTGCTGACTCCTTTGGTGATGGGGTACAGGCGCGTGCCGCTACCCCCGGCCAATACAATTCCTTTCATATATTGTCTTCTTTGTCAATCCAACTCCATGCAGGCGGCCGGCGCCGCGTCATGCCTCCGGCCCCACCGCTTCGCAATACCATTTGGGGACATGGACCATCACGCCCAAAGTGGCGCACACGATGACCACGTAATAACGCCCCTTGTGCCGGACCAATTTGCCGAAAAGGCCGGCAAAAGCGCCACGGACCACACGCACCGGCTGCCCCGGCTTGGCTTCCGCCAAAGCGGCAGGGACATAAAGCGTGCCTTGGTAAGAAGGGTCGCAAACGGCGCGGAACTCGGCCATCTCCTTTGCAGGAATGGCGCACGGCAAAGAGGAACCGGGCAAACAGACCAGATAAGCCGGAAACGGGCAACTGCGGCACAAGCCGGAAAGCACATGAAAGTCGCCGCTTTGCACGAAAAGCAGGTTGTGGATGGCCGGGACCTGTTTCCGGACAGGTTTCCCGCCGGCGCCGGCCACTTCCCGGAAAAGTTGCGGAATGAAGCACGGCAATCCCTCCCCTTGAAAATAAGCGGATACCCCCTCCTCCTTGCAATGCAAAGTACGGACGGCATACCAAGGGCTTTTGTCGGCTTGAGTTGTTTCCATTGTCGCTCATCATTTCATTTCCGGGCATCATCCCTCCTCCCCTTGCCATGGCCAATGCCTGCAAAGGTGAGAAAACGAAATGCCGCATGGTTCCAGTCCGTCCAACCGTTTGCCGTATAAGGGGCGCACCCACAGCAAATGCATCGGGGGTTGCTAAAACAATGCAAAGTTACGATTTTAGGAACGACTTTTAAAACTTTTTTATTGGTTTTTATCCACGTTTCCCAAAATTTCACCCGCAACAGCTTCAGGGCATGCCGTACGGCATGCCCTGAAGCCTGCAGGAAAAAAGAAGCGGGCCGCCGCACCGGCGGAATCAATTGAACAGTTCAAAGGTGAACTTGCACCCTATCTTGCCAAACCGCCCGTGAATGCTGCTGGCAAACACGCCGACATCAAAGATGGGGGTGGCTACTCCATAGCCGACTTCAACATAAGGCACCAGACGCGGCACGAACAGGAGATTGAGGTACAGGCGTTCGCTGCGGATGATGCCGGTGTAGCGCGACAAATGAGGAAGAAGGAGGAAAGGGGCTTCAAACGTGAAATGCCCACGGAGGTAACGGTCGGACGAGTTGTACCAACGGCGGTCGAGCAAATGGAACACGCCGCCAATCTCATCGTCCCATCCCTGCGGAAGGTTATTACGGCTGAAATATTCGAAATCAATGAAATAAGTGTTCCGCTGGTTAGTGAACGCACCCGCCCCTACCCGGTAATAGATGTTCCGAAGCAAGCCGATGCGGATTTGCTGCTGGAGGTCGAATTCCCACCGCTCGTATTCGCTGGTGCTGCCGAACACCCCACGGATGCCCCGCTCCCAATCCAACGTCATCGTGGGGTAACGCGAACGAAGGTTCATTTTGCGCCGCCCATTCATATAATAATATAAACACGGCGTCCAGCGAAGGCGGACGTGAGGCGCGAAACTGATGTAGGCATCCTGCACTGACTCCAGGAAACCATTCCCCAAAGAAGGCGCGTTCCTGCTGCCGTCCGGCGGCAATTCCGGCTTGTCAATCAACGTACGGCGATGCACTTTCAGGCCCACCAGCACGTCAAACCCGTTCACCGGCTCTATCTCATGGCTGACAGAAAAATAAAGATCCTTGAAATAATCAAGCCTGAACTGGTCGAAATCAAACAGGCTGTCCGGGACGGCCTCCAGTTCGTCCAGCACATCGCTGCTGTAAATGCGGTTGCCGTTGCCTGCCTCCACATGCACCATTCCCCGCCGTTCGGGAAGATAGCTGAAATCCGCGTGGGCATTCCAATAAAATTCCTTATAGGTGAAATTGTAACCGATTTCTGGCACGACACGCAAAAGGCGGTCGCCGGGAAACAAACAGTTGTAGCGGAAGTCCTGCCGGTAAGAAAAGCCATTGGAGGCACTGTAACTGAACAAAAAAGGGCTGATGAGAGGAGACCCCCTGAAACTGCCGAAACGAGCCAAATCAAGATTATAACTGTTAAGCAGGATGTCGCCCATCTTCCCGAAAAACACGCGGCTTCGCTTGGGCGGCACGACAACCCGGCGCTCCAACGTGTCACGGCGGAACGCGTCGGCCGCATAAAGGCTGTCCTCATGCGGGGAAAGAGGCACGGGACGCATCGCCGCAAAACGGCTGCTGTCCGGGAACACGATGGCCGAATCGAGGCTCAACGAGAATGATTCGGTGAGGTCGTACTTGCTGCGGCGCGGCAACGGCGGCACCGTATCGGAATGGACAATATCCTGGTACGTGAAGACACCGAAATGAGTGCCGTCAAGGCGGTTCCCGAAAAAGCGGAAACTGAAATCCACAAAAAGCCGCTTAGGCAACAAGTATTCATCGGGCGACACGCCTGTTTCCAAGCGCAACCGGAAACGGGTGAACTCCACCTTTCCTTTCAAATCAAGACGGCGGATGCTCCAAGTAGCCGTATCCACCGTCAAAAAACCTTCCAGCAACTGTTCGCTTTTCATGCGGGGAACAACACGGATGCGGTAACAACCTCCTGAAGGAGATGCCGCATACGCGCTGTCGAGCAGATAATAATAGTATTTCCACCCGTTGGACGCCAAAGGCGACAAAAGCCTGTCGCGCAAAAAGGAAGATGAATAAATGTTCATGTTGAAAAATTCATTGATGCGAGGCGACAACTCCGACGAATGGAAAAAAGTGCCGTAAAGGGCGTGTGCCTTGACATCATAAATGCGCGGCGCCGTGTAATGGACGGTGCTGATGCCTTCGGAGATATATTCGCTGACCCCCTTCTGCATCTTGAACATGGCCGGGACAAGCTGCAACAAGAGGTTCTTTTTGCGGACATTCACCGTGCTTTTCATGTAGAGTTCGGCGGTGAACTCGCTGACCAATGTGTCATAAGAAAGGGCTTTTGACGACATCAGCCGGAATATGCTGTCAGGCAATTGCGGACGGTCAAATGACGGTGAAGTCCGCTTGCGTGCCATGCCGTCGGACGGAAACGCCAGAAGAAGCAAAAGCACGCCTAACATCATATATGGAACCGCAACAATACGCAACCTGTATCTTCCTTTTCTTTTCGCAAAGATAAAGATTCATGCAACATCCCGGCCTCTTCAACGGCGCATTAATGTTAAATGGTTTAAAAACACAGCAGATAAGAAACATCCTACGAGAATCATTGCTATATTTGACAAAAATTTAAACGAAACAACAAATTTGACCATAAGAAAAAAAAGATGAAAAAACGAACTATCGCCATCATGGCGGCATGCATGATGCTGCCCATGGCTATCTCCGCACAGGAGAACAAAGAAGAGAAAGACAAGGCAGCCACCTCAGAAGAATTCAAAGGGCAATGGTTCATTTCCGTGGGTGCAGGCCCTCAGTTGCTAATCGGCGATGACGATGAAAAAGGCAGTTTCGGCGACCGGATATCGCCTGCATTGAACGTGTCGGTCGGCAAATGGCTGATGCCGGGATTGGGATTCCGCTTGGAATACAGCGGGCTCAGCGCAAAAGGCTGGGGTTACGGCAACGGCGGATACATCACAGGGGACATGAATGACCAATATCTTTATAAAGAGAAATTCAACTACATGAACCTGCATGTGGACGCATTGGTGGACCTGACAAACATGATAGGCGGCTATCGTGAGGACCGCATCTACCGTGCCATTCCTTTTGTCGGCATCGGGCTGGTACACCGTTTCGATGCAGACGTGCATGGGGACAAGAAAACATTTTTCGGCATCAACATGGGCTACCAGAACAAATTCCGCTTGGCAAAGAACTGGGATTTCAATTTGGAGGCCAATGCCTTGCTGATGAACGACTACTTTGACAGCAAAGTGGAAGGCATCAACATGGATGCCCTTATCAATGTCACGGCAGGCTTCACCTACAAGTTCAACGGCAGGAAGCCGAAAGCACAATGGGCCGAGAATGAAGTGTCGAGCGCAGAAATGGCCGCCATCCGCAATGATTTGAACGACCAGATTGCACGCAACAAGGCATTGGAAGAAGACATGGAGGACAAGGTAGCCGCAGAAAAGGCACGCAACAAAGCTTTGGCGGACGAACTCGCTGCCGAAAAGGACAGGAGGAAAGCGGCGGAAGCAGCGGAAGCCCGGAAAACGGTTTCGCCGAGAACCATCTTCTTCAACATCAACGAAGCCACGATTTCACCGAAAGAGAAAGTGAACATCCGCTATGTGGCTGAACAAATCAAGGCAAACCCCAACAGGAAGTTCACGGTCACCGGTTATGCAGACAACGCAACCGGCACGCCAGAGTTCAACCAAAAGCTGACGCAACAACGCGCCGAAGCCGTTTACAACATGCTGGTCAATGATTACGGCGTGAACAAAGACCAGTTGGAAATCATAGCCAAAGGCGGCGCAGACAACATGTATGAATCCAACGAACTGAACCGCGTAGTCATCGTGGAATAAGATTATCATTGGTTATTTGACACATTTAAAAACGGGGATGCACAAAATGTGCGTCCCCGTTTTTGTTTCACACTTTACCCGCAATATCTCGCGTATTTTTTTGTAATTTTGCCGCCAAACAATAAAAAAGGAATAGACCCAATGTCAAAAATGCGTTTCTTCGCTCTTCAAGAGCTTGCCAACCGCCGTCCCATAGACGTGGAGGCACCATCGAACAAATTGTCTGATTATTACGGCATACATGTGTTCAACCGGCAAAAGATGCAAGAATACCTGCCCAAAGAAGCCTTGAGAGCCATTGATGACGCCATTGAAACAGGGACACCCATTGACCGGGGCATGGCCGACCTGATTGCCAACGGCATGAAAAGCTGGGCGAAAACCCTCAATGTGACCCATTATACGCACTGGTTCCAGCCCTTAACAGACAGCACCGCCGAGAAGCATGACGGATTCATTGAATTGGCCGACAACGGGAGAGAAGCCATCGAACGTTTCTCCGGCAAGCTGCTGATACAGCAAGAACCGGATGCTTCTTCCTTCCCCAACGGCGGCATCCGCAATACCTTCGAAGCCAGAGGATATACGGCATGGGACGTGTCTTCGCCTGCATTTGTGGTAGATGCCACGCTCTGCATCCCCACCATCTTTATCTCCTATACCGGCGAAGCCTTGGACTATAAGACACCTCTGCTCAAAGCATTGGCCGCTGTGGACAAAGCCGCCACGGAAGTCTGCCAACTGTTCGACAAAAACATCACCCGTGTGTATGCCAATCTGGGTTGGGAACAAGAATATTTCTTAGTGGACGGCGCCTTATTCAATGCACGGCCAGACCTTTGCCTGACCGGACGCACCCTGATGGGGCATTCATCCGCCAAAGACCAACAATTGGATGACCACTATTTCGGCTCCATACCTCCAAGGGTCACCGCCTTCATGAAAGAATTGGACTTGGAATGCCACAAGTTAGGCATTCCTGTAAAGACACGCCACAATGAAGTAGCCCCCAACCAATTTGAACTGGCGCCTATCTTCGAAGATGTGAACCTTGCCAACGACCACAACCAGTTGGTCATGGACTTGATGAAACGCATCGCGCAAAAGCACCACTTCCATGTGCTTCTGCACGAAAAGCCTTTCAAAGGCGTGAACGGTTCAGGGAAGCACAACAACTGGTCGCTATGCACCAACACGGGCATCAACCTGTTCGCTCCAGGGAAAACCCCGAAAGGCAACATGCTGTTCATCACTTTTATCGTAAACGTGCTGATGATGGTTTACAAGAACCAAGACCTGCTGAGGGCTTCCATCGTGAGCGCGGGAAACAGCCATCGCCTGGGCGCCAACGAAGCGCCGCCAGCCATCCTTTCCATCTTCTTGGGAAGGCATCTGTCGCACATGCTTGACGTGTTGGGCGCAGAGGATTCTGCCAACGAAGAAAAGAAAGCATTGAAATTGGGCATCGGGCGCATCCCTGAAATATTGTTGGACAACACGGACCGCAACCGTACTTCCCCGTTTGCCTTCACCGGCAACCGTTTTGAATTCCGTGCCGTAGGCTCTTCTGCCAACTGCGCAGGAGCCATGATTGCCATCAATGCCGCCATGGCGCATCAGTTGAATGCATTCAAAGCACAGGTGGATGCTCTCATCGCAAACGGGACAGGACGTGACGAAGCCATCTTCCAAGTGCTGAAAGAACTTATCAATGCCTCCAAAAACATCCGTTTCGAAGGCGACGGCTACTCAGAAGAATGGAAACAGGAGGCAGCCCGCCGGGGACTGACAAACATCAACCACGTGCCGGAAGCGTTGATGAAATACAACGACCCGCAATCAAGGGAAGTATTGTTAGGCGAAGGCATCTTCAATGAAAACGAACTGAACAGCCGCATTGAAGTGGAATTGGAGAAATTCACCAAGAAAATACAGATAGAAAGCCGGGTGCTGGGCGACCTTGCCATCAACCATATCGTGCCGACCGCCGTAACCTACCAAAACAGGCTGTTGGAGAACCTGCGGGGCCTGAAAGAAATATTCACGCCCGAAGAATATGAAGTGATGAGCGCCGACAGGAAAGACTTGGTAAAAGAAATATCCCGACGGGTCACCGCCATCAAGGTCTTGGTAAAAGAAATGACAGAAGCAAGAAAAACCGCCAACCATTTAGGCACACAAGAAGAAAAAGCATTCTCCTACGACCAGCATGTGAGCCCGTATCTGGAAAAAATCCGCGACCATATTGATCATCTGGAAATGGAAGTCGATGATGAAATATGGCCTTTGCCGAAATACCGCGAACTGCTGTTTGCCAAATAGGAAAGAGCCAAGGCAAGTTGGGAGAAGGACGGCTTTTCATGAGAAGAATGACGGGAAAGCCGTCCTTTTTCTCATGAAAAAAGCATTTTTATGAATGCAAATAGTTCGGAATCCAATTATTATTCCTACTTTTGTGCTGCATAACACGGTTCTATAGCACATAATGGTCAAAAAAGAACTAACGGATAAAGAAATCATCGAATATATCTCCGATGTATGGCAAGTTCTGGATGAAGGGCAGAAAGATTTTCTGAACCACCAATTCACCATTCAACGGTATAAAAAGAATGAAACCATTTACTGCGAGGAGGAGACGCCGGAATACATGATGTGCCTGCTCAGCGGAAAAGTGAAGATATACAAAGACGGTGTAGGGGGAAGAAGCCAAATCATCCGGATGATCAAGCCGGTGGAATATTTCGGCTACCGGGCTTATTTCGCACAAGAGAACTATGTGACCGCCGCCGCTGCCGTGGAACCTTCCGTGATTTGCATGATACCCATGACGGCCATCACCCGTTTGGTGAGCGAAAACAACCGCCTCGCCATGTTCTTCATCCGCCAACTATCCATTGACTTAGGCGTGGCAGACGCACGGACAGTGAACCTCACCCAAAAACATATCCGGGGACGGCTTGCCGAATCGCTGCTTTTCCTGAAAGACAGCTACGGGCTGGAAGAAGACCAATCCACATTGAGCATTTACCTTTCCAGGGAAGATTTGGCCAATTTGTCGAACATGACCACTTCCAATGCCATACGCACCCTGTCGAATTTCGCCAATGAGAAACTAATCGCCATCGATGGACGGAAAATCAAACTCATCGATGAAGAAAAACTGAAAAAAATCAGCAAAATAGGATAGCCATCCTTCAACCGGCCTCGTGCTTGGCACGCGGGCATCTGCCGGCCTTCCACCTGAAGCCCTGCTCCCAATTTCCACTCCAGCCATTTTCTCCCTCCCCTATGCAGGGATAATCAATGTCAACGCTTCCGGCACAATGCCTATTTCCACCGGGAAATGCTTGGGCAGAATGCGCCCGTCCACATCAATGGAAGCATTGCGGGCGCGAAGCACACGCACTTTGCGCGTGCGGTAAGACTTCACCATCTTATGGTTAAGAAGGCGCCCCTCCATCAACATCCACAACCCTTTCAGCAACTGAAGGAAGCCGGGACGGTGAATGACGGACACATCCAACCATCCGTTGTAAGGCACGGCACTGGGGGTCTGGCCATATCCACGCGCACTTCCCACACACACCGTCATGATGCGCCCCCGGATATGCTCATCGTTGACGCGCAAATGCATGCGGTAAAATTTGCGTTCAAAGAACAACAGGAAAAGGGCAGTGACATAAGAAAGGAACTTCACGCCCCAAAAGCGTTTCGTGCCGTCGGTGATTTTCACAATGCGTGCGCCCAATCCTATGTTGACCGCATTCAAGAAATAGCGGCGCACATGCTTTTCACCATCAAAATAGGAACAATACCCTGCGTCCACCTTCCGATGGCGGTTGTTGGCTATGCAGTCCACGGCTTCCTTGTAATTGTCCACCGAAAGCCCCCAATAATTGGCAAAATCATTCCCGATGCCGTTCGGGATAATGCCCAAAGCTATGCTTCCCTTGTCGGCGGCATCCGACGACATGATGCCATTGACCGCGTCGTTCAATGCGCCGTCACCGCCCACGACCACAATGGTACGGTAACCATTGTTGGCCAGCGTGCGAGCCAGCCGTTCCACGGAACCGAAGCCTTCGGAATGCACGTAGTCAAATTCCACCTGCTTGCTCTCCATGTACTGGCGGATTTCTTTCCAACGCTTCTTCACTTTGCGGCTTCCTGCCCTTGGATTGTAAATGATGCCCCATTTGCCTGGTTCTACTGACATGATACGCCTCCTCTGTATTTATTCGCCCACTAACTGCATAATCCGATTCACTTTCTCCTCCGCCGGAAGGGATGCATCTATCCAATGGACAAGTATGCCCCGCCGCTCCATCCCTCTGAACCACGTCATCTGACGCTTGGCAAACTGATGGATGGCTGTCTCCAAACGGATGAACATATCCTCGTAACTCATTTTCCCTGTCACATACAGGGTCACATATTTGTATTCCAAGCCATAATAAATCAAATCATCTGCCGGGACGCCGCCCGCAAGAAGGCCGCGCACTTCGTCCACCATCCCTTCTTCCAACCGTTGCTTCAAACGGCAAGTTATCTTTTCCCGCCGAAGCTCGCGGGGAATGTCCACCCCTACCGTCAAGGCAGACAAGGAGGGGAAACTGCGTGCATCCACCGGATGTTCCCGGTAGTATTCCTCTATCTCGATGGCACGGATGGCACGTTTCGGCGTATCCACGTCCGTCGTATTGTGCAAGGCCTTGTAAGCAGACAGCAGGGCTGCCAGTTCGTCCAATGATTTCCCGGACAGTTTCTCCCGCAGTTCCGGGTTTTCCGGCACCGGCATCAAACGGTATCCTCTCAACACTGCCTCAATGTACATGCCCGTCCCCCCGCACAACACCGGGATTTTCCCTTTGCTGCGGATTTCCTGGTAGGCTTTTAAGAAATCCTGCTGGTAAAGGAACACGTTGTATTTCGTGCCCGGTTCAGCGATGTCAATAAGATGATAAGGCACTTTTTTCCCTCCTGCCGTGTATTCGGACAGGTCTTTCCCCGTGCCAATGTCCATCCGCCGGTACACCTGCCTGCTGTCTGCACTGATGATTTCCGTATCCATGCGTGCCGCCAAAGCCACAGCCAGCGCCGTTTTCCCCGATGCAGTAGGCCCCAATATGGTAATCAAGTCGTAATGTGCCATGAATACGCAAGGTTTCTACCACAAAAGTAAACTATTTTTTTGAAAATCCCCCCGGCGAGGCACAAAAAAAGCCGCCCTTTCGCAAGGACGGCTCTGCTTATATGGTTATGGACTGATTAGCAGTTCACAGAAGCCATGTGGGCAATCAAATCCAATACTTTGTTGGAGTAGCCGATTTCATTGTCATACCAAGAAACGACTTTCACGAAAGTATCTGTCAAATAAACGCCCGCATTTGCATCGAAGATAGAAGTCAACGTGCAGCCCAGGAAGTCAGAAGACACGACTGCATCTTCCGTGTAGCCCAGCACGCCCTTCAATTCGCCTTCAGAAGCTTCCTTCATGGCAGCGCAAATGTCAGCTTTCGTAGCCGGTTTCGCCAAGTTCACAGTCAAGTCAACGACAGAAACATCCAAAGTCGGCACACGCATAGAGATGCCTGTCAACTTGCCGTTCAACTCAGGGATTACTTTGCCTAC
>CALUIR010000032.1 GCA_944320785.1 uncultured Bacteroidaceae bacterium
GTTGCCTTCCTCCTCCGCCCTTTCCGCTACGCTCCAAGGACGGAGGAGGAAGGTTGCACTTCTATCTTGAATCTATAGCATTGTTTCGTCCGCCTTCTCTGCTTTCCGGCTTGCCGGCCTCCTTGGCAACCATCCCACCGCCCGAGAACGGCCTCACAGGATCCTGTGGATGGGGTGTAAACACCACGCGCATGGTATGCCCCCACCATGCGTGTGGTATGCACCTCCCCTTGCACATGGTGTCCACCTCCTCTTGCGCATGGTAAATAGTCCTTATAGCGAGAGGTGTCGCCCCCATGACGCGCACCGTCGCTCGACTCTGTCGGCGGAAGGGATGCAAAGATTTTTCCGCAAAATGTTTGCATTTGTGAAATGGAAGCCCTACCTTTAGCGGCAGATTAACCTTAAAAAAGGACGATTATGAAACATTTGCTACTCACACTGTCTTGTGCGGCACTCCTTTTGCTGCCGGGACGCATGCTGGCGCAGGAAGTCGCCGCAGGCGGCATCAAGTACTTCATCGACGCGGACGCGGGCGAAGCCGTTGTCGTCGGCTACGAGGGTGAGCCGGTGGACATCGCCATCCCCGCCACGGTGGAGCATGAGGGGACGGCCTGCCCCGTCACCGCCATCGGCGATGGGGCGTTCATGGACTGCTCTTCGCTGGAAAGCGTGAAGCTGCCGGAGGGCGTGGCTTCGATTGGCGACATGGCATTCATAGACTGCTACGCCTTGTCGGACGTGACGCTGCCCACTGGACTCACGCACATCGGCATTGCGGCCTTCATGAGCTGCAACCTTGCCCGCATCGACATCCCTGAGGGAGTGACGACCATCCCGCAAGTGGCCTTTTGCGACTGCGAGCTGCTGGAAAGCGTCACCTTGCCCTCCACCTTGGAGGCCATCGGAGAAGGGGCATTCGCATTTTGCCTGGTGAAGGAAGTGAACTGCCGCTCCGCCGTGCCGCCTTCCTTGGGGATGATGTCATTCACGAGGAATGCCTACACGGATGCCGTCCTGCACGTGCCGGAAGGCGCAATGCCAGCCTACCATGCGGCCCGCGGGTGGATGTACTTCTTCGAGAAGACCCCGATAGGCGGTATCTCCTATGTGCTGAACCCGGACACGCGGGAAGCCGCCTTGTTCGACGGGCGGGAAGCCTCCGGCACATTCTCCATCCCCGTCACGGTGGAACATGAGGGGACGAGCTATGCCGTGACCGCCATCGGCGATGGGGCGTTCATGGACAGCGGGATATCCGCCGTTTCCGTGCCGGAAGGGGTCACAATCATCGATGTGGAAGCTTTCGGGGGTTGCACTGACTTGGAATCCGTCACCCTGCCTTCCACCTTGGAAACATTGGGCGAATATGCCTTCGGTGCATGTTGGTCGTTGCCGTCCCTCGAACTTCCCGCCGGCATCACCTCCATCCCCATGGGACTTTTCGTGGAATGCAATTCGTTCTCCTCCTATGCCGTGCCGGAAGGCGTGGAAAGCATCGGCGATTTCGCTTTTGAATCCTGCAAGACACTGGAAAGCGTCACCCTACCCTCCACCCTGTCCCGCCTCGGCGAGGATGCTTTCCTTGAATGCCCGTTGAAGGACGTGGACTGCCTAGCCTCTGTCCCGCCCGCCATGCCTTACGATGCATTTGATGACATGACTTACCTGGAAGCCGTCCTCCACGTGCCTGCCGGGACAGTGGCAGACTACCAGTCTGCCGAGGGATGGATGAACTTCCGCCAAATCACCGGCGAGCAGGCCGACGGCATCTCAGTCCCGGCGGAATCCGGCGCACCCATCGCCCGCTATTCTAATGGCATCGTTACAGCCTCTTCCCCTGCCCGCATCACGGTATATGCGCAAAGCGGCGCAAAGGTGTTGCATGCCGAGGCGGCCGCTTCGCTCAGCCTCGCGGGCCTGCCTCACGGCCTATATATAATAAGTGTAGCGCAAGGCGGACACTTCCAGGCACTGAAAGTGGCGAGATGACATCTCGCCAATCCATGGCACGGGGGCGCGGCGTACGCCGCGCCCCTTCGTGCGTTTGGCCACGTGGAAAGATATGCCTACCTTTGCCGGAAAACCATGCAATGCATTGACCGACATGTTGAGCAAGAACAAAATGAAATTCATTCGTTCGCTGGAACTGAAGAAACGGCGGAGGGAGGAGCATGCCTTCGTGGCCGAGGGCGGCAAGACGGTACGTGAACTCCTAGGGCGCTTCCATTGCCGCCTGCTGGCAGGCACACCGATGTTTTTTAGCCATACGCCTGCGCCGGAAGCGGATGAAATGGTGCAGGTCACATTTGATGAACTGCTGAAAGCCAGCCTGCTATGTACGCCACAGGAAGTGCTGGCTGTATTCGATGAGCCGGACTGGTTCTTGGATGAGGAAGCTCCGCGACACAATCTTTGTCTCGCTCTGGACGGTGTGCAGGACCCCGGCAATCTCGGTACCATCGTGAGGTTAGCCGACTGGTTTGGCATCGGGCACGTGTATGCCTCGCCCGACACGGCCGACGTGTTCAACCCCAAGGCCGTGCAGGCCACGATGGGTGCCATTGCCCGCGTGCAAGTGCATTATACCCCTCTCGATACATTGCTTGACAAGCTGCACGATGTTCCCATATATGGCACTTTCCTTGACGGGAATAACATCTACCATGAGGAATTGTCTGAAAATGGCCTTATCGTGATGGGCAACGAAGGCAAAGGCATCAGCCGGGAGACAGAGGCAAAAATCAGCCGCCGCCTGTTCGTGCCGAACTATCCGCCGGGCAGGGCTACATCGGAATCGCTCAATGTGGCTGTGGCCACAGCCGTGGTGTGCGCGGAGTTCCGCCGCCGGATGCCATAGCGCGCCTTCCATGTCATGGTAACATTCTCAACGTGGCATGCGGCAACAAGGAAAGGGTGGCAAGGTCCACGCCTTGCAGATGGAAGGCATGCAGCGGCGCGCCGGGCGGCACGTCCCCGCAAAGCCCTTCCAGCAGGTCTTGGAACGTGATGCCGGGCGGCAAAGATGCTTGCCCTGAAGGCGACAAGATGATGATGCCTCCCAGCCATTCCGTGGATTCCTCCTCTCCTTGCAGCGGGAATAGCCCGGTCACTGCCCCCTCCTCTACTTCCACTGCATGCAGCTTATGGCGCACGCCGGGCGTAACATAGGCAAAATGGGCGGCATACCTTCGCTTCATGGCCGGTCAATGTTTCACGGGGACAGGGCGCGATCCCTTGGCCTGCGATGCTTCTTCCGAATGGTAACGCATCAGGCTCAAGCTGTCTATCAACAACAGGCTGCCTTTCCTGCCGGGATAGTAAATGAACCCGCGCAGCTCTTCCAGTTCATACGCCGAATCACAACGGATAGCCAGCGAGTCGAGCCCCCTGCCCGCCAAACGCCGGGTGCAGGACAGCGTGGAATCGTTCTTGTAACGGGCGAAAAAAGCTGCCACCGCCGTGTCGCCCCCGGCTTCCGGGAAAGCAGCATGGGCAATGTACCATGTGAAGTCATCGCCGGGCCGGAAGTTGTCATCGGCAGGGATGTGGAACGTCACCCTGCTGTTCAAAGGCGAATGGCTCAGCAGGTAGAGGCGGTTCCCGTACCAGATATCTACCGTGTCGCCTGCCAGCGTCTCCTGCGGCTTGTTGTCACGGATGGCAATCAGGCGGGTCACCCCGTTGTATTCCGTCTCCAGGCGTTTGGATACCTTTTCATATATTTTGGACAGTTCATCGGCATGGCGGCTGTACCACACCAGTGATGAATCGAAGTCAGCCCGCTTGATTTGGTGCTTTTCCAGCACATTGTCGAGGTAGAGTGCCTGCTTGTATTTCTCCGTGTACGGCAGTTCATCCGTCATGGCTCTTGCGATGTGGAAGTCATGCAGGATATCTTCCATCTGCCCGGGCTGTATCACGTCGTCCGGCATCCCTTTCTTGCATCCGGCCGTCAGGCACAGGCAAAGGGCAAGAAGCGTGCAACGCCAAAGGCATTCATTTCTTCGCATGGCGGCTACCGGAGTGTTGCAGGCTGCTGTTCAGGCTTTTGCCATAGAACAACAGCACGGATATGATGCCACAAGTGATGGCGGCATCCGCGAAGTTGAAGACAGGGCTGAAGAAAATGAAGCGTTCCCCTCCTACCCATGGCATCCAGTCCGGCCAATAGGTGTCGATGATGGGGAAGTAGAACATGTCCACCACCTTCCCGTAGAACCACGTGGCGTACCCCTCGCCGTAGGGGACGAACGAGGCTATCGCGGAATGGGTGCTTTCATTGAAGATAACCCCGTAGAACACGCTGTCGATGATGTTGCCCATGGCACCGGCTAGGATCAGGGAGACACAGGCAATGTAACCCATGCTGTACTTCTGCCGGATGATTCGCCGCAGATAGTAGATGATGATGCCTACGGCCACGATGCGGAAAGTGGTCAGAAACAGTTTCCCGAAGATTTCCATGCCGAATGCCATTCCTCTGTTCTCCGTAAAGAAAATGTAGAACCAGTCGGTGATGTGTATGCTTTCGTGCCAGTACATGTTAGTCTTGACCCATATCTTGATGGCCTGGTCTATGAGCAGCACCAAAAGGACAATCAGGACGGATATCCGCCCTTTGGAGAGAAAATGCTTCATGTGTATCCTGCTAATTATATAAAAAAGGCAAGCACCAAGGAGCAATATGCCTGCCTTTGATGCTTACCGTTTTCCTGTTCCATCAATGCTTGCCGCTTTCTTTGGCTTCGATGCTCAACGTGGCATGCGGCACGGCGCGCAGGCGTTCCGCCGGAATAAGTTTCCCGGTTTCGCGGCAAATGCCGTACGTCTTGTTCTCGATTCGCACCAATGCGGCCTGAAGGTTCTGGATGAACTTCAGTTGACGTTGCGCCAACCGCATGGTTTCTTCTTTTGACAGGGTATTGGCGCCTTCTTCCAACACTTTATAGGTGGGCGACGTGTCGTCCGTGTCATTGCCGTCCAAGTTCATGATGCTGGCTTTCAACTGGTCATAATCCCGCTGTGCCTTTTCAAGCTTTTCCATGATGATTGCCCGGAACTCCTCAAGTTCTGCGTCTGAATATCTTGTCTTTTCTGCCATAGTGCTAAGTATTATAGTTGTTATTCTTTTGTCACATTCACTTGCAGGACGGTATCGTCCAAGTCCAATGCGGTGGCGTTTTCCACCTGTCCTGCCAATTCCAAGGAATTGGCCAGAACTTGCTTGCAAATATAGTCTTTATATTCGTTGACCGCATCATCCGTCAATGGATTTTTGGACAAAGTAATCCTTATTTTATCCGTTATCTCGAAGCCGCTTGATTTGCGGATGTTCTGGATGCGGTTTACCAGTTCACGGGCAATGCCCTCATGGCGCAATGCATCCGTGATGGTCACCTCCAGCGCCACGGTCAGTTTGCCTTCGTTGGCGACCAGCCAGCCCGGAATGTCTTCGCTGAATATCTCCACATCAGCGGCTTCCACCACCGCTTTCGTGCCGTCTAGGTCGAAAGCAAAGCTGCCGTTCTTTTCCAATTCCGCGATGGCTTCCTGCGACATCCCGGCCACAGCGGCGGCTACAGCCTTCATCTGTTTGCCAAACTTGGGGCCTAATTTCTTGAAGTCGCATTTCACGCGTTTCACCAATACGCCGGAATTGCCTTCCACGAACTTGATTTCCTTCACGTTCACCTCGTTCATGATAAGGTCTTTCACGGCATCAATGTGGCGTTTTTGTTCCTCGTCTGCAACGGGAACCATGATGCATTGCAGCGGCTGTCGCACTTTGATGTTCACCTTGCGGCGCAAGGCCAACACCATGGACGTGACATCCTGCGCCATCTGCATGCGGGCTTCCAGTTCCTTGTCTATCAAGCTTTCGTCCGCAACTGGGAAGTTTGCCAAGTGTACCGATTCCACGTGGTCTCGTCCTGTCACGTGAATCAAGTCCATGTACAAGCGGTCGGCATAGAACGGGGCAATCGGCGCCATCAGTCTGGCCACCGTTTCCAAGCAGACATACAATGTTTGGTAAGCTGACAATTTGTCTTTTGACATGGCGCTGCCCCAGAAACGTTTGCGGTTCAGGCGCACGTACCAGTTGCTCAGGTTGTCGTTCACGAAATCCGTGATCAAGCGTCCGGCCTTGGTCGGCTCATAATCCGCAAGGCAAGCATCCACGTCTTTTGTCAAGGAATGAAGCAACGACAGTATCCAGCGGTCTATTTCCGGGCGTTCAGCCATTGGCACGTCTTTTTCGGCATACGTGAATCCGTCCACATTGGCATAAAGCGCGAAAAACGAATAGGTATTATATAAAGTGCCGAAGAACTTGCGGCGCACTTCGTCCACTCCTTCTGTGTCAAACTTCAGGTTGTCCCAAGGTGCCGAGTTGGTCATCATGTACCAACGCAGGGGGTCAGAGCCGAATTTCTCAATCGTGCCGAACGGGTCCACGGCATTGCCCAGGCGTTTGGACATCTTGTTCCCGTTCTTGTCCAACACCAATCCGTTGGAGATGACGTTCTTGTAGGCCACGCTGTCGAACACCATCGTGGCAATCGCATGCAGGGTGAAGAACCATCCGCGTGTCTGGTCCACGCCTTCGGCGATGAAGTCTGCCGGATAATACGAACGGTTGTCCACCCATTCCTTGTTCTCAAACGGGTAATGCAGTTGCGCGTAAGGCATGGCTCCCGAATCAAACCAGACGTCAATCAGGTCCGGCTCGCGCTTCATCGGCTTGCCTGCAGGAGAAACCAAGATGATGTCGTCCACATACGGGCGGTGCAAATCTATCTTGCCGTAGTTTTCTTCCGTGTATTTGCCCGGCACGAAACCGGCCTTTTTGTACGGGTTCTCCTTCATGAAGCCTGCCTGCACTGACTTTTCAATTTCGTTGTACAGTTCCTCCACCGAGCCGATGCAGGTTTCCCTGCCGTCTTCATCGCGCCAGATGGGAAGCGGGGTTCCCCAATAGCGCGAACGGCTCAAGTTCCAGTCATTCAAGTTTTCCAACCATTTCCCGAAGCGTCCAGACCCGGTGGATTCCGGCTTCCAGTTGATGGTCTTGTTCAGTTCCATCATCCGTTCCTTGCAGGCTGTGGAACGTATGAACCAGCTGTCAAGCGGATAGTAAAGCACCGGTTTGTCCGTGCGCCAGCAATGCGGGTAATTATGCACGTGTTTTTCCATCTTGAACGCCTGGTTCGCCTGCTTCATCTTCATGCAGATATAGACATCAAGCGATTCGGCCGCTTGCGCCGCTTTCTCGTCATATTTCCCATTGACGGTGAATTGCGGGTCGTAGGCATTCTTTACCCAGCGGCCTTGGTACTCTTTATAAATATCTGTGTCCACGCATGCGGCAACGAATTGCTCGTCCAGTTCGTCCAAAAGGTAGAATTTCCCGGTCAGGTCCACCATCGGGCGGGTCTCGCCTTTCTTGTTTATCATGAAAAGCGAAGGGATGCCTGCCGCTTTCGCCACAAAAGCATCGTCTGCGCCGAAGGTCGGAGCGATATGCACGATGCCCGTGCCGTCTTCCACGGTCACATAATCACCGAGGATAACCCGGAAGGCTTTAGCGGAAGCGTCATGCCACTTCCCGTTTTCATCCAATTCTACCGGCTTCACCCATGGGAAAAGCTGCTCGTATTCCATGTCCACCAAGTCGGGACCCTTGTATTCGCCCACTACCTTAAACGGCACCAGCTTGTCGCCCGGCTTGTAGTCTTCCAGCGCCATGCTTTCCGCTTTCTTGTTGAAGTGTGTGTAAAGCAAAGCCTTTGCCAAGACCACCGTTATCTTCTCGCCGGTGTAGGGATTGTACGTCTGCACGGCCACGTAATCAATCTTCGGCCCCACGCAAAGCGCGGTGTTCGAAGGCAATGTCCACGGTGTAGTGGTCCATGCCAGGAAATAAGGAGTTCCCCACTCAGCCATTTCGGGCTTCGGGTTCTTTATCTTGAACTGCCCGATGACGGTCAGGTCCTTCACGTCCCGGTAACATCCCGGTTGGTTCAGTTCATGCGAGCTAAGCCCCGTGCCGGCCGCAGGCGAATAAGGTTGGATGGTATATCCTTTGTAGAGCAGGCCTTTCTTGTAAAGTTGCTGCAAGAGCCACCACAAGGTTTCGATGTAGCGGTTGTCATACGTGATGTACGGGTTGTCCAAATCCACCCAATACCCCATCTTGTGGGTCAAGTCCGTCCATTCCTTGGTGAATTTCATCACGTCCGTGCGGCAATGGCGGTTGTATTCTGCCACCGATATGGTTTTCCCGATGTCTTCTTTCGTGATGCCCAACGCTTTCTCTACGCCCAGTTCCACCGGAAGCCCGTGCGTGTCCCATCCTGCTTTCCGTTTCACCAGATAGCCCTTCATGGTCTTGTAGCGGCAGAAAGTGTCTTTAATCGTGCGTGCCATCACGTGGTGGATGCCCGGCATGCCGTTGGCCGAAGGAGGTCCTTCATAAAACACAAACGAAGGGCAGCCTTCACGTTCTTGAATGCTTTTTGCAAAAATGTCGTTCTCATCCCATTGCTTCAGTACCTCCTTGTTGGTTTGCGAAAGGTCGAACCGGGAATACTCCTTAAATTTTTTGTCCATATCGGCCGTTTTCTTGATTCTTGAAAAACAAGGCGCAAAGGTAAGAAAAAAACCAGCAGGCCGCTGTTGCCATCCTCCTTTTTTATGAACTTTAATAGGCAAGACAATTGCCGGGACGATTCCCCCAAGCAAGAGGAAGTTTCCCAAAATGTTGCCGGTCTTTCGCGTTATTCTTCTATGAACTTTTTGAAATTTTTCTATGAAGAATTTCAAAAAGTTCATAGAAGAATTGCAAAATCTTCCCAATGATTTTTCCAAGTCAACAGGTTGCCAAGGCGACAAGGCGGAAACGGTTTCGGAATCGGATTTTTGCTTGCAGGCAGAGACGCAAAAACTTGCGTCTCTGCCTGCAAGGGCATTCCTTGCAGACATTCCTGCGGCATGCGGGAAGACTTTACCGTAAAAATTTGAAGATAGGGAGGGTTTGCAGACCAATTCCCCAAACTTTCCTTGCCAGCTTTGTAAATGTTATTAAATTGTTTCTAATGTTAACATGCTATAAACTCATAAAAATTTATTTTTGCTAAACTAGCTTTACAAATAAAAAACCTTTATCTTTGCTGTCTGATAAGACGAATGATCTAAAAAGAACGGGCTTTGACAATTGTGGAAAAACTTATTATCGTTGGGTGCAATTTATAACAGACACAAACGCTCAATATATAATAAGGTACAATACAATTAAAAATAAAACAACGAGCATGCATGTTTGGAAAAACATAGGGTTCATCTGGCTTTTGTTCATCGGTTTGCTGGCTTGTCCGGCAAGAGCGGAAAGTCAAACGAAGGAGGCGATGGCGGATTCGGCCATCGTGTTCCGTTTCGTGCCGCAACGCCTGATGTTTTATTCCAACAAGCATAACGACAATGCCATTTTGCAGGCAGCTGCGCTTATCGAACGCCACCGCGAAGCCATCTGCCGGGGGGATGCCATCGTGCGTGTGCAGGGATTCTGCACCTCCCACCCTTCGGATGCCGCCAACCTCAAGGCGGCGAGAAACCGTAGCAATCAAGTGAAATCATGGTTCATCACGCATCATGGCATGCAGGAAGCATGGTACCGCACCACTAACCACGCATCTTCCTACCAAGGCATGGAAGACGTGGTGGCCATCATGGCGGTTGCCTATCGCGAAGAGACCTTGCCACAACCGGCGATTGCCGAAGAAAAGCCTGCGCCTGCGCCGCCCCTCGTGCAGATCGATGCGCCAGCGCGGCCTCTTCCTGCCCGCTCATGGGCGGAAATCCCGCAGATGCCTGAAGCAATGCCCTTGGCTCACGCGTCCAAGGCATACGTCTGGCGTGAATACAAAACCACGCCGTGGTCCCTCAAGACGAATCTCCTTTACGATGTGCTGCTGATGCCTTCACTGGAATTAGAGTATCACATTAACCGTCGTTGGTCGGTCAACGTGGAAGGCAATATGGCCTGGTGGCACAACGACCGCAAGCACCGCTACTACCAGTTGGCGACCATCAGCCCGGAAGGACGTTTCTGGTTCAAGACGAAGGGGCTTCGCCACGGGCATTATGTGGGTCTATTCGTAGGCGGAGGATGGTATGACTTGGAGAACGGCGGGCGCGGATACCAAGGCGAAATGGAATATGCGGGCTTGAGCTACGGCTACATGTTCCCCATCGGCAAGCATTTTTCCATGGAGGCAGGCATCGGCCTCGGTTACATGAACACCAAGTATGCGGAATACCTCCCCATGGACGGGCATTACGTGTTCCAGCAAGCCAAACGGATGAATTACTTCGGACCGCTCAAACTGAAATTGGCCGTGGGGTGGAACATCGGGCGATGGGTCAAGAAAGGAGGTGTGCTATGACACGCAAGCCAGCCCATCCCATCTCAGTTCCTGCCCTTTGCGCATGGCTGTCTGTCCTCTCCCTGTTGCCGGGCTGCCGCAAGGATTTGTGCTACGACCACGACGAGCATGGTTATGCCGTGCGCACTTATGTGGTGGTGGACTGGGAAATAGAATGGGAAAGAAGTTACGAGACAGACTGGGAAAGCGTGTGGCCCGCCACATGGCCGCCTTACGAATCGCTCCTTCCCGATACGCCGGATGGCGTTCGCGCCATTGTCTATAAGGAAGGCGGCGGGCAGAGCGAATACAACATCCCCGCAGAAGGCGGGCGCATCTATATGGACGAAGGCACGAACCAACTGTTGTTCTACAACAATGACACGGAATACATCGTGTTCAACGACCTTCTTTCATCGGCATCGGCCACGGCCACCACGCGCACCCGGACGCGGGGAGGCTTTAAGGAACTGCACGGGGAGGAACGCACCATCGCGCCGCCCGACATGCTGTTCAGCGCCTTCATTGAGGATTATGAAGCCCGGAAGAGTTACACCAACACGGAAATTCCCGTCACCATGCGTCCGTTGACCTACACGTACCTCGTGCGCTACGAGTTCAGTGCCGGGCAGCAGTACGTGGCTTTGGCGCGAGGCGCCTTGGCGGGCATGGCCGAGTCGGTCTATCTGCAAGACGGGCATACGGGAAGTTCGGCGGCCACCATCCTCTACGACTGCTCGATGGAGGATTTCGGCGCGGTAGCGCTTGTGCCTTCTTTCGGCGTGCCGGACCATCCCGGCGACTTCTACGGCGGCACGCGTGCGGCACGCACGTACAGCCTGAACCTTGACGTGAAGCTCACCAATGGCAAGATGATGTCGTTTGACTTCGATGTCACCGACCAAGTGTCGCGGCAGCCGCGAGGAGGCGTCATCATCGTCAGGGACATTGCCATCACGCCGGAGGATGCCGGAGGCGGAGGGTTCGACGTGGATGTGGACGGATGGGGCGAATACCAAGACGTGGAGATGCCCCCGCTGTCATGAAAAGAAAAGGAAAGATTTTTATTAACTATATTGTTTAATTTAATTTTTTAGTGTTATGAAGAAAAGTTTGTTTTTAATGGGACTGGCAGTGGCCGCATTCACTGCCTGCACCAATGAGGAAACCATTGAGGTGGCTGACAGCCAGATGCTCAGCTTCAACGGGGCGTTCGTGGGCAAAGCCACCAAGGCCGTCACGGACGTGACTACCGAAACCATCAAGGAGTTCTACGTGTACGGCGGAAGCAGCACCGAACAGACCATGTTCAATGCCGAAAAAGTGTACGAAAGCGGCACGCCCAACACGTGGATTTACGATAATCTGAAGATGTGGACTGCCAGCGAGACCTGGAAGTTCGCAGCCTACTCCAACGGCGGCGTGGCCACCGCCACCACGACTTCCACGGTGAACTTTGATTACGCCAGCGAAGAACTGGAGATTACGGATTACAACTGCGCCACCGAGCAGAAGGACTTGGTAGTAGCTATCGCGGGCAACGCTTCTGCTTTGACAAACAGCAACGTGCCGGTAGAGTTCACCTTCAAGCACGCATTGTCCATGATCAAGTTCACCATCCAAAGCGACTTGGGCGATGGCGACAACGCCATCACCATCTCCGATTTCAAGGTGAACGGCGTGAACGGCACGGGCGACTTGACGTATTCTTCCGCTGCCACCACGTGGAGTAACGTGGAAACGCCTGCTGATTTGAGCAACGCAGCCGAATTCACCACCACTTCTTCTGCTGCCGGCGAAAGCGACCAATTCGTGGTGATTCCGCAAAGCAACGTGTCTTTGAACGTGACTTTCACGGCTACATTGGACAATGGGGAAGATGTTAACGTCACTAAGAACCTGCAAGCCACTATTGCTGACCAAAGCTGGACGGAAGGCTACCGCTATAATTACATCGCCACCATCACGGGTGCCAACATGGACATTATCACCTTTGCCGACCCGGTTGTCACAGCATGGGATGACACCAATTGGAGCATGGAAGGCGGCGTGGATGCCGGCGACTTGACGAACCAATAATAATTGCGCGAGCAATTGCCAGGAGGTTGCATGCGGCTTGCGCTTTTGCAGGCAACCTCGTTTTTTCATCGTTTTTTGTTTTTCAGGCTATATGGGGTTGAATGTCCCCATATAGCCACTATCAGAAATTGCAAGGTATGGCAAAAAGGAATCGAGACATCACGCAAGGATTCGGTTTATGGATGGCAGGCATTGCGCTTTTGGCGGGTGCTTGCACAGCCACCGATGCCCTCGACGACGGAACGGATGGCGAAGTTATCTGCTTCCGCCCTCCTGCATTGACCCGCGCCGCCGTGGAAAACGTTGCCGACATGGCCCGCTTTTCCGTATGGGCTTGGCATGAAGATGCCGTCCCATCGGGTTCGGAAACGGTGCGCACCCCTGTGTTTGCCGATGACGATGCCACAGCTACTGCCATCACCCGCACGGACGGGCAATGGACCTACGAGGGCGGCTACCGCTACTGGCAGCCCGGGCAAACGTATGATTTCCATGCATTCTACCCGGAAACCGCCGACTTGGCCGGGCAAGTGCCGGGCGCTGCCGCCTGCTATGCGAACGACGGCACGCTTTCCGTCACAGGCTTTTCCGTGGCTTCGCGTGCGGATTTGATGGCCGCATCGGCCACCGGGCTGCCGGGCGACGCGCCGCAGGCCGTGAAGTTCACCTTTCGCCATTTGCTTTCGCGGGTGTCGTTCGCAGGAAGCATCGACCCTTCCACCCTTGCCCTGTTGCCGGATTTCACGGCAGAAGTGACGGACGTGCGCCTTTACGGGCTTCCGGCTTCCGGCAACTACGCAGCCATTGGCACGGCCGAAGCGCCGGATTATGGCTGGACTGCTACCGGGGACCGCACGACCGAAGATGCTCCCTTGTATGTTTCTAAGGCATCTGTCACGCTTCCTACGGACGGAGCTTCAAGCACGGTCCTGGACGATTGCTTCATCTTTCCGGGCGAGGTCGGCACGGCGGCAGTCTTTGCAGTCACTTACCGTACGTCCGCCGATGGCAGCACGTTTACCGAACACACGCAGCAAATCCACCTCGACGCGCTCTTGAGGCAATGGGAACCAGGCAAGCATTACCGCTATTCGTTCACGATTATGGACAGTGACCATATCCTGTTCGGCACGCCTACCGCCAATGCTTGGGACGAAGCCGCCGGAGGCATTATCGTGGTGGAATAGCGTCCCAAAGAGAAAAGAAGGAGAAGAAGACATGAAAGAAAGGAACAACGACATGCGGAAAACTGCGCGACGCGATATCCTCTTGTTGGCAGCGGCACTATGTTTCGCGGCTTGCGGGCTGGAAGAACCGGCCTTTTCGCCCCACCCTGCCGGATACATCACCTTCGGCATGCCTGCCCTGACGGTAGAGACACGCGCCGCCACCGATGGTTTCCACGATGAATACCCGTTGGGGGAGCCATTCGGCGTATTGGGTTATTGCTTGTCTTACGAATTGGGAAGCAATTCGGAACTGAACCCCAACTCTGGCACCGGCTCATGGGCTTTGAAGAAAGACATGGCACCGCCCGCCGTGTTCTACAACAAGCAAGTGAACGTAAGCGCCAATGGCGTATGTACCTACGAAAATCCCCGGCGATGGTACCGCGACGGCACGGGCAACGAAGGCATTGCCGATGCGCTGAGCAACACGGATGATTTCCGCTACTCATTCTTCGCTTTCTACCCTTACGACACCAACCCCGATGACGGCAACGGCGGATTCCGCATCACGCCGGCCAATGCCAACGAAGCCGGCGCACCGGTATTCACCTATCACATGCCGTTTTCCGGGAATGATGCCAATGCATCCTTGGACGATACGCAGACACCCGACCCGATGCTGGCCATGGAAACAGACATGCGCCGGAACGACGGGATGGTGAACTTCAACTTCAGCCACATCCTGATAGGATTGGGCTTCCAAGTGAACAATTACAGCCAGGTGCAGGACAACAATGCCACCGGCCCGAAAGAAGGGCAGGATCTCATCCTGTATTCCATCCGGCTGCAAGGCACGTTCTACCGCACGGTGACCGCAGACTTCACGGGAAGCAGCGGCGCAAGCATCACCTACTCTACCGGCAATGACGGCCTGTACAGCGGGACATACACGTTGTTCGACAACGAAGAAGGCACCGTCATTCCTTGGCAGCAGGACGGAAGCGCAGGCAGCATCTCCCTGGAACCATCCAAATACATCCGCTTGCTGGCAGGCATTGAAAGCCTTGGATTCTTAGGGCCGAACGGCAGCGAACGGAGGCTGTTAGTGAGATACAAATTCGGGAACGGCGACATCAAGGAAGAAACTTTGGAGCGCCCCAGTAATTTCAACCCGCGCCCCGGCACGCGTTATACCGCCCAACTGAACTGGGTGGGCGATGCGTTCGTACTCATCATGGAGAGTGATGAGACATGGGAAGACGGCGAAGCCAGCGACGGCAACGAAGAAAATGATGACATCCTATTTGAATAACCGAAGATACCGATATGGAAAGGACGCGATTTTTTGACAGACATGCCGCAATAACGCTGTGGGCAGCTTTCAGTCTTTGCTTGACGGCCTGCACGGACGACCCGTTCATCAGCAAGGACATTTACGCGGATGCCGATGGCTTTACCCTGACGTTGCAGGCCGACCCGATGGAAAAACTGAAAGTGACCCGTGCTTCCGACAACAAGACCGATGCCGAGAAGGCCATCAACCGCCTTGACCTTTTCTTTTTTGACAGCACCACCGGGCAATTCCTTACGGAATACCAAGGACGGTTCATCGGATGGCAGACCTTCCAGCAGCAAAGCATCGTGAAGGTGGACCGCAATGCCATCCGCGAGAACGGCCATAGTGCTGTTACCGTATATGCCTTGGCCAATTTCGTGCCGGAAACCTTCTCTGACCTCAACGGCAACGATATCCCGGACGACTTTGAATCCGACGGCAGCAGGACACCGCTTCAAATCGTGCAACAATATACATACAGCCCGGAAAACGGCGTGAACCTCCGGCTGCCTGATGGCGGCATGCCGATGATCGGGCATGCGGAAATCGATTTCTCCGGCACCACCAACAACCAAATCATCGCCATGGAAGCCTTGATGGCGAGGGTGGATGTCAGTATCCAGTTGGACTCGGAAATCACGCAGAACAACTTCCCTGCCATGCGCTTGGTGGATTGGACGGTGCTGAACGTGCCGCGCAAAGTGCCGTTGTCAGAACCCGCTGCCGGGGAATGGACGGGCGACTTCGCACGGGCGGAATTGGACACTATCCTGAGCAATTACACCGGCAACACGATTTACAACCGCAACGGAAGCATCAGTTTCTCGTTCTACTTGTTCGAGAACGTGCAAGAACCTGCACAAACGAGCTACGACTACCCTCAAACGATAACTGAAGCCGAACGCCAACGCTACAAACCTTTGCTGGCCGACACGGAAAACGCCACGGCACTGCAACTGCATGCTTACTATTCTACCTATAATGAAAGCGGCACGGGAAGCTCCACCTACGAGGTGCGCTACACGCTCTACCTTGGCGCCAACCACACGAACGACTTCACCGTGCGCCGCAACCACCAGTACAAGAACGACATCACCATCGTGGGCCTGACCCAGGCGCAAGACCAAAATCCCGAACACATCACTTTCGATGCACGGGTGAACATTACTTCCGACAACAACAAGTACTACATCGCCATGTTGCGCGAGCAGAACCACGACGCGCATTTCTGCGTCACGCCCATGGATGTCTATCTTTTTGCGGACGAGAGCCTGTCGCCCACGATGGACGTTATCCTTACTGAAGGTGCCAATGACCACGAAGAGCAGCCGTGGATCCGCATGGAGCGCATTACTTCCGAACAGATGGCCGCAGGCTCTGCACCCAACACAACCGACTATATCACCTATCCCGGGCAAGCTTACCACGCAGGCAACGGCAAGCGCAAGTACTTCACCTGCAACCTTGTGACCCAAACGTTGGCAAACAACACGCAAATCACCGGCGTGGGCAACCGCGACCGCATCTATTTCTATCTTGACGAGAACCTGAACCCGGCCTTGGAAGATCGTGAGGCTACCGTCACTTTGATTTATAAGGAAAACGGCGTGGAGCAGAACCGCCGCACGCTGCTCATCCGACAGACCCATCTGGTGCCGGTGACGAGGGTAGCATACGATGGCGAAAGCACTCCCAATCCTTCCATCATCTACATGGAAGCTTATGAGGAATACTTGGAACACTACGACCCGCTCAACGAGTTCACTACAGGACAAATCTATTCCGGGCTGGAATGGGCGCCCACCTTGTATGGCATTGAGATTCTGGACATCAACGAGGAAAACGACTTTACCGACAACTACCGCAGCGGATGGGCCTATACCAGCTACATAGCGGGAAGGTATCTCGGCATGCCTGGCATCACGCTGGATTCCGAACTGACATCCGCTTTCCAATACTGCTCCAACCGCAACAAGCGCAGCAGCGATGGGACTTTGCCACGTGAATATACCGTGAACACAGGCTGGTTTGGCAACGAAACATCTGTTGACATTGACTACCGCCTCACCAAATGGTTCCTGCCGGGCATCCGCGACATGGAGAACGCCCTCACGGAATACTACCCCGTTTATCCGGAGTTCCAAGGCAATTTCTATTGGTCGTCCGCTTCTGGGCAAAGGAATGCTGGACTGTGGCCACCAATATGGGTGCAAGATGAAAATTATGCGCGCGGCACGAAAGTAGTTGACCCGGATGCTTCCAACCGGGACGACCGCTATGCCCATAGCGGGGCAAATGATTATTACGTTGACAACAATGGCACGCTTGGGAAAGCTTCGCGCCGCGACGTGGAGATGCGTATCCGCGCCTTCCGCATCGACTTGGAGCGGGCAAATTACTAATGAGGCAAGAAGGCTATGGCTATTTCAGAACTTCAGGTGCAGGAATTCCGGCGTGATGGATAGCGACACGTAAGCCCATTGGGCAAAGCGTGTGGCCGTGTCTTTCGTAGGCACATCGATGCCGGTCACGCCCCGCACGGCATTCGTCAACTCAGAAGCAAGGTAGCAACTCCAGCCTGCTTCGATGGTGGCAAAGGGACAGAAACGGTAGTCCACGTCCAAGTCAATCTCATGCCCCAGCCCTTTGCCCGTCAAGCCTTCCATTTCATGGGCTAGGCGGAAAGTATGGAAAGCACCCGTCAAAGCGACTTTCTTTCCGGCTTTGGCATCGGCGGAAACAAACACATCCAACAATCCCCCTTTGGGCATTGTACTCATCGTCCAATAATCCATCGAACCGTTGAAACGGTGGCTCGTGCCATACAGTCCGGTGAAAGTGTGCGAAGTGCCATCAGGCGTGTCTGCCGGAGTGCCGGAGAAGAAATCAGTGCCTGCCGTCAATGCAAACGGCTTTGCCACACGGTAATTCAGCTTTAAGGCCAGCATATAAGCACTGAGCGCCACGCCCTTGTTGGTCTCTCCTGCTTGCCCGTAGGCAGTAGCGTAAAGGCTGAACGGGACATCTTCGCGCTTGAACTGCACGTTGCCGCCGTACGTGTATTTGTAATGGTTGGCAAAAGCCGGTTCTCCGCCGATGCCCTCCTTCGCCTCCTGGAAGCCGGTGACAGCGGCCAGTGCCGTGGCATTCCATCCCGACTTGCCGAAATCCTGCGACAGCCACAGGAAAGCCATCGTGCGGTAGAAAGAGTTGCTGCCATAATCATAGTCAGCCGTCAAAGGGCTGGTCTGGCTGTTGTTGTAGGCATAGCCCGCATCTGCCTTGAAATCCCGGAAGCGCCAACGGAGCAATGCCAAGTCGTGCGCACTGCCGGTGTTGTTCCAATTGCATACGCTCAGCAAACGTTCATCGTCGTATTTCAACGCCTGCCGCCCGATGCGGAACGATATTCCTTTGGGCAACAGCAATTCCGCCCATGCTTCATAAACGGAAAAAGGCGCGTTGCCGCCATCGCCTATTGTCACGCCGTTGCGGTCGGCCTGCCCAAATACACGGGCATCTTGCAACGACAGGCGGGCATTCATCCACTTTGACTGGTAGGCAGCGTTCAAACGCACCCGCTGCATCATCAGCAGGTCGGGTGACAAGCTTTCAGCCAACGGCTGCGAATAGCCGGAACGCACTTCGGCACGCGGACGGTATTCCGCCCCCAAAGTGAACGTATGCTGCGGATGAGCCGTGGAAAAAGCGGCACATGTCGCCAGCAGGAGCATGCCCTTGCGGATATAACAGGTGTCACTCATCTTTTGCCCCTCCTCCCTTTAACTGAATACTCCGCTGAGGTACTGTTTGGTCAGTTCATGCTGCGGATGATTGAACAACACGTCGGCCGGGCCTTTTTCAATGACTTCACCCAGGTACATGAATACCACGTAATCGGCAATGCGCAACGCTTGCCGCAGGGTGTGGGTCACCATGATGATGCCGTAGCGTTCGCGGAGTTGGAGGAACAGGTCCTCGATGTGCTTGCTCGACACGGGGTCGAGGGCGGAAGTCGATTCGTCAGCCAAGATGAACTGAGGCTCCACGGCCAAGCCTCTTGCCAGACAAAGGCGTTGCTGCTGTCCGATTGAGAGGCCGGAAGCCGGGTTGTGCAGGCGGTCTTTTACCTCGTCCCACAGTCCGGTGGCACGAAGGTACTGCTCTACGATGGCATCCAATTTCTTCTTGTTGCGCGTGCCATGGATGCGGCAGCCGAAAGCGATGTTGTCGTAGATGGACATGGGCAATGGCGTGGGGCGTTGCGACAACAGGCCGATTTTCTTGCGGATATGCGTGATTTCTGCCTTAGGCCCGTAGATGTTTTCACCGTCCACGATGACGTTTCCCTCCACCCGCACATGTTCGGTGGTGTCAATCATGCGGTTGATGCTGCGCAGCAAAGTGGTTTTCCCGCACCCGGACGGGCCGATGATGCAAGTAATCTTCCGGTCGAAAAGCTGCAACGTCACATCTTTCAGAATTTGTTTGTCTTGGATGTAAACGTTCAGCCCTTGTATGTCGATGGTGTTCTCTCCTTCCGGCGCACCGGCTGTGCGGGCTTCGCTGCCGTCTGTTTCTTTCCATTGGCCGAAACGCTGGAACGCGCCGGCAAAAGTTTGGGTTTCTGTATCCATGCTGTCTTATTTAATCTTGTTTTTGGAAAAGCGGTAGGTTATCATCCGCCCGATGATGCTCAGCACAAGGACGATGAGGGTGAGGAGCAGGGCGGAGGCGTATGCCCGCTCACGCACTTCAGGCGTAGGGCTGCTCAACTGGAAGAAGATGGACAGGGGCAAAGTGGCTGCAGGCTGGTCCAAGGAAGTGGGGATGCTGTCGGTGAAGCCTGCGGTGAACATCACGCCTGCCGCGTCTCCGATGGCACGCCCGATGGAAAGCAGCGTGGCGGTGGCGATGCCGGGCAGAATCTGGCGTATGGCTACCTTGATGGCCTCGAAGCGCGTGGCGCCCAAAGAGTAAGTGGCATCCAGCAGGTCTTTGGGAAGCTGGCGCGCCACTTCGTCCATCGAACGCACGAAGATGGGGATAATCAGCAAAGTGATGACGATGATGCCGCCCAACAGCGAGGTGCGCAGGCCGAAGAATATCATGATGGTGAAGGCGAACGCGCCATACACGATGGAGGGGATGCCGTAAAGCACGTCGAACGACAGGCGGACGAAGCTGGCCAGGCGGGATTCCTTTTTCAGGTAGATGTTGATGAAGAAGACGATGGGAATGCTGGCCAGCAGCCCCAGCACGGTGGATGCCCCCACGATGTAGAGAGAACCGACGATGGCGTTCAGCACGCCGCCTTCCTTGCCGATGTAGAAGCCGCCGCCCGGAAGCTGTGTCACCATGTCCCACGACATGGCGGGCCAGCCGTTCTTCAATATCGTGATGAGGATGCTGCCCAGAAAGGCAAAGACGATGAGCATGGACAATACCATCAGCGCCCGGAAAAACTTGTCTGCAAAGAACTTCATTTTCATGTTTGTCCCTTCCTATAATTTATAACGCTTCTCGACCCGCCGGAGCAGCAGGCGCGAAGCAAAGTTGAATACCAATATGATGAAAAACAGGATGAACGCGGCAAACATCAGGGCCGACTCATACAAGGGAAGCGACAGCATCTCGCCGTAGTTGTTGGCAATCAGCGCCGGCAACGGGTAGCATGGGTCGAACAGGGAATGGGGGATGCTTGCGGAATTGCCGCACACCATCAGCACGGCAATCGTCTCGCCGAAGGCTTTGGAGATGGCCAGCACCACGGCGGCGATGATGCCGGGCAGGGACTTGCGCAGGATGACTTTGCGGCAGACCTGCCATTTGGTGGCGCCCAGCGAGGCGGCGGCGTCGCGGTAGTCCTGCGGCACGATGGTGAATATCTCGATGAACAGGCTGACCAATACCGGCAGGATCATGACGCCCAGCACGATGCCGCTGGCCAGCACGGTGTAGCCGCTGGTGTAGTCCACGAAATGCGGCCCAAGGGCGTCGGCAATCCAAGGCACGATGATCAGCGTGCCCCACACGCCGTACACGACCGAGGGGATGCCGGCCAGGATGTCAAGCACGGGGAACACCACGCGCTTCGTCCATGAATGGGCATACTCGGACAGGTAGAGGGCCGTGAGCAGGGAGATGGGCAATGCGATCAGGATGGACAAGGCCGTGACGGCCAATGTGCTGGCGATGAACGGCAGGAAGCCGAACGAGCCTTTCAGGGGCTTCCAGTCAGAGGTCGTCAGCAATGTCCACAGGGAATACCGGTCAAGTATCATCTCTGACTTGAGGTAAAGCCCCACGCCCATCGCCACCAGCAGGAGGAGCGAAAGCACCGTCAGCGCCAGCATCACCGAACGGGCGCAACGGTCCTTCGCCAATCTTTTCTTCAACAAAGGGACAGCCATCGGGCGTTACCGGTTAAGTTTCTCCAATTCGGCTTGTGCCACGGAGCGTTGCAACGGGATGTAGCCGGCGCCCAAGGCGTATTGCTGCCCTTCGGTCAGGATGAATTTGATGAACTCGCGCACGACGGGGCGTTCCGGCACGCCGTTGCACACCAGGTAGAGGTAGCGGGCAGGCGGCGACGGGTACTGGCCCTTGATGATGGCGGTGACAAGGCGCAGGGAACTGGAGTAGAAGTCCTCGTCCTCGTCCACCCGGCCGTTGCCGTCCACGTCGAGCGGCATCACGTCCATGCCCTCGTAGGGCTGGCGCGTCTTCTGGTCGAAGGCGTAGGCGATGTTGTTGTAGCCGATGGCCGCCCGGTCTTTCTGCACGGCCGAGGCCACGCCGGGGTCGCTGTACACGGCCGTCCCCTGCAGGTCCTCCTGCCGCATGCCGAACCAAGCAGACCACGTCTCGGCCGCACCGCAGGCGTCCGAGCGGGTATAGACATGCACCGGCACGTCGCTGTCCGTCCCCAGCGCCTCGCCCCAGGTGGACGCTTCGCCGCTCCACAGCTTCTTGGCGGCCTCGCGGCTCAATCCTTTTTCCTTGATTTCGGCCATCAGGGGGTTCGCGGCGTTGATGGTCGGCACCACGGCGTCCTTGATGACGGCGATGGCGAAGGCGCCGTTCTGCACCTCCACGTCATGGATGTCGCGCGACACCATGCCCAGGTCCACCACCCGGGCCAGCGCGTCCGTCATCCCCTTGCCCGCGCCGCCGCCCGAGATGTCGATGCGCACGCCGGGGTGCAGCTTCTTGAACTCTTCCGCCCATTTCACCACCATGGGGTAAAGGGCGAAGGCGCCCGAAAGGGAGATGTCGCCTTCCAGTTCCCCGCCAGCCCCTTCGCCGGCCTGCGCCAAGCCGGGGCCTGCGCAAAGCAGCGCGGCCATCAGCCACGAGATTGCTTGTCTTTTCATGCTTTTCATTCTGTTGTATTTAACGATTATGCTACTTTTTTTTGCGGAACAAAGGTAGCAAACTTTTCATTCAACCTTTGTCCCGGCCCCGCTTTTTCTATTAAAAAACAGTAAATTGCCGCCATTTATCACGTGCCGCCCCCTGCTGCATAATAAATAGGATACTTTTTTAAGAATCAGGCGATTTAAGGATGCGGCCACTTCCTGTCCCAATCGCCAAGGGCGCCGGGCGCGCACGGGGCGGGAAAGGCCGCCCGCCGCCCTCCCCCGGCCGCCCGTGCGGGAACTTGCGGGCATGCGGGAGGAAACTTCCTCCCATGTGCATGCAAACTTCCCGGCACACGCATGCGTTCTTAAAACGACGCCGTCGTTTGCAAGAACGCCGCCGTCGTCTGCACAAACGCCGTCGCTGTTTGTATAAACAGCGACGGCGTTTGAAGAATGCCATATGGCAGCCAGGGCTTTCCATGCTTGCGGAAAGGAAAATGCAACACAGTGGACTGGATTCCCCGCTGGGAGCGGGAAAGGAATGCAGCCCGTTTTCCGTTTTTTTAAGGAAATCCGTTTCGCAAGCCGCGCATTATCGCTATCTTTGCCCCCGTAAAGACAAAGGGGTGCCCCGCTGCGGGCTGAGATCATACCCTGCGAACCTGATGCAGTTAGCACTGCCGAAGGGATTGTTGAACCTCCCCGCCCTGCCGCCACGGCCTCCCCCTTGCCCTTTGCACATTATTTAATATATATACCGGCATGAAAATATCCGTGAATGGCAAAGAGCGCGAATGCGCGGAAAACGCCACGATAAACACCGTGGCCCAAGAACTGCAGCTCCCCGTGAAGGGCGTGGCCGTGGCCGTGAACAACAAGATGGTGCCCCGCGCCGAGTGGGACTCCTTCACCCTGCACGGGCACGACCGCCTGACCATCATCAAAGCCGCCTGCGGAGGATGACGCGCATGGAAAAGCTGCAATTCATCACCCACGCCGCCCACGGCGTCTCCCATTGCGAGTCCGCCGCCCTGGCGCTGGCCGGCGGATGCCGCTGGATACAGCTGCGCATGAAAGGCACCCCCCCCGGCGAAGCCGAAGAGACCGCCCGGCGCGTGCAAGCCCTCTGCAAGGAACACCACGCGGTGTTCATCATCGACGACCGCGTGGAGCTGGCCAAACGCCTCCGCGCCGACGGCGTCCACCTCGGCAAGCACGACATGCCCGTCGCCCAAGCCCGCCGGATGCTGGGCGGCAGCTTCATCATCGGCGCGACCGCCAACACCTTCGACGACATCCGCGCCCACCGCGAAGCAGGCGCCGACTACATCGGCTGCGGCCCCTTCCGCTACACCGACACGAAGAAGGACCTCGCCCCCCTCTTGGGGCTCGAAGGCTGCCGCCGCATCCTCGCCCGCATGGCAGAAGCAGGCATCTGCCTGCCCCTCGTGGCCATCGGCGGCATCACCGCCGCCGACATCCCCGCCATCCTCCAGGCAGGCGCCAGCGGCGTCGCCCTCAGCGGCGCCATCCTGTGCGCCCCCGACCCCGTGGCCGAAACCCGGAAAATCATCAACCTGTTAAAAGACATACCGCAATGAAGAAACTGACAATCGCAGGGCACGAGTTCGACTCGCGCCTCTTCCTGGGAACCGGGAAATTCAGTTCCAACGCACTGATGGAACAAGCCATCCTCGCCTCCGGCACACAGATGGTCACCGTTGCCATGAAGCGCATCGAGATGGGCGACAAGGACGACGACATGCTGCGCCACGTCACCCGCCCCGGCATCCAACTGCTGCCCAACACCAGCGGCGTGCGCAACGCCGAAGAAGCCGTGTTCGCCGCCCAAATGGCCCGCGAAGCCTTCGCCACCAACTGGCTGAAATTGGAGATACACCCCGACCCGCGCTACCTGCTGCCCGACTCCGTGGAGACACTGAAAGCCACAGAGCAGCTGGTGAAGATGGGCTTCGTCGTGCTGCCCTACTGCCAAGCCGACCCCACCCTCTGCAAACGCCTCGAAGAAGCCGGCGCAGCCACCGTCATGCCCCTCGGCGCCCCCATCGGCACGAACAAAGGCCTGCAGACCCGCGACTTCCTGCGCATCATCATCGAACAAGCCAACGTGCCGGTCGTCGTCGATGCCGGGATAGGCGCGCCCAGCCACGCCGCCGAAGCCATGGAAATGGGCGCCTCCGCCGTCCTGGTGAACACCGCCATCGCCGTGGCAGGCGACCCCGTGCAGATGGCACAAGCCTTCAAGCAGGCCGTGGAAGCAGGACGCGCCGCCTACGAAGCCGGGCTAGGCGCCGCAGGGCTCACCGCAGCCGCCTCCTCGCCCTTAACCGCATTCCTTGACTAAAACCCTCCCGCCATGAAAGAAGAAACCAATGACAAACCGTATGCACACCGCGAGAAAGCATACATGCAAGGGCGCATCTACCCCTTCCTCAAAGTCGGCATGCAGAAAGTGAACCTCACGCCCACCGTCACCCTCAAAGGCGGGGAAAAGGTGATGACACCCAATGCACCCGTTTACATCTACGACACCAGCGGCCCCTTCAGCGACCCCTCCATTGAAATCGACCTGAAGAAAGGGCTGCCCCGCATGCGAGAACCCTGGATACAGGAGCGGGGCGACGTGGAGCAACTGCCCGGCATCACCTCGGAATACGGGCGGATGCGCCGCGACGACCACAGCCTCGACCACCTCCGCTTCGAGCATATCGCCCTGCCCTGCCGCGCCCGGAAAGGCAAATGCTGCACGCAGATGTACTATGCCAAGCAAGGCATCATCACGCCCGAAATGGAATATGTGGCCATCCGCGAGAACATGAATTGCGCCGAATTAGGCATCAGCACCTACATCACGCCCGAATTTGTCCGCCAGGAAATCGCCGCCGGGCGCGCCGTGCTGCCAGCCAACATCAACCACCCGGAAAGCGAACCTATGATCATCGGAAGGGCTTTCCTGGTGAAAATCAACACGAACATCGGCAATTCAGCCACCACTTCCACCATTGAAGAAGAAGTAGAGAAAGCTGTCTGGAGCTGCAAATGGGGAGGTGACACATTGATGGATCTCTCTACCGGGAAAAACATCCATGAAACCCGCGAATGGATTATTCGCAACAGCCCCGTTCCCGTAGGCACCGTGCCTATCTACCAAGCCTTGGAGAAAGTGGACGGGCGGGTGGAAGACCTTAGCTGGGAACTGTACCGTGACACGCTCATCGAACAATGCGAGCAAGGAGTGGACTATTTTACCATCCATGCAGGCATCCGTCGCCACAACGTGCATCTGGCAGACAAACGCCTGTGCGGCATCGTCAGCCGGGGCGGAAGCATCATGAGCACATGGTGCCTGGCGCACGACCGTGAATCATTCCTTTATGAACACTTCGACGACATTTGCGACATCCTTGCGCAATACGATGTGGCCATCTCCCTTGGCGACGGCCTTCGTCCCGGGTGCATCGCCGATGCCAACGATGAAGCACAGTTTGCAGAACTCGACACCATGGGCGAACTCGTCACCCGCGCTTGGGATAAAAACGTGCAAGCCTTCATTGAAGGGCCGGGACATGTGCCATTGCACAAAATCAAAGAAAACATGGAACGGCAAATCAACCACTGCCACAATGCGCCATTCTACACGCTCGGCCCGTTGGTGACAGACATTGCTCCCGGCTACGACCACATCACTTCAGCCATCGGAGCCGCACAGATAGGCTGGTTAGGCACGGCCATGTTGTGTTATGTGACCCCCAAAGAACACCTTGGCCTGCCAAACCGTGAAGACGTACGTACTGGAGTCATTACTTACAAGATTGCAGCCCATGCCGCAGACTTGGCCAAAGGCCATCCCGGCGCGCAAGTACGAGACAACGCTCTATCGAAAGCACGCTATGAATTCCGCTGGCGCGACCAGTTCCATTTGAGCCTCGACCCCGACCGTTCCTTGGAATACTTCACGGAAGGCCGGCATACGGATGGCGAATACTGCACTATGTGCGGTCCGAACTTCTGCGCCATGAAACTCAGCAGGGGCATCAAGAAAGAGAAGTGATAATCATTTTTAGTAAAAGACATGTTTAGTGAAGAATTAGATAAAATCAGTTGGGACGACACCACTGCCCGTATTGCATCAAAGACCGAAGCGGATGTGCGCCGTGCCTTGTCGCGTGAACATTGCGATGTGGAGGATTTCATGGCACTCATTTCACCCGCTGCTGAACCCTATTTGGAAACGATGGCCCGGATCAGCAAAAAGTACACCGAAGAGCGGTTCGGGCGGACTGTTTCCATGTTCGTGCCGCTTTACCTCACAAATTCATGCACCAACTCATGCGTGTATTGCGGTTTCCACGTCAGCAACCCCATGAAAAGGACCATATTGACAGAAAATGAAATCATCAACGAATACAAAGCTATCAAGCGTTTGGCTCCTTTTGAAAACCTGTTGCTCGTCACCGGGGAGAATCCGGCGAAGGCTGGTGTTCCTTACATTGCCCGCGCCCTTGATTTAGCCAAACCATATTTCAGCAACTTGAAAATAGAAGTAATGCCTCTCAAAGCCGAAGAATACGAGGAATTGGCCCGCCACCATGGCATGAATGGGGTCATTTGCTTCCAAGAAACTTATAACCGGGCACATTACAACATTTACCATCCGCGAGGCATGAAATCAAAATTTGAATGGCGTCTTAATGGATTCGACCGCATGGGGCAGGCTGGCGTACACAGCATCGGAATGGGTGTGCTTATCGGGCTTGAAAAAGAATGGCGCACAGACATCACCATGATGGCTTATCACCTGAGATACCTGCAGTGCCGGTATTGGAAAACCAAATACAGTGTGAACTTTCCACGCATGCGTCCTTCGGAAAACGGAGGATTCCAACCGAATGTCATCATGAGTGACCGCGAACTGGCACAAGTCACTTTTGCCATGCGTATTTTTGATCATGATGTCGATATCTCCTACTCTACACGTGAACCAGCCGCTATCCGCGACCATATGGCCACTTTAGGAGTCACGACAATGAGTGCGGAAAGCAAAACCGAGCCAGGGGGATACTATACTTATCCGCAAGCCCTCGAGCAATTCCATGTGAGCGATGAAAGGACAGCTCATGAGGTGGATGCTGCCCTTCGCCGCATGGGGCGCGAACCTGTATGGAAAGACTGGGATGCCTCATTCGACTTTATGCGTCCTCAAGCCGTATGACATTATTGGCACATGTTCATGTATGGGCAGCCAACGCCTGACCCATGCATGATTGAATATTACCATTATGGATTTGAATGGACGTTACGCTCGCCAGACATCCTTGCCTGAAATAGGGCATGACGGTCAAAAACGCTTGCATGAGAGCCGTGTACTCATCATTGGGCTTGGCGGATTAGGAAGCCCTGCTGCCATGTATTTAGCTGCTGCAGGCATAGGCGTATTGGGCTTAGTGGATGATGACGTGGTTTCTTTGCCTAACCTGCAACGGCAGATACTCTATGCGGAAACAGACCTTGGCCAACCCAAGGTCTTATGTGCTGCCCGTCGCTTGCATGCACTTCGCAACGATCTGCACATAGAAACCTATCCTATACGCCTGACCGAAAGCAACGCATATGAACTTATTGCGCATTACGATATTGTGGTTGACGGGTGCGACAACTTTGCCACACGCTATCTTGTAAACGATATCACCCAATCCCTTCATATCCCTTACATTTATGGAGCCATCTGTGGATTTGAAGGGCAAGTGTCTGTATTTAATTACGGTCCTGTTCCTTATAGTTACCGCGATCTTTATCCTGATGAAAAAAATATGCTTCGTATGGAAGCTGACCGCCGTGTGTTGGGAACTACTGCAGCCATTGTAGGTAGCGTACAAGCCTCTGAAACTATCAAGATAATTTGCGGATTTGGCATTCCTCTCAATGGCAAACTATGGACAATTGACCTAAGAACCATGGAATCTCATATTATTTTGTTTTAAATCCTTTGGAAGAAATGCAATAATTGCTACCTTTGTTTTGCTTAACCAGATTGATACGGTATGAAACTAATCGTCATAACCCAACCCTTTTTCTTCATTGAAGAAGATCAGATCATCACGGCATTGTTCGAAGAAGGGTTGGATATTCTACATCTGCGGAAGCCCAATACGGCAGCCGCTTATTCTGAACGGTTACTGACACTCATTCCGCAAAAATATCACCGTTTCATTGTCACCCATGAGCATTTCTATTTGAAAAAAGAATTCGGATTAATGGGCATCCATCTGAATGCACGCAACCCCCAAAAGCCCAATGGATATTCAGGACACATCAGTTGTTCCTGTCATTCCATTGAAGAAGTCAAAGAAAAGAAGGCATATTATGATTATGTCTTTATGAGTCCTGTATTCAACAGCATATCAAAAGAAGATTATCTGTCAGCTTACACACCTGAGGAACTTAGAAAAGCTGCCAAAGAGGGCATAATCGGGCAAAATGTGATGGCTTTGGGGGGAATTAATGCAGACAACCTCCTCCAAGTAAAGGACTATGGTTTCGGTGGAGCCGTTGTGCTTGGCGATCTGTGGAACAAATTTGATGAATGCCATGAGAAGGACTACCATCGCATTATCGAACATTTCATCAAACTGAAAGAGATAGCAGGCTGAATATCTGTGACATATTTTTTATCACTAAATTTATATATTATGAAAAAGTATTTAGCAGAAATGATTGGCACAATGGTGCTGGTATTAATGGGATGCGGGAGCGCGGTATTTGCAGGAAATGTGGCTGACACAGTAGGTGCCGGTGTAGGAACCCTTGGGGTTGCTTTGGCTTTTGGTTTATCTGTTATAGCTATGGCATATACCATCGGCAATATATCAGGATGCCACATCAACCCGGCTATCACATTGGGCGTTTACCTTTCTAAACGGATGAGAGGGAAAGATGCCGCCATGTACATGATATTCCAAGTAATTGGCGCTATCATCGGTTCGGCTATCCTTTATGCACTCATCTCTATTGGAGGACACAACGGCCCGACAGACACGGGCTCCAACACGTTTGATAATGGTGAGATGTTTCAAGCTTTCATCGCTGAAACAGTATTTACCTTTATCTTTGTATTGGTTGTGCTTGGCAGCACAGACGAGAAAAAAGGAGCAGGTTCTTTGGCCGGCCTCGCCATCGGCCTCACGTTGGTGCTGGTACATATTGTTTGTATTCCTATTACCGGCACGTCTGTAAATCCTGCACGCAGCATCGGCCCTGCCCTTTTTGACGGCGGACAAGCTTTGTCGCAATTATGGCTGTTCATTATTGCTCCGTTTGTTGGCGCAGCCCTTTCGGCATTGGTGTGGAATGCCATTGCTAGAGACAAATAACAGAATGCTTATAGCCTGTTTAATCATCATTTTAAGCATCATATGCCATGAAATTCTTTATTGACACAGCCAATCTGGCGCAGATACAGGAAGCTTATGATTTAGGCGTGCTTGATGGCGTGACAACCAATCCTTCGCTTATGGCCAAAGAAGGCATCAAAGGAGTAGAAAACCAACATAAGCATTACATTGATATTTGCCGCCTTGTGAACGGAGATGTCAGTGCGGAGGTGATTGCCACAGATTATGAAGGCATGATCCGTGAAGGTGAGGAACTGGCTACGCTCAATGAACATATTGTTGTAAAGGTACCTTGCATTGCCGATGGCATCAAAGCTATCAAATATTTTACGTCAAAAGGCATTCGGACAAATTGCACTTTGGTGTTTTCTACGGGGCAGGCTCTCTTGGCTGCTAAGGCGGGAGCAACTTATGTGTCCCCATTTGTCGGAAGATTGGATGACACTTGCAGTGACGGTGTCAATCTTGTGGCGCATATTGTAGGCATGTACCGAACATATCATTTCAAAACGCAAGTATTGGCTGCTTCTATCCGGCATACCCAGCACATCATACAATGTGCCGAAGCTGGCGCCGATGTAGTGACATGCCCCCTTGATGCCATCAAAGGTTTGCTGAATCACCCTTTGACAGATGCAGGACTAGCTAAGTTCATTGCCGATTACAAGAAGATAAACGGATAATTGTGCTAAAGACAAGAAAAGAGGCGCATCTTATTGATGCGCCTCTTTTCTTGTCTTCTTACTTCTCCACAGCCGCCTGCGCCTCTTTAATACTTTTCTGACTAACAATGCGTTAGAAAGTTTTCGTATGTGATTTGTATGCGTT
>CALUIR010000033.1 GCA_944320785.1 uncultured Bacteroidaceae bacterium
AAACTAAACTTCTCAACACCAAAAAAGGAGTTCTTCAAATTTATTTCGTAATATTGCACTTGCTGATTGACTCTGCCCCACTGCAAAAAATATCTATAAGTTTGTATTTGTGAAATGGAATAATTATGTTTGCAAATAAAGCCTTTGTTTTGGGAACATGCTGTTTAGAAGCTGTTTTGGATATAATTAGGCAATTCGGTTAATGGCAATGTAGTTGCATAAAACTATTGGCACAATTAGAGAAAAAGTTAAGTGGATACAGAAGTTGTTAGAAACACTAAAAATGAAAAAGATAGCATTACTTATTTTGGCGGTAGTAGCATTGTATTCCTGCTCAAAAGACGAGAATATTGTTAAGCCTGTGGATGGTCAGTACATTGCCGGTGAGTTTGATAGTTTTTTATACTGCTTGGTATTGGATAATGGAAAATGTATAGACTTCGCCATGTTTCACTTAGGTAAAAAGGCGGTAAATCTTTGTGATAATGTTAGTACTTCAGGGCATTTCCCTAATTATGAGTATCGAGGTGAGGATTCTTTCACAATGGAAGCAAACTTTGAAAGCACAACAGCGTTTACGGCTATCTTATCCGGCGGATTTCTTGTCGGTAGTTTGTATTGGTCTATTAATACTTTCTTAAAGTTTAAGCTGGATAACCGAATGCTGGATGCTAACGGAGATGGAATTTTAGATGACATGCAATCGGATTTATCCGATAATTGACGAAGCAAGTTTTCAGTAAACAAATAAATATAATTGTTAATTGCTGATTTGTAATATATTAAAACGTTTTCCTTTGTATGAGAAAGAATAAGATCTTTGTTTTGAATATAGGCTTGAACGTTCAAGAAAATCCTCAAATTTTACCTGAAAAGTGGGCGCATTTTACAGGTAAAATCACGCGCTTTTCACGGTAAAGTCCCGGCAAATCATCCCAATGGTTTCGCGAGGGTCACGGGCAGGGGCGGGCGGCATCCTCGTGGCTTCCCCGGAAAGGCACGGGCTGCAGGCCGGCATCTTTTTGATGATATAATAAGGTGGAGCCTGTGCATGGATGATGGGAAAAAGAAATATATCTTCCATTTTTCCTGTGCGGACGCGGATATTTATTACTTTTGCATGCGCAAAAAATTAATAGAAACAATACACATCAATGGGAGGTTTTTTCGGCACTGTTTCCACATCGAGTTGTGTAGCCGACTTGTTTTACGGCACGGACTACAATTCGCACTTGGGGACCAAGCGTGGCGGCATGGCCACGTATTCGGAAGAAAGCGGCTTTACCCGCTCCATCCATAATTTGGAGAATGCGTATTTCCGTTCAAAGTTTGAGGCAGACTTGCCGAAGTTCAAGGGCAATGCAGGCATCGGCATCATCAGTGACACGGATGCCCAGCCGATTGTGGTCAATTCCCATCTGGGGCGGTTCGCCATTGTCACGGTGGCCAAGGTGCAGAACTTGGCGGAGTTGGAGCAGGAATTGCTGGACGAAGGGCGGCATTTTGCGGAATTGAGTTCGGGCAACACGAATCCAACGGAACTGATTGCCCTGCTGATTATCCAGGGTGCTGACTTTGTGGACGGCATCGAGAACGTGTACCGCCGCATCAAAGGTTCTTGTTCCCTGCTGCTTCTTACGGAAGACGGCATCATTGCCGCCCGCGACAAATGGGGGCGCACGCCCATCGTGATTGGGAAGAAAGAGGGCGCGTATGCCGCCACCAGCGAGTCGAGCAGCTTCCCGAACCTGGACTACCGGATAGAACATTACATGGGGCCCGGCGAGATTGTGCGCCTGCATGCCGACGGCATGGAGCAACTGCGCCGTCCCAACGAAGGAATGCAAATCTGTTCTTTCTTGTGGGTGTATTACGGTTTTCCCAATTCCAGCTACGAAGGGCGCAATGTGGAAGACGTGCGCTTCACCAGCGGGCTGAAGATGGGATTGAAAGATGCGTCGGAAGCCGACTGTGTGTGCGGCATACCCGATTCGGGCATCGGCCAGGCGTTAGGCTATGCGGAAGGGAAGGGAATCCCTTACCATCGTGCCATCGTGAAGTACACGCCCACATGGCCGCGCAGCTTCATGCCGGGCAACCAAAGCATGCGTTCCTTGGTGGCAAAGATGAAACTGATACCGAACCGCGCCATGCTGGAAGGGAAGCGCATCATCTTTTGCGATGACTCCATCGTGCGCGGCACGCAATTGCGCGACAACGTGAAGGTGCTGTATGAATACGGCGCCCGCGAAGTACACATGCGCATCGGTTGCCCGCCCATCATTTACGCCTGCCCTTTCATTGGGTTCTCGGCCTCCAAATCGGACTTGGAACTGATGGCCCGTCGCATCATCAAGGAACTGGAAGGCGACGAGAACAAGAATCTGGAGAAATATGCCGCCACCGACTCGCCGGAATACACGCGGATGGTGGAGGTGATGCGGGAAAAGTTCAAGCTGTCGTCCTTGAAGTTCAACACGTTGGAGACGCTGGTGGAAGCCATCGGACTGCCAAAATGCAAGGTATGCACCCATTGCTTCGACGGTTCCAGTTGCTTTTGAGAGAGCGTATAATTAAAAATAGCTTAAATGCGTGTCAAAAAGAACCATGGCCCTTTTGCGGTTCATGGTTCTTTTTTTACCTTTACGCATTCTTATAAAGAAAAGGACAGATATGGCAACATTGATAGAACGTTTTTTGAACTATACGGGCTTCGACACGCAGTCCAGCGAAACCACAGGCACCACGCCCAGCACAGCGAAGCAGATGGTTTTCGCAGAATACCTGAAATCAGAGTTGGAAAGTTTGCAATTGGAAGACATCACGTTGGACGAACGGGGGTATCTTTTCGCCACTCTTCCGGCCAACACAAGCCGGGCTTTGCCCACGGTGGGCTTCATTGCGCACATGGACACCAGCCCTGACATGAGCGGGAAGGACGTGCGCCCGCGCATCGTCCGTGCCTATGACGGCGGCGACATCGTGCTGAACCGTGAAATGGACATCGTGTTGTCTCCCCGGCAATTCCCGGAACTGCTGGATCATCGGGGCGAAGACCTTGTGGTGACGGACGGCACAACCTTGCTGGGCGCCGACGACAAGGCCGGCATCGCGGAAATCGTCTCGGCCATCGCTTATTTGCAGGAACATCCTGAGATAGAGCATGGAAAAGTGCGCATCGGATTCAACCCTGACGAGGAAATCGGCGAAGGGGCGCACCACTTTGACGTAGCCTTGTTCGGCTGCGACTGGGCTTATACGATGGACGGAGGCGAAGTGGGCGAACTGGAGTTTGAGAACTTCAACGCCGCCGCTGCCAAGGTGACGTTCAAAGGGCGCAACGTGCATCCGGGCTATGCAAAAGGGAAAATGGTTAATTCCCTGTTGGTGGCCAATGAGTTTGCGGGCATGCTCCCGAAAGAGGAAACGCCGGAGCATACGGAGGGTTACGAGGGTTTCTATCATCTGGTAGGTTTCCAAGGCGAGGTGGAACAAACGGTTGTGTCCTACATCATCCGCGACCATGACCGTACCCGTTTTGAAGAACGCAAGGCGTGCATGCAGCGTTGGGCGGGCATCATCAACGAGCGCTACGGCGAGGGAACGGCCACGCTTGTCCTGCGCGACCAGTATTACAACATGCGGGAAAAGATAGAACCCGTGATGCACGTGATAGACATTGCCTTCGAGGCCATGAAGGAAGCGGGCGTGGAACCCAAGGTGAAAGCCATCCGTGGAGGGACGGACGGTGCGCAGTTGTCTTTCAAGGGCTTGCCTTGTCCGAACATCTTTGCCGGCGGATTGAATTTCCACGGGCGGTATGAATTTGTGCCGGTGCAGTCCATGGAGAAAGCCATGAATGTGGTCGTTAAAATCATCGAATTGATAGCTAAAAAATATTGAACAATGAAAAACACACCTTTTACGGACGTGCATATCGCGTTAGGGGCGAAGATGTCTGAATTTGCGGGCTACAACATGCCGATTGAATACAGCGGCATCATTGACGAACACATGGCCGTGGTGAATGCGGTCGGCGTGTTTGACGTGTCGCACATGGGAGAATTTTGGGTGAAAGGCCCGAAAGCGAAGGAATATTTGCAGAAAATCACGTCGAATAATGTGGCGGCCTTGACACCGGGCAAGGTGCAATACACCTGTTTTCCCAACGACCAGGGCGGCATCGTGGACGATTTCCTGCTCTACCAGTACGAGGAAGAAAAGTACCTGCTGGTGGTGAATGCCGCCAACATTGAAAAAGACTGGGCATGGTGTGTGCGGCAGAATGTGGAGGGCGTGGCGTTGGAGAACGCTTCCGACCGCATGGCGCAACTGGCCGTGCAGGGACCGAAAGCCTTGGAAGTATTGCAGAAGCTGACTTCCGTGGACTTGTCGTCCATCCCTTATTACACGTTCAAGGTAGGGGAAATGGCCGGAGAGAAAGAGGTCATCATCTCCAACACCGGCTATACCGGCGCGGGAGGCTTTGAACTTTACTTCTATCCCGAAGCATCCAGGCGGATATGGGACGCTATCTTCGAGGCCGGGCAAGCGTATGGCATCAAGCCGGTAGGGCTGGGATGCCGCGACACGTTGCGCCTGGAGATGGGGTTCTGCCTGTATGGCAACGACATCGACGACACCACTTCCACGATAGAAGCCGGATTAGGCTGGATTACGAAGTTTGTGGACGGCAAGGACTTCATTTCCCGTCCGCTGTGGGAACGGCAGAAAGCGGAAGGCGTTTCCCGCAAGTTGGTAGGTTTTGAGATGGCGGAAAGAGGAATCCCCCGTCATGGTTACGATTTGTTGGACGCTTCCGGCGCGAAGATGGGCGCGGTGACGAGCGGCACGATGTCGCCTTGCCGCAAAATCGGCATCGGGATGGGCTACGTGAAGCCGGAACATGCCAAGCCGGGGACGGAAATCCAAGTGGCCATCCGTGGAAAAGGCGTGAAGGCTGTTGTGGTGCGTCCGCCGTTCCGCAAATAAGCGTTGAGGAAAAACAACGGGGAGGTGTGTGCAACACCTCCCAAAGGTTTCATAAAAAGTTCATAGAACTTTCGCAAAACTTTCATAGAACTTTTTCGAAATTTACTAAGAACTTTTTCCAAAAGTTCATAGAAGTGTTTCCTCATTCTTCATACAAGAGGTAAGCTTTGCGCATGGACTTGTAGGCATCGAGTTCCGCTTGCCAGCGGGCTTTTATCTCGGCTTCGTTCTTTCCGGCAAGGATGTCTTTGCGCACTTGGCTGTTGCCCATCAGCAGGTCGAACCATTGCGGGCGGTCGAAGAACGCGGTCTTTTCGCCGGATCTTTCATAAAAATCGAGGAAGTATTTCAGCGTGAACCCCTTGGGGGGCTGTACGTTGCGCAGGTCGATGCCATGGCAGGCGCGGTCTTTGTGGAGCGGGTTCTTGTCGAGACCCGGCAAAGCTTGCGGCGTGAACGTGAAGTTGCCGTACCGTTTGTCGGGGGCACCGATGACTTGGAAAGGGAAAGGCGTGCCGCGCCCCACGCTGACTTGGGTGGCTTCAAACAGGCAAAGCGAGGGGTAGAAAGCAATGGATTGGCCGTTGGGCAAGTTGGGGGAGGGCTTCACCGGCAATGAATAAGGCTGCCCGTGCCGCCAGCCCTTGACGGTTATGACCGTCAGGCGGCAGGAATTTTTGCCGGTCTCCAGCCATCCTTCCCCGTTGATCATCTGTGCCAGTTCGCCCATGGTGCATCCATGCAGCAATGGGATGGGATCCAAGCCCACGAAACTGCTGAACGGCCGCTGCATCACCGGGCCATCCACGTAGTCGCAGGGGTTGGGGCGGTCCAGCAGGAGGAACTCTTTGCCTTGCGCGGCGCAGGCTTCCATCACGTAGTGCATCGTGCTGATGTAGGTGTAGAAACGCGCCCCCACGTCCTGTATGTCGAACACTACGATGTCAATGTCTTTCATTTGTTCCGCCGACGGCTTGCGGTTCTTCCCGTAAAGGGAGACGATGGGGATGCCTGTCTTTGTGTCGATGCCGTTGGCGACATGCTCGCCGGCATCCGCATCGCCACGGAAACCATGCTCCGGCGCGAACACTTTCTTCACGTTGACCCGGATCGCCAAAAGGGAGTCGAGCAGATGGACATTGCCGATGGTGGAGGTGGGATTGACAACGAGGGCCACCCTTTTCCCTTGCAGCAAGGGTAGGTAGGCAGAGGTGCGTTCGGCGCCCACGGTGATTCGCCCGTTGCAGAAAGCGAGGAGCGGCAAACAGGAAAGGAGGAGGCATAAAAAAAGTTTCCGTGGCATGATGTTGCGGTTTATTTTTGTAATATTGCACAAAAATAAGGATTTGCTTTTACATGATCATCAAGCAGGAGGGAAAATGAACGCACTTGCCATGATAGAAAAATATTACCCGGAGGACAATGCATTGCGGAAACTGCTTCTGAAGCATAGCCGTTCGGTGGCCGATAAGGCTTTGTGGGTGGCCGGCAGGCATCCGGAACTGGGGCTGGACCATGCATTTTTGGAGGAAGCAGCCTTGCTTCACGACATCGGCATCTTCCTGACGGATGCCCCGGAGATATTCTGCACGGGCAGCCATCCTTACATTTGCCATGGCTATTTGGGGGCGGATTTGATGCGTTCAGAAGGATTTCCCCGGCATGCTCTGGTGTGTGAGCGGCATACGGGGGCAGGGCTTTCCTTGCACGACATTGTGGGACGGAGGCTTCCGGTGCCGCGTCGCGACATGCTCCCCGTGAGCATGGAAGAAAAAGTGGTGTGCTTCGCGGATAAGTTTTTTTCGAAAAGCCGCCCGGACAAGGAAAAAACCGTGGAGGAGGCTTTGAAGAGTTTGTCCAAGTTCGGGAATGAAGGCGTGGAGCGTTTTGACGGTTGGTGCGCCTTGTTCTTGTAGCCATAAAAATCATTAAATGGGCCGAATCGCATCTGCGTTTGGGGATTAATGTGTACTTTTGCCCGATAAAGTGTAAATTCATATTGGATGTCATCGTTAAGATACGGGTATATAATCTCACTTTTATCCCTGGTCGTTTTTTTGTTCCTGTCTGTTGAGGCCCTTTCCCAAGAAAGGAGAAGAGAAATCGGCATGCAACGGGCGGACACATTGGCGGTTGACACAGCAAGCACGGATACTGTCTCCCGGAAAAAAGAGAAAGAGCAGGCACTGGACGCGCCGGTCGTTTATGAATGCAGCGATTCTATCGTGTTCGCCAATGGCGGGTATGCCTATTTGTATGGCAAAGGGAAAGTGAATTATGAACAGATAGAGTTGACGGCAGACATCATCACGATGAACATGGACAGCAGCACGGTGTATGCCACAGGCGTGGTGGATACGGCGGGAGTCATGCAGGGGAAGCCGGTGTTCAAAGACGGCTCCACGCCCTATGAGTCCCAAATAATGCGCTACAACTTCAAGACCAAAAAGGGCTTCATCAACAACGTGGTGACCCAACAGGGCGAAGGCTACGTGACTAGCAACGATGCAAAGAAGGATGCCAACGACATCCTGTACATGCAGAATGGCCGTTACACCACGTGCGACAACCACGATCATCCGCATTTTTACTTGGCTTTGACCAAAGCGAAAGTGCATCCGAAGAAGAATGTCGTGTTTGGCCCGGCCTACATGGTGGTAGAAGATGTGCCGTTGCCATTGGCGATTCCGTTCGGCTTTTTCCCTTTCTCCAGCAAATACTCTTCGGGTTTCATCATGCCGACTTACGGGGATGAGATGAACCGCGGGTTTTATCTGCGCGACGGCGGATATTATTTTGCCATCAGCGACAAGATGGATTTGGCATTGCGGGGCGAAATATTCACGAAAGGTTCATGGGGAGTCAGCGCACAGTCGAACTACAACAAACGCTATAAATTCTCCGGGAACGTGAGCCTTAGCTATTTGGTGACAAAGACGGGTGACAAGAACATGCCGGACTATTCGGAGTCGAAAGACTTCAAGATAACTTGGACGCACCGGCAGGATGCCAAAGCAAACCCGAACAGCACTTTTTCGGCCAGCGTGAATTTTGCGACGAGCAGTTACGAGCGTTCCAACTTGGACAGCTATTATGACCCGAACTTGTATGCACAGAACACAAAGACATCGAGCGTCAGTTATTCGCGGACGTTTGCAGATGCCGGTGTCACCCTTTCCGGAACCTTTAATATCGCACAGACCATGCGGGATTCTTCCATCTCCGTCACCTTGCCGAGCCTGAATATATCCATGTCGAAGAAATTCCCTTTCCGCCGCAAGAAAAGAGCCGGGAAAGAACGCTGGTATGAGAAGATATCGGTGGGCTATACCGGGCAGTTGGACAACAGCATTGACACGAAAGATAATTTGTTGTTCAAGTCCAACTTGATTCGGGACTGGGAGAACGGGATGCGGCATAACATCCCGATTAGCGCGACATTCCAGTTGTTCAAGTACATCAATGTCACGCCGAGTTTCAACTATACCTCCCGCTGGTACACCCGGAGAATCAAGAAGGATTACGACCCGGCGCAACAGGATGTGGTGGTGACGGACACGACATACGGCTTTTACCGCGTGTACGATTACAATGCCAGCTTGAGCTTGAATACGAAATTGTATGGCTTTTACCAGCCATGGAAGAAGCTTTTTGGGGACAAGATACAGATGATCCGCCATGTGTTGACACCGTCGGTGAGCTTCAGCGCGGCGCCGGACTTCGGGAAGAAACGTTACGGGTATTATAAGACGGTGACTTATACTGATGCCGATGGAGAAGTGCGTACGGAGGAATATTCTCCTTATGAAGGTTCCATGTTCAGCTATCCAGGACGCGGCAGGCAGGGCAGCGTGACGTTCAGCGTGGCCAATAATTTGGAAATGAAAGTGAAGTCAGATCGTGATTCTACAGGAGTGCGTAAAATCAGCTTGATTGACGACTTGTCAGCCAGCATGTCGTATAATTTTGCGGCGGCTACCCGTCCGTGGAGCGACTTGTCGATGAACCTCCGTATGAAGCTGACAAAGAACTACACGTTGAACCTGAATACTTCGTTTGCAACGTATGCGTACGAGTTCGACAAGGAAACAGGCCGGGTGGTGGTAGGAGACCGTACGGAGTGGTCCTACGGACGGTTCGGGCGTTTCCAAGGCATGGGGACTTCTTTTTCTTATACCTTTAATAATGAGACGTGGAAGAAATGGTTCGGGTCAGATGATGAAAAAGAAAATGCAGGCGGGGAGAAAGATGGAGCGGAAGATAAGATGACGAATAGGAACTCCCGGAAAGAAGGGCAGAAAGAAAAGGCGACGTTGGACGCAGACGGCTATATGGCTTTTAAGATGCCTTGGTCGCTCAGTGTCTCTTATTCGTTTAATCTTCGGGAGAACACGTATGGGATGGACCCGAACCGTATCAATAAAAAAACCATGCGCTATCCGTATGAGATTGTCCATACCTTGAGTGCATCGGGGAACTTGAAGATAGCCAACCGCTGGAATATGAGCTTCTCTACTTCTTATGATTTCGATGCGCATAAAATAGCCCAAACCACTTTGACCATTACTCGTGACCTGCATTGTTTCACCATGTCGTGCAGCGTGACTCCATTCGGGCTTTGGAAGTCTTATAACTTCAGTATTCGTGCGAACTCCAGCATGCTGGCCGATGCTTTGAAATGGGACAAGCGGAACAATTCCAACAACAGCAATGTGCAATGGTATTGATGCATTCGGGGTCACCAGTCTATGGGAGACTGGTGGTGGGCGATGAGGTAGTGGTTGGCTTGGCTGAAATGCTTGTTCCCGAAAAAACCGTTGTGTGCTGAGAGCGGGGATGGGTGTGCGGAAGTGAGGACGAGGTGTTTGTTTCGGTCGATGAATGCGCCTTTCTTTTGTGCATATGCCCCCCAGAGCAGGAATACAAGGTGTTCTTTTTCTTGGGCGAGGCAACGTATGGCCGCATCCGTGAATTCTTCCCATCCATGGCGTTGGTGTGAGCCGGCTTGATGTTCACGGACGGTGAGTGTGGCGTTGAGCAACAGGACACCTTGGGCTGCCCATCGTGTCAGGTTGCCGGTGGCAGGTACGGGCTTCCCCAGGTCATCGTGAATCTCCTTGAATATGTTTACTAAAGAAGGGGGAAGCGGGACATTGTCATTGACGGAAAAGCACAAGCCATGCGCCTGTCCCGGTCCATGGTAAGGGTCTTGCCCGATGATGATCACCTTGGTAGAATCGAAAGGGCATAGATTGAATGCGTTGAATATCAAACTTCCAGGCGGATAGATGCGATGCTTTCGGTACTCCTCCCTCACGAAGTCGGTCAGTTGCTTGAAATAAGGCTTCTCGAACTCAGGCGCCAGTTGCTTTTTCCAGCTTTCTTCTATTTTAACGTCCATGTATGGTATTGTTTTTGTGTGCCAAAGGTACAGTTTTTGCGCGGGACTGCAAAAAGCGGGAGGGCGAATTTCCCGCCTCCTTCTTGTTTTGCGATACCTCGCATTTGCTGCTGACGTGCGTTTGCTTTTCTTCAGATGAGGGGCATGCCGAGGTGTTTGCATTCTTCCCGCATTTCTTCGGGCCAGATGCTGGCTTGTATTTCGCCGATGTGCGCCTTCCGTAGGTAGAACATGCAGAGGCGCGACTGCCCGATGCCGCCGCCGATGCTTAGCGGAAGTTCCCCGTTGAGCAGTTTCTGGTGGAAATAAAGGTGTTGCCGTTCTTCGCAGCCAGATGCTTGAAGCTGGCGGAGGAGGGCTTCGCGATTCACGCGGATGCCCATGGAGGAAAGTTCGATGCTGCACGCAAGGACATCGTCCCATAGCAGGAGGTCGCCGTTGAGCCCGGGCAGGCCGTTAAGCCCAGGCGTGGTGTAGTCGTCATAGTCGGGAGCGCGGAGGTCATGGGGTTTCCCATCGCCCAAAGGGTTGCCGATGCCTATGACGAAAACGGCACGGTGCTGCCGCGTGATGAGGTTTTCGCGCTCCTTTGGCGTGCGGTCGGGATAGAGGCGGCGCAATTCCTCGGCATGGATGAAGTGGAGCTTTTCGGGCAGGCAGGGGACAATCTGCGGGTAGCTCTCATAAACCATGTACTCCGTGCGTATCATGGCGGCATAGATTTGGCCGACAGTGCGGGTGAGGAAGCGGATGTTGCGATCCTCCGGGCGTATGGATTGTTCCCAGTCCCATTGATCCACGTAGAGGGAGTGGAGGTTGCCCAATTCCTCATCGGCACGGATGGCGTTCATGTCGGTGTATATGCCATAGCCGGGCGGAATGTGGTATTCGGCGAGGGTGAGGCGTTTCCATTTGGCGAGGGAGTGGACGACTTCTGCCTGCCGGTTGCCCAAATCCTTGATTGGGAAAGAGACGGCGCGTTCGCACCCGCTGAGGTCATCGTTGATGCCCATTCCCTTCAGCACAAAGAGGGGGGCGGTTACCCTCCTGAGTCGGAGTTCGGAGGAGAGGTTGAGTTGGAAGAACTCTTTGATTCGTTTGATGCCCAGTTCGGTCTGTGGCAGGTCGAGCAGAGGCTTGTATCCTTTCGGCTTTATCAGGTAACTCATGTCCGTGTGTTTTTTTTTATTTGTCGGCAAATATAGCAAATGTTTGTTATATTGAAACTTTTTTATTTAAAAAAGAATGCATATTGTTCTGCTTTTGTTTTGAAATGCGGCATATTGGAATATTTGCATCCGATGGGTTCAATGGGTTGTCTTGGAATAGAGGAAAAAATAATTGCGGAATTGTGGTGAGCGGTTTGATTTATTTTATACTTTTGCACCCACGCATTGGAGCTTGCCGGGCTTGCGAGCCGCGTTTTTGATAGTTTGTTTGTGAAGCGCCCGTAGTTCAATGGATAGAATAAAGGATTCCGGTTCCTTCGATTGGGGTTCGACTCCCCACGGGCGTACGAGGGGGCATGCCGATGGCTGCCCCTTTTCTTTTTGTGCGGCTGAGGACTTTGGCAGCCCGCTTTCGTGTCATATTTAAAAGTGTTTGTTATGAATGATTTTGAGTTTTGCAGCCCCACGGACTTCGTGTTCGGCAAGGGCGTTGAGAGCCGGGCTGGCGCACTTTGTGCGGCGCAGGGTGCGCGGCGGGTGTTGGTGGTGTACGGCGGGGGATCAGCCGTCCGAAGCGGCCTGTTGGGACGACTGGAAAGCTCGCTTGAGGCGGCGGGTCTTGTCTGGGACGCGATAGGCGGGGTGCAGCCCAACCCAATGGACGACAAGGTGTATGAAGGCATTCGGCAGGCGAGGGAAACCGGGACGGACTTTGTGTTGGCTGTTGGCGGCGGTTCGGTGATTGACACGGCCAAGGCGATTGCGGTGGGCGTACCCTATGTGGGAGATTTTTGGGATTTTTTCGCGGGGAAGGCCGTGCCTGAGGTTGCTTTGCCCGTGGGCGTGGTGTTGACCATTCCGGCGGCTGGCAGCGAGGGATCGGGCAACTCGGTCATCACGAAGGGTGACGGCTTGCGTAAACTGAGCCTCCGCACGGATAGGCTGCTGCGGCCTGTGTTCGCTCTGATGAATCCGGAAGTGACGTACACGTTGCCTGCTTACCAGACGGCATGCGGCGTGGTGGATATGGTGGTACACATCTTGGAACGTTACTTCAGCCCTTCGGCCGGTACGGAAGTGACTGACCGCCTCTGCGAAGGTTTGCTTGCGGCTATTACGGCCTTGGGACCGAAGGTGCTGGGCGCACCTTGCGATTATGACCTTCGGGCGAACTTGATGTGGGCCGGCACGCTGGCGCACAATGGTCTTTGCGGTACAGGAAGAACCGAGGACTGGGCTTCGCATTTCATGGAACACGAAGTGAGTGCCCTTTACGGCGTGGCGCATGGGGCGGGGTTGGCCGTCATTGTTCCGGCTTGGATGGCTTATGTGTCGCGGCAGAAGCCGGAGCGGGCGGCACAGATGGCCGTGCGTGTGTTTGGCTTTGACCCGGCAATGCCTATGGAGGCTGCCGCACGGTACGGTGTGGAGCAGTTGAAACTGTTCTTCTTGCGGATGGGCATGCCCGTTTCGTTCCGACAGATGGGTGTGGAGCATCCAGACGTGGACTTGCTGGTGCGCAAGCTCCACGAAGACAAAGGTTCAGCTATCGGCGGCTATGTGCGCCTCACGGCGGACGATACGCGGGCCATCTATGAATTAGCGCGTTGACTTTGATACGGGCGTGGGGAGCATCGCCTCCTCCCCCTCCTTGCGCCTGACATCCCGATAGCGTGTGCTTCTATCTTTTATAAGGGAATCTTTAGGTATGCACCGTGCGGAAGGTCTTGAGCAGTGCTGGCCAAGCGGAGGCCAGTGCCTGCATGGAGGGAAACACAAGATCGGCTCCGACCTTGTGCAATGTTTCGGGCGGGATGGGACCGGTGTTGACGGCTATGGTGAACACTCCGGCAGCATATCCAGCAGCTACGCCCAGCGGTGCGTTTTCCACTATGAATGCCTCGTGTGCCTCCACTCCTCCCTTTTGTAACCCTATGAGGTAGGGTTCAGGCGAGGGTTTTCCATGGCGCACATCAAAGGCTGTTACCATTCTTTCAGGGTGGAACACACCGGGGTAGGCCGCTTGGAGTTTGCCCAAGAGGGAGCGTTGGCCTGAACCAGTAACAAGTACGGCGAAAAGGCCGTCGGCAGCTATCTGCCGTAACAGTTCTGCCGCACCCGGCATGGGTACGGCAGGGGGGAAAGTGTTGAACGCTCGGCTTTTCTCCGCGTAAATGCAACGTATTTCCTCGGTGGAAACGTCCCTACCGCAGCGGGCGAGGCTCGCCCCGCGTATCGTGGCGCTGCCCACGCGGCCCTCGTTGAGGTAGCCGTCGCGCAGGGTGAAGGGGATGCCGTGGCGGCGCATCACGCGCTCCCATGCGCCCGCGTGGGCGGGCATGGAGTCGAACAGCACGCCGTCCATGTCGAACAGCCCGGCGCGCGCACTGAGATGCCCCGCGCCCGTGCGGCGCAGGTAGCGGAGGACGGCCTCCCGGTAGTTGTCGATGCTCATTTCCATACGGGCGCAAAGGTACGGAGAATATCCCGGCCGGGCAACAGGGGCGGTGGGGAATGTGTAAATAATCCGTAAAAGTGCAGGCAGAAAGTTACATCCGGGCGTGCAATTCCTTACATTCGCCCCTAACGTAAGTTGTATTCCACGGAATGGATTGCATGTCCAGCCCGCGTGATACAGAAATCCGTACAGGTGGGTGGCATAGGGCGCATTTCCGGGGAGGGTGAACGGTATGAAGATATGGTACAATACGTGATGCAGGAGGTGTTTTGCCTCCATGATACGGAGCAGTCAATCGCTTATGCTGCTTTGACCGGCATCAGCTGCACCTCCGTAGCCGCGAACTGCGTTACTGGCACGCCACGCTCGGAAGTGGTATCGGCATACAGGGGAGGGAGTACACCGCACTTACGTGGCCGACTCCTCCGTGTGGCCGCTCGCGCGGCTTCTCGCCGTCAGATGGAAAATATTCATTATTAACCCGATAAACAATCCTATTATGAGAAAAGTGAACATCCTTGCGGCCGTCTGCCTCTTTTCGGTAGCGGCCATGGCCCAGCAGCCGACGCCGGGCATCCGGCAACTCACCCCGTCCGAACTGGGGCGGGCGCAGCACGCAGCCCCGGCAACCCTTGCCCCGCAAGCCCTCCCGCAGGGCGGCGGCTCGCGGCTCTCCGCGCCCCTGAAGGCGGAAGCCCCGCAAGCCCGCGCCGAAGCCCTCGGCGAAGGGGAACGCTACGTGGGGTACTATTCGGGCAATGCGGACTACGTTTTCAGCCTCGACACGCTCAAGGTCTCGATGGCCACCCATTATGATGCCGGGCTGTGCAAGAAATATGTGGGCGACCCCATCACGCGCATCAGCGCCGATTTCGGCAACGCCATTTCGGAATGCACCCTTTGGATAGCGGAAACGCTCGGCGGCCCGCGCCTCGCAGAGGTGGAAATCCCTGCCGGTGACCTGCCCGGCGCAATGGGCGGCAACGTGGAAGTGCAGTTGGAAACGCCCGTTCCCGTGCCTGCCGGGGGCTATTATCTGGGCTACGACATGGTATGCCTCGAAGATTTCAAGGAGCAGCCGGAGTATTACCCCATATCGTTTGCCAGCGGCGCCGTTGCCAGCAGCGGGATAATGCTCGTCTCCTTCGACGACGGGCAGTCATGGCTGGATTACACATGGGCCTTTGGCCAGTCTATGGGAGCGGCAGCCCTTGCCATCCGCACGGCTATCAAGAGCCAGAACCACTCCGATTACGACCTGGCCCTGACGGACTTCCACTGCGACCGGCTGTTGTTTGACGAGACCACCCGCGCCGACGACGGCTCTTTCTCCGCCACCGTCGGATGCACCATCATGAACTACGGTTTCCAGCCGGTGCAAGGGCTGACCATCGGCGTTTATGCCGACGGGGAGCTTCAATTCGCCATGCCGATCAGCGCGGAAGGCAGCATCCCAAGCCTCGCCGGCGGGCTGCTCACATTCCCGCTTTCGATACCGTCCACGATGGACGATCCGACTTTCTCATTTGAAATCATCGAGCTTGAAGGCGGCGTGCAAGACCAGTACGCAGCCAACAATTCCGCTGCTTTCCCGCAGATGCGTGTCTATGCCCCGGAGCAAGCCGTTGCCAAGACCCCTTTGCTTGAACTTTACACCACCGGGCTGTGCGTGAACTGCCCCTACGGCCACGCAGCCGTGAGCGCGGCGGCGGCCGTTTCGCACCCCGCCATCGTGGCGCACCACGTGGGCTATGGGGTCGATGCGTTCACTATTGAGGAGAGCAATGTGTACCTGAATGCCTTCGAAGTGCCGGGTGCGCCATACGCCATTTCCAACCGTTCATGGCTTGTTTCGGATGCAGCATGTTTCTTCGGTACGGGCTATTACGATGCAAATGAGGGCGCAGAGGAAATAAACGAAAAAATATCGGCTTCCAACGCTTCAGTCCCCGCTTTCGCCACCATCACGGCTGTTCCTTCCTACGATGCCGATACGCGGACGCTCACCGTCAACGTGTCCGGCACGAAGTCCGATGCCGACCTCTTCGACTATGTGATGACGGCGCCCCGCGTCCATGCCTACTTGACAGAGGACGGGTTGGTGGGCGACCAAATCCGCCCCGGCGGCTTTCGGGGCAACTACGTGGATGCCAGCTATGTACATGACCACGTGCTGCGGGCCGTCCTCGGCGAGGATGCCGCGTGGGGCGTTGCCCCCGTGTGGGACGGCGACACCTACACCGCCACCTTCACCGCCACGCTCGACCCGGAATGGGTGCCTGAGAATATGAACATCGTTGTCTTCCTTACCAACGAAGACAGCGAAAGCTTGTGGAACCATGCCGTGATGAACGCCGCCCAAGTGAACCTTTCGGGCGAAGACACGGGCATCAGCGCCGCGCCCGCCGGTGTGGGCTTTGCCGCATGGGGCGGGGAAGGCCGCGTGTGCCTGTCGGGCGATTACCGCTCGTTCCGCGTTTACACCCTGCAAGGTGCGGAAGTGATTGCTTCGGGCTTGGCGGCGGGCATCTACGTCGTGGCCGTGGAGACCGATGGCGGCACGCAAGTGCGCAAAGTCGCCGTCCGCTGACCCGGCTTCCGATAGTACAAAACAAGAGGGGCGCCCCGTTCGGGGCGCCCCTCTTTGTGCGTTCCAATGCGAAGCCTTCCGGCTCCCGTCCGGTCAGAGGCGGGCGCGTATGGCCTTCGACTCCTCTTCGTAGCCCGGCTTGTCGAGCAGCGCGAACATGTTCCGCTTGTAGGCTTCCACGCCCGGCTGGTTGAACGGGTTCACGCCGAGGATGTACCCGCTGATGCCGCAGGCCATCTCGAAGAAGTAGATGAGCTGCCCCAAGTATTCCTCGGTCAGCGCGGGCAGGGCGATGTGCAGGTTCGGCACGCCTCCGTCCACGTGCGCCAGCTGCGTCCCCAGTTCGGCCATCTTGTTTACTTCGTCCACCCTCTTGTCTGCGAGGAAGTTCAGCCCGTCGAGGTTCTCCTCGTCGCTTGGCACCTCCAGATGGTGTTCCGGCTTGCAGACGGATATCACCGTCTCGAATATCGAGCGTTCGCCGTCCTGTATCCACTGTCCCATCGAGTGCAAGTCCGTGGAGAAGTCCACCGAAGCCGGGAAGATTCCCTTGTGGTCTTTGCCTTCCGACTCTCCGTAGAGTTGCTTCCACCACTCCGACACGTAGTGCAGCTTGGGCTGGAAGTTCACGAGTATCTCGATTTTCTTGCCCTGCCGGTAGAGTTCGTTGCGCGTGGCGGCATACACGGCGGACGGGTTTTCCCAGAACGGCGTGGCGGGGTTGCTGCATGTTTGCTCCATCGCGCAGGCTCCTTCCACGAGTTTGCGGATGTCGAATCCGGCCACGGCGATGGGGAGCAACCCCACCGGGGTCAGCACGGAGAAGCGGCCTCCCACGTTATCGGGGATGATGAAGGATTTGTAGCCTTCCTTGTCGGCCGTGGTGCGTGCCGCGCCTTTCTTCGCGTCGGTAACGGCTACGATGACCTTGCGTGCCATCTTCTTGCCACGCTGGTCCTCGCACTGTTTTTTCAGGAGGCGGAAGGCGAGTGCTGTCTCCGTCGTTGTGCCTGACTTGGAGATGTTTATCACTCCGAAGTCCTTGTCCTTCAAATACTTAGTTAATTCATACAGGTAGTCTTCGCTGATGTTGTGTCCTGCGTAGATGATAACAGGGTTTTTCTTTTTCTTTTGCAGCCATGCGAAACTGTTGGAGAGGGCTTCGATGACGGCACGTGCGCCTAAGTAGCTGCCGCCGATGCCAGCCACGACTACGACCTCGCAATTCTCACGTAATGTCTCAGCGGTTTCTTCCAAATCTTTCAGTAGTTCTTTGCTGATAGAGGATGGCAGATGGAGCCAGCCTAAGAAGTCATTCCCCTTGCCTGTGCCGTTTTCCAGCATGCCGATGCAGTCTTTCACTTTCGCTTCATAGGAAGCAATAGTTTCCTTGGACACGAATCCGAGTACCTTTTCAATGTTTAATTTGATCTTTTCCATACTATTAAGTGTTTATCTGAACGAGTCTGTTAGTAATTTGATCTCTATGGTGGGGGAGATGCGTTCGTACAGGATGTTGTAAACTGCATCGAGGATGGGCATGTTCACATGGTAGTGCTTGTTCAGTTCCTTGATGCATTTGGTGCCGTAATATCCTTCGGCAATCATTTCCATTTCTATTTGTGCGCTTTTCACCGAATATCCCTTGCCAATCATAGTTCCGAACGTGCGGTTGCGGCTGAAGTTGGAGTAGGAAGTCACGAGAAGGTCGCCTAAATAGACTGAATCTCCGACTTGCCTATTGATGGGATGAACAGTGTCTAAAAAACGCTTCATTTCCTGCACGGCATTGGATATGAGGACGGCTTGGAAATTGTCTCCGTATTTCAGCCCGCTGCATATTCCGGCAGCGATGGCGTAAACATTTTTTAGGACAGAACCGTATTCGATGCCTGCCACGTCGTCGCTCACAGACGTTTTGATATAAAAGCCCGAAAGTTTTTTGGCAAAGATGCGCGCCTTGTCAATGTCTGTGCAGGCGATGGTGAGGTAGGAGAGGCGTTCTAATGCCACTTCTTCTGCGTGGCACGGTCCAGCCAATACAGCAATGTTTTCCGAGGGTACGTTGTATATTTGCGCAAAGTAGTCGGAAATGATCATGTTTTCATCAGGGACGATGCCTTTGATGGCTGTGACGATAAATTTTTCTTTAATTTTAGTCTTTAGCTTCTTCAGATGGAATTTTAGGTAAGGCGATGGTGTGGCGAATACCAATGTGTCTGACGCTTTGACTGCATCATTGATGTTGGAGTAGAAGTGGATGCGTTTGATGTCAAACTTTACTCCAGTCAGATAGGCGGGGTTGTGTCCCATCCGTTTGAAGTCTTCAATGCGGTCATCGCGGCGCATGTACCAATTGATTTCTTCTTCTTGGCCCAGCACCATTTTGGCTATGGCAGTAGCCCAACTGCCGCCACCCATAATTGCTATTTTCCCCGGCAGTTTCATTTTCAAATGAGCTTGCTGACCCATTCGGCAACGGTGCCGACAGACGGGTTGGTTAATCCCAATTTGTATTTTTTATTGATGCCGCAGATGTCCATATGGAGTTTTTGCGGGTTGACTTCTTTCATATCTGCCACGAGGTTGTAGCCTGCTTTTTGTATGAGCGGCACCCATTCTTCCGGAATGCCTAATGCTGTGAATTTGTCTGTGCTGTCCTTAGGGAGTATTTTCTCAGGACGCATTTGCGGGAAGAATAAGACTTCTTGGATGGTAGGTTGTCCGGTCAGCAACATGGCCAAGCGATCCATGCCTATGCCCATTCCTGATGTTGGCGGCATGCCGTATTCCAATGCGCGTACAAAGTCTTTGTCGATAATCATGGCCTCATCATCTCCTTTTTCACTTAAGCGCATCTGTTCCTCAAAGCGTTCCAATTGGTCGATTGGGTCGTTCAGTTCCGAATAGGCGTTGCAGAGTTCTTTGCCGTTCACCATCAGTTCAAAGCGTTCGGTCAGTTGTGGATTATGGCGGTGGCGTTTGGTCAGCGGCGACATTTCTATGGGATAATCGGTGATGAAAGTCGGCTGGACGTAATTGCCCTCGCAAAATTCGCCGAATATCTCGTCTATCAGCTTGCCTTTGCCCATGGTGTCGTCGATTTCCATGTTCAGTTTTTGGCACACTTCCCGTATTTGTGTTTCATCCATTCCTGTCAGGTCGTAGCCGGTGTGTTCCTTGATGGCTTCCAGCATGGTGAGCCTTTTGTAAGGTGCTTTAAAGTTGATGATGTTGTCACCCACTTTTACTTCAGTGGTCCCGTTCACGTCCATGCAGATTTTTTCAAGCATGTTTTCCGTGAATGTCATCATCCAGTTGTAGTCTTTGTACGCCACATAAATCTCCATGCAGGTGAATTCCGGGTTGTGGGTACGGTCCATGCCTTCGTTGCGGAAGTTTTTGCCGATTTCATAAACCCCTTCAAATCCGCCTACGATGAGCCGTTTCAAATACAGTTCGCTGGCGATGCGCATATATAAAGGTATGTCCAATGCATTGTGGTGGGTGACGAAGGGGCGTGCTGCCGCGCCTCCTGGAATGGCTTGCAGGATGGGGGTTTCTACTTCGATGTATCCGCGTGAATTGAAGTATTCACGCATGGAGGAGTATATTTTACTTCTCTTGATGAAGATGTCTTTCACTCCATCGTTTACTGCTAAGTCCACATAACGTTGGCGGTAGCGAAGTTCCGGGTCGTCGAATTTGTCGTATGCCACGCCGTCTTTGTATTTCACGATAGGGAGCGGGCGCACGGATTTGGAAAGGACCGTCAGTTCTTGGGCATGCACGCTGATTTCGCCCATTTGGGTGCGGAACACGAATCCTTTGATGCCGACAAAGTCGCCTAAGTCGAGCAGGCGCTTGAATACGGTGTTGTATAATTCTTTATTTTCTCCCGGGCAGATGTCATCGCGGGTGATATATACTTGTATGCGTCCTTTTGAGTCTTGAAGTTCAATAAAAGATGCTTTCCCCATTACTCTTCGGCTCATGATGCGTCCTGCGACGGACACTTGGCGGGGTGCTGCGTCATCTTTGAATTCGGATTTTATATCGGTTGAAAAGGCATTGGTCACATATTCTGCGGCGGGGTAGGGTTCGATGCCCATCTCGCGCAATTCGTTCAGGCTGTTGCGCCTGATGATTTCCTGTTCACTCAGTTCTAATACGTTCATTCTTTCTTTATTTCTTTAAATAGGCCACAAAAGTACGAAACATTCTGTAATTATTTGTCCCAACAGGCATTTTATTGTGTTATTTGAAGTTCAGATGAAATTCAACGATTGCTTCTATGCCTTTCCGGAAGATGTCCAACGGGAAGTTTTCGTTGGGTGAATGGATGGCATCAGATTCCAATCCGAAACCCATCAGGATGGACTTGACGCCCAGTATCCGTTCGAAGGCCGGGATGATGGGGATGCTTCCTCCCCGTCGTACGGCCAAAGGCTTTTTGCCGAATGCTTTTGTGAAGCCTGCCTCGGCGGCTTGATAGGCAGGCAGGGTAGTGGGGCAGACGTATCCTTCGCCGCCGTGCATGGGGGTCACTTTCACTTTCACGCTACGGGGGGCGATAGAGCAGATATAGTCGGCAAACAGTTTGGATATGGTGGCATGGTCTTGGTGGGGAACCAACCGGCAGGACACTTTTGCCGTGGCTTTTGAGGGCAGGATGGTTTTGGCGCCTTCACCGGCATAGCCTCCCCAAATGCCGCAGATGTCGAATGCCGGCCTGCAACTGTTGCGTTCCAAAGTGGAATATCCTTTTTCGCCTTCCAGTTCTTCCACGCCGATGGCTTTCTTGTATTGTTCCTCGTCAAAGGGGATTTGCGCCATCATTTCCCGTTCGTGTTGCGGCACTTCTTCCACGTCATCGTAGAAATGCGGCACGGCAATCCGCCCGTCCTTGTCCACCACTTGCGCCAGCAGGCGGCACAGCACGTTGGCGGGATTGGCCACGGCTCCCCCGAAATGCCCGGAGTGGAGGTCGCGGTTCGGGCCGGTCACTTCTATCTCCCAGTAGGCCAATCCGCGTAACCCTGTGGTGAGGGAGGGCAGTTCTGCGCCCAGCATGCTGGTGTCTGACACAAGCATCACGTCGGCTTTCAGCAGTTCTTGGTGTTCCTTGCAGAAAGACTCTAAGCTGGGCGACCCGATTTCTTCTTCGCCTTCGAAGATGAATTTCACGTTGTGGGCGAGCAGCCTGTTTTTCGCCAAATATTCGAATGCTTTCACTTGCAGGAACGATTGCCCTTTGTCGTCATCGGCTCCGCGCGCCCAGATTCGCCCGTCCTTGATGACGGGTTCAAACGGGTCGCTGCGCCACAGTTCCAGCGGTTCGGGCGGCATCACGTCGTAGTGCGCATAGACCAGCACGGTTTTGGCCTTGGGGTCGATGGTTTTCTGTGCGAACACGATGGGGTTGCCCTCGGTGGGCAGGATGGCGGCTTCGTCTGCGCCTGCCGCCAGGAGCAGTTCTTTCCAGCGTTGGGCGCAGGCGGCCATGTCGTCCTTGTGTTCTGGCTGTGAGCTGATGGAGGGGATGCGTATCAGGCTGGCCAGTTCGTCCATGAAGCGGGCTTCGTTTTCTTGTATGTATTCTTTGATAGGTGTCATGGGGATGGATGTTTATAGTTGGGTTGTCTTGTCAATCAGGTAATAGTCCAATAGGGTCATGGCGGCCATGGCCTCCACGATGGGGACGGCGCGGGGCAGCACGCAGGGGTCGTGCCGTCCTTTGGCCTGCATGGAGGTATCGATGCCGTCAATGTTCACGGTGTGCTGTTCCATCAGCACGGTGGCGACGGGCTTGAAGGCCACGCGGAAGAAGATGTCTTGCCCGTTGCTGATGCCTCCTTGTATGCCGCCGGAGTGGTTGGTGCGGGTCTGGATGATGCCGTTGTGGTTGTAGAACACGTCGTTCTGCTCAGAGCCGCGTTGTTTCAGCCCTTTGAATCCGTCGCCGTATTCGAAGGCTTTCACGGCGTTGATGCTCAGCATGGCATTGCCGAGGGCGGCATGCAGTTTGCCGAACACGGGTTGCCCCAGCCCGATGGGGCAGCCTTGGATGACGCAGGTGGCCACGCCTCCGATGGTGTCGCCTTCGGCTTTCACTTGCCGGATGAGTTCTTCCATCTGCCGGGCTTTTTCCGGGTCGGGGCATCGCACGGCGTTTTTCTCGATTTCGCTGAAGTCGTATTGGCGGTAGTCGTCGTCAAGGCGTATGCCGCCCACTTGGGAGGTGTAGGCCGTGATGCTTACGCCGATTTGTCGCAGGGCGGTTTTGGCCAATGCGCCGCCCACTACCCTTGCGATGGTTTCGCGGGCCGACTGGCGGCCTCCGCCCCGGTAGTCGCGGATGCCGTACTTGATTTGGTAGGTATAGTCGGCGTGCGAGGGGCGGTAAATGTTCTTCAGGTTTTCGTAGTCTTTGGATTGCGGGTTCTTGTTCCATACCACGAAGCCGATGGGGCATCCCGTAGAGATGCCGTTGAAGATGCCGGAAAGGAACTCTACTTCGTCGTCTTCCGTGCGGGGAGTGGTGATGCCGGACTGGCCGGGCCGTCGCCGCCGCAGTTCCTGTTGCACGAAGGAGGTGTCGATGCGGATGCCGGAGGGGAAGCCGTCGATGACGCCCCCGATGGCTTTCCCGTGGGATTCGCCGAAACTGGTCAGCCTGAAGATGTTGCCAAAAGAGTTGAACATGAGCGTTGGTTTTTATTGGGTTGATGAATGGATGGACGGGTTGCCTGCGGTCAGGAGTTCCGGTATTTCTGGGGGCCTATGCCCACGTTGCGTTTGAAGTATTTCCCGAAGAACGACACGTTGGCGAAGTTCAGCGAGTCGGCGATTTCGTTGATGGGGATGTTGGTGGACTTCAGTTGCGCCTTGGCATCGGTGATGACCATTTCCGCGATGATGTCCATCACGGTGCGCCCGGTCACCTGCTTCACCGTGTTGCTCAGGTGGGTGGGGGTGATGCTGAGTTTGCGGGCGTAAAAGGCGATGTTCCTTTCCTGTGAGTAGAATTGGATGGCGAGGTGCATGAACTCCTTGCATATCTGCTCGTTGCGGCTGGATGCCGGTGTCTCGTTCAGGTGGTTGCTGCACTGGTACAGTTCTTTCAGCTTGTGGAGGATGGCTTGCAGCAGGCATTTCAGCAGTTCCGTGTTGGCCGTGCCGGCCCGTTGCTTGGCTTTGATGAGCAGTTGCATCCATTCTTCGTAGAAGGCGGCCTGATCCGCTTCCACGTGGACGACGGGCAGGCTTTTCACTGTGTAGAGGAAGTCAATGAGGGTTTTCCCGATGGTGGCGTTGCCGATGAATTTCGAGGAGAAAATCATGAAGTAGATTTTCAGGTCGCCTTCCGCTTTGTGCAGTTGGATGATGCTGCCGGGGGTGAGCGTCACCAGGTCGTTTTCGCAGATGACATGCCGGTTCAGGTTGATGGTGGCCTCTATGCGCCCCCCCATGCACAGCACGAATATTTCCGCGTTCATCCGGCACGGGTAGTCTTTGTACCAGTTCAGCATGTTTTCCGTCACGCCGGTCCCGATGGTGAAGTCCATGGGGATGTCTATTTTCGGCAACGTCTTTTCCATTTTTTCCCTTTCCTTTCGGTTCGCGTCAGCAAATATAAGGATAGTTTTAAGAAAAAGGACACATCCGCGCCTTTTTTTTGCGCAGGGCAGGCGATTTTCCCGCATGGCTTTTCCGGCTTTCCCACGCAGGAAATCCCGGTTAGCCGTGTGGAAACTTCATCCTTAGCCTAAAGATAAAGAAGTTGCGCGGCTGGTTGGAAGTTTCCTCCCGTGCGTTTGAGGAGACTTGGCGGGGCATCTTGGACTTATTATAAGGAATCGGACATGAAATAATACGATTAGACCTTGCCCACGCCTTAGATTGTCAGTTACTTTGCACCGTCGCATTTTATGCGTTTGTAGAAAAAGGACAAAAGAAGAATCCATGAAGCGAAAACATCTCTGGATATGGGCGTTCCCCCTGTTGGCGATGGCCTCCTGCATACAGGAAGAAGCACCGAACGCAGAGGCCGATATTGAATATTGTATCATTCGGGACAAATCCATCTTGATTAATGAAGTTGATACTTTGTTTAAACCGAATACGGATCACAATAGGATAGACATCTATGTGAAACAGAACGCTGATCTTGCAGCTTTTGCGCCGGAGTTCCGCTTGACGGAAGGTGCCACTATCCAGCCAGCCAGCGGGACGGTGCATGATTTTAGCGCAGAGCAAGTGGTGGAATACACCGTTACCTCGGAAGACGGCCAATGGCAGAAGACTTACCAAATGCGTTTTATCAAAGCGGTTGTGCCTAACGAACTCCATTTTGAGCATTTTGAACTGAACGATCCCGCCAACCCTGCCAAGACTTATTACCAATGGTTTGAAGTGATGCCGGGCAGCGATACGCATTATTATTTTTGGGCAAGCGGCAACTCCGGTTTCAAGATGACCGGCGTGCAGGTGGGTCCCGAAGGCTATCCCACCGTGCCTTGGACGGCCGGCGTGCAAGGCAACGGCGTGAAATTAGAGACCAAGGACACAGGATGGTTCGGCAACAGCATGCAGATGCCCATTGCCGCTGGCAACCTCTTTCTCGGCACCTTTGATGCCACGTATGCCCTTGCGCCGGGCGGAGGCGCCATGAAGGCCACTTGCTTCGGCGTGCCGTTCACCCGCAAGCCCCTGCGCCTGAAAGGGTACTACCGCTTCAAGGCCGGGGAGACGTTCATCAACGAGAAGAAGGAAGTGCTGGACCGCCCGGACTATTGCGACTTCTACGGCGTGCTGTACGAGAATACGCAGAACGGGGAAAGTTTCGTGCTGCACGGCGACGACGTGCTGACCAGCCCCGCCATCGTGGCCTTGGCGCGCATCCCGCAGGAAGACATCGTGCAAGTGGACGACTGGACTTACTTCGACCTCCCGTTCGAGTACCGCAAGGAGTTGGACATGCAGCGGTTGGAAAATTGTGGCTACAACCTCGCCGTGGTGTTCTCCTCCAGTGTGGAGGGTGCCTCGTTCAAGGGAGCGGTGGGCAGCACCCTGTGGATCGACGAAGTGTCGCTGGAATGTGAATAATGGAATAACGTAAAAGGATAAGGAGAATGAAACGCTATATCACCTTATTGCTCTGCGCTTGCCTCATGGCAACGAGCATGCAGGCACAATTTGTGGAGAAAGAGAAACGAGTGGAACAACCGGTGCAGGAGCGCAGCGAAGGCATCCTGCGTTCCCTGACCAAGGGGCTGGAATACACCTTGCGGGCTGGGTTCAGCTTGGGAGGCACTTCCCCGCTTCCCCTCCCCGCCGAGATACGCGGCATCAACAGCTATAACCCCACCGTGTGCATCGCCATTGAGGGCGACGTGCATAAACGCTTCGGCGACTGGGGCTTCATGTTCGGCCTCCGCTTGGAGACCAAGGGCATGCAGACCGATGCGCGGGTGAAGAACTACCACATGGAGATGGTGTCGCCCGATCAAGGGAAGATGGAAGGCAACTTCACCGGCAACGTGAAGACAAAGGTACGCAACACGATTCTTTCCGTCCCCCTCTTGGCCACCTACCGTGTCTCCCCGCGCTGGGACCTCAAGCTGGGTCCCTACCTCTCGTTTGTCACCAACCGCGATTTTTCCGGCTCGGTCTATGACGGTTACTTGCGCGAGCATAACCCCATCGGGCAAAAGGTGGAAATCACGGCAGAGAATCCCGCCACCTACGACTTCTCGTCCGACCTGCGGAAGTTCCAGTGGGGGGCGCAGTTGGGCGCGGAGTGGAAAGCCTTTTCCCACTTCAACGTCTATGCCGACCTCACGTGGGGGCTGAACTCCATCTTTCAGAAGGATTTCGATGTCATCACCTTCGACATGTACCCCATCTACGCCACCTTGGGCTTTGCCTACGCCTTTTGAGGGATGTCCGAAGAGAATTCAAGTACTATACATTATATAATATAATAGAAAGAGAAGCTTATGAAGAAAATTTTACTTACGATGAGCGCCTGCCTCTTGGCTTTTGCAGCACAGGCGCAACTGTCCGGCCGCGTGGCCGGCACTTACAACGGCGAACTGGCCGTGACACTTAATGGCAATGCCGTAACCCCAGAGGTGCGCGATGTGATTGTCAACGCCGATGGCGACAACCAGATGGAGTTCCAGTTGGACAACTTCATCTTGAACCAGGAAGGTGCGGTGATGCCGGTGGGCAGCATCCGCGTGTCGGACATCGACTTGGTGGAGGACGGCGAGGCCGTGACTTTCACCGTGAACCGCCGTATCACCATCGAGGCGGGCGACGACCCATCGCAGCAATGGATGGGGCCGATGCTGTCTAACTATACTGATCCTGTTACGGGAGAAACAGGCATTCCCATCGACATGCAGGGACGCTTCGAGGGCGGCCAACTGACGCTCTCACTTGATATTCCTTTCGGTGAATTGCAAATCGGCGTGACCTTCGAGGGCGTGAACCCGGACTACAACGAGGATTCGGCCATCAGCAGCGTGCAGGCCGGGCAAGTGGCGTTGGCAAGCTCCTTGGTGGACAGCGAACTGTCGTTCACCGGCATCGAGGGTGCCGCACGCTATGCCATCTACAACGTGGCCGGCCACCTCATGGACCAGGGCTACACGTCGGGTCGTGTTAACGTCTCCACGCTGGCCAAGGGCATCTACTTGGTGCAGATGGGCGGACGTACGGTGAAGTTCGTGAAGAAATAAGATGCCTCCCCGTAGCGGGGCAGGGAAGGGGCGCGGCAGCAACGCCGCGCCCCTTCTTTTTTTGCCTGCCGCGCAAAGGCCGTTGCCGCACGATTTAAGGAAAATGCCACCGCATCGGAGGCTATCTCCTTGAATGCTAATTGTTGATTTTATGAATAGAACAGCAAATATAAGCAATAGACCTTGTGCGGGTGTAGCAAAATCTCTTACTTTGCGCCGTCCTTGCAGTTCCTTGCGGGAGTGTGGGGACCTATCAAATAGGAACAAACTTAGTATTAATATTAAAACTTAGAGAATGAAGAACTTTAGACGTTTTATGATGGCATCTGCCTTGGCCGTGTGCGGAATGACTTTGGCGCAGGCGCAGCAGGTGAATGGCGATTTCAACCAGCCGTGGGTGGCGAACACCCCTTGGGACAGCAAGAACGGATATTATACCGGGGTGGATTTCACCCAGCCCGCAGGATGGGTGGTATCTAACGTGAGCGGCATAAACGGAGCGGGTGCTACAAGCGTGGCCACCCGCGAAGAAGTGGGCGCAGACGACTATGCAGTGGTGATTGCCAATTCGCCCAATTCGCTGATGTCTTCTCAAATCATACCGGGATACATGAGCTTGGGAACCACTTGGGCCACGGCTGTTTCTAAAGTTTCTACTGTTTCGGATGCAGACGGCGGTTGCTTCGGCGGCAAGGCGTTTGCTTACCGCCCCGATGCCTTGCGCTTGGACTACAAGCGTGCGCATGGCACGGCCAATGCCGCCGAGCGGGCTTCCGTGGTTGCCTACCTGTGGAAAGGCACTTACACGCAGGCCGAGGTGCCGGGCAATACGGTGCTGTTTAGTGGAGTAGCCAAAGTGGATATGACTGACCGCGACCGCAACATATTGGGCAAGGAAACAGCCACGGGTGGTGCAGTGACTTCCACGGAAGATGCCGGCCTGGTAGCTTCCATCGAATACTACATCGAGGGCAATGCCGAAGAATGGACACCGCTGGAAGTGCCTTTCACGTATGCAGAGGGCGACAATGGCAACGCCTTGCCGGAGAAGCTGAACATCATCCTCGCGGCCAACGACTACTTTGCCGACCGCAGCACGATTGGCAATGGCAACACACTGACGGTGGACAACGTGGAGTTGGTGTATTGGCACGCACTGAGTGCCTTGGCTTACGAGGGCAGCACTATCGAGTTCAATGAAAACACGTTGGCTTACGACCTTTCCGGCGTGGAATACGATGAAGCGTTGCTTTCCTACACTGTGAAGGGCAAGGGCGCAACGTCTTCCACATCTTATGATGAGGAAACTGCCGTGTTGTCCATCCGTGTGGAGGGCAACGACTTTGCTTCCAACCCGGAGAGCGTAACCACCTATACCATCCAATTCGCAGTGCCGGCTCCGGCAGTGGACGTTACCCCGATTGTGGGCGACTACGACAGCAACTTGGCCATTAACGTGGCTGGCACGGATGCTCCTGCTTCCCGCAGCAATATCACGCTGGCCGCAGGCGAGGCCGCTGGCACGGTGGACCTCACCATCAAGGACTTCGAGTTCTCCGGCTTGCAATTAGGCGACATTACCTTGACGGGCGTAGCCGTGGCCTTGGGTGAGGATGGCATTTACACGTTGAGCCTTGACGAGCCGCAGACGCTGATGCTGGACATCTTGGGCAATGGCAATAAAATGCCGGTTGACGTGACGCTGAACATCGCCAAGGTGGAGAACGGCGACTTGTATGCATCTCTCTTCATTAGTGCATTGAGCGGCGCAATAAACGTCACCGTGGAAGTATCCCCGTATGTGGAAGAAACGCCGGGCGTGGACGTTGCAGCGATTGTGGGCGACTACAAGAGCAAGCTCGTATTGGAATTGCAGGGCGAACCTGAGCCTGCCGTGGAAGGCACGGTGGCATTGGCCGAAGGCACAGTGCCGGAAACCGTGGACTTCACCGTGAAGAACTTCGACATCTTAGGCATGGGCAGTGTGGACATCATTGTGACGGGCGTGCCTGTGACGATGGAAGAAGGCGTTTACACTTTGGAAGCTACCGGCCCGCAATCGTCTTACCAGTTGTATGGCACGGACGGTACAGTGACATTGGAAAGCGCGACGGTAACCGTTTCTGCCGACAAGAAAGAACTGAACGCTTTGTTGTCCCTTGAATGGAACGGCATGCCGATGACCTTGACCATCACCCCTGCCGGTGAGGTCAGCATCAGCGACGTGGCGGACGGCAGCGACCGCATCTATGCTGCCGACGGGCAAATCATCGCCGTGGTGGGCGAGGCAAAGGCCATCACAGTGGTTGACTTGGCCGGGCGCACGGTGTATGCCGCCGAGGCAACGGAGGGCATGAACGTCATCTCCGGCCTGGCCGAAGGCATCTACATCGTCAACGGCGAGAAGGTGCTGGTGAAGTGACCATTTGACACTTAGATACCCTGAAAGCGGCGGCCTCGCAAGGCCGCCGCTTTTTTTATGCCCGCCATCCCGGCTTGGCACGTAACCATTCTATTTTCCGCCTTGACACACATCGCAACCTAACATATCTTTGTGCCGTAACCTTTAAGAACAATG
>CALUIR010000034.1 GCA_944320785.1 uncultured Bacteroidaceae bacterium
GCAGAAGCTATGGTACAGATTGCATTCATCCAAATCATGCTTAACAGATTTATCGAATGAAATCAAAACAGCTTCTTCAATCAATATCAAAAGAATAATTCCGTTTATACAAGCAATCGCCATATCCCAAATAGTGACTGTATCCCCTATCAAATAATCCATCAAAACAGATACAGCAAAAAAACACGATAAACGCAACAAAATAAGCTACTATCTTTTTCATAGTACAAAATACAAGATGAGAACAAATGGTTTAATCAAGTTTTCTGCACACAAAATAAATGGTTCCATGCTTATTTTTATAACACTCTCCGCCCAAAAAAATAGCAATTTCGTCTCAATTTTCGCCGCCATTTTCCGCTTGCGACATTTGTGCCATTTTTTGAGACGAGCGTGACATGAATCCGGCAATAACGCCAAAAATCCCAAAGAAACAAGAGGAATGCAGGACAATCGCCAGAGGGGCATTCACAAAACAAGAGGCCGCGCCCGGCCTCCCTCCTCCCATCTTGTCCCAATAAAGTTGCAAATTTTAGCTGAAAAATGGCTTCACTTTACAGGTAAAATTCCAGAATTTTACCTGTAAAGTGAAGCCGAATGTTGCGGGAGGCATTTCCAAACCTCTAAAAGTGGTTCGCAACCCACACAGAAGTTTCTGAAAAAGTTGCCGGAACTTTTGCGAAATGTTCTTAGAACAATTTCAAAAAGTTCATAGAACATTTTCAGGAACCATTGGAATGAATCCCGGAACCAATGGGTTGGCAAGGGAACAAGTTGGGAAGATGTCAACCACAAGTGAAGCCGCAAGGTTTTGCGGCTCTGCATGAAATCAGGAATCCAACATCTGAAATCCACAAAAGCCTCCCAACGTTTCGGGCAAAACCGTCTAATGTTTGAGGCCAAACCTTGGAAGGTTTTTGCAAATCCTTCCAAGGTTTTCAGCCTCGCGCCGCAAAGCGTTCACTCGATGCTGTTCAGGAGGTCTAATTTGCCATCGCGGAGCAGCTTCAAGACCAGTTCGCCGAAAAGCGTGTTCTGCCAAGCAAACCACGCCCGCGTGAAGCGGCCCGCATCGTCTTTATGGAACGATTCGTGCATGAAACCCGTGCCGGCATCCGTATCCATCAACATTTCGACGCATTCCTTTATTTCCGCATCGTCGCGGCTCGTGAAGGCCCGCATCATGATGCTCATCGGCCAAATCATGTCGTAGCCTACATGCGGGCCGCCAATGCCTTCGCCTGCCTTGCCCCGGAAGAAATAAGGGTTGTCCTCGCTCCACACAAAGCGGCGGGTGTTCTGGTAAACAGGGTCGTCGATGTCCACATCGCCCAAGTAAGCCATCGCCAAGAGGCTGGGCACATTGGCATCGTCCATCAGGAGATGATTGCCGAAACCGTCCACCTCGAAGGCATAAATGTCGCCATACTTGGGATGGGGATAGACGGCATACTGCTTCAACGCCTGCTCCACCTCGGCGGCCAAGGCTTCGCATTCGGCAGCCAAGGCGCGCTCCTTGTTGACCTTCCGCAGAATCTCCGCCGCCTTCCGCAGGGAAGTCACGGCAAAGAAGTTGGACGGCACGAGGAAAAGGAAGGTAGTGGCATCGTCTGACGGGCGGAACACCGAGGCAATCAGCCCCACAGGACGCACCGGGTGGCCGTAGCCGCCATTCAAGACGGTGTCGGACGCCCGCTCCGTCTTGCGCTGGAAATGGTAAGGGCCGTTGCCCTCCTTGCGTTGCTGCTCGCGGAACGTCCGCAGGATGTTGCGCATGGCCTGCAACCATTCCTCGCCAAACACGCTTTCATCGCCCGTCACCTTCCAATATTCATAGGCCAAGCGCAGGGGATAGCACAGCGAATCTATCTCCCATTTCCGCTCATGAAGCTCAGGCTTCATGTCGGTGTTGTCGCTCATCCACCAACTGTTCGGGTCGGGGTGCATGTTGAATGCGTTGGCGTAGGGGTCGATGTTGATGCAACGGAACTGGCGGTTGAGGACACCGGCCAGCATTTTCTTCAACTCCGGGTCGTCGTTGGCAAACTGCACGTAGGGCCACACCTGTGCCCCCGAGTCGCGAAGCCACATGGCATGGATGTCGCCCGTATAGACAAAGGTGTCGTCCGAACCGTTGAAATGCACCGTGGTGTCCAAGGTGTTGGGGAAACAGTTCTCGAACATCCAAGCCAGCTTCTGGTTGGTCAGCAACTGCTTCACTAACCGGATTTGCTCCTCAACGGCAGAAGACACGAACAGCCGCTGTGACGGCGCAGGACGCTTGCTGGCGTAGCCGTCGGAAAGACGGGTGTTGTCCGCCTGCTGCACGTCCGGCTCCAATGCCGGGACTGGGGAAAATGCAAAAACAGATTCAACGCCGAGCGCAAGGCCCAGCAGGATGCCACAAAAACGGTTCATCGATTCATCTCCTTTCTTCTTTATCGGGTTCACGGTATGAGGGTATCAACTCGAAAATCTTGCGGATGCGCTCCATGTCGAATTTCGGGCTGCGGTCGTAATGATAGATGCCGTTCTTCTCCTGCTCCACGTCCGTCAGTTGCGTGTAACAGAAGCCTGCCACGTGGCGCGACTGCTTCAACGCATTCACCAGCCCCGTCAGGCGGGCATAAAATTCTTCTTCTTCGGCCGGAATGCCGCCGTAGCCCCACGAAGTTTTCCGTTCCTCGGCCGACATCCAACCGATGCCGCCGAACTCGTCCACCATATAGGGCTGCCCGTCGTAAACGGCAAGGTAGTCCCGGTCGCGGATGCTGCGGTAAGGTTCCACGCCATCTTGGAACACGAGCATCTCTTTCAGTTTCACACTGTCCTGCTCGTAGGTATGCACGCTCCAGATGTCGGTCACCACATGGTTGTCGCCGCTGGCGTCATTGATGGGGCGCGTGGGATCCATGGCCTTGGTGATGGCGTACACATCGCGCATCATACGGGTATAGGCATGGTTGTCGCCGCCCCATGTCTCGTTGAAGGGCGTCCAGATGACCAAGGAAGGATGGTTGCGGTCGCGCACCACCACCTCGCTCCATTCGCCGATGAAGTTGCGTGCCGCCCGCTCATCGTTCACGTTCATCACCCAGCTGGCGCTCTCGCCCCACGTGAGGTAGCCTAACTTGTCTGCCCAATAATAATACCTTTCTTCAAATACTTTCTGGTGAAGCCGCGCACCGTTGAACCCGGCTTCCTTGCCCAACAGGATGTCGTTCTTCAAATCTTCGTCCGTGGGCGCTGTCCAGATGCCTTCCGGGTAAAAGCCTTGGTCCAGCACGAGACGCTGGAAGTAAGGGCGGTTGTTCAGGTAGAACCGGCCGTCGGCGGTGTGGACTTTGCGCATCCCCACATAGGATTTCACCGCATCGACCGTTTGGCCGGACGCATCTTTCACCGTATATTCAAGGCCATACAGGAAAGGAGACTCCGGCGACCACAGTTTCATCTTGCGCACCGGCAGCAGGACATAGGCGCTGTTGTGGCAAGGCACTTCGCGGCGGGCCACCACCTTTTCCCCGTCTTTCAGCACCACTTCCAACGTGTTATCCGATTCTTGCCAGAACTCCGGGGAAATGACCAGCATCTCCTGGTCGATGTCCGGGCGGGCATACACAGATTTCAGCCCCTGACGCGGCACGGCTTCCATCCAGACCGTCTGCCAAATGCCGGTGGTCCGTGTGTAGGAACAGCCTGCCGAATAATAGTTGGGCGACTGTTTCCCCCCGGTCTGGTAGCCGGAACGAAGGTCGTCGGTGACCCGCACCACCAATTGATGCACGGCACCGGCCTTCACATAACGGCTCAAATCCACGCTGAAGGAGGACGAGCCACCATAATGCCGCTGCACGAAAGTGCCGTCGATGTAAATCTCGGCACAATAATCCACCGCGCCGAAATTCAGGAAAATGCGCTTCCCTTCCCACGCGGAGGGAATGGACAGTTCGCGATGATACCACAGGCAATCGATGAAGTCCGTATATCCTACGCCGGACAATGGGCTTTCCGGGCAGAAAGGCACCACAATCTTCTGGTCAAAACCGGTGGATTTCTCCCAATGGCGATCCTTGCCCGAATGGCCGAAATCGAAAGAATAAGTCCATTCGCCGTTCAGATTCACCCAATCCGCACGTTCAAACTGCGGGCGGGGATACTCCGGGCGAGGCAAAGAAGCTGCCGCGCCATCAAAAAAGCTTGCGAGCAGCAAGCTGCACAATACAATCAGTTTTCGCATAATACAAAGATAGACGTTTCTGTTCATAATAACTGTTTCCGGGCAGAAATTCTGCCCGGAAACAGCATCGTTATCCTGAATCCCTTTTACCTATTTAAAACAATATCTTGAACACTTCGGAAAAGCCGCCCAAAGTGGCTTTCAACAAATAAAGCCCTTTGCCGGGACCGGGGAACATGCCTGCGCCCATCACCTTCAACGTCTGGACGGGAACGCCCAAAGCATTGACGAGGTCCAAGCGGGTCTCGCCCGGCGTGTTGTAATGCACGTTGCCATCGGCGGCATAAACCTGCAAACCGGCCAAAGCATCCTTGTCCACAGACGAAGCTGGATATTTGGAGAAATTGCCTCCGCATTTCCCATTGTCGATGGCCTGCACGTCCCATTCCTCCACGGCATCCTCGCTCTCCACGTACATGGAATAAGAGGTACCCATAATCTGCCCGGAAATCTCCCCGACCTTCAGCTTGCCGGTCTTCAAATCGGCAGGCACGGCCATGAAATAATCATCGGAACCGGCGAACTTCACATAGATATTGTATTGGAGTGCTTCCTGTGGCGTATGGTCGTCGGTGGCTGCATCCCACGAGAAAGTCATCATGCCCGTGGCGGCATCGTAGGAACTCCTCAGGTTCGTGGGTGCCGTAGGCGGGTTGTTGACAGGAATGCCTGCGGAAGCCGATTCGTTCTTCCACAGTTGGGTGGCGCAAGTCAATTGGCAAACATCGCTTTGCGCCCAGCCCATGTTCCAAGCATCCAGATAACCATCGTTGTTGTAGTCCACCAAATGGTTGTTGCCATGGCTGATGCGATCGAACGTCCAAGCGGCATCTTCATCGTACCAAGCTCCGACAGGAGAGAAAGAGAAATCGCCATTGTTCACATAAATCCACGTGGTGATTTCGTGCGTGGCGCCATGGCCGCCCAACAAAATATCGGGAAGGCCGTCGTTGTTGACATCGCCGATAGAGGGAGTCGCGCCGTCGATGCCCTCGAAACCGCAGAACAAGTCGTTCAGCATCTCGAAGCTGCGCCCGCCCCGGTTGTGGTAAACATACAGGGACTTGGCACTGCCCGAACCCTTGTTGTTGGCAAAACCAGCCACCAATATATCCAAATAGCCGTCGGCATCCAAGTCGGCCACGGTGCAGGCGGAGTCATACGATCCGAACAGGTATTGGGACGATTCGGTGAAAGTGCCGTCGCCGTTGTTCCAATACACCCGCAGGTTGCCTTCTTCGGGGCCATAGCCGGAGGACACGATGTCCAACCATCCGTCGTTATCCATGTCGGCAAACGAGACGGAACCCCGCGACAAGCCCAAGAACGGCTCTGTGCCATTCAACGGCGTTTCCTGGCGGATGAAGCCTTTCCCCTTGTTGTTCTTGTACAGATAGAGAACCCGGCGGTTGTGATGCACAATCACCTCGCCGTTTTCATCCACATTGCCTTCCGGGTCCACATAATCATCCAAACCGGCCACAATCAAATCCAAGTAGCCATCCTTGTCATAGTCGCCCACCGACACCCATTGGCGGGAGCGTCCGCCGTCCATCGCGGCATAAATAGGGGCAATGCCCATCTCGTTGCTTTCGGGCGTGGCACGGTTCACTTCCTCGAAAACAAAGTTGCCGTCGGCATCCTGCCCTTTGTTTTCATACAAATAGGCTGCAATGTCATTCAAATCATTCGTATAATCTTTTGTTTTCAAGCCCGGAACAAACAGGTCCAACAAACCGTCGTTGTTGTAATCGAACCACACCGGGCAGGCATAGCAGCACACGTCAAAAGGACTGTCCAAGCGGACAAATGATTCGTCGGCCGCATTGTAGTCATACAAAGCCGAGAAATACTGCTGGCTGGCCAAAAGATGCTCATTGTTCCCGGAATACATCAATTCCAACTGGCCGTCGTTGTCATAATCGCCCCACGCCACATTGGAACGGTCTGCGGTATGCTGGAAGTTGCCCCGCGTGACGGATTGGTATTGCCCTTGGCGCGGTTCGTCCGGCACGGGGCGCGTTACCTTTCCAAACACCGGCGCTTGCGCGGGAACCGGGTCCACTGTCTCCACAAAAGCAGGGTTCTCCAGGTCATCATAGTTCTCCGTATAGCTGATTTCCTCCGTGGAGAAAGCCGTGATGCCGATGTCCATAATCTGCTGGCCGCTCCCCTGGATGCCTTCCACGGCAATCAAGTTCCAGGCATTGGGCTTCAACGTGGCCTTGGCTTCCGTGGAAATGTCGAACGGGATGTAATCCGATACGGAACCGACCTTGGAGGCCGCCCATACACCGTTTATATATACATGGATGTCGTCGTCATGGTAAATCATGAAACGCATGGCATCGATGGTTTCCTGCGTGACATCGCCCAAATAGAACCAGCGGCGCATGTGAATCTGCGAAGTGAACCATTTGGTGGTAATCAGGTCCTTCGTGTTGGCCAGAGAGCTGTTTCCGAAAGCGGCCTTGCCCACGTCCCAGGAACGGTCGTCGAAATCTGTGGCAAACCACCGGCGCGGCACGTCTTTCAGCGTGTTGTAACGCCAGTTGTATTTATGTTCCTTTGAGGTGGAAAGGATGGTGGTCTGTTTCATCCCGTTGTTGGGCATGTTGATGCACTCCTCAATCTTCGCTTTCAGTTCGCCGGTGGCTGAATAAGGCTTCAGCACTTTGCGGTCGTAAGTGAGAATGCCGTTGCGCTCGATTTCCACATCCGACAACTGGGTATAGACCGCCGCATTCAGGCCATAGTAGTAATAATCCTGCACTTCGTCGGCCAAACTGTTGAACAAGGCGGTGAAATCCTCGCTGGTTTCCACCGTGGTATATTGGAAGTCGCCGCCCGGCCAGATGTGTCCTTGCACTTTCAGGGTGATGCCTCCGTACTCGCCGCATACGGCCGCACGGTTGTCGTCCAACGGACAGGATGGTTTCGGGTAACTGTGTGAGTCTTTGATGTCGCCGACAGGGGCATCCGTCCAACCGCTGGCGCAGCACACAAGGCTTTGGCCGACCTGTCCTTCCACAATCTCGGTCATCCGTTCGGTGTCGAACTGGCCCCATCCTTCATTGAACACCACCCATTGCACAATGCTGGGATGGTTCTTGAAGGCTTTGATGATGCGAAGCGACTCATCCTCGAAGTTTTGCTTTGCAAAGTCTTCATGACCCGCAGGCAGACCCGGACTGGGAAGATCCTGCCAAACCAAGATGCCCTCGCGGTCGCAATGCATGTACCAACGGGAAGGCTCTATCTTGATGTGCTTGCGTATCATATTGAACCCGATGGATTTCATCGTTTGGATGTCAAACAGCAAGGCTTCATCGCTCGGCGCCGTGTACAATCCATCCGGCCACCAGCCTTGATCCAACGGACCCATTTGGAAGATTTGCTTGCCGTTCAGGAAAATCCTTGGCTTTTCGCCCACTTTTTTCACTTCGATTTTCCGCATGCCGCAGTAACCCTTCACAGCATCAACCGACTGGCCGCCCGCAAGCAATTCAATTTTTAAGTCATACAAATAAGGATCTTCCGGCGACCACAAATGCGGATTCTCCACAGGCAAAGAGAGAATGCGCCCGGCCTCGCCGCCGGTGACAGAGGACACTTCGTTTCCATCCTTGTCATACAAGGCCACATTGAGCGTGGCATCCGTCCGCGTAAGTGTGTTCACGCGCAACGTGAACCGGGATTGATCCAAATCCGGCTCCACGCTGAAGTCGGTGATATAATTGACGGAGCTGACCGGTTCCAACCATACTGTCTGCCAAATGCCGCTCACCGGCGTGTACCAGCATCCCCATTTGTTTAAAGCCTGCTTCCCTTTCGGTTGCCCTTCGGCACCCGTATTATCATAAATGTACACCACTAACTCTTGTTCCTTCTCGTCTTTCAAAGCAGACGTGATGTCGAAATAGAAGGGGTCGTAACCGCCTGTGTGGCGGCCCACTTCTGTGCCATTGATATAAGCTACCGTCTCCCAGTCCACCGCATCGAAATGCAGCAATATCTGGCGGCCGCGCATGGATTCAGGTATTTCGATAGTACGACGATACCAATAGCACTGGCTGTCGCTTTCCTCTTTCACGCCGGAAAGGGCCGACTCGATAGGGAAAGGCACCAATATCTTCTTGTCATATTCAAAAGTGCTGCTGTAGGGTTCGTCTTTCACGCCTTTCCGCAAATCCCAAACGCCGTTCAGGTTCAGCCATTCTTCCCGTTCCATCTGCGGACGGGGATATTCCGGCAACACATGGTCCACATCCATGTTCTCGCCCCACGGGGTCATGATGGCCACATCCTTGGCTTGCCAGTCCTGCGCACAGGCGGTCCCGATGAAAAGAACGAAACAAATCAAACAGGAAATTCCAATCCCCCACCAATAGTTCTTTTTCTTTTTCATGTTACATTTAAGATTAAAAAAGGGGAGGTTTTCCCTTGCGGAGCGACCTCCCCTTCACAGAATTAGGTTAATAATGACGATTATTTAATTAATGCTTTCACCACATCGGTCTGTCCTTCTGCATTCGTAATCCGCAAAATGTACAGGCCTGCGTTCAAGTTATTCAAGGTCGTTGTTCCAGCTGCCACTTGTTCATTGGCCACCAGCATGCCGTTCATCGTGTAGAGAGCCACCGTAGCTGCCTCGTCGGCATTCACCACGATTGCGTCACCCGTTGAATAAGCGCGGATGCCTTCTACATCTGCGGCAATGTTCTCGATGGCATCCGGGTCTTCCCCGCCGGATACCGGTTGCGGATCCAAATAAACACCATAGATGTTAGCACCGGCTGCAGTATCGTATATCAAGTTGTAAACAATGTAAAGGTTGTGTACGCCCGTCACTTCTTTCAAAGCGCCATCCGTGCCAAACTTGTTGCCCCAGTTCGTAGAGCCTTGTGCGCGAACCACGGCAATCGGTTCTTTGTCGGCAAAGATTTCACGGACTTGGTCGGCAGTATAAGCCTTTCTTTCTTCGTCTGACAAGCCCCAGATGCGGTCTTCGATATCATCATCACCCAAATAGAACGAGAAATTAGCTTGCTCGATGGGGCCAAGGTAGTTCTTGTCGGAAGAATGTTCCACCACGATACGTTGGTATTCGCCGTTCTTGAAATCCACATCATAGAAGCACAATGTCACACCATCGCCCGTATAACCGATGTTGGCACCTTCGCAACGGGCATCATGGTTGCCGTACAAAGCAATTTCCCATTCCAAACCGCCTTCAGCAAGACCTTTGCCCGAATTGGCATCACCGCCTGCCGTAGCACCAGAATCACCGATAGTTGCATACTTCACTGCATCCGCCGAAGCCTTTTTGTCCTCAAAAACAACGCCGCACATCGGAGCTTCTCGCCAAAGTTCTTCTTTCAGCAAATCAATGCCGAAAAAGTTGTTAGTCCCAGTCCATTCAATAATCAAGGTATGTTCGCCGCTAATGCCGCTGATGTTGTGGGCAACCGGGAAACCGATATTGAAATCGGAAAAGCTCATGCCCGTCCACAAGGAATCAATCAGGTTTTCTTCCGACACTTCATCCAAATACAACTTCATGTAGTCCATGTAGTTCTCCGTGTTGCGGCCTAAATAAAGCACGATTTGCTTGTAGTCATCATTTCCGAAATCAATCGGGTTGATAGAACGAACCTTAAAGCCTTTCGAAGTGCCGCCCCAGCATTCGGTGTCTTCATTATATCCTGCACTGGCATACGGGTCATCCGGCCCATCTGTGGCAGGATCGTCTTCAATGACCGGCACGGCGCGTTCAAAATCGATCGCTGGAATATTGATGCCGTTGTCATAATAGCCTTCTTGTTCATAAAGATAAGGCTGCATGCCATCAGTGCCTTCCTCGATGCCGTTCTCCATGAAAGTGATGGTCATCAGGTTTCCATTGCTCGCAGAGAAATACAACCAAACGTTCTGCGCACCCACAGGCATCGTGTATTCACCCAAAACGGTAGAGAAATTAAAAGTAAAATCACGGAAATCTGCATAACCGCCTGTGCGATACAAAGGCAACTGCGCAAACGGAGTCAAGTTCTGAGGGTCGGTTCCCGTGGCCAGAACCAATGTCTTTTGATCCTCATAACCACCCCATCCATGAGCAAATTCTACATTCACGGCTTTATAAGCTGCACCATCCGCGCCAAAATTCACTTCACCTATTCCTATAAAAGAGGTGTTCGTGCCAATTTGGCCAACATTGCCAAAAGCGACATCATACCTTACGCCACCGGTTTCTTTCACGTTCCCTTCGGCATCTAACTCAATCAACGTGATATTGTCCGCATTATCGCGCGACAATTCAATCGTTAAATCCTCTGCGTAAAGAGGATTCAAACCCAACAGGGCCAAAGCCCCGACAAGTAGAGTGTTCTTTTTCATTGTAATGACTTTAAATTTAACAATAAATATTACTTCCTTTCCTGCGACCTAAAATCCCAGAAATTTCTTGCTCCAAAGTTAGGCAGCCCGAAATTATTTTTATTGCCCTATCTCACCAAAAAATAACAATTTCGTCTCATTTTAGGGGAAAAGCAACAAAATCTCCACAAAAAATTCAATTGCCCTTCTAATGCCCCCTCGCAAAAAACATCAAAAAAAGAGGGAAAGACGAACTAATTTTTCCCGTGAAAAAGCCGGCAAAATCGGTTCGATTATCCCATTAAAAAGCATTTTAATGCAAAATTGACACGAAATTGCTATTTTTTGAGCCCAGAGTTTCCATCCTATTCCTTATATTTGCTTCAAGAAATTTAAAGCCATGAAAGCACTACAAATAAAATTTTTAAATAGCATCTTGGCCCTGCTGATTATTATCGGAACGCCAGCACAATCCATAAACAATTATTACTTCAGCTTCATCAATAGCGAGAACGGCTTGTCACAAATGGAAGTGAAATCCATCCTTCAAGACAGCAACGGTTTCCTATGGTTTGGAACCCGCAACAAGCTGAACAGATACGATGGAATAACCTGCAAGACCTTTGACTGCACAGACTCCACTACCCAAAAACAAAACAATAATATCTCTGCGCTATATGAAGACAAAAAGCAAACCCTATGGGTAGGAACAGATAAGGGGGTGTTTCTCTTCAACCTAAAAACAAACAAGTTCACATTCCAAGACATAAAAAGCACAGAAGGCATCATGATGCAAGACTGGGTGTCCGACATACAAAGCGACCAAGACGGGAATATATGGATTATCATCCCCAACCAAGGACTTTTCCGCTTCATCACGATGGAAAACACCTTAAAATATTACAAATTCGGACAAGATTCAATTCCAGACCATGGTTCTCCCCAAAGCATCTGCATTGACCCCAGCAACAAAGTATGGATCGGCACCAATGGGAAAGGGGTATTCTTGTATAATAAGGAGACAGACCGGTTCATCCAATATTTAGGCAATTCGACCGGCCATGCCACATTAGAAAACGAAAACATCTTTGCAATGGCCGATGACGGTGAAAATCTAATCTTAGGCATCCACGAAGGGAAACTAAGGATACTGAATAAAAGAAAAAACACGGTCACGGATGCCAACACCCCAGAAATACATTATAAAATAATCCGCTGCATCACCAAAATAGAGAAAGAATTATGGGTAGGTACCCAATCCGGCATCTACGTAGTAAGGAAAAACGGCGAAACATACCGAATCTACAATGACCCCATGTGCAATTATTCCTTGTCCGACAACCAAGTGGGCAAAATATACCAAGACAGGGAAGGAGGCATATGGATTGGCACTTACATGGGAGGCGTCAACTACCTATCCAAATCCATGGCCAATTTTTCACGATACATTCCTTCAAATCAACCATATACAATCAGCAGCAAGCGCATTCGTGAAATCATTGAAGACAAGAACCACAACATTTGGATAGGAACAGAAGATGAAGGAATAAACATCCTGTCACCCCAAAAGCAGCAATTCAAAGTCTTGCCTGGATTGTCATCAAAACAGACATTATCGATGCTGCAAGTAAATGACGATATTTGGGTAGGACTGTTTAAGAAAGGGCTTAACATCATTTCCGGCAAGAAGCATCATGTGAAAGCCTATTCTATGGAACAATTGAACCTCAATGAAGCCAGCATATATGCCCTCTGCGAAGATAAATACGGCAATATCTGGTTAGGCAATGGATGGGGAGTGTACAAAGGGAACAAACATGACCTGAAATTCAAAAACATGCCAGGATTCGGACTATCCTATATTTACGACATCATAGAAGACTCCAACGGACAAATATGGGTGGCCACTATGGGCAATGGCGTTTTCCGATATGAGCCAAATTCAAAAAAAATAGAACATTATACCCACCAGATCAACAACCCACACTCATTAAGTTCCAACTCGGTCAGCAGCATCACGGAAACGAGCAAAGGAGAAATATGGTTTGCCACCGACCGTGGAGGCATCTGCAAATACGACAGGAATCGAAATAACTTTCAGACAATCTCCACCGCACAAGGTCTGCCTGATGACACTTCTTACAAAATTATAGAAGACAAAAACGGCAATTTATGGTTCGGCACAAACAACGGACTAATCTGCTTAGACCCCAACAACCTAAGCATACAAGTCTATTCCACATACAATGGACTGCCCACTAACCAATTCTGCTACAAATCCGCATTAGCAAGCAGTAGCGGAGAATTGTACTTTGGCACCACGAACGGATTGATTTCTTTCTTTCCAGAACAACTTACATCCAACAAATTCATTCCTCCTGTCTATATCACCAACATAAACTGCAACAATAAAGAGGGGAAAAGAGAAAGCTACAATCTCTCGAACGACAATCATGCCGTACCTGAACACCTGACGCTCGAATATGACCAAAACAACATCAGCTTAAGCTTTATTGCCTTAAGCTATACCTGCCCCAAAGCCAACCTATATGCTTACAAATTGAAAAACATAGACGAAGACTGGATTTATACACGCGAAAACACAAGTGCCTCATATGCCAATCTACCTCCAGGGAAATACCAATTCATCGTCAAAGCAAGCAATAATGACCTTGCATGGAATGAAAAAGGCGCCCAACTCAACATCACAGTGCTTCCACCATGGTGGCAAACACCTGTTGCATACATAACGTATGCCCTGATATCCATCCTCGTCATCGGAGGAATCAGCAAATACTATCTTGACAGAAACAAGAAAAAGACGCAAGAAAAGCGCTTGCTTTTCGAAAGCGAAAAAGAGAACGAACTATATAGTGCAAAAATCGAATTCTTCACCAACATCGCACATGAGATACGGACTCCATTGACACTTATCAACGGGCCATTGGAATCGTTGGCAGAAATGGACATCAAAGATCCTGAAGCCAAAAAGAACATCCACCTCATGCAAAGAAATATCGGCGAATTGTTCGTCCTAATCAACCAAATACTCGATTTTAGAAAAATCGATGCCAACAGAATGGGAATCAACCCGACCGACTGCAATATCACGACAGTCACCAATGACTTATTCCAAGAATTTCTGCCTACGGCACTATCTGTCCATAAACAAATTGATTTCAAGAAAAGCCCATCCAACATTTATGCGCATGTGGACAAAGAAGCATTCACGAAAATATTGAACAACCTACTGTCCAACGCCATAAAATATTCCAAAAACAAAATAGAAATCATCTTAAACGAAGGTCCAAAAGATTTCACGTTCTGCATAAAGAATGACGGAGAGACCATCCCGCCAGACATGGCAGACAAAATCTTTGATCCATTCTTCCAGATAAAACGCAAGACCAACATAAACGCCAGTTCCGGAATCGGCCTGTCCGTAGCCCGCTCGCTGACTGAATTACACCACGGCACCTTAAATTATAAATGCGAAAACGGGCTTAACGTATTTGAGCTTGTCATCCCCAAAGGGGAAACATCCCCTCATGAAAACAACTACATGACAGAAGTGCTGAACGATGACATCGCCGAAGAAGATACAAACAAAGAAGATACAGTTCTCATCGTAGAAGACCACATAGAACTGCTCACTTTCATTGCAGAAAAATTGGCCAAGCATTTTGCCGTAGAAAAAGCGAGCAATGGGTCTGAAGCACTAAAGGTCATTAAATCGAAGAACATTGACATCATCATTAGCGACATCATGATGCCCATCATGGACGGCATTGAATTTTGCAGAAACCTGAAAGGCGATATTGAGTTCTGCCATATCCCTGTTATCCTGCTAACAGCCAAGAATGATTTGGAAAGCAAAATACAGGGATTAGAGGCCGGCGCCGATGCATACATCGAAAAGCCATTCTCCTTCAAATATCTGCTTACACGCATTAATTCCTTATTAGAAAACAGGAAGAGAGAAAAAGAAGCATTCTCCAGGAAACCCTACGTAACCCCTCAATCCATGGGGCTGTGCAAAGCGGACGAAGACTTGATGAAGCAAATCATCGCCATCATCGTTGAAAACATGTCAGACTCGAACTTCGGTGTTGAAAGACTTTGTGAGATAATCCATATGAGCCGTTCCAGCCTGCACCGTAAAATCAAAGCACTGGCCGGTTCTTCTCCAACGGACTTCATCCGTATCGTCCGCCTCAAAAAAGCCTCTGAATTGATATCGGAAGGAAAATACAAGATCGGGGAAATATGCTATATTGTGGGCATCAACTCGCCTTCTTATTTCATAAGGACATTCCAAAAACAATTCGGCATGACGCCCAAAGAATTCGAACAACAACAAAAAGATATCCAAGTAAACCATATTAGTATCAATAACATAAAACTGTAAATGAACATGAAAAACCTTTTTCTTGCCACAATGCTCTGCGGCCTTTTAGGAGCCTGCAACTCCAAAGTTGCAACTTTTCAACCCGGAGAAATCTGGTATGACACGAATCAACAAAGGATAAATGCCCATGGAGGCGGCATGATGATCCACGATGGCACTTATTATTGGTATGGTGAATACAAAGGGGACTCCACCTATCATGCCCCAGGCGTGGAATGGGACTGCTACAGGACAGAAGCCGGAGGCGTATCCTGCTATTCATCCAAAGACCTGCAATCTTGGAAATTTGAAGGTGTCGTGCTAAAACCGGAACTCAACGACTCAACCTCCGACATCCACCCATCCATGGTCATCGAACGGCCGAAAGTAATCTATAACGAAAAAACCGGCAAATACGTCATGTGGATGCATATCGACAATTACAATTATTCAAAGGCAGCCACGGGCATCGCTATCGCAGACAGCCCCACCGGGCCTTTCCAATATCTGCATTCCCTGCGGCCATTTGGAGAAGAGAGCCGTGACATGGGCCTTTTCAAGGATGACGACGGGCGTGCCTATCATATTTACTCCTCAAGAGGCAATTCAACACTATTCATACACCTGTTGTCTGACGACTACTTGGAACATACCGGGAAATACAGCATCAACTTTGCCGGGAAATACAGAGAAGCACCCGCCTTATTCAAAAGGAAAAACAAATACTATTTAATCACTTCCGGATGCAGCGGATGGGACCCGAACGAAGCTGAATATGCTGTAGCAGATTCCATATTGGGAACTTGGACCGTCATGGGCAATCCTTGCATCGGCGAGAACAGCAACAAGACATTTGGCGGGCAAAGCACCTTTGTCATCCCTGTCAACCCGGGCAAAGACCAATATATCGCCATGTTCGACAAGTGGGACAAATTGGACTTAATCAATTCCAGATACATTTGGCTGCCTATCAAATTCCATTCCGATAGCATTACCATAGAATGGAAAGACCAATGGTCAACAAACGATTTCTAAATCAATCTAATTCCGCATATTATGAAAAAGACTTTATCTTTTGCCCTCGCAGGCATGCTTTGCATATCTCCCATATATGCACAGACTCATGGGGACATTGGGAATATCTGCTTTGAAGAAATAGCAAATCCCGTAGTATCAAGCATCGGTGGCGCCAACAGGGCCTTAATCCATTCCACTTATTCAAACGCCGCATGGGGCGACTACAACAACGATGGATATTTAGACGTGTTCTATAGCGACAAAAACAATCATGGCAGTGCCAACAAAATAGCCAGCAACTTTTACCAGAATGACGGGAAAGGCAACTTCATAAAAGTCACTTCCCCATCATTCACCGGCACAGCCTTCTCCTGCCCTATATGGTTTGACATGAACAATGACGGCTTATTAGACCTGTTCATACCCGGATTGAACAATTACAATTACCAATGGAAAGACCTGACCACCCGCCTTTCTGATATCAAGTTCCATTTATATGTCAACCAAGGAATGCAGAGTAATGGAAAATTCAAATTCCAAGAAATAGCAGCGGAAGATACTGGCCTTATGCCGATATTCAACGGGAAATCCGGAGGGAAAGGACATAACTGGGTCGCCGCAGGAGACTATGACAACGATGGCTTCACGGATTTAATCATCACCGGATTCGATGAACAAACACGGTCAGGACGGAAAGACTATGAAGATGCGGTCAGAGTTGTCTATCTGTTCAAGAACATCGAAGGCAAATATTTTGAATTGCAAGAGACGCCATTGAACGGGACCATGCCTTTCCATGGCCTGACCGATGGCAGTGTATGCTTTGCTGATTTGGACAATGATGGATGGCTGGATATCTTCTCCACCGGTTATGGTTACTCCCGCGCATCAGAAGTTCACATCTATTGGAACCAACATGACGGCACATTCATCGAATCGGAATTCAAATTTGACAATGCATACAATTCTTCCTGCGATGTATATGATTTGAACAATGACGGGAAATTAGACCTAATCATGACAGGTGTCTATTTTGACGGAGAATCCAAACAATTCTTCCTCTACAAAAATTTAGGCGACCGCCAATTTGAAAAGTTACAAAAAGAATGCCTTATACCGATTGATGGCGGACAGTTGTCTTTCGGAGACATCAACAATGACGGGCTTCCCGACATGCTGGCAGGAGGGCATGCAGATTTCAACAACTACCAACACACCACATGGCTCTACGTCAATAAAGGGGACTTTGACTTTGAAGCGATTGCCCACTACAATAAAGACACTTACGGATGGTCATTCTCCAGAATCTCACACGGAAACCAGCACCTCATTGATTATGACAACGACGGCCTGCTGGACGCATGGTCTTCAGGATGGTCCAACAGCATGTGTTCCAGTGGATGCGACACTCAATTATGGAAAAACACTTCCAATGTCACAGCAAACGCAAGCCCCGACATGCCCACTGGCTTAAAGGCCGAACGGCAAGGAGAGACAGTCACCTTCACATGGTCGCCATCAACAGACGATGCAACTCCCCAATCCGCTTTACGCTACAACATCTACCTGAGAAGACTAGATTCAAACGATTGTTATGCGGTAATTCCCGCAGACATAAACACAGGGTTCATTAAAGTTGCCAACGTCACCAACCATATCATGCAGTGTTCTTACCAAATGAACGTGAAGTACAATGGAGAATATGAATGGGGCGTTCAAGCCATCGACAACGGCAACAAAGGTGGCTTGTTCGCAAAATCAACCTTCAAAATAGAAGATTTGGTTGACCCCGAACCGGAACCTGACCGGATTGCCAACATCCACCCATCAGACATAAAGATCCATGCCCATGGGAAAACATTGTATTATTCCATCCCCGGAGAAGGCGAACTGAGCGTTTGCTCGACTGACGGCCATGTATTATGCAACCGCCATATCTGCCATAACGGTTCCATCAATCTCAACCAGAAAGGCGTATTCATCACGGTCATAAAGACCAGCAACGCCTCTCAAACATCCAAAATAGTACTATTATGAATGAAATATCCCGCTGCAATCCCACATTTGCAGCGGGATATCCAATATGAAACGTCATGAATTATACACAATTATCGAAATGCTGCATATCTTTCGTGTTGGCACTCTGTTCTTCTCATGCATTCGCGAAAATTGCAGAACCCGTGAATTTAGGCGAGACACCTTGGAAGTTCACCAAAATTATCCGCCAAAGGACCAATTTGGCCAACCAAGCAGCCATCACATTTAACCAACAAACCATCAACAGTGTGCATGATGGAGACATCAACACCGAATGGACACTAGGAAGCCAAGCCAACGGATATTGGAGCATTGACCTAAACGAAAATAAGACCCTAAACAACTTCACCGTTATCTTCAAAGGTGACAATATCCGGTTCACCTCCATCCAACTGGAAGCAAGCACGGATCAATCCCATTGGGCTACGCTCCATAATGGCGAAATCATGAGCTGCAATCTCAACAAACAAGGAGATTTCGCCAAACTCAGCGCAACCGGAACAGTAGGATACATCGAAGCAGTCACCAATACTTCCGCATCCATTTCTATCGATCCAGCATCATACCGATACCTGAGATTCAAGATAAAGCAATGCCTGACGGACAAAAAAGAAGAACTTCCCATCCGGTTCTGTGAAATTATCGTCAATCCTGTGGAACATTTCACGTTCCACTCAGACGATGAATTATCTTCTCCATCCTTCAATGACGAAGAATGGGAGACCGTAGGCATTCCCCACAGCTACAACGTGGAAGACACCTATTTGAATGCAAGCACAGGAGAACGTTGCTGGCGAGGCGAAGGATGGTACCGCAAGAAGATCTTTTTCGATGGGAAAGACCAAGGCAAACTGTTTTTCATGGAATTTCAGGGCGTCAATGTCGGCACCACCGTATTCATCAACGGTCATGCCATACCTGGCAACACAAAAGTGAAACAACCTCAAACGGTCACTCATGTAGGAAGTTCGCTCCCGTTCGTCATCGACATCACCCCCTACATCCAATGGAATGCCGAGAATCAAATTGCCATCAAAGTGTCCAACGCGCCTGACACTTTCTTCACATGGCCCGGATTCGGGACCAACGAAGGTTTCGGCCAAGGCATGGGCGGAATCGTTTGCCCTGTTTACTTGCACGAGAAAAACAAGGTACATATTCCATCAGACTGCTATTCCCCATTGGAAAAATGGGGTACTTATTTCGGCACCATATCCGCCAACAAAGAAGAAGCTGTCGTACGTTTCCAAGTCAATGTGGAGAATTCCAATTCAGAAAGCAAAAACATCGAACTCCGCACTTATCTAAAAGACGCAAAAGGAAAAAGCGTGTTGCGAAGAATCGATTCACGGATCATCCCCGGGAAAAGCACCTGCCTCTTTGACCGCACCGATACCATTGCACACCCGCATCTTTGGTACCCGGTAGGAGGTTCAGGCACACCTTACCTCTACACAATCGTCAATGAAGTTTATGCAGACGGGAAATTGGTTGACAAACAAGAAGATTTATGGGGCATCCGGGAAATAGAATGGGATGAGAATTATTGCTACGTAAACGGCGAACGTTGTTTCCTCCAAGGTTTTGGGAACAGGAACATCTATCCCGGGTTAAGTTCAGCCCTTCCGGCTTCTGTCCAATGGCAAGATATTGCCTACATCGCACAATGCGGAGGCAACACCTTACGCGTCGGCCACCAGTCGCCATTCAAAGAAGCCATCAAAGCTTGCGACATGTATGGCATTCTGCTATTCATCAACAGCGGTGACGGCGAATGGTCACTGAAAAACGAACCGGCAAACACTTACAAACGGGAATATGACCGGGACATTATCATCGCTTACCGGAACCATCCTTCCGTCGCATTATGGGAATCCAATAACGGGCTGGCATTTGATGGAGTGAAATACCTCCCTTCCTATACATTGGAAGAAGTCCGCAAATGGGATTACATCCAGCCACGCCTGGTCGTCAACCGAGACGGGTATCCTCCTGAATGGAAGAAAGAAGACCTGTTAGTCATCGGTTACACTAATCGCTTCGACAAAGTGGAAGGATATCCTTCACTGAACATGGAAGTATATGGCGCCAACTGGTCCGGGCTGCCGAGCTGGTGCATCGCACGGTTTGACTATGCCAATGAAAAAGAATTTTCCATGGACTATGTAAACAACTACCTCCAGGATAAAGCCAACCGTGCTTGCGGCTGGATACATTGGATGCTTGCGGAGACCTATGGTGAAGGATATACCATATACCTTAATGGGAAAAGGAACCAGAAAAGCTTAGGATCGTGCGTAATGGATGGGAACCGTTTCCCCAAACTGATTTATAGAATCTATGAAAAGGCATTGTGGATTCCTTACTCTAAACGTCCCGGCGTCGCACTGCAAAGCCATTGGAACTATTCAGGCATCCAGGACATCGATGCATGGAGCAACTGCCCCTATGTGGAACTGTTCATCAACGGCATATCCAAAGGCATCATAGAACCTGAAGAACAGACACGCAGATGCACATGGGAAAACATCCCTTGGGAAGCCGGAATTGTAAAAGCAATCGGCCTGGATGAAAACAAACGTCCCGTATGCACCGACCAGATTTCATCATCCGGCGAACCGTACGCCATAGAAGTCAGCATAGAGGAGCCTGCGCCTAAGCCCAATGGTGAGAAGTTTGAGTTAAAAGCCAATGGCACGGATGCCTTTATCGCAACAGCCAGAATTGTGGACAAAGATGGCAATTGGTGTCCATTTGCGGAAAACATATTAACGTTTGAGGTAGAAGGAGAAGGCAGTTATAAAGGTTCCTACAATTTCTATGTGACTGAAGGGAAGCCGCTCAACTACCATGTTCCCGGAGACCCGGAACTACAAGCCGAAGGCGGATTGATGCGGGTTGCCGTAAGGACAACCTTCAAGCCCGGGAAAATCAAAGTAAAGGTCAGCGCCGACGGCCTTTTGCCTGGAGAAGCCGTGGCCAAATCAAAAAAGATATAAACATCGACAGTGCATGAACAAATTATTATTCTGGGGGATAGCAGGCGTTTTCTGCCTGCTGTCCTCTTCCTGCAAACCACCCCAGGGAACCAATGCTTACCGATGGATAAGCTTCAATTTGCGGTATGACAATGCAGGGGATGGCATGAACAGTTGGGAAGAAAGAAAAAGCAATGTCCTTCATTTCATAAAGGCCGAACAACCAGATGTAATCGGCATGCAAGAAGTCCTGCACCACCAACTTGAATATTTAAAAAACAATCTTCCCGATTATGCCGTGGCAGGAGTGGGACGCGATGACGGGAAAACGAGAGGAGAGTATTCCCCCATTTTCTACAAGAAAGACCTGTTCAAGCTGGAAGATTGCCAGACAACTTGGTTATCTGAGTATCCTGACAGCATCGGGTACATCGGATGGGATGCCGCATGCCCGCGAATCGCCACATGGGCCAGGCTGCAAGACAAAAGGAACGGAAAAACCGTGCTTGCCATCAACACACATTTCGACCATCAAGGGAAAGAAGCCCAAATGAACAGCGCAAAGCAAATCATCAGCAGGCTGGAAAAGCACAAAGGCCTCCCTGCCGTCCTCACGGGAGACCTCAACATTACCGAAAGCCAACAAGCATACAGGATACTGACCGGCAACAGTTCTCCTCTGGAAGACACATACAAGATTGCGCACAAAAAAGAAGGCGTTGCCTACACATACCACAATTTCAACAAACTTCCTCACAATGAACGCAAGAAAATCGATTACATATTCGTCACCTCAGGGATAAAAGCAGCCTGCATCAACATCCCGCAGGAGGAAACAAGCCCGCAACGGCAGATTTCCGACCATTGCCCCTACATAGCCGTCCTTGAGTTTTAAGCAATTGCCGGGACCAGATAACGGGCCAGAAGATAACCGCCGCCCAGAAGCCATGCATAAATCAATGCAGCCAAAAGGAACGGCTTCGCCCCGGCTTGCTTGAATTTGTCGATGCTCGTGTCTGTCCCCAAAGCGGTCATGGCCATCGTCAGCATGAACGTGTCCACATATTCTATAGCTCCGTTCAAAGGGATTTCCTTCACTGTGTCCGCGCCTGCCAGGTATTGCAGCAATGAATTGAGGCAAATAATCCCGATAAAACCGAATGCGAACCAAGGTATCGCCACCTTGCTTTTCCCGGCTTTGCCGGCTGCCTTGTCCTTACGGCGGGCGGACAATGCAATGCCCATGATGACAAGCACCGGTGCCAACATCATCACGCGAATCATCTTCGTGATGGTGGCTGTGCCTGCTATGCCCAAAGCGTCCGTAGGATCCATGGCATTGCCCGCCCCGGCCACGTGCGCCACTTCGTGCAATGTGCTTCCCGTATAGATGGCCACTTCCATGTCATTGAGCCCATCAAGCAGGCCGGAACGGTACATCACCGGGTAGAGGAACATGGATATCGTGCCGAACACCACCACGGTGGAGACAGCTATTGCCGTCTTATGCCCTTCACAACGCACGACGGGTTCTGCGCCCAATACGGCTGCCGCGCCACAAATCGCGCTGCCGGTGGATGTCAGCAAAGCGGTGTCGCGGTCTATCTTCAGCAACCGCCCCAACCAAACGCCCAGCAACAGCGTGCCTCCCACAATGACCGCATCCACGATGATGGCCGGAAGGCCGACGGCAAACACCTGTGCCAACGTCAGGCGGAAGCCATACAGCACAATGCCTGCACGCAGCACTTGCTTCGTGCAGAACTTTATGCCCGGCACCCATGTTTCCGGCAAACGGTTGCGAAGGCTGTTGGCATAAAGCATGCCCAAAATGATGCCCACAATCAACGGGCTGAATGAAAGGCGCTTGACAAACGGTATTTCCGCTATGTAAAATGCCGCAAACGAAAACAATGCTATCAGCAGAATCCCATGCAGCGTATTCCCCCTGTTCCCTTTTTCAAACATGACAACGCTTTTTTATGTTATATATCCCTTTTCCAAAAAAATAAAAGGATGCAGGCTCCATCCTTGGATCCCGCATCCTTGCCTTTATTAATCTCCCTTACTTCGCGAAACTTACGGCACGCGTCTCACGAATCACCGTAATCTTCACTTGTCCCGGATAAGTCATCTCGTCCTGTATCTTCTTGGCAATCTCAGCAGAGAGGCTTTCCGTCTGCTTGTCGTCTATCTTGTCTGCCCCGACAATGACGCGCAACTCACGCCCGGCTTGGATGGCATAGGTCTTCGTCACGCCGGGATACGACATGGCCAACTGTTCCAAATCATTCAAGCGCTTGATGTAAGCTTCCACTATTTCACGGCGCGCGCCCGGGCGTGCGCCGGATATGGCATCGCAAACCTGCACGATGGGTGCCAGCAAGCTGGTCATCTCCACTTCATCATGATGCGCCCCGATTGCGTTGCAGATATCTGGCTTTTCCTTGTATTTCTCCGCCAGCTTCATGCCCAACAAGGCGTGCGGCAGTTCCGGCTCCTCGTCAGGCACTTTCCCGATGTCGTGCAACAAGCCGGCACGTTTGGCCTTCTTCGGGTTCAATCCCAGTTCCGATGCCATCACGGCACACAGGTTTGCCGTTTCGCGGGCATGCTGCAGCAGGTTCTGCCCATAAGAAGAACGGTACTTCATCTTGCCAATGATGCGAATCAGTTCCGGGTGCAAGCCATGGATGCCCAAGTCAATCGTGGTGCGCTTCCCGGTTTCCACAATCTCTTCTTCCACCTGCTTGCGCACCTTCGCCACCACTTCTTCAATGCGTGCCGGATGGATGCGCCCGTCCGTCACCAACTGGTGCAAAGCCAAACGGGCAATCTCGCGGCGAACCGGGTCGAAAGCAGAAAGAACGATGGCTTCCGGCGTGTCGTCCACCACGATTTCCACGCCCGTTGCAGCCTCCAAAGCACGGATGTTGCGCCCTTCGCGCCCGATAATCCGGCCTTTCACTTCATCGGAATCAATATGGAACACCGTGACAGAATTCTCAATGGCCGTTTCAGTGGCCACACGCTGTATGGACTGAATCACGATTTTCTTGGCTTCGCGGCTGGCCGTCATCTTGGCTTCATCCATGATGTCGTTCACATAAGAAGCCGCCTGCGCCTTTGCTTCCTCTTTCAAGGAATCCACCAAACGCTCCTTCGCCTCATCGGCCGAGAGGCCGGAGATGGTTTCCAGTTTCTCGCGCTCTTGGGACTGGAGCCGGTCCAATTCCTCTTTCTTCCTGTCAATGATGGAAAGCTGCGCATCCAGGTTCTCCTTGATGGCATCCACTTCCACCCGCTTCCGCTGAAGTTCTTCCTGCTTCTGCGTCAACACTAATTCGCGTTGTTTCAACTTGTTCTCTGCCTGCTGTATCTTCTGGTTGCGGGCGGCCACCTCTTTCTCCAAGTCGGCTTTCTTGTTCAGGAACTTTTCCTTCACCTCCAGAAGCTTGTTTTTCTTGATGACTTCCGCTTCAGCTTCGGCTTCTTTCAAGATAGCTTCGCTTTTCGACTTCAACACGTATTTCAGCAGAAGGAACGTTGCCAGTCCTCCCGCCGCAAAGCAAGCAATTGCCACGATTATTATTACGGTCACACTCATTGTTATTAATTTATATATAAATAAAAAAGCACCACCTCTTCCTTGGCATCCGCCAAGGAACAAGCAGTGCGTGAATTTTCCTCAAAAAGGCCTCAATCCCGTCCTTCCGTCCCCTCGCCATCCAAACAGGCATCCAAACTTTCCTTTATCTTTTCAAGCCTGCTGATGTAAGGTTGCGTATCGTTCTTGTCCCGCAGTTCTATGTAACGATAGCAAAAATGGAAAGCGCTCATCGCCAAATAGTGTTTCTCCGTCAGACCGGGAAACAAATCGCGGTACATGTTCAAATACCCGTTCGTCAACTTCGCCGCCTCTCTTGCAAACTGTTCTTCCTGCCCGCCCAGCTGTATTTTCAGCGGGATTTGCAAGTCGGCAATCATCAGTTCTATGACTCTTTCTATATCGTCCATGCATGTCTTCCTTTCCTCATTCGTTCAGCAAAGCGATGCATTTATCGACTTCACGCACTAACTTGGACAACCGCTGCTTTGTGTCCCCTACTTCACTTTCGCGGGCGGCGATTATCCTTGCCTGCCTCAAATTGGTGTAACTGGCCTGCAAAGCCTCGTACTCTTCACGCATCCGCTCCAATTCACGTTCCTTAGCTTCCAACGTTTCCTTCAGTCCTTCGTTTTCGCGCTTCAGTTCCTCCCGCAAATAGGCCAAATGCCTCAACCTTGCTTCTATGTCGTTCAAGAGCTTGTCGCCTTCTTCCGTCATCTCACACCAAATTGCCAAAGCGAACAACGCCTGCAAACCGCATCTTATGTTCGCTTTGGCAAATATACGGCTAAGATTCGTATTACAAAATTTTTTTTGAATAATTTTATCCGGCCATGCGAAAAAAGAGGAAACCCAATGGCGGCATCCGCTTCTTGCCCGGCAGGGGGCAAAAGCCCGTAAAGGCATTCAAGGGGAATCCCAAGGAGAAACAAACAGGAATCCGCCGAGATCCGGCGGATTTCTGTTTGCACCTACGTGGACCTGGAGGGAATCGAACCCTCGTCCAAACAAGGAAACCATACGCTTTCTACATGCTTATCTTTGACTTCGGTTTTCGTGCATGGGCAAGACCAAAGCCACCAACCCATGCCTTATCCCCTGAGGTTTCATGCCGGCTGCGGGGAGAAGCCTGCATTATTCCCGATTTTGCTGTGCCACTTTGCCAAACGCTTCGGGACAAGAGCTTTTGAGTGACATCCCGTTCCCGCCACTGTGGCGGGAATAAAGCTAATCTACTGTGCTTCGATTAAGCAGCGAGAGCATAATTTTCGTTGCCAGATAATCTTTTGATAACCGGGATTATAGTGCCGACTACCCGCGCACTGCATGCTTACGTACCATTTCAACTCGCTGTCAAATCCAGTCAAGCCCATGATATGTCCGGCAAAGATAAGCAGAATATCGCCGCCATCTTCGCTTTTAACATACTTTTTGGGGAGACGCCTTCCCTGCGCCCGACGCGCTGCATGCAAGAATATTCCTTACAATATAGGCACTTCAAGCAGGCCATCCATGGAAATCGCCCCCGACTGTCCATATAAATGCACGGCTTCCAACGGATTACATGGCATTTCCCGCTGAACCATCTCCAATACGATTAGTAATCGTCATGCATTACGATTAGTAATCGTCAACGTTTACGATTACTAATCGTGCAGGAAAACCTTTGGGAGGAACGGCATGAATCATCCAGACAAACCGCACGCATCCCCGGAAGGATTTTCAGGCATCCTCGGGAAGTTCCGGCCCGGCTTCCACTTCTTCCACCGCCGCGCGCCGCCTGCGGAAGCGGAAACCGTTGAAAAGCTCGGAAGCCGCATAGACAATGCAGCTGATGCCCAACACGACAAATGCCGCAGAAGCCACATCAAACGGGTTCAGCAGAACCACGAATCCTGCCACCAGCAACAACACGGGAACCACATAGAAACCTGCGGAAACAGAAGCGTACCTGCGCGCCGAGGCCAAAAAGACAATCTGCTGGATGCCCCCCAATATCAATATGAAGCCCAACACGTACATCAGGATGTTGACAAAGAAAGACGGCATGATCATCAGCCAAAGGCCGAACAACAAACTGCCCACACCCGCTACCGGGAAAAGCGCGGAACGGGGGATTTCTTCCTTTCTTCTGCGCCAGAAATACCCGGCCAAAGACAGCACGCCCGGGACAAAAAACAGCACGCCCACTGTAATCACCAAATAATTGATGGCCACATCCGGCCAGACCACCAACAACACACCCAACACCAAAGCCACAATGCTCCGGATGGTGAAATAATAATTTGCTTCCATTTTTCCTATATTTAATTTAAAACGCTCCTTCCCGGATTTTCCGGGAAAGCTTTCAAAAAGCCGTTCCAAACCGAATACAAATATACAATTATTCCTATTCAACCAAGCCAATCCAGCAAGAAAAGAAAATCTCGTCCGGCAAAGGCGCGCAAATAGAAGAGCCCCCCTTTAACGCGCAAGCGCTCCACAGGGGATGCTCCTCAGGCAGCAGCGGCGAAAGCTCTTGCGCCGCCGCCAATCCTCCAACAAAAAAAACAGGATGCGCCGCGTGATGCAGGCACATCCTGTTCCAGTTAGCTCTAAAAACCCCTTATGCTTCTGCGGCAGGAGCCTCTTCTGCTGCGGGTGCTGCTTCCTCGCTGGCAGCAGCTTCTGCGGCAGCGGCAGCTTCCGCCTCGGCTTTTGCAGCCGCTTCGGCAGCTTTCTTCTCAGCCACTTTCTTGGCAATATCTTCGTTGACTTTCTTTTCAGCTTCCAGACGTTCCTTGGCGGCAGCCTTGGCGGCTTCTTCATTCTTCGCCTTCAACGCAGCAAGCCCTGATTGCTTGTCTTTCTTCCAAGCCTCGAAACGTGCTTCAGCCTCGGCTTCGCCAAACGCGCCTTTAGCCACACCACCCAGCAAATGTTTCTTCATGTAAACGCCTTCGCGGGAAAGGATGTTGCGGGTAGTATCCGTAGGCTGCGCACCCACATTCACCCAATACAACGCACGCTCAAAATTCAAATCTACAGCAGCAGGATCCGTATTCGGATTATACGTCCCTATCTTTTCAATGAACCGGCCATCACGTGGCGCACGAGAATCTGCTATCACGATAGCATAAAACGCATAACCTTTGCGTCCTCTTCTTTGCAATCTGATTTTAGTTGCCATTCTTTTAAATAACTTTTTAATTAATGATTTGAATGATATGCCGATACCCGTATCGGCGGGTGCAAAAGTAGCGCTTTCCTTCCAAATGCGCAAGGGTTTGCAGGAAATTAATTGGCATCCGATGCGCAATGGCAGCGAAAAGGCGGCCGCCCTCACTTCTTCTTCCCGTAATGAAACCGCATGGCAAACACATAAATCTCCACAACATCATCATGCACGGCATAAACAATCCGATGTTCCGAATTGATGCGCCTTGACCATTTGCCTGCCAATTCATACTTGAGGGATTCTGGCTTTCCAATCCCCGTATAGGGATGTGCCGCCATATCCTCCAATAAAGAACTGATTCTATCCAAGACGGCTTTGTTGCCGCTTCGCGAAAAATACAGGTAATCTTCCTGTGCCTGCCGGGAAAATATTATTCTGTACATGCCACCCGTTTCAAGAAATCATCCAAGCTTTCGCCCTCGCTTTGAGCCACACAATCGCCTTCCTTGATTTCCTTTTCGCCTCTCCGTATGGACTCCATTGTGCCGGGCGACGACATAATGTATTCCGTTTCTTTCAACGAATTGTATTCATCCAAAGAAATCATCACCACACCTTTCCCGTTTCCACGGTTCACAACCACAGTGTCATCATCCTCAATCACTGAATCAATGTAGCTTTTCAGATTGGCTCTCAAATCCGTGTAATTAGCCGTCCGCATAAAACCTCCTTTGCTATGCCGCAAAGATAGGTACTTATTTGCGTACTTGCAAGTCTCTTTGCATAAACTACTATATATAATAAGGTGTAAATCCGCCTCGACATGTTAAACAATGCTAATGCATAAACAGGCGCAGGGAAGCGAAGAAAAGAAATAACCAACTCGTACACAATGAATTAAGCGGCAACAAGCCTGCCATACACGCTCATTGGGGTACAAATATCTGCCTGATTTGCCTTCAAGGGTCGATGGATTATCGTATTATAGAATAGACCCAGAGCAAAGAAAACAATATTCCTGCCACGAAATGTCATTCGTTTGAACAGGTTTTACTATCTTTGCCTTGCCACCGAGCGTGGCATTTTGAAATAGTGAAAGTGTTTCGCTTTTATCCTGTGTAGGAAATCTGACAGTTTCAAAGAAACAGGGATGAGCAATAACAT
>CALUIR010000035.1 GCA_944320785.1 uncultured Bacteroidaceae bacterium
TTTCTTACGGACATTTTTATTTTATCGGCTGAAAAACAGCCGATAAAATTGTCGTGGCGGAAAATAGAATGGTTACGCTTGGCACGGATATTTTGTTACCTTTGCCCCGGTAAACAGAATCGCATAAGCTATGGAAGCATCAGAGAGAAAGAAAATCATCCGCCTCATCCGCCGCGAGGTGGTGCCTGCCATCGGCTGCACGGAACCCATTGCTGTGGCCTTGGCCGTGGCCAAAGCCGCCGAGACATTGGGCCGCCGCCCGGAGACGGTGGCCGTGAGCCTCAGCGCGAACATCCTGAAGAATGCCATGGGCGTGGGCATTCCCGGCACGGGGATGATCGGCCTGCCCATCGCCGTGGCCCTGGGCGCCTTGGCGGGGAAATCCTCCTACCAGCTGGAGGTGCTGAAGGGCATCACCCCCGCCGACGTGGAGGAGGGCAAGGCCATGATAGCCCGCCGCGCCATCAGCATCCGCCTGAAGGAGGACTGCGCGGAGAAGCTCTACATCGAGGCCGCCTGCCGGGCGGGCGGGGAGGAAGCCGTGGCCGTCATCAGCGGCGGGCATACCCGCTTCGTCTATGTGGCCTGCGGCGGGCGGGTGCTGCTTGACAAGCGCGCCCCCGGAGCGGCAGAGGCGGAGGAGGAGCGCGTGGACTTGAGCCTGCGGCGGGTGTACGACTTTGCCATGACTGCCCCGCTCGACGAGATACGCTTCATCCTGAAGTCGGCCGAACTGAACCGCGCTGCCGCCGAGCAGTCCTTCAAGGGCGACTACGGCCACGCCCTCGGCAAGACGATGCGGGGCGTGTATGAACACCGCATCATGGGCGACAGCGTGTTCTCCCACATCCTTTCCTATACCTCGGCGGCCTGCGACGCCCGGATGGCCGGGGCGATGATACCCGTGATGAGCAATTCGGGCAGCGGCAACCAGGGCATCGCCGCCACGCTCCCCGTGGCGGTCTATGCCGAGGACACCGGCGCCACCGAGGAGCAACTCATCCGCGCCCTGGCGCTGAGCCACCTCACCGTCATCTACATCAAGCAGAGCCTGGGCCGCCTCTCCGCCCTGTGCGGCTGCGTGGTGGCGGCCACCGGCTCCAGTTGCGGCATCACGTGGCTGATGGGCGGCGGCTACCCGGAGGTGGCCTCGGCGGTGAAGAACATGGTGGCCAACCTCACCGGCATGATATGCGACGGGGCGAAGCCCAGTTGCGCGATGAAGTTGACCAGCGGCGTGTCCACTGCTGTGATGTCGGCCATGCTGGCGATGGAGGGCAAATGTGCCGAGCCGGTGGAGGGCATCATTGATGATAACGTGGACCAGACCATCCGCAACCTTACGCTCATTGGTTCGCGAGGGATGGACGAGACGGATCGCCTCGTGCTTCGTATCATGACCTCGAAATGACAGTGCGGGGGACGGCTTAGCCGTCCCCCGCTTCTTTTTCCTATATATAGGTGTGTCAATGGCAATGCCCTTCGCATCCGCATCCGTTGCTGCCGCATCCGTCGCCGCAACTACTTTCACCCCCGCAGCATCCGCAGCCGCACCCCTCGCCTGAGAGCATGCGCAACGTGCCTTGTATTTCCTCGTTGGTGGCGGGGCGCGATTCCACGACCTCGCCTTCAAAGGTCAGGTCGCTGCCGGCAAGGGGGTGGTTGAGGTCCATCACCACCACGTCGCCCTTCACTTCCACCACCGTGCCGTTTAGGCGCTGCCCGTCGGCGTTCATCAGCGGGATGACGTTGCCTGCGTACACGCGCTGGCTGTCGAAGCGGCCGTCCACCTCGAACACGCTGCGCGGCACGTCCACCACGTACTCGTCGCGGTATTCGCCGTAGGCTTTGTCGGCGGTGAGGGTGAAGGCGAACCGCTCGCCGGCCTCCAGCCCCGCCAGTTTTTCCTCGAAAGCGTCCAATGCCACGCCCAGCCCGGAGATGAACTGGAAGGGGTGTTCCTTGGTGGCTTTCTCTATCAATTCTCGTTGGCCGTCGTCGGTGGTGTACAGTTCGTAGGCCACCGTGATGTACTTGTTGGGAGTTGTTTCCATGTGTCGTAATGTTTAAGTATTCTTCCGTTGGGCGCAAAGGTACGCATTATTTCCCAACGGATGGCGGCATGGGGCGGAAAATCGCGCCGCGTCGGGCGGGCTATTGCTTGATTTTGCGGACGTAGTAGGCGTGGCGGGCGCGGATGTCCCGCACGAAGTTGAAGGTCTCCGTCCCCCGGAAGTAGCCGTTGCGGCACACGGGGTCGGCGTAGTACGCCTTGTCGCTTTTCAGGAGGATGAAGCGTTCCACGTTGCCGTGCCACACGTGGGGATCCGCGCCGTATTTCCCGGCCAGCGCCATGGCATCGTACACGTGGCCAAGGCCCGCGTTGTAGGCAGCCAGCACGAAGTTGATGCGCTCGTCCTCATCCTCTACCATGCGGAGGCTGCGGTCCATCTGGGCGATGTACCGGGTGGCGGCCTTCACGCTCTCCTCCGGGTCGGCGTCCATGCCTTCGGGCATGCCCATGGCCTTTGCGGTGCGGGGCATGAGTTGCATGAGGCCGCGCGCACCGGCCCAGGAGACGGCATCAGGGTTGAAGTTCGATTCGGTGTAGGCCAATGCGGCTATCAATCGCCAGTCCCATCCGGCTTGGGGGGCATACTTGCGGAATAGGTTGTCGTAGTGAGATATTTTTCCTTCGCTTTCAGACAGGATGGATCCGTGGCTCACCACCTTGCTTCGTTCGAAATAGCGTCGGGCGGTCTCTTGGTAGGCGGGGCGCGACGCGTTGGTGCGGTGCCAGCGGTCAGCAGCTTCGGCCAAGTGGGGGCAGTCTTTGCGCACGGCCCATGAGGCGCGTTGATCGAAGCTCACGGCGAGGCTGATATTAAGGTTGGGGTAGTAGGTGCGGTTGAGTCGTGCCACGTCGTCATCGGCTACGGTGCAGGGGATCTTGCCCTGCGCCACTTGGGTGATGAGGTCTTCTTCGGTGGTGCTGTCGTTGTTCACGGCGTGGATGCGGATGCCGCCCCCCAATTCGCGGTCGAGGTGGGTGAGGCGTTCCAAGTGTTTGCCGGGCTTGGTGTAGATGTCTTTGCCGATGAGTTGGGTCACGTCATTGGCTCGTTCCTTTTTGGATGCACGGCGTTGCACGAGGACTTGGTGGGTAATGGTTTCCTCGCCGCAGTAGGCAAGGCTGTCCTTCCACCGCAGGTTGTTGACGGGCAGGTTGCAGGCAATGAGGTCGCCCTCGCCGTTGAGCAGCTTGCGTATGAGTTCATCGGTGTCGGCAGCCACTTTCACTTCCAATGCTACGCCGATGGATTGGGCGAACTGTTGTGCCAATTCATACTGGTAGCCCATCGGTTCTCCCCGGTAGAGGAAGTAGGAGGTGGAGCCGTATAGGGTGAGGACGGTGAGTTTGCCGCTATCCTGTATTTGCTCTAAGTCGTGAGCCGGGCGGGGCGGGGCTTCCCGTCTGCTTTGGCATCCGGCTGAGGCCATGAGAGCAGCTATCGCGAGGGCGAGGAGTAAAGTCTTTTTCATGGATGGTTATTGGTTGAGTCCTAAGTTCTTGCCGATGAATCGGGCGAGGAGGTCGATGGCTACTTCGTTGTCGCCTCCCTGCGGGATGATGATGTCGGCATAGCGCTTGGTAGGTTCGATGAACTGCAGGTGCATGGGCTTCAGCACGCGGGTGTAGCGCTCCATCACGTCCTGCGCGGTGCGCCCGCGTTCCACGATGTCGCGCTGGATGACTCGTATGAGGCGTTCGTCGGGGTCAGCATCCACGAATACTTTCAGGTCCATCTGCGCCCGCAGTTGGGGGTCGCACAGGGCGAGGATGCCTTCCACGATGACAACGTCCCTCGGCTCGGTATGGATGGTTTCAGGCTGTCGGGTGCAGGTCAAGTAGGAGTAGGTGGGTTGTTCGATGCTTTTGCCTTCTTTCAGCAGGGCGAGGTGTTGCGAGAGGAGGTTCCATTCAAATGCATCGGGGTGGTCGAAGTTGATGAGCCGCCTCTGCTCCATGGGGATGTGGCTGTTGTCCTTGTAATACGAGTCTTGGGGGAGCAGCACCACTTCCCCTGCGGGCAAGCGTTCTATGATTTTCCGCACGACGGTGGTCTTGCCCGAACCGGTCCCGCCTGCAATACCGATAATTAACATGTATTTGTTAGTGTATGTAAAACAAATGACGTATTTTTGCACACGTTGCATGCGCCGTATGCATAACGTGTACAAATATAGTATAAATATATCAGAGTCATTTATGAAGAAGCTACTATTTTCTGCGGGATTGTTCCTGTGCGGCTTGATGGCCCTCCAGGCGCAGATTCTCGAACCTGTGAAGTGGAAGGCGGAACTGAAGGAAGCCTCCGGGGGAATGAAGGAGATTGTGTTCACGGCCACCATCGACGAGGGCTGGCACGTGTATTCGGTGGAGATGGGCGACGACGGACCCATATCCGCTTCTTTCCATGCCGATGTGGCCGAAGGCGTGCGGCTGGTGGGCAAGCTCACGCCCCGTTCGGAGGTCACGACCGAGTACGACAACATGTTCGGCATGGAACTGCGCTTCTTTGAGCATACGGCAGTGCTGGCCCAGCAGTTTGAGCCGACGGGCGGGTCTTACAGGATAGAGGGCTACTTGGAGTACGGGGCTTGCAACGACGAGAGTTGCCTGCCGCCGTCGCAAGTGCCTTTCAGCTATTCTGGGAAGGGTGATGGCACGGCGGCTCCGGCAGCAGAGGCGAAGCCTTCCAGCAGCCCGGTGCAGCAGTTGGAAGATGCCGCGCCTGGGGATGGCGCGGAGGAAGCCGCAAGCACTGCCCTGGCAACGGCTGAGGCGGATGCCGCCCTTGCGCCCGGCGGCAGCGGGGCGGGTTGGTGGACTCCCGTCATCGATGAACTGAAGGCTTTCGGCGAGGCATCCGGGCAGGCCGTGGATCGTTCGTGGCTCTACATCCTGTTCACGGGCTTCGTGGGCGGTTTGATTGCATTGTTCACCCCGTGCGTGTGGCCGATCATCCCGATGACGGTGAGTTTCTTCCTGAAGCGCACGAAGGACCGCAAGAAGGGCATCCGCGATGCTTGGCTCTACGGGCTTTCCATTGTGGTCATCTATTTGGCGCTGGGGCTGGCGGTGACGTTGGTGTTCGGGGCGAGCGCCTTGAATGCCCTGTCCACGAATGCGGTGTTCAACATCCTGTTCTTCCTGATGCTGGTGGTGTTTGCCGCCTCTTTCTTCGGCGCGTTTGAAATCACCTTGCCGTCGAAGTGGAGCAATGCGGTGGACAGCAAGGCCGAGGCTACGAGCGGCCTGTTGAGCATCTTCCTGATGGCGTTCACGTTGACGTTGGTGTCGTTTTCCTGCACCGGCCCGATTATCGGCTTCTTGTTGGTGGAGGTGTCCACCACGGGCAGCGTGGTAGGCCCGGCGATTGGGATGTTTGGCTTTGCAGTGGCGTTGGCGTTGCCCTTCACCTTGTTTGCCATGTTCCCGTCGTGGCTGAAGTCCATGCCGAAATCAGGCGGATGGATGAACGTGGTGAAGGTGGTGCTTGGTTTCTTGGAACTGGCGTTTGCCTTGAAGTTCCTTTCCGTGGCCGACCTTGCCTACGGCTGGGGCATCTTGGACCGTGAAACGTTCTTGGCCTTGTGGATTATGATATTTGCCCTCTTGGGCTGTTACCTGTTGGGATGGATACGCTTCCCGCATGACGACGATACGGACCGTGTGTCTGTGCCGCGCTTCTTCATGGCACTGGCCTCTTTGGCATTTGCCGTCTATATGGTGCCGGGCCTTTGGGGCGCACCGTTGAAGGCCGTGAGTGCGTTTGCGCCCCCGATGAATACCCAGGATTTCAACCTTTACACGAAGGAAGTGCATGCCCAGTTTGATGACTACGATGCAGGGATGGCGTATGCCAAGCGTGTGGGCAAGCCGGTGATGATTGATTTCACGGGGTTTGGTTGCGTGAACTGCCGCAAGATGGAACTGGCGGTCTGGACGGACACCGAGGTGGCCGACATCATCGACAATGAATATGTGCTGATACAGCTTTTCGTGGACGACAAGACCGCCTTGCCGGAACCGGTGAAAGTGATGGAGAACGGCGTGGAGCGCACGCTCCGTTCGGTGGGCGACAAGTGGAGCTATTTGCAACGCAGCAAGTTTGGCGCGAACGCCCAGCCTTTCTATGTGTTGCTGGACAATGACGGCATGCCTTTGACCCGTTCATACGCTTACGATGAAGATGTGGACAAATATGTGGAGTTCCTGCAAGATGGCTTGAAGGCTTACGGACAAAAGTGAGGTGCCATGAAGAAAATCGTGAATCCGTGGAAAGGGATGCCGGGGTATCATTGCTTTGGATGCGCCCCCGGCAATGCGGCGGGCGTGAAGATGGAGTTCTATGAAGATGGTGATGCCATCGTGAGCGTGTGGCATCCTGAGCCGCAGTACCAAGGCTGGCTGAACACGCTGCATGGCGGCATACAGTCCGTTTTGTTGGATGAGATTTGCGGATGGGTGGTGTTTCGGAAGCTTCAGACAGCCGGGGTGACCTCCAAGATGGAGACGCGTTTCATGAAGGAGGTCAGCACGAACGAGCCTTACCTTCTGCTGAAAGCCCGCCTGATGGAGCAGCGCCGAAATCTGGCATTGGTGGAGGCTTGCCTTTATAATGCGGAAGGCATCCTCTGCACGAAAACCGTCTGCACGTATTTCACTTTTCCCAAAGAGAAGGCTCATGCCGAGATGTGTTTTGTATCTTGCGACACAGAGGCAGGCGAATATGATTTGAAGGCAGGCCGTTTTGTAAAGCGAGAAGCATTGTGAATGATAAAATTGAAGTGGAAAGAAAAAAAGTGCGTCATAAATTTGCCTCATTGGATGCAAATGCATACATTTGTCGCGTTGATAGACGAAGTTATGAGTATAATTGTTACATATCATCATTGCAGACCTGTTGAGCATATCGGTGGGCATAGATGATTTTATAGAGAAATGTAGAGAAAGGCTTGCCGGTTTGGTAAGCCTTTTTTGTTATTTGCCATGTATTAATATAATAGAATAGAGATGTTACGAATAGCAGTTCAGGCCAAAGGGCGTTTGCATGAGGAGACCATGCGCCTGTTGGAGGAGTCGGATGTCAAACTCAGTCTGGCAAAGCGCACTTTGTTGGTGCAGTCTTCCAACTTTCCTCTTGAGGTTCTTTTTTTGCGGGACGATGATATACCGCAATCTGTAGCAACAGGTGTAGCTGATTTAGGCATCGTGGGCGAGAATGAGTTTGCCGAAAAGCAGGAAGATGCCCGCATTGTCAAGCGGTTGGGTTTTGGACAGTGCCGCTTGTCATTGGCAATTCCCAAGAATATTGAGTACACCGGGTTGGGATGGTTTGAAGGGAAGAAGATAGCTACTTCTTATCCATCTATCTTGAAGGACTTTATGGAGAGGAATGGCATTCATGCAGAAATTCATGTCATCACAGGTTCGGTAGAGGTGGCGCCTTCCATCGGGTTGGCTGATTCTATCTTTGACATTGTCAGTTCCGGCTCTACGTTGGTGAACAACCATCTGAAGGAGGTGGAGGTGGTGATGCATTCTGAGGCGGTGCTTGTTGCAAGCAAGAGCCTGCCGCAGGAGAAAGAGGCTGTGCTGGCTGAATTGCTTTTCCGCATGGAAGCCGTGAAGGCGGCAGAGAACAAGAAATACGTGCTGATGAATGTCCCGAATGCCAGATTGGAGGAAGTAATCGGCATCCTTCCCGGCATGAAAAGTCCGACAGTGATGCCGTTGGCGCAGGAAGGGTGGTCGTCTGTGCATACGGTGCTGGACGAAGGATGCTTCTGGGAAATCATCCGCCAATTGAAAGCATTCGGCGCACAAGGAATTTTGGTTTTATCCATTGAAAAAATGATTGTGTGACATGGAAATATTCAATTACCCGGAAAGAAGCCTGTGGGGCGGCATACTGAAGCGGCCGCCGTTGGACGAACAGGATTTGTCGGAGGCAGTAGGGCAGATTCTGCGTGAAGTGAAGGCGCGGGGCGATGAAGCCTTGCGGGAATACGAAGAACGTTTTGACAAAGTGCAGTTGCGGGACTTGCATGTGTCCCAGCCTGAGATGGAGAGGGCTGCTGAGTTGCTTCCCAAAGAATTGAAGGAAGCGATTCAGGCGGCAATGCGCAACATAGAAGCGTTTCATGCGGCACAGCGGCGTGACGTGGTGCAGGTTCAGACCATGCCGGGCGTGCTTTGTTGGCAGAAGCCTGTGCCAGTGGAAAGGGTGGGGTTGTATGTGCCGGGCGGCACGGCGCCTCTTTTCTCCACCGTGCTGATGCTGGCTGTTCCTGCCCGTCTGGCCGGATGCCGGGAAATCGTGCTTTGCACTCCTCCTGGAAAGGACGGCCAAGTGCATCCCGCCATCCTGTATGCGGCCAGTTTGTCGGGTGCCACTCATATATATAAGGTAGGAGGGGCGCAGGCCATTGCCGCATTGGCTTATGGCACGGAAAGCATCCCGAAAGTCGATAAGATATTCGGGCCGGGCAACCGTTTTGTGACGGCTGCGAAACAGATGGTGTCGTTGCGTGATGTGGCGATAGACATGCCTGCCGGCCCGTCTGAAGTGATGGTGTTAGCGGATGGCCGTGCGAACCCGGCTTTCGTGGCGGCCGATTTGCTGTCGCAGGCGGAGCATGGGGCGGATAGCCAGAGCATCCTCGTCACAGATTCCAAAGAACTTCTTTTGAAGGTCCAGGAAGAAGTTTGCAGGCAGATGGAAGTGTTGCCGCGCCAGTCCATTGCCATGCAGTCTTTGCGGCACGGCAAGTTGATATTGCTTCGGTCGATGGACGAGGCGATGGAGATGGCCAATGCGTATGCGCCGGAGCATCTGATTATCCAGGCAGAGGATTACGCCTCTTTGGCGGAGCATGTGGTGAATGCCGGTTCGGTGTTCTTGGGAGCCTTCTCGCCTGAGAGCGCTGGCGACTATGCTTCAGGCACCAACCATACCTTGCCTACCAGCGGATATGCGAGAGCGTACAGCGGGGTGCATTTGGACAGTTTCATGAAGAAAGTCACTTTCCAGGAAATCACCCGTGAGGGATTGTGCGGCTTGGGGACGGCCATCATGGTGATGGCTGCCAATGAACATCTGGAGGCGCACCGCAAGGCGGTAGAGATTAGGATAGAGAGTAAAAGAAAGGAGTAGCAGCATGAAAGATTTGAATGATTTGGTTCGTGCCAATATCCAGGCCCTGAAGCCTTACAGTTCTGCCCGCGATGAGTGCAAGTTGCAGGCTGTCGCTTTTTTGGATGCCAATGAGAATCCTTACAACGCTCCTTGCAACCGCTATCCTGACCCGTTGCAATGGGCGTTGAAGGGACGGCTTTCCGCACTCAAGGGTGTGGATGCCGGCTGTATCTTCCTGGGTAACGGGAGCGATGAGGCGATTGACTTGGTGTTCAGGATATTTTGTGAACCTAAAGCGGACAACGTGGTGGCGATAGAACCTACGTATGGGATGTATGAGGTGTGTGCCGCCGTGAACGAGGTGGAGTACCGCAGGGTGCGTTTGGACGACGGGTTCCAGTTCAGGGCGGCGGACATCCTGCGTGCTTCGGACGGCCATACCAAAGTGGTCTTCCTTTGCTCGCCCAACAACCCGACCGGCAATTGCTTGTCGCCTGCAGAGATGGAAGAATTGTTGGAGAAGTTTGACGGGATGGTCGTGCTTGACGAAGCTTACGCCGACTTTTCCCCTTCTGCGTCGTTCCTTCCCCGTTTGTCGCGTTATCCGAACCTGGTGGTGCTTCAGACCTTCTCCAAGGCTTGGGGATGTGCGGGCATACGGTTGGGGATGGCGTTTGCCTCGCCTTCCGTCATTGCTTATTTCAACAAAATCAAGTACCCGTACAATGTGAACAGCCTGACGCAGGAAAAGGCGTTGGCCATGTTGGAGCATGCCGGTCAGGTGGATGAATGGGTCGGCATCCTGATAGCGGAGCGAAAGCGGGTGATGGAGCGGTTTTCCGGTCTGCCTTGCTGTGTGAAGGTGTATCCCACGGATGCCAATTTCTTTTTGGCAAAGGTGCAGGATGCTGGGCGGACTTACGATTATTTGGCGGCGCACGGGGTCATTGTCCGCAATCGGAGCAAGGTGGCCTTGTGCGGCGGCTGCTTGCGGATTACGGTGGGAACGCCTGCCGAGAATGATTTGTTGATAAACGTATTAAAAGAGATGGCATGAAAAGGGCATTGTTCATAGACCGTGACGGGACGTTGGTCGTGGAGCCGCCGGTGGACCAGCAGTTGGATTCCTTCCGGAAGCTGGAGTTCGTTCCCAAAGTATTCCGCAACCTGTCTTTCATACGGAGCCGTCTGGATTTTGAGTTCGTCATGGTGACCAATCAGGACGGTTTGGGCACGCCTTCTTTCCCGGAGGAGGATTTCTGGCCGGTGCAGGAGTTGATATTGAAGACTTTTGCGGGCGAAGGTGTTGCCTTTGACGACATTCTGATTGATCGCACCTTTCCTCATGAGAACGCGCCGACCCGCAAGCCCGGCACGGGAATGTTGGGGCGGTACATGGACGGCAGTTACGACTTGGCGGCTTCTTACGTGATAGGCGACCGGCTGACCGATGTGGAGTTGGCGAAGAATTTAGGCTGCAAGGCCATTTATTTGAACGGCGCCACGCAAGGGCTAGCGGAAAAGGGCTTGGCGGAGGTTTGCGTGTTGGCCACGGACGACTGGGACCGCGTGGCGGATTTCCTGTTTGCCGGGGATCGCAAGGTGCAGTTCCGGCGCACGACGAAGGAGACGGACATTGCCGTGTCGTTGGATTTGGACGGGCATGGCGCATGCGACATCCACACCGGGCTGGGCTTTTTCGATCACATGCTGGAGCAGATAGGCCGGCATGCGGGCTTTGACCTGAAGGTGCATGCCACAGGCGATTTGTGGGTGGACGAACATCACACGGTGGAGGATACGGCCCTTGTGCTGGGCCATTGCCTGGGCAAGGCTTTGGGCGACAAGCGGGGGATAGAGCGTTACGGCTATTCCCTGCCGATGGATGACTGCCTGGCACAGGTGTGTTTGGATTTCGGTGGCCGCCCGTGGCTGGTGTGGAAGGTGGATTTCCGCCGCGAGCGGATTGGCGATGTGCCGACGGAGATGTTCTTCCATTTCTTCAAGTCGTTGAGCGATGCCGCCGGCATGAACCTCAACATCCAAGCGGAAGGCTCGAACGATCACCACAAGGCGGAAGCCGTGTTCAAGGCCTTGGGCCGCTCGTTGCGGATGGCTGTCCGGCGCGATGTTTACCGCTACGAGGTGCCTTCCAGCAAGGGCTGCTTGGCATAAGGCGGGCTGGATGTTTGCCGCAGCGGCAGGAACAGTTGCGTTATCCCGTGTGGAAAGTTGCGTTCAGCCGTGCAAAAACTTCATCTTTAGGTTAAGGATGTGTATCCTTAGGCTAAAGATGCACATCCTTAGCTTAAAGATGTGCATCTCTAACTTAGAGATAAAGAAGTTGCCCGCGTGGATGGAACTTCTTAGGCGGGAAAGACGGGTTTCTTTTGCGGGTTGGCGCAAGTTTGTGTCCTGTGAGGATGGAAGAATGAAAAATGTAGCTAAATTTGTGGGTAGAATCAGAAAGGATAGAGATAGAATATGGGAAAGAGAATTGTAACCTTCGGGGAAGTCTTGTTGAGGCTGACCCCTCCTTCGTGCCTGCGGGCGCAGCAGGCACAGCGTTTCGGCGCGACTTACGGCGGAAGCGAAGCCAATGTGGCTGCGTCATTGGCCAATTACGGGCATGAAGTGGACTTGGTGACCCGCCTGCCGCTGCATGAAATCGGCGATGCCTGCCTGGCCAGCCTGCGGAAGGCAGGCATCGGCGTGCGTCACATCCTTCGCGGGGGCGACCGTTTGGGCGTTTATTTCATGGAAAACGGTGCATCGATGCGCGCCTCGAAAGTTATCTACGACCGTGCCGGCTCCTCCTTCTCCACGATGCTTCCTGGCATGGTGGATTGGGAGAAGGTGTTCGACGGCGCAGGCTGGTTCCATTGGTCGGGCATTGTGCCGGCTTCGTCCCAGCATGCGGCAGACGTGTGCATGGAGGCCATTGAATGCGCGGACCGCATGGGGCTGACCATCTCGTGCGACCTGAATTTCCGCAAGAACCTGTGGGCGTACGGCAAGCCCGCCACGGAGGTGATGCCGCCGATGGTGGAGAGGAGCGATGTGATATTCGGCGCGATGTCGGAATACAAGTTCACGTTGGGCGTGAACGACGTGCCTTTCCCTGCCACGGACAGCCGTTATGTCCTCGACCGCGACGTGTTCTTGAAGGAGTGCCGGATGATAGAAGCCCGCTATCCCCGTTGCCGGAAGATGTTCATTGAGCTTCGCAACTCCATGAGCGTGAACCACGACGTGCTGGCGGCGGTGCTTTATTCTGACGGCAGGTTGCACGTGGCTCCCGTTTACGACATCGACGGCGTGGTGGACAAGGTGGGCGTGGGCGATGCTTTCGTAGGCGGCATGATTCATGGCTTGCTTGCTTATCCGGACGATGACCGGAAAGCATTAGGCTTTGCCTTGGCGGCTTCTGCCTTGAAGAACACGGTACAGGGCGACTTCAACCAAGTTTCCGTGGCCGAAGTGGAAAGCCTGATGGGCGGCAACCTTTCGGGCAGGGTGTCGCGTTGAAAGCGAGGAAAGGTGGGAGGCGATGGTCAACGAAAGCATGATAAGCAAGCTGAGAGTGTTGGTGGAGGCGGCCAAGTATGATGTGTCGTGCGCTTCCAGCGGCGTTTCGCGCCGCTCGCATGCCGGCCAGTTGGGCAACGCGGCGGCTTGGGGCATCTGCCATAGTTTCTCGGAGGACGGGCGGTGCATCTCTTTGCTGAAAATCATGTTGACAAACCATTGCATGTACGATTGCGCGTATTGCGTCAACCGCCGGAGCAACGATGTGCCACGTGCCACCTTCTCCGTGTCCGAATTGGTGGAACTGACCATTGAGTTCTACCGCCGCAACTACATCGAAGGCCTGTTCTTGAGCTCGGGCGTGGTGCGCAACCCGGATTATACGATGGAACGCCTTGTGCGGGTGGTGAAGGACTTGCGGCAGAAGCATCGTTTCAATGGTTACATCCACTTGAAAAGCATCCCCGGCGCGTCCCGCGAACTGGTGGACGAGGCCGGGCTGTATGCCGACCGCCTGAGCGTCAATGTGGAGATTCCCAACGAGCAGAGCCTTCGGATGCTGGCGCCGGAGAAAGACTTCAAGAGCGTTTTCACGCCGATGGCCTACATCCAGCAGGGGATATTGCAGGGCAAAGAAGATGCCCGGCGTTTCCGCCATGCCCTCCGTTTCTCCCCTTCCGGGCAAAGCACGCAGATGATTGTGGGGGCCACGCCTGATTCCGACAGGGACATCCTGCGGTTGTCGTCGGCCCTTTACGCCCGTCCCACGATGAAACGGGTGTATTATTCCGGCTACATCCACGTCAACCGCTACGATACCCGCCTGCCGGTACCTGCCACGCCGCCCTTGGTGCGCGAGAACCGCCTGTACCAAGCCGACTGGTTGCTGCGGTATTACTATTTCCAGGTCGATGAGATTGTGGATGACAGCTTCCCGAATCTGGATTTGGACATCGACCCGAAGCTGGCATGGGCTTTGCGCCACCCGGAGTTTTTCCCCGTGGATGTGAACAAAGCCTGCTATGAAGAACTGCTCCGCGTGCCGGGCATCGGGGTGAAGTCCGCGCAACGGATGGTGATGGCACGGCGTTTTTCCTCATTAGGGATGCAGGAATTGAAGAAAATCGGCGTGGTGGTGAAGAAAGCGCGTTACTTCATCGTCGCGCCGGGGCAGGATTCTCGGTTGCTGCCCGACCTTGGCGCTGCCCGTGTCCGTTCCTTGCTGTCTGCTCCGGGTGCTGTGCGCAAGGCGGAAGGCCTCCAGTTGAAACTTTGTTTTGAAAGTTGACGGCCGATGCGGGTGTTTGTGCATGACGGGTCGTTCGATGGCGTGCTGACGGCAGTGTTTGATGCGTATTCCCGCCGGGCTTTCCCGGATGTGCTGTCGCGCGAAGGGGAGGGCTTGCCCTTGTTTTGTGATGAAGTCCATGACGTGCATACGGACGAGGCGAAGGCCGGCCGCGTCTGGCGGGCGTTGCAGAAGAAGCTGTCGGCCCGCTCGTTGGCATCTTTGGGGCTGTGCTGGTTCTCCGAGCAGCCCGGCGCCGCAGGATGGATATTCCGTTATGTCTGCAAGGTGGTGGATTCTTCCGTTTCCATTGAGGGGAATTGGGCTGACAAGGACGTGCGCACGGTGCTTCAGTGGGGGCGGAAAGTGGCTTCCGAGCGGGAACGCCTCTTGCAATTCCTCCGTTTCCAGAAGATGGCCGACGGTGTGTTCTTTGCAGCTGTCGAGCCGTTGTACAATGTGTTGCCCCTTGCCGTGTCCCATTTCCGGGCGCGGTTCAATGACCAGGTTTGGCTGGTTTACGATGTGCGCCGCCGCTATGGCTTTTATTATGACCGCGCCACGGTGGAGGAGGTTTCCTTCCCGGAACCTCCCGAAGGCTTGAAGGGCGGCTGGCTTGACCCTTCGCTTTCGGCAAAAGACGAGCGGTTGTTCCAAGATTTGTGGAAGACCTATTTCAAATCTGTGGCCATCCGGGAGCGGCTGAACGTGCGCCTCCACAAGCAGAACATGCCCGTCCGCTTCTGGAAATACTTGGTGGAGAAACGGTGAGGCGGAGGGCGCTTGCTTGGCTTTTCCCGGATTTCCTTGGAACGGCCAATAGCTTTTCACAGTAAAATCCTCAATCTTTCAGGTAAAATGCACTCGCTTTTCCTGTAAAATTCAAAATTTTATTGGGGGAAAACGAGTCGGAATCTCTAACTTCCCGGCGGGGAAAGCAGATTCCCATGTCTTTCTTTTGGTGCCCATCGCAAAGCAAACATCAACACATCGGCCATTCCGGGGAGTCTGTGGCGTCCAAACGCAGGAAAAGGCATGCACATCGGGCAACTCATCAGGAAACAGATAGACGGCAAGGAGCAGATTGTTTCCGCTTCCACCAGCGCGAAAAAGTTTTCTAAACAATTGGGCATTGCCGAAAGCGGGTCAAAGAACTTAGGGAAATCCTTTTTGGATTTCAACCAAAAAAATAGAATGGCTTCGCAACATCAACGGCTCCATCTCCCAAATGGCCGCCAGCATGCGGCAAGCGGTGCAGGCCGGACAGGATGACTGGTGGCAGGATGCCTATAGACCGTTCATAAGCAGCCGCGCCATGAGGAACCAGCAAGACACAAGCCCCGCAATAAATCCTGCCGTGTTTACTTTCGCGCACAATTCGCTTTCGCCGTCTATGAGCATAAGGGCGACCGACACCGCGAGCCACAGCAACCATGCCCATGTAGGGATGATTTTACTTTTCTTCTTATGGGAACCGTCCTCATCTGGGATTTCAACATGCACCTCGATGTTGTATTCTTCGGGCTTGGTTTCTTGTTCAGGTGTCATGGCTAATCGATTTTTCCACAAAAATAGCAACGTAAACGGAATGACCAAACCAATAAGCAAATAACCGTGGCAAAGGATATAAAATTTAACATGAATTTTTTGTGTCAAATGCTTTGCGCAACAAACAAATGGACATCCTGGAAAAGAACTACTTGTTTACGATGACGGGCATGATGATGTTGGCCTTGGCAAGCCTCACGGGATGCGACAAAGACGATGACGGCATCAGCGGAATGCAGAAGACCTGATTGTCGGCGAATGGCAGTCCGTGCGCTTCGAAGATTATGAAATTTACGATGGCGAAAGGGAAGAATGCATCGAGCGATACACATCCGATTGCTACATGTTTTGCAAGGACGGCAGCGGGCGTTACACTGATTTGGATTATGATGACAGTTACGCTTTATAATCAGAATGCATTGCTTGCCAAAAAGGATAAACAACGCAAGCCCGCCCTCCCCCGCTTGTATGGCGCGCAATTAGGTTGCACCTATTTATATATTTCATGCATGCAGGCGCCTATTTCATCGGCAAAATGGGCGCGTTTTTATCCATGAAATCCGGCTTCTTCATATGAAGAATTATCGGACGATTAGTAATCGTCGCGCCACACGATTACTAATCGTGCAGGAAAAAGTTCATAGAAGAATTCAAAAAACATTGGAAGGTTTTTCAAAAACCTTCAGGAGGTTTTCCCGGCATCTCCGGGCGGCTCCTCCGGCCCGCCGGGGAGCGGGCCGGGGGCTTGCCCGCTGCTTTCGCCGCTTTCCTCCTCATCCTCCTCGTCCTCGAACGGGTCGGGCCGCTGCGGCCCTTTGCCGGCAAAGAGCGCAGCCGCCAGCGTGCCGGCCAACGCGCCGGAAAGATGCCCTTCCCACGACACGTGGCCGGGGGCGAAATAAGGGAACATCTCCCACACGATGCTGCCATAGAGGAACGCCACCAGCAGGGAGACGGCGATGAGGGGCGGGTGCTTGCGCAGGATGCCGCTGAAGAAAAGGAAGAAGGCCATCCCGTAAATGAGCCCGCTGGCGCCGATGTGCCAGCCCGGTTTCCCGATAAGGAAGGTGAGGAGTCCGCTTGCCACCCAGATGAACCCTAAAGCCGCCCATCCCCAATCCCGGTAGAAATAGAACAGGCACCACGAAAGGAACAGGAAAGGGAGCGTGTTGGCCAGCAGGTGCTTCAGGCCGGCATGCACCAGCGGATGGGTCACGATGCCCGTCACGCCTTTCAGTTTCATCGGATAGACGCCCCAGGAGGTGAAGTCGGCATCCATGCCCCATTCCACCACCTGGAAGGCGTAGCAGATGAAAAGGATGAACGCCGGGGGCGCCAATGCCAAGAAAATACGTTGTTTTTCGGGTCGCATGCGGCTGTTTTCAAAAGATTCCGTGCAATGTTACGGATATTTGTTGATAAAATGAAAAATAATCGCGCATTTCATTTCGCTTTTCTTTTTGTTTTATTACTTTTGAGGCACGTAACGGGAACGTTGCGCAACGAGAACTTTTAACCTTAAAACATAAAACAGCTATGAGCTATTTACGATTTGATAAGACCTTGATGGTAAACTTGGAGGAATCCTTGCAGCGCGAGATTCTTCGCACGAACCGGTCGGGGGCGTATCATTGCACGACGATTGTGGACTGCAACACGCGGAAATACCATGGTTTGCTGGTCATCCCTATCCCGGAGATGGACGATGAGAACCATGTGCTTCTGTCATCGCTTGACGAGACGGTCATCCAGCATGGGGCGGAATTCAACCTTGGCCTCCATAAGTACGGGGGCAACCATTACAGCCCGAACGGGCATAAATACATCCGTGAGTTTGATTGCGAGAAAGTTCCGACCACCACGTACCGGGTGGGCGGCGTGATTCTGAAGAAAGAGAAACTGTTCGTCCACCACGAACACCGGATACTTATCCGCTACACGCTGGTGGACGCCCATTCGGCCACCACGCTCCGTTTCCGCCCGTTTCTCGCTTTCCGCAGCGTGAAGGCATACACGCATGAAAACAGCCAGGCAAGCCGCGAGTACCACGAGGTGGAAAACGGCATAAAGACGTGCATGTACCCGGGTTACCCGGAACTGTACATGCAGTTGAACAAGAAGTGCGAATTCCATTTCGCGCCCGACTGGTACCGGGGCATCGAATACCCGAAGGAACAGGAGCGCGGGTATGATTCCAATGAGGACCTTTACGTCCCCGGTTATTTCGAGGTGGACATCAAGAAGGGCGAGAGCATCGTTTTCAGCGCAGGCATCTCTGAATACAACACCCGCCAGTTGAAGGCCGTGTTCCAGAAAGAGATGGACAACCGCATCCCCCGCGACAGTTTCCAGCATTGCCTCATCAATTCCGCCCACCAGTTCTACAACAAGCAGGGCGACATGCATTACATATTGGCCGGCTACCCTTGGTTCCACTGCCGTGCCCGCGACATGTTCATTTCCTTGCCGGGGCTGACCCTGGCGACCGATGAGGTGGAAAAGTTTGAATTGGTGATGGGGACGGCGCGACAGGCCATTTACGATTTCATGGACGGGACGGCCAACGAGGAAGGAAAGATTTATGAGATGTCGCACCCCGACGTGCTGCTGTGGGCGGTATGGTCGTTGCAGCAGTATGCGAAGTTTGTCTCGCGCGGGCAATGCAAGGAGAAGTACGCCGGCCTCGTCAAGGACATCATCGAGTTCATCCGCCTGGGGAAACATGACAACCTCTTCCTCCACGACAACGGCCTGCTGTATGCCAACGGGAAAGAGAAAGCCATCACGTGGATGAACTCCACGGTGGACGGGCGTCCCGTCATTCCGCGCACGGGGTATATCGTGGAACTGGACGCGCTTTGGTACAATGCGCTCCGTTTCGCGGAAGACCTGTTGCGCGAAGGGGAAGCGGATGCTTATGCCGACGTGTTGGGCAGCCTGGCGGAAAAGGCGGCAAAGTCTTTCGTGGAGGTGTTCCTGAACGAATATGGCTATCTGTTTGATTATGTGGACGGCTACATGATGGATTGGAGCGTGCGCCCCAACATGCTGTTTGCCGTGGCGTTTGACTACTCTCCTTTGGAGCAGGCGCAGAAGAAGAAAGTGCTGGACATCGTGACCCGCGAGTTGCTCACACCGAAAGGCATCCGTTCGTTGAGCCCCAAGAGCGGCGGCTACAACCCCAACTATGTGGGATCGCAAAGGCAGCGTGATTATGCTTACCATCAAGGCACGGCCTGGCCTTGGCTGATGGGATTCTATGCGGAAGCTTACCTGCGCATCTACAAGATGAGCGGGATTTCGTTCATCGAACGGCAGATGATTGGTTTCGAGGATGAGATGACGCGCCATTGCATCGGCTCCATCCCGGAACTGTTTGACGGCAACCCGCCGTTCAAAGGGCGCGGGGCCGTGTCGTTTGCCATGAACGTGGCGGAGATACTCCGTGCATTGAAACTATTGAGCAAGTATAACCCAATAACCGGGGAGGAATCAGAATGAAAGTATTAATGTTTGGTTGGGAGTTTCCTCCTCATATCTCAGGAGGATTAGGCACGGCAAGTTATGGCCTGACAAAAGGCATGTCGCTGCAGGATGACATGCAAATCACCTTCTGCATCCCCAAGCCGTGGGGCGATGAAGACCAGAGTTTCCTGAAGATTATCGGCATGAACAGCGTGCCTGTCGTATGGAAGGATGTGAACTGGGACTATGTGAACAGCCGCGTGGGCCGTTACATGAACCCGCAGGATTATTATGACTTGCGCGACCATATCTATGCGGATTTCAGTTACATGAACACGAACGACTTGGGATGCCTGGAGTTTGCAGGCGGATATCCCGGCAACCTGCATGAGGAAATCAACAATTACTCCATCGTGGCAGGGGTTGTGGCGCGCCAGCAGGAGTTTGACATCATCCACTCGCACGACTGGCTGACGTATCCGGCGGGCATTCATGCGAAACAGGTCTCAGGGAAGCCGCTGGTGATACACGTGCATGCCACGGACTTCGACCGCAGCCGAGGCAACGTGAACCCGACAGTCTATGCCATCGAAAAGAACGGGATGGACCACGCCGACCATATCATGTGCGTGAGCGAACTGACCCGGCAGACGGTCATCCACAAATATTTCCAGGACCCGAAAAAAGTCTCCACGGTGCATAACGCCGTCTCGCCGTTGTCGCAGGAAATATTGGACATCGTGCCGAAGAAGAATCCGAAAGAGAAGATTGTGACTTTCCTCGGGCGCATCACGATGCAGAAGGGGCCGGAATATTTTGTAGAGGCTGCCGCCATGGTGTTGTCAAGGACGAAGAACATCCGCTTTGTCATGGCGGGCAACGGCGACATGATGGCACAGATGATTTACCTTGCCGCAGAAAGGGGCATTGCCGACCGTTTCCATTTCCCCGGCTTCATGCGGGGCAAGGAGGTTTATGAGGTGCTGAAGGCAAGCGATGTCTATATCATGCCCTCTGTCTCCGAGCCGTTCGGCATTTCTCCCCTTGAGGCCATGCAGTGCAGCGTCCCGACGATTATATCCAAGCAGTCCGGCTGCGCCGAGATTCTGGAGAAATGCATCAAGATTGACTATTGGGACATCCATGCCATGGCCGACGCCATTTACGGCATCTGCACTTACCCGGCCTTGTACGACTACCTGAAGGTGGAAGGAAAGAAGGAAGTGGACAATATCAAGTGGGAGAATGTGGGCTACAAGGTGCGCCGCATTTACGAGGAGGTATTGAAAAATTATAGATAACAATAAAACAATAGATAGATATGAAAACAATCTGCCTTTATTTTGAGATTCATCAGATAGTGCATCTGAAACGTTACCGTTTCTTCGATATAGGAACCGACCATTATTATTATGACGATTATGCCAACGAGACGAGCATGGCTGATGTGGTGGAGCGTTCATACAAGCCTGCGCTGGCTGCGTTGATTGAGATGGTGAAAAACTCCGGCGGGGCGTTCAAGGTAGCTTTCTCCATTTCCGGCGTGGCATTGGAACAGATGGAGATACACGCTCCTTGCGTCATCGACCTGTTGAAGGAACTGAACGACACCGGTTGCTGCGAGTTCCTGTGCGAACCCTATTCCCACGGCTTGTCCTCGCTGGCCAATGAGGATTGTTTCCGCGAAGAAGTGAAGCGGCAAAGCGAGAAAATCAAGGAAATGTTCGGGAAAGCGCCGAAAGTGTTCCGCAATTCCAGCCTGATTTATTCAGACGACATCGGGGGCATCGTGGCCGACATGGGTTTCAAAGGCATGTTGACGGAAGGCGCAAAGCACGTGTTGGGATGGAAGAGCCCGCACTATGTGTACCATTGCAGCCAAGCGCCCAGCCTGAAATTGCTGCTGAGGGATGTCAAGCTGTCAGACGACATCAGCTTGCGTTTCTCGAACAGCGACTGGAATGAATTCCCGCTCTTTGCCGACCGTTACATGGACTGGATTGCTGCCTTCCCGCAAGAGGAGCAAGTGATTTGCCTGTTCATGGAACTGAGCGCGCTGGGCGTGGCGCAACCTCTCTCATCAAACATCCTGGAATTCATGAAGGCTTTGCCGGCCTGTGCCAAGGAGAGAGGGATTACGTTCTCGACGCCTTCCGAAATCATCAGCAAATTGAAATCCGTGTCGCAGATTGATGTGCCGGACCCGATGTCGTGGTGCGATGAAGAACGCGACATCAGCACATGGCTGGGGAATCCCTTGCAGCGCGAGGCTTTCAACAAATTGTACAGCGTGGCCGAAAGGGTGTATCTGTGCGGTGACCGCCGCATCAAGCAAGACTGGGACTATTTGCAGGCAAGCAACAACTTCCGTTTCATGACGACCAAGGATTCCGGCGTGGGACTGAACCGTGGCATCTATGATTCGCCATACGATGCATTCACAAACTACATGAACATCTTAGGCGATTTCATCAGCCGTGTGAACAGCCTTTACCCGGAAGACATTGATGATGAGGAGTTGAACTCGTTGCTGACCACTATCAAGAACCAAGGGGATGAACTGACGGAACTCCATAAGGAAATCGATAAACTGGAAGCGAAGTTGGCCAAAGCGAAGCCGGCAACGGCAAGGGCGAAAACATCTGCCAAGGCAAAGGAATGATAAGGGCGGCATGGCCGTGATGGAGGGAAATGCTAAAGCATTTCCCTCCATCACGGCTTGTTTGCCTTGTCTGTCATGCGCCAAGTTGATGGGAAGCTGCAAATTTCTTTTGGGCAATCCTCGTTGCCCTGCCGTACATCACAATAATCACTATGGTGGTCAGCATCTCTGACAAGCACAATGCCAGCCAAATGCCTTTCGTCCCTATGGCTTGGGGCAAAAGGATGAAAGAAGGTATCAAGAAGACAAATCCGCGCAACAGGGCCAGGAAAGTTGCGGGTCTCACCCGTTCCACGCTCTGATAATATCCTATAACGGTAAGGTTGAGGATAAAGAAGACAAAAGCGGCAGAGAAATAAGGATACCCTGCGATGGCTAAACGGGCAGCCGGATTATCTGGATTGATAAACAGCCCTACCAGTATATGTGGAAACAGGCAGAAGGCAGCCATGATGAAGACCCCGCAGGCAACGGAAGTAAGCAGTGCGATGCGCTCCGTGGCCACCACCCTTGACCGATATCCCAAGCCGAAGTTATAGCTGATGATGGGTTGTGCCGACTGCGCGATGGCATTGCCTACCATGAATACAAATGGTATGTAGTAGCAGACTATGCCGAACGCTCCCACACCGTCATCGCCCAGGTATTTCATGAACACTTGGTTGCCGACAAACATCAGCGTGGCTTCCGTCAACAAGGCGGACGAACCGATGCGGCACTGGTATCCTAAGTTGCGGAAAGAAAGCCGCATGCTCTTGACGCTCCACTTGATCGGATAAAAGCGCAATTTGCGGGCAAACCGGAACAGATAGACAAGCCCGATGAGGCCGCCGGCAAACAAGCCTATCGTGGCGGCAAATGCCGCACCCATCAGCCCCCAGCCCAAAGGGAATATGAACAACCATCCGAGTATGACGCTGATAACAGCAGCGGCCACGTTGCACATCATGGCCAGCCTCGGGGCGCCGTTCAGGCGTATGATAAACAGGCAGACGGAACACCACATTTGGAACATCAGCGAAGGAATGAACCACAAAAGATATTCCCTGACCATCGGGGCAAGATGTTCCGACGCGCCCAGCAGTCGGGCGGTGGCAGACGGATAGGCCATCATCAAAGCCGACGGAATGAGCGCCACAACCGTTACAAACAGGATAGCTTGGGTCACATTGATACGGGCCGCTCGGGGCTTTCTACGCGACAATTGTATGGAAGCCACTACCGATGAACCTGCCCCGGCCATCAGCCCCACGCCGGTAAACAGCATGAGCAAGGGTATGCAGATATTGATGGCGGCAATGCCGTCGCTGCCTATTCCATGCCCGACAAATATGCCGTCTATGGCCGTGACGGCCGACATGCTCAGCATGCCGAACAGCGTAGGGATAAAATACTTTCTGAACAGTGTAAACACTTTCACCGTGCCTAAATCAATAGCATCTCTTTTCATTGTCTTTGCATTTTATATATGGTTCAAACATGCAAACAAAAAAACCGGACAAGGTGAATGGTTTTACCCAGTCATCTTATCCGGCTTCTTATTCCAAGCCCTCCGATGAGGATTACAAAACGCTTCTTTTCGTAATTTCGCTGCAAAGGTGGGTCAAAAGTTTGAGGCGTGCAAATCTTATTCGGCTTTTATCAATGTTTGTGTATTCCCTGAAGGCAAAACAGGTCGTTCTTGGGTTGGTTTTTATGAATAAATGCTACCTTTGCGCCACGAATCCTAAATTGTATATGGCAGAGCAGAAATATATCACGGTGCGGGGAGCGCGTGTGAACAACCTGAAGAACCTTGATGTCGATATCCCATTGGGGAAACTGGTGGTCATCACGGGGGTCAGCGGTTCGGGCAAGTCGTCCCTTGCTTTTGACACGCTTTATGCGGAAGGTCAGCGGCGTTATGTGGAAAGCCTTTCGGCTTATGCGCGCCAATTCCTTGGGCGTATGGCCAAGCCTGAATGCGATTTCATAAAAGGCATCCCGCCTGCCATTGCCATCGAGCAGAAAGTGTCGAGCCGGAACCCGCGTTCCACGGTAGGCACGTCCACGGAAGTGTATGAGTATCTGCGTTTGCTTTATGCCCGGGTGGGGAAAACGTATTCGCCCATCAGCGGGGCGTTGGTGAAGAAACATACCCCGGAGGATGTGGTGCGGTGCATGTCCCGCTACCCGGAAGGCACGAGGTTTGTCGTCATGGCTCCTTTGGTGTTGTGCGAAGGGCGAGCGCTGGCCGTGCAGTTGGATGCCTGCCTGAAGCAGGGATATACGCGCTTGGATGCGGATGGTGGGATGCTCCGTATAGAAGAATTGCTGGCGGGCGGCAGCACGTCGTTGGAGCAGGCTCATCCTGGCGGGAAAGGGCTGTTCCTTGTCATCGACCGCATGGCGGCAGGCGCGGCGGCTGATACGGTGAGCCGTTTGGCGGATTCGGCTGAGACGGCTTTCTTTGAGGGCGACGGCTGCTGCGTGCTGCGCTTTTATCCCCAAGGCAGCGAGCCGGAGGAGCATGTGTTCAGCAACCGGTTTGAGGCAGATGGCATTTCTTTTGAAGAACCTACCGACCAGATGTTTTCCTTCAATTCCCCGGTGGGGGCATGCCCGAAGTGCGAAGGTTTTGGCCGCACCATCGGCATTGACGAATCGTTGGTCATCCCCAACCGTTCGCTGAGCGTGTACGACGGGGCGGTGGTGTGCTGGCGTGGGGAGAAGATGGGCGAATGGCGGCAAGCGCTCATCAACGCGGCGCCGAAATGCGGCTTCCCGGTGTTCAAGCCTTACCGTGAACTTTCGGGGGAGGAACGCCGGATGCTTTGGGAAGGAACGGAACATTTCTTAGGCATCAATGACTTCTTCCGCATGTTGGAGGAGGGGCAATACAAGATACAGAACCGCGTGATGCTGGCGCGTTACCGGGGCAAGACGGTTTGCCCCATTTGCCACGGCACGCGCCTCAAGGCGGAGGCTGCTTATGTGAAGGTGGGCGGGAAGGCGATTACGGAATTGGCGGAGATGCCCGTTGACGACCTCCGCGCCTTTTTCAAGGGTTTGCGCTTGGACAGCCATGACCGGCAGGTGGCGGAACGCATCCTGACGGAAATCAACAACCGGCTGGCTTTCCTGTCGGACGTGGGGTTGGGATACCTCACCCTTAACCGCCCGAGCAACACCTTGTCGGGCGGCGAGAGCCAGCGCATCAACCTTGCCACTTCTTTGGGGAGCAGCCTTGTCGGCTCCCTTTACATATTGGACGAGCCGAGCATCGGGCTGCATTCCCGCGACACGGCCCGCCTCGTCAAAGTGCTGCGCCAGTTGCAGCAGCTGGGCAACACGGTCATCGTGGTGGAACATGACGAGGAAATCATCCGTGCGGCGGATTACATCATCGACATCGGCCCTTTGGCCGGGCGTTTGGGCGGCGAGATTGTCTATCAAGGTGACTTGCATGACCTGAAGCCGGGCAGCCGGAGCCATACGGTGAGGTACCTGCTGGGGGAAGAGGTGATTGAGCCGCCCCTCCACCACAGGCAATGGAATCGTTCGATACTTGTGCGCGGCGCTTGCGAAAACAACCTGAAGGACATCGATGTGCGTTTCCCTCTCAACGTGATGACGGTGGTGACGGGCGTGAGCGGTTCGGGCAAGTCCACGCTGGTGCGCGACATCCTTTACCGTGCCTTGCTGCGTGAGTATGACGAGGGCAGCGAGCGGCCCGGCGAGTTCCGGGCGCTGGAGGGCGACATCCGTGCGGCACGGGGCATCGAGTTCGTGGATCAGAACCCCATCGGCAAGTCATCGCGTTCCAACCCGGTGACGTACATCAAGGCGTATGACGACATCCGCAAGCTCTATGCCGACCAGCCGCTTGCGAAGCAGATGGGCTACTCGCCCGCATATTTCTCTTTCAACGTGGAGGGCGGCCGCTGCGAGGAGTGCAAGGGCGAAGGCACGGTCACTGTGGAGATGCAGTTCATGGCCGACATCGTGCTGGAGTGCGAGTCGTGCCATGGGAAGCGTTTCAAGGCGGACACGCTGGAGGTGAAGTTCAACGGCTTGAGCATCTATGATGTGTTGGAACTGACCGTGGACCAGGCCATCGCCTTCTTCACGGAGGGAGGGCAGCCGCGCATCGCCCAGCGCCTCAAGCCTTTGCAGGACGTGGGCTTGGGCTATGTCAAGTTGGGGCAGGCGTCGTCCACCCTCTCTGGCGGCGAGAACCAGCGGGTGAAGCTGGCTTGGTTCCTCAGCCAGGAGAAGGCGGAGCCGGCCATCTTCGTGTTCGACGAGCCGACCACGGGGTTGCATTTCCACGACATCAAGCGCCTGCTGGAGGCGTTCGATGCTTTGATAAGCCGGGGGCATACCGTCATCGTCATTGAACACAACATGGACGTCATCAAGTGTGCCGACTATGTGGTGGACCTCGGCCCGGAGGGCGGCGAGGGGGGCGGCCGCCTGGTGTGCGCCGGCACGCCGGAGGAGGTGGCGCGGTGCGCGGCGTCTTATACCGGGCAGTTCCTGCGCGAGAAGCTGCATGCCGCGCCCGGCGCGGACCGTTCATGACAATATTACCTACCGTATGGACAAGATAAGAAGGATAGCGGCGTGGCTGGCCATGGCATGGCTGGCCGTTGCCGTGGCTGCCGGGCAGGATGCCCGGTTGCCGAAGCGGGAGTTTCGCGGCGCATGGCTGCAAGTCATCAACGGGGCGTACATGGGCTTGCCGCCCGGCGCGATGCAGGCGCGGATCTTGGCCCAATTGGACAGTTTGCAGGCGATGAAGGTCAACGCCGTGCTGTTCCAGGTGCGGCCGGAGGCCGATGCCCTTTACCGTTCCGCCCTGGAGCCGTGGAGCCGCTTCCTCACCGGGCGGCAGGGGCAGGCGCCTGCCCCGGAGTGGGACCCTTTGGCGTTCATGGTGCGCGAGTGCCACCGCCGGGGCATGGAACTGCATGCCTGGATGAACCCTTACCGGGCGCAGCTGAACCGGCGCGTCCCGCTGGCGGAGGGGCATGTTGCCCGGCGCCATCCGGAATGGTTCGTGGCGTACGGCAACCAGCTTTACTTCGACCCCGGCCTGCCGGAGTCGCGGCGGCACATCCTCGCGGTGGTGCGCGACGTGCTGGCGCGTTACGACGTGGACGGCATACACCTTGACGACTACTTCTACCCTTACCCCGTGGCGGGGGAGGCGTTTGCCGACGACGCGAGCTTTGCCCGCTACGGGCAGGGCTTTGCCGACCGCGCGGCCTGGCGGCGGGAGAACGTGAACCTCCTCGTCAAGGAACTGCATGCGTGCATTCGTGCCGAGAAGCCGTGGGTGAAGTTCGGCATCGCGCCCTTCGGCATCTGGCGCAACGCGGGGAG
>CALUIR010000036.1 GCA_944320785.1 uncultured Bacteroidaceae bacterium
CAGGTCGTTGATGGTGTTGATGATGGGCAGGCCCGCGCCGACGTTGGTCTCGAAGAGGAACTTCACGCCCCGCTGGCGGGCGATGTGCTTCAGTTAGTGGTAGTCGGCATAGCGCGAGGAGGCGGCTATCTTGTTGGCGGCCACCACGGACACGTTGTGCGACAGCAGGTCCTTGTACAGTCCTGCTATTTCCGCGCTGGCGGTGCAGTCCACAAAGACGGAGTTGAAGATGTTCATCCGCATTATTTCGTCGCGCAGCACGTCCGGCGAGCTTTTCACTCCTTGCTCCTTTAGGTCGTCGCGGTAGGTGGCGAGGTTCAGCCCCTCGCGGGCAAAGAGAGCTTTCTTGGCATCCGCTATCCCCACGACGTTCAGCTTCAGCCCGTTCTCCTGCATGAGCTTCTGTTGCTGCATGTGGATTTGTGCCAGCAGGCTGCCCCCCACCGTGCCGATGCCGCACACGAATAGGTTCAGCACCTGGTATTCCGACAGGAAGAAGGAGTCGTGGATGACGTTGAGCGACTTGCGCAAAGAGGCTGCTTCGACCACAAAGGAGATGTTCGTTTCGGAAGCGCCTTGGGCGCAGGCTATCACGTTGATGCCGTTCTTGCCGAGTGTGCCGAACAGCTTGCCCGCAATGCCCGGCGTATGCTTCATGTTCTCACCCACGATGGCTACTGTGGCCAAGCCGCTCTCCGCCGTGATGCGGGTGATTTCGCCGGTCTCTATCTCCTTGGCGAACTCTTCGTTGAGGACTTCGCAGGAGAGGGCGGCGTCCACGGTGCGCACGCCGATGGAGGTGGAGTTCTCCGATGAGGCTTGCGACACGAGGAATACGCTGATGCCGTTCTTGGCCAATGCCTTGAATATGCGGTAGTTCACGCCGATGACGCCCACCATGCCTAAGCCTTGCACGGTGATGAGGCTCATGTCGTTGATGGAGGAGATGCCCTTGATGGCCTTGCTGCCCTCGCTCTTGTGGCTGGAGATGTAGGTACCTTCCACTTCGGGGCGGAAAGTGTTTTTGATGCGGATGGGGATGTTTTTGTGGAATACGGGGTAGATGGTGGGGGGATAGACTACCTTCGCGCCGAAGTTGCACAGTTCCATGGCTTCCACGTAGCTCAGTTCCTTTATGGTGTAGGCGGAGGAGATGACTTTGGGGTCGGCGGTCATGAATCCGTCCACGTCCGTCCATATCTCTAATATGGAGGCATCGAGGGCAGCGGCGATGATGGCGGCGGTGTGGTCGGAGCCTCCTCGGCCGAGGTTTGTCACCTCTCCCGTGTTTTTGTCGCTGGAGATGAATCCGGGGACGATGGCTGCCTTCGGCAGTTCGCGGAAAGTTTCTCTCACCAGGCGGGCGGTGAGGTCGGTGTCCACGATGTTCTTGGCGTGTTTCAGTTCGGTCTTGATGAACAGGCGTGCGTCGTAGCATGCGGCGCCTTCTATCACATGGCTGACGATGAGGGAGGAGAGCCGTTCCCCGTAGCTGACGATGGTGTTGGAGGTCTTCGTGGAGAGGTCTTTGATGAGGTACACCCCGTTGAAGATGTCTTGCAGTTCATTGAGCAGTTGGTTTAAGCTGTTGAGCAGGCTTGCTCGGTTGCGGCCTTCGGGCAGGAGGCCCTCCACGGTTCCGGCGTGTCGCCGGGCGATGGCCGCGAAGGATTCGCGGAACCCTTGGTCGCCGGCTGCCGCCATGGCGCCTGTCCGCAGCAGTTGGTCGGTGATGCCGCCCAAGGCGGACACGACGACAATGGCCGGCTCTTGGGCCGATTCCACGATGCGTTTCACGGTGAGGATGCTTTCCACGGAACCTACCGAGGTCCCGCCAAATTTCATTACTTTCATGCAGATGTCTTGGTTTTGTGTGCTTTCCCGCAGGAGAAGGCACGGCGTGGTTTGACGATTTGTTGGATTGTTGGGTTTTGTTTGCCTTTGCAAACGTGAATCACGTAGATACACAAATATTATCCTCAACCCCGAAGGGTCATGGTGCGCATCGTGAAGGACGTATGGCGGTGATAATATTTGCCCATGGCTGAACTTTGTTGAAATGTTATGGTGTCGCAAATATAGGAACTTTCGCGGACATCCTATCCTGTTTCCTCGGAAAAATGTGATAACCTGCGCATAAAAGCACGGGTGGCGGTTGCCTTTTTCCGCTTCCCGTTGCCTGCGCGGATAGCTGGCGCCGGGTACTTTCCTTTCATTTTGGTAGGATATATGGGAAAATGTACTACCTTTGCGGATGATCATAGGAGCAAACTGCACGATGAAGGGACGGGGCACTTCCATATTGCTAATTTATACCGGCGGCACTATCGGCATGATAGAGAATGCCGAGACGGGCGCGTTGGAGAATTTCGACTTTGACCAACTGCGCCAGCAGGTGCCGGAGCTGCAGCGGTTTGCATTCCATATCGGCTCCTGTTCTTTTGACCCGCCTATCGACTCCTCAGACATGGACCCGGCCATCTGGGCAAGGCTGGCCGCGCTGATCCGTAACAACTATGGCCGTTATGACGGCTTTGTGGTGCTGCATGGCACGGACACGATGGCCTACACGGCTTCCGCCCTCAGCTTCATGCTGGAAGGCTTGGGCAAGCCCGTCATCCTGACCGGCTCGCAATTGCCCATCGGCGTGCTGCGCACGGACGGCAAGGAGAACCTGTTGACCAGCATCGAGATTGCGGCGGAGCGGGAGGGGGGGCGCCCCATGGTGCCGGAGGTGTGCATCTTCTTCGAAAACCATCTGATGCGCGGCAACCGCACGGTGAAGGTCAATGCGGAGAACTTTAACGCCTTCCGTTCGCTCAACTATCCCCCGCTGGCGGAGGCGGGCATCCACATCAAGTACGAGCGGCAGTTCATCCGCCGCGTGGCGGCTGGCACGCCCTTGCGTTGCCACACGCGGATGGCCACTGAGGTGGCGGTGCTGAAGCTCTTTCCCGGCATCCGCGAGGAGGCGGTGGCCGCCGTGCTGGGCATTCCCGGCCTGCGCGGGCTGGTCCTGGAGACGTTCGGCGCAGGCAACGCGCCCCGCCAGCCGTGGCTCGTCTCTCGGCTGAAGGCGGCTGCCGGCGGGGGCGTGGTGGTGGTCAACGTGACGCAATGCGGCGCAGGGGCGGTGGAGATGGGGCGCTACGAGACGGGCCGCCAACTTATCGAGGCAGGGGTCGTCTGCGGCCACGACAGCACCACCGAGTCGGCTCTCGCCAAGCTTATGTTCCTCCTAGGGCAGGATTTGCCCCCGGCCGAGGTGCGCCGCCTCATGGGCGTGTCCATCGCCGGCGAAATCACCCCGCCGGAAGCATGATGCTCCCCGTGCCAACAGCATGGTATTCCCCGTAGCATAGCAATGGTACACCCTGTGCAATAGTGACCGTACAAGGTGTACGACAAGCATCGTGCAGTGTGTACGATAAGCATCGCATAGTGTGTATGACAAGCATCATACAGTGTGTACGACAAGCATCGTACAGTGTGTACGATAAGCATCATACAGTGTGTACGATAAGCACCGTGCAGCCGCCATGTTCCCCTGCCCGCCTCGCCGGGGGCGGGCAGGGGGGAGCTTGCACCTATATATTGCAAGGCATGGGAGGAGGGCAAGGGGCGGCCTCACGCGGCGGACAACGCCAGCCCGGCGGCGAGCAGGAGGGCGAAGAGCAGTATGTTGCGCGAGGTGGCGCACAGCACGGCGTTGAGGGCGCGGCCTTGGCGCAGGCGGGCCATCTTGCGCCACGTCAGCACGTGGGGTACAAGATAGAGCTGGGGCAGCAGGGCGGCCAGCGGTTTCCCGCCGGCCAGGCAAGACAGGCAGAGCAGCGTGGCGGCCACGCCCAGCCCCAAGTAGAGGTAACGCCCGAAAGGCTCGCCCCAGCGCACCACCACGGTGCGCTTCCCGCTGCGGGCGTCGGCCTCGCGGTCGCGGTAGTTGTTCACCACCAGCAGTGTGTCAATGGCCAGGCCGCAGGCGGCGGCGATGGCGACGACTTGCGGGGTGACGGCGCCTGCCTGCACATAGTACGTGCAACCCACCGGTACGAGGCCGAAGAACACCAGCACCATGAGGTCGCCCCACCCGTGGTAGGACAGGGGGTAAGGCCCTGTGGTGTAGGAGAAGGCGAACACGACGCACACCGCGCCTACCACGACGAGCGGCCACCCGCCGTAAGGCAGCAGGAAGCATCCGGCGGTGCATGCGGCGGCCACGGTGGCCGCCACGCCGGCCATCATGGCGCGGGGCGTGATCCACCCTTCGGCACAAGCGCGTTTGGGGCCGAGGCGGTCGCTGCGGTCGCTGCCGTTCAGGTAATCGAAAAGGTCGTTGATGAAATTGGCGGCCACCTGCATCAGCAGGGCGAATACGAGGCAGGCAGCGGCCGGTTGCCATCGGAAATGCCCGTCAGCGTAAGCGGCAGCCGTGCCGGTAATGACGGGGATGGCGGCGGCTGTCAGCGTCTTGGGCCGGGCCGCCAGCAGCCACGCTTTTGGGGAATTGCGTTTCACGTTTTCCATAAGCAGAATCATTGACGGGGCAAAGATAGCGGAAATCCTTTGCCCCGCAACAGCCGGCGTGGCGGATATCCCGCCTTCCTTTCCCTGTGGAGGCGTCTTTTTCATAGCTTTTAACTTTAACATGCCTGATAATGTCGTACTTTTGTTGCATCACAAGTGAAGATATGAAGAAAGTAATTTGTTTTGCGCTGTTGTTGTGCGGCTTGGCCTCGTGCCGGATGTTCGAGGTGGCATCCATCGACTATTTGGAGCCTGCCGGCATCACTTTCCCCTCGGAAGTGCGCCGGGTCGGAGTCGTCAACAACGTGGTGTCCGACTCCCTCTTGGAGAAAGGAGGAGAACCCGTGTTCCATGAAGGCGTGGCCACGCTCTGCGGCGATGGCCGCGTGCTGGCCGAGGAATTGGCGGCAAGCATCGCGTCGGCCAACTATTTTGACCTTGTAGTGATATGCGACTCCGCTTTGCGTCAAGGCGACCGCCTGCCCCGCGAATCCCGCTTGGGCGGCAGCGAGGTGCGCCAGCTGGCCGATGGCCTGGGGGTGGACCTTGTCCTGTCCGTGGACCGCGTGGACCTCTCCATCGAACGCGGGCTGGCCTACTACCCGGACTATCCCTCCCCGGAGCCGACGCTCGATGCGAAGGTGCATACGTTGCTGCGCCTCTACCTGCCCGGCAGGGAAAGCCCGATGGCCACCTTGGCGGATACCGACAGCCTTTATTGGGCCGGGTCGTGGACGGTGGACACCACGATGGTGCGTGATGCCTCGGCTTATGTGAGTCAAGCCGCCGTGCGCCACCTCCTGCCCGTTTGGAAGAAGGCCAACCGCTATTTCTATGCAGGAGGATGCGTGGAAATGCGGGATGCCGCCGTCTGCGTGAAAGAGGATGAATGGGAGGATGCCTGCCGGTTGTGGCAGGCCGTGTACGGAGGCAAGAACGAACGTTTCCGCATATATGCCGCCTACAACATTGCTTTGTTCCACGAGGTGGCCGATGACCTGGAGCAGGCCAAGGCGTGGCTGGAGAAAGCGTTGGAGATGGCTGGCAAAGAGGTGGAGCGCGACGAACGGGGCGAGCCTGTGGCGTTGACCGCTGATTACCGCCTGATGACTTCCTATTACGCCCATTTGTCAGACAGGCTCTCGGAACGCTACAAGTTGGATCTTCAGATGGAAAGGTTTGGCAAATGAGGCGTTTGCCGCTGCCGTGACGCGCATATCAATGGAAATACGAATCCTAAAAACATAGAATCATGGAGCTAAGCCCGCAATCAAAAGCCTTGTTGGATTCTGCCTTGCGTGAATCCTTCAGCCAATTGAAAAAGAAAGGTCCTTCCCAAGTATCCGACATCCACTTGATGCCCAGGCAGGTTTCGGGGAAATTGGTGGTGTTTGACGACGACGATGATGAACTGGCTGTCGCTGCCATATCGGAATGGCCGGAGGATGACAGTGTTGATTTCTACGGGGAGGCAGGCCGCCTGCTCCGCAGTGCCTTGAGTGCTTTGCAGAAGGAAGGTGCCTTGGACGGTTTGCCTCTCTTGAAGCCTTATTCCTTTGTCCTTGTTGATGAGGACCGCGAGACAGTGGCCGAACTGCTCTTGGTGGACGATGACACCCTCCTTCTCGATGATGAACTCCTCAAAGGACTTGATAACGAGCTGGACGACTTCCTCAAGAAGCTGCTGGAGGAGTGAGCCGGAAAGCAAAATAATGTATGAATTAGCAGGGACAGGAATACGATGAGACTTTGTAGCCTTATTTTTGTATTGCTTTTTCTATTCGCTTGCTCACAAGAGGATAGTATGGAAAGCGAAGCTCCACCATATGTTGAATCTTCTCCTTATGTTGTGGATATTGATTGGGAGGAAGCAGAATTATCTGCCTATAATGATGAAAAAGGCATAATGACAATATCTTTTAGTGAGGATGTGCCGGAATTGGAAGAAGGATTGTCATTAATAGTCGTTGGCACTGAGCATGTAACGGCTGTACGCAGAGTGATGAAAATTGTAGATACAAATGGTACAAGCGTTACATTGGAGACTCAACAGGCATCAATGGCAGATCTTTTCCCAAATCAGAACATTTCATTAGCTTTTCAAGTTCCTGAAAGAATAAACGGTGTTTCTTCTACTCGTGCATCTAATGGTGATTACTTGCCGGTTGAGATAGAAATCTTGACGAAGGATGGTTACAGTACTATATATGATGCAACAAATGTGACTCGTGCCGATGATGGATCTTATGAGAACTTGACCTTTAGTAATGCATTCTTTCATTCTGTGGTGGATACATGTGGTATGCCTTTGTTTGATATGGAATGGAGTCCGATTATAGATAGGTTATTGCTTGATATAGGGCTGTATGGGAGATTTAACTTTGATTTTGCATCCATGGATAAGGAAATTATTCCTGGATTGAAAGTGGAAGTTGGGGATCTGTTGACTTTTGATTACGTCTTTTCTGGGACTGCCTTATTGGATGTTTTGTTGCGGGCTGAATATGAACAGAGTTTTGCAGATGATCTTTCAAGGACATTGATGAAAACCTTAGTGCCTACATTACGTTTCCGCTTTATGGTGGGTGGTGTTCCTGTTTATATTGTTGTTGATTCTAGCCTTGAGGCGGAAGGACAAATTAGTTTGAGTGGCAAAGTGGCAACTACGACAGGATTTCGATGCTCATCTCAAATAGGTGCAGGAGTTTCTTGGTCAAAAGGAAATGGTTTCAAATTTCAACAGCAAAGTACGCCTAATAATACATTCCAGTTATATTCTCCTACAATAGAGATGGATGGGCAGTTTGATCTGAAGGGATCTGTATATCCGCATATTGATATTAAATTTTATGATTTTATAGGTGTATCATTTGATCTTAAACCATATCTTGCAAATACTATAAAGGCTGGTGCATTGATGGAGTGGAGCGGTAGTGGTAACTATGCAAGTTTGACTGACTCTTTGTTTGCAGGGATGGATTTTGCATCAGAAGTTTCGTTAGAGTTTGCAGGTAATCAGTTTGCAAAATCTCAAGTCCCAAATGGTGGCATTAATTTGTTTAATACTTTACTTTTTGCAGCACCTGCTGCAATAGAGGCTCGTGACGATGCTTTGGATTTGGTGGGTGGTGAATCTGTTAAAGTGGATTTTGATGTATATGATTTTAATATTACCGCTGCAGGAAATTATACTCCGTCAAGTTTTGGTTTGGTTCGTTTTAGTAGTGATAAAGGAGAGTTAAGCCATCGTTATGCTATGCCTATGAATGGTTCTGCTTCGGTGATGTGGATACCGGCAAAAGGTGATGACTGTTTGTTTGCAGATTTGCTTGACGCAGATGGAGAAGTTATTGCTTCGGATACTCTTATACATACTGAGGCGTTGGGGCTGATAGGGTATTGGGAGATGATAGGTTATTATTATATGGAGTATGATTCAAATGGAAATATCCTTGATGAGGACGATGTGGATGATGAGTTTTGGAATTTGAGGTTTATGGAAGATGGGATATATCATGATGTTGACCCGGATGGAAGCTGGAGCGTGGGTCGTTATGAATACAATGGGACACAAGTGGTATTGGATTCCGACGAGGAGTATCCTTCAGTCTTGACAATTGTAAAACTGGATAATGAGAGTTTGGTGTTAGAGTATCGGGATCCTGCACCAATAGAAAACAATAGATGGTATTTGGAGAGATATAGTTTCAAACGCCGTATTGAGGAGGAGTAATTCTTTATAATTGTTGGCTTCTCTTCCCCAAAAGCAGGTTGGCCTGCTCCAATGCTTCCGGCTTGCCGATGTCGATGAGGCGCAGTCCGGGGACGAAATGCCCCCCGATGCATGTCCGATGGCATTCCTGTAGATAGAAATCCATGATGGAGAATGCCCCTCCGCCCATGTGACGGAGCAGGGAGGGCGAGATGACGTGTATGCCGCTGAAGGCATATTCCTTGTATTCACCCGGCCGGAAGGTGAAGCCCTCCGGTTTGGTTTGCTGAGTGTTTTTGTTGACCCATCCGCAGAGCCGCGCCTGGCGGTCGAACAGCAGGTAGCGGGATGTCTGCCGCTGGCTGACGAGCAGGGTCGCTTCGTTGGGTGTATGCAGGTGGTAAGTGAACAAAGCTTTCAGGTCGGTGTCTGACAAGATGTCCACGTTATGCGCCAAGAACGGTTCCCGCCCGTCGAGGAAACGGGCGGCCTTTTTGATGCCTCCGCCTGTGTCGAGCAGTTGGTTGCGCTCATCGCTGATGTGCAGAGTCACGCCGAAATTCTGGCGGGCTTCCAAGAAGGCGGTGATTTGCTCCCCGAAGTGGTGGATGTTGATGACCAATTCGGTGAACCCGGCTTCTTTCAGTTTCAGGATGACGCGTTCCAGCATCGGCACGCCGCCTACGGGGACCAAGGCTTTCGGCATGTGGTCGGTGAGGGGTTTCAGGCGGGTGCCTAACCCTGCGGCGAATATTATGGCTTTCATAGGCGGCATTCGAAGATCTGTTCTGCATTCAGTTCACGGTGTATGAGACGGAGCCTGACCCCGAACTTTTCATGGATGTGCCGTGCGGCGTGTTCTGCCGAGTAAACGGATCGGTGTTGCCCGCCTGTGCATCCGAAGCAGATGCTCAGGTGGGTGAACCCTCTCTCTAGGAAGCGTTGCACATGTGCGTCTGCTAGTGCTTCGGCATGCTCCAAAAAGGGGAAAACCTCTCCGTTTCCTTCCAAGAAGCGTATGACCGGTTCATCGCGTCCGGTCAGTTGTTTGTATGCCTCATATCGTCCGGGATTATGGATGGCGCGGCAGTCGAACACATATCCGCCGCCATTGCCGGAGGCATCGCGAGGAATGCCTTTTTTGTAGGAGAAACTGATGACTTCCACGGTAAGCTGCGCCTTTTCGGGTGTGGTTGCCGGGTTGCCGCCGAATTGCGGGAGTACGGCCAGTTGGCGGAGCAGGCTCGCCAGGTAGGGGTATTCTTGGAAGTCCTGCGCCAAGAGTTGGCGCAGGTTCCCGATGGCATAGGGGATGCTTTGCAGGAAGTGGGGCTTCCGTTCGAAATAGCCTCGGAACCCGTATGCCCCCAATACTTGCAGCGTGCGGAACAGGACGAAATGGCGCAAGCAGTCGCGGAATTGTTTTCCATCGTCTGTGTTGCCGTATGGGCGGGCAGCGTCAAGGTATGTTTGCATCAGTTCCTCGCGCAGTTCTTGCGGGAATCGGGCTTTGGCTTGCCACAGGAAGGATGCCACGTCATAGAGGGCGGGGCCTTTCCGTCCGCCTTGGAAGTCGATGAAGAACGGGTGCCCGTTGCACACCATCACGTTCCGGCTCTGGAAGTCGCGGTACATAAACGTGTCGTGCGGTGCGGCCAAGAGCGTCGTTGCCATGTGTCCAAAATCATCCTCCAGCAATCCTTCTTGGAAATCTATGCCGGTGGCTTTCAGGAAGCAGTATTTGAAGTAGTTCAAATCCCACAGGATGCTGCGCCGGTCGAATTCGGCTTGCGGGTAACAGGCGGAGAAGTCCATTCCTTCTGCGCCTTCGTATTGGAAACGGGGCAACAGGCGGATGGCGCGTTTCAGCAATGTGGTTTCTTCGGCCTTGAATGCGCCTGTCTGCCTGCCTTGCGCGATGGCTTGGAAAAGGGAAACATCCCCCAAATCGTCTTGCAGGTAGGCCATGCCGTCGGTTGAAGCGATGCGGACGCAGGGTACGGGCAGCCCTTTCCCGGCGAAGTGCTTTGACATGTACAGGAAAGCGCGGTTCTCGTCCGCAGAGGTTCCATAGACCCCGATGAGCGTCGGGCATCCTTTCAGGCGGAAATATTTCCGATTGGATCCCGCTCCTGCCAATGGCTCGATGGTTTCAGGCGCATGGCCGGTGCATTTTCGGTATAGCTCCAATAATGTTTCTTGTTGCATACAGGTATGGTGTTAAAGGTTTGGGTGCGGCAAGAAATCCAAAGCACCCATGCGAATTCTTTATCTTTAGGTTAGAGATACATATCCTTAGCCTAAGGATGAAGAATTTGGCGGCATGGGCCAAATTTCCTGCGCAGGTATGCCGGGTTTTCTGACTCATTCTATAAAGGCATGTTCCCGTGTTTCTTGGGAGGATTGCTTTGGCTCTTGTTGTGGCACATCTCCAAAGCTTGCACCAGCTTGTAGCGGGTGTCGCGCGGCAGGATGATTTCATCCACCAGTCCGCGCTCGGCAGCCCGGTAGGGATTGGAGAACATTTCTTCGTAGTTTTTGATGATGCCGGCTTTTTCCTCTGGGGTGGATTTCCGGTAAAGGATATTGACTGCGCCTTCTGCACCCATTACGGCGATTTCGGCCTGCGGGTAAGCCAAGTTGATGTCGGCTCCGGTGGGCTTGCTCGACATGACGATGTAGGCGCCGCCGTAGGCTTTCCGCGTGATCAGCGTGATTTTGGGGACGGTGGCTTCCGCGTAGGCATATACGATTTTCGCGCCATGGCGGATGATGCCGTTATGTTCCTGCATGGTGCCGGGCAGGAAGCCAGGGACATCCTCGAAGGTGATGAGCGGGATGTTGAAGCAGTCGCAGAAGCGGATGAAACGCGCCGCCTTGTCAGAAGCGTCAATGTCCAGCACGCCGGCCAGGTAAGCAGGCTGGTTGGCCACGATGCCTACCGGCCGTCCGTTGAGCCGTCCGAACCCGATGACGACGTTCTTGGCAAAATGCGGCATGACCTCAAAGAAATATTGGCCGTCCAATACCGGCTCGATGATGTCCTTGATGTCGTAGGGCAGGTTGGGGTCTTCCGGGATGACGGTTTGTAGCGACTCGGTTTGCCGGTGGATGTCGTCGCTGCATGCGGCCAAAGGGGCATCTTCCATGTTGTTGGAAGGCAGGAAGCCCAGCAGTTCGCGGATGCTCATGAGCGTTTCCTCCTCGTTGTTGCACATGAAGTGGGCGACGCCGCTCTTGCTGCTGTGCGTGTAGGCACCTCCCAATTCTTCTTTGCCCACTTCTTCGTTGGTGACCGTCTTGACCACGTCCGGCCCTGTGATGAACATGTGGCTTTGCTCTTTCACCATGAAGATGAAGTCGGTCAGCGCAGGCGAATAGCAGGCTCCTCCGGCGCACGGCCCCAAGATGGCGGATATTTGGGGAACTACGCCGGAAGCGATGGTGTTTTGGTAAAAGATGGATGCGTATCCGGCTAGGCTGTTCACGCCCTCTTGGATGCGTGCGCCGCCGGAATCATTGAGTGCGATGACCGGCGCGCCGTTCTTCAAGGCCAATTGTTGCACTTTCACGATTTTGGCGGCATTTGTCTCGCTTAATGAGCCTCCATGCGCCGTGAAGTCGTAAGCGTACACGAATACCAGCCTGCCGTCTATCTTCCCGTATCCTGTCACCATCCCGTCGCCGGCAATTTGTTTCTTCTCCATGCCGAAGTCGTGGCAGCGGTGCTGCACGAACCGGTCCAGTTCGCAGAACGAGTCTTTGTCCAGCAGCATCTGGATGCGTTCGCGGGCTGTCATCTTGCCTTGCGCATGCTGTTTTTCTATTTTGTCCGCCCCGCCTCCTTGCAAGGCTTTTTTGTCAAGGTCTTCAAACCGGCTGTATATGTCTTCTCTTTTCATTCTTCTTCGTTGTTAAGGTTCAATGTGATGAGTATTTGGTTGGCATTGACGGAGTCGCCTTCTTGCACTAATATGTCTTTTATGGCGCAGTCGCACGTCACCTTGTAGTTGCTTTGCATCTTCATGGCTTCCAGCACGAGCACGATGTCGCCCGCCTTCACCCTGTCGCCTTTGGCCACGTTGATTTTGATGACTTTCCCCGGCATGGGCGCCGCGATTTTGTCCTCTTGTTTTTCTTCCGTCCTTTTCCTCATGCGGAGGTATTTGGCCTGCGTGTCCACAATGTCCACGTGGAAGGATCGGTAGAACATGTTGATGTCGTAGCTTTTCCCGTTGTCGCTGCGTATCAGTTCGGCGTTGTATGAATTGCCTTCGTGCAGGATGGAGCAGTTCCCGTTTTCTGCCATGACGATGTCCACGTTATAGGGTTTTCCGTCGATGAGGAACTGCACCTCGTTTCCTTCTTTGCTGACCAGCGTGACATCAGCCACACGGTCTCCGATATGTATTTCCATTTTCTTTCTTGTTTAAATGCGTAAGACTCCTTTCTGTAATCCGAATTCCCGCCAGCGGCTGATAGGGCGGCTGTCTGGCAAATGGTTGCTTTTGTTTTCCTCCAAGTTCATCAGGTAATCGATGTAGGCGGCAATCATGGCGATATTCTCTATCTCTTCGTTTTTGGCATTGCTGCGCGACAACATGCGTGAGTTCTTTTCAATGAACAGGGTGTTGTATTCCCCTTTTACGAAGTCGGGGACGTGCATGATGCGTTTCAGGTAGCTGAGATTGGTTTTCAGCCCCGTGATTTTGTATTCATAAAGGACGCGTCTCATGCGTTCGATGGCATATTGCCGCGTGGTGGCCCATACGATGAGCTTGCCAATCATTGGGTCATAGTAAATGGGGATTTCATATCCTTCGTACACATAACTGTCGATGCGTACCCCGATGCCGTTAGGTTCGGTCAATTGCTTGATGATGCCGGGGGAAGGAATAAAGTTGTTTTCCGTATCTTCGGCGCATATCCGGCACTCAATAGCGTGTCCTCGTTGGTAAAGGTCTTCCTGTTTCAAATGAAGCGCTTCGTTGTTGGCGATGCGGATTTGTTCTTTCACTAAATCTACGCCGACCACTTCTTCGGTGATAGGGTGTTCTACTTGGAGGCGGGTATTCATTTCCAAGAAATAGAAGTTCCGGTTTTTGTCCACCAGGAACTCGATGGTTCCTGCCCCTGAATAGTTGACGGCTTTGGCGGCTGCCACGGCCTTTTCTCCCATCTCCTTGCGAAGCTCCGGCGTGAGGAACGGGGACGGGCTTTCTTCTACGATTTTTTGGTTGCGGCGTTGCACGGAGCATTCCCGGTCAAAGAGGTGGATGACGTTGCCATGGTTGTCGCCTAATATTTGAAATTCGATGTGGTGAGGTTCTTCCACAAATTTCTCAAGGTAAACGGTGTCGTCGCCAAAAGACGACATGGATTCAGACCGGGCGGTGTTGTAGGCTTCAGCCACTTCGCTTTCATTATGGATGAGGCGCATGCCTTTTCCTCCTCCTCCCATGGATGCCTTCAGCATGATCGGATAACCGATTTCATTGCAAACATGCATTGCTTCTTCCACATTTTGCAGCGGTTGTTCCGTGCCAGGTACTACGGGAACGCCTGCTGCAATCATGCGTTTTCGGGCGGCGATTTTGTCTCCCATGGCTTCCATGACTTCTGGCTTGGGGCCGATAAATATGATGCCTGCTTCCTGGCATCGGCGGGCGAACTCCGCATTTTCAGACAGGAATCCATAGCCCGGATGGATAGCATCCGCATGGCAGGCGAGTGCCACTTCAATAATTTTGTTGATATTCAAATAACTTTCTTTTGCTACGGCAGGGCCTATAGGGTAGGCTTCGTCGGCGTAAGTGACATGGTGTGAGGTCCTGTCTGCTTCAGAGAATACAGCAACGCTCTTGATTCCCATTTCACGGCACGAGCGCATTACGCGGACAGCTATTTCGCCTCGGTTGGCAATGAGTACTTTTTTTATCATTTCCTTTCTATAATTAAGGGGGAATGTGGCCATTCCCTTGTTTGGTTCATTTTCCGCCATTGCAGTTGCTTGTTCTGGCTTGGTTTCTCAATGTGTATTAGAAAGGCACTTTAAAAATCGGCGCAAAGATACGGCTATTTGCAAATTAAAAGAAAAGAATGATTGAAAAATAGATGATTTAGCGCAGATGGCTCGGAAAATGAGGTGAAAAGCAGAAGCCCGCCAGCACTTTGCCTTTGCGGGGGCTTCTGTTGTTATGGTTTATGAACGGGATATTTGGAAGCCTTTGTCAGACAGTTTCATCTCGACGAACCTTGCGCGTGGGTTTGGTTTGTTGTTGGCAAGGATTTCATGGATGCGGGTTGCCGCTTGCGGGTCTTTAGCTACTATATAGAGATATCCGCCTCCGCCTGCGCCTGGCAGCTTGTAGCCTAATGCATAGTCCTTGATTTGGCAGATGATTTTTTCCACGGTCGGCGGATTGGTGCCGCTGTCCAATTGCTTGTTTTGTTCCCATGATTTGCCGACTAAGCAGCCATAGGCGTTGAAGTCATTCTTTTGGATGGCTTCGGCCATGTCCAAGGCATGTTGTTTCATGTCTTCCAAAAGCCTCAAGTGGATGTTTGAGTTCAAGAACATGGAGCGGACGATTTCGGCCAATATTCCTTTGGCAGTGCGGGTAATGCCGGTGTAGTAAAGGAGGTGGCATTCACGGTATCCGGGTTGGTTGAACAAGTGTTCGGGCAACCATCTTACCATTGCTTTTTGGATGAATCCGGCATCGGTTTGCAACAATTTTGCTCCGTGGAGGATTCCTCCGTATTGGTCTTGCCATCCTCCTCCGGTGGTGAGCAGTTGTTCGAGGGCCATTGTGCGGTGGCAGATTTCGTTTTTGTCCCACATCAGGCCGCAAAAGTCGCTTAATGCCCCTAATACGGTAGAGGCGAGAATAGAACTTGTGCCTAAGCCTGAACCGGCAGGTATGGCAGACAGCAAGGTGATTTCCATGCCGGTGCCAAATTCGGTCAACTGTTGTTTAAGTGTGGGATAGTGCTTTCCCGAGAACTCCGGTATGAACCCGGCAAGGGCTAGGGCGGCCTTGGGTATGGAGAATGGGGAACCTACCTTATTATATTGTTGAAGTTCTTCGTAAGTGTGGATTTCTTCCATGGCACCCATGTCGATGGAACGCAGGATGATGTGCGGAGGTTCACAGGGCTTGATGTAAACTTGCAATGGAGGTTGTCCGTTCAGTTCAATGGCAATGTTCACCACGTTGCCTCCGGCAAAGAGCGAGTAAGGGGGAGTGTCGGTCCATCCTCCAGCCACATCAATCCGCACGGGGCTTCTGCTCCATACGATTTGATCGCTGTGGACGTTGAATTGAGGGTTGCTTTTGTGTTCGCGCAAGTCGGAAAGCAAGCCTTCACGAAGCAGTGCAAATGCTTTGGCTTCGTCTTCCGGGTTTTCATTGCCATTCAGTTTACCAACTTGGGCACGTAGCATTCGGTTGTGGATGCGTTGCATGAGGGGGGCTTCCGCCGGGAGGATGCGGGGTGCAGGCAGTTGGAAGTGGTGGAATTGTTGCGCTGCATCAGCGAGATCCAATTGGTAGAAGATACTCCTTTCGTAATTGTTGGCTAATTGTTCCCAATTCCTTTTGCAGAAGTTTTCGCGTTGCGCATAGAGTTGCCTGAGGTCGGCTTGTGCAGTCAGTGCATCGGCAGACAACTTTCGGCTTTCAATCCAAAGTTGTCTGCCTGTTGTCCGCTCAGGATTTTTAATCATCCATAAAAGCACTTCTTCCATTTGCCGCATGTCTTGCATGACGGGAAAAAGGGCTGCTGTTTGCAGGTCGTTGCCGGGGCAAAGAATGTCATCGGCAGCCAGTCCCCTGTCAGCCAGCCATTGCGGAAACGGTTGGCCGAGGAAAAGGGTGTGAGGGTCATCGAGGCGGCCTTTGAATAGGTCATCAAATCCGTATGGCCGGAGTGCTTTCCCATTGCAGAGTGGGACGATGTCAATGCATATGCCGTCGGGGACGTGGATTTGCCAGTCGTTGCACGGCACGCCTGTGATGATCTGGTGTTTTCCTAATGTCCATCTTTTGCTGATGTGGCTGTTTTCTATCCAGATGTTTTGGTTGGTGGAGGCAAGTGGAATATCTACTTTGGCGTTTTGGATGAAGATGGCCGGATTGGGTTTTACTTTCCGGTGCATGATTTGGCGTTGGTCGCGTACTTTTTCTTGTATGTTGAGAGTTGAAGACAGTAGCTCCCGGCTGGTGCCGTAATGATAGAATTCTCCTCCGGGCAGTGGCAGGATGGCTATGCTGAGGCGGTTGAGTTCTTTATCTTGGATACATGGATGGTTGCCTAAAGCTTGGCCGAAGTCGCTGTAAAGGTCATAGTAGCAGATGGCGTTGCCTTTTGTGGAACGTTGCTCCAGCAGGCGTAGTGCCTTGTCGTTGAGCAACCATATTCCGATGTCCATTAAAAAGAAGTGGGTTTGTGTGAGTTCCTCTAATTGCCGGATGGATGGTTTTTGGAGCATGAAATCGAGTTGTTCGGGACACTCGCGCCGTGACACGAAAATGCCGTGGTGGGTGGCAAGATTCGGGTCAGCCCAGATGCCGTAGCATACGACATCGGCTTCGGGTATTTCTTGCAATGGCTTTTCAGCACGGATATATACGTCGCCACTGGCGATAAGGGTCCTCAGGCTGTCCGGCGCTTTTCTCATGATTTTTTCATAGAGCGATAGTTGAAGGGATAGCAGGTTTTGCCCGAGTTTTTGTCCGCGTGTCCATCGGAATACAGGGATAGGCGTCAGTATTTTCCCTGATGGTGCGTATGCGGGTAGCCTCCGGCTTTGTCCTCCGGCATGCAGGATTATCTTCTTTGGGTTCTCTTGTGCCTTTTTCCTGTTTTCGCGCCATTGGCGGAGCAGCCATGTGGTGCCTCCGCCAGAGCCTAATTTGTTGCCGGCAGGGTCAGCGGTGCAGAACCATTCGTCTTGCCCGGCCTTTTCTAATTCATGGAAGCAGGATACCAAGTTTGGAGGTAATGATAGCAGTTTTTGCATGATGGTTGATTTTTTGCAAAGGAAATGAATCTTTTTGAGAAGCCCGTGTCGTTTCGATTGTTTTTTGCGTGCGTTTGCGGCGATTAGTGTTAATAGTCTGTAATCCAATATAGGCATGCAGAAGGCTTGATTATTTTTACGTTTTTTTATTGCCTCTGTGTTTTCGCATTTCCGCTGTTTCTGTACCCGGTATATGTTAACAGCTTGCTTAAACCATAAGGGTTATAGTTGAAACAATAAAGAAAAGGACAAGTCCTAATCAAAGCGCATCCATTGGTGCAATAAAATATTGTATTATGTCATATGTTGCAAAAGTAGTCGCTTATCTTCATGCAGCGAGTACCTGTATGACGGAAAAAAGTACCCCATTTACGGATTGATAAAGCACATGCCATCTGTTGATTTATCGATAATGACTTCTATTCTATATGGAAAAGGCCGCCTTTGTTTTTATGGGTAAGTTTTGATAAAGCGAAGGTGATATTGCTTGAGATTGGAGAATGTTCCTAGCGGGGATGCTATCAGGGGATGGTCATGATTCCATGCATCGGGAAGCGATGCCTCACGATGCTGATGGCGGATGCCAGTGAAGGATGTACGCTCGCTTTTGGTCGCTTTTGTATCAAAATTCTCGCTAAATCCATCTAATGTACAGGATATATGCGTAATTTTGTATCAAATAAGGATTGCCCATTATTTCTTAAAATTTGTGTATTGGAGATAGAGTGGCGAAAAGCATTATGTGATTACCTGTTTTTTAGAATTTTATTATTCCGAACTTACGTATATATGGATATGAAAGATTATGGATTTGACGAGGAGGTGAACCGTCGCGGAACGAACTCCATGAAGTGGGATGAGGCGGAGGCGGACGTGCTTCCGATGTGGGTGGCCGACATGGATTTCCGTACGGCTCCCTGTGTCCGTGGCGCTGTGGAGCGGCGTGCCGCCCATGGTGTGTTTGGTTACACGCATGTGCCGGATGCATATTATGAGGCGGTGGCGGGATGGTTCGCGCGTCGTCATGGCTGGCATGTGGCACGGGAGTGGATTCTGTACACTTCAGGCGTGGTGCCTGCCTTGTCGGCGGTCATCAAGGCGTTGGCGCGTCCAGGCGATCGTGTGCTGGTACAGTCACCGGTATATAATTGTTTCTTCTCTTCGATAAGGAACAATGGTTGCGAGGCGGTGCAGATGCCGTTGCTTTGCAAGGAAGGCCGGTGGGTGATGGACTATGATGCTTTGGAGCATGAGGCTGCCGACCCGCGTGCCAGCCTGCTTTTATTGTGCAACCCTCACAACCCCGTTGGACGGGTATGGACTCGTGAGGAGTTGGTGCGATTAGGCGGCATTTGCCAACGTCATGGCGTGGCGGTGGTGTCAGATGAGATTCATGGCGAACTGGCTTTCCCGGATCATCCATACACGCCTTTCGGCACATTGGAAGCATTCCGGCGAATGGCTGTCATTTGCACCTCACCTAGCAAAGCGTTCAACATGGCGGGTTTGCAGATTGCCAACATCATGGTGGAGGACGCGGATTGGCGATGGCGCATTGACCGTGCCATCAACGACAACGAAGTGTGCGACGTGAACCCTTTTGGAGTGGAAGCTTTAATGGCGGCTTACAATGAGGGGGCTCCTTGGCTGGATGCATTGCTGGCCTACCTTCAAGGGAATTACCGGGCGATGTGGGCATTTTGTCGTGAACGGCTTCCTGAGTTTCCAGTGGCTGACTTGGAAGGGACTTATTTGGCGTGGATGGATTGCCGTGCGTTGGGTATGTCTTCCGATGAATTGGAAAAAGTCTTGCGTAAGGAAGTGCGTTTGTGGCTCAATGCAGGGACGATGTATGGCGAAGGCGGAGAGGGCTACATGCGGTGGAACTTGGCTTGCCCCCGCAGCCGGATGCTGGAAGGGTTGAAACGTTTTGAAGAATATGTGCGGCGATAAGATAAGCAGGCCGTTGAAGGGACAACCAGCGTACTTCCCGATGAAGTGTTGTTTGCTGCGCTGGCTTCCGGCATTGCTGCACAGGGTGGCTTCATCGCGTGTATGGGCATGCCCCGAAAACGGATGCCAGGCGAGCAAAATAAAACAGATGTTTCCCCGTTTTGTACTGTGAATAAAAGAATGAACAATGCAATATACTGACCGTATCCGACAAGTCAAGATCGTCCTAGTGGTCGTGGCTGTTCTTATTGCCATTTCCTCGCTGAGGGTTTCCCATGTCCTTACGCGAGACCTTTCGGCGGAGGAACGTGCAAAGATGGAGGTCTGGGCGGATGCGCTTCGCGCCCTTAACAATGCCGGCGAGGATGCCGACCTTACTCTTGTATTGCGCGTGCTGGCCGGCAACAATACGATTCCTGTCATTGCGGTTGGCAAGGACAGTACCATCCAGACTTGGCGCAATATCCGTATTCGTGGGAGGGACACATTGGCCTGCCTTAACCGGGAATTGGAAAAGCTCCGCCTCGCCGGGCATGCTATCCGTATTTATATGGACGATGGGAATGTGCGCCCTTCTTCACGTCGGGTTCGTGATTATATCGACATTTATTATGAGGACTCTCTGATGCTCCGCCGTTTGGCCACTTACCCTTACGTGCAATTAGGCGTAGTGCTTATCTTCGTCATTGTCGCCATTTTTGCCTTGCTCAGTTCCAAGCGTGCGGAGCAGAACAAAGTGTGGGTGGGGCTTTCCAAGGAAACCGCTCATCAGCTCGGCACGCCTATCTCGTCGCTTATGGCTTGGACGGAAATACTTCAGGCAAAATACCCTGATGATGATTTGCTGCCGGAAATGGGGAACGATGTCAATCGCCTTCGGGTCATAGCGGACCGCTTTTCGAAAATAGGCTCCATGCCCGAACCCCAGTTGGACAATCTCAATGAGGTGGTGGACAAAGCCATTGCTTACATTGCCCGGCGCACTTCCAACAAGGTGGACTTTGTCAGGCATTTCCCCGAAGAGCCCATTTGGGTGAGGCTCAATGATGCCCTTTTTGAATGGGTGTTGGAGAACCTCTACAAGAATGCCATTGATGCCATGGACGGGCAGGGGACTATTACGGTGACCCTTTCTGAGATGCCCCAAAAGGCCATCATTGATGTGGCAGATACGGGGAAAGGCATTCCCAAGTCGAAATTCAAGGCTGTTTTCACTCCAGGTTACACCACCAAGAAACGGGGTTGGGGTTTGGGGTTGTCGCTTGCCCGCAGGATTGTGGAAGACTACCATAAAGGTCGGATTTATGTGAGACGTTCGGAGCCAAACAAGGGCACTGTCTTTCGGATTGAGTTGAAAAAATAAAGTTTTGCTTGATAATGAAGCATAATTAGAGATATTATTCTTATCTTTGTCGCCCGAATTTGTAAAGGATGGCGTTGCGATGGCTTTTCATGCCTTTGCACGCATGTTCAATGTGAAAAAGGAAGAGTGGAGAAGCCGGATATATATAAGGTGGATTTGAAAAGGATGGCATCAGATTCCGTTACTTTGGAATACCAGATGGACGATGCGTTCTTTGGCGGCATGGAAGCTCCGGGCATCCGGAAGGGAAATGTCCATGCCACTGTAGGCATCCGAAAAACCTCTTCGGAAAGTTTTCAGATGGACTTCCATGCGCGGGGTGTTGTTTATGTGCCTTGCGACCGCTGTTTGGATGACATGGAGGTGCCTGTCGCTTCTTCTGATGTGCTTTGCGTGAGATTCGGCGATGCTTATTCTGAAGATGAAAACGAGGTGGTGATACCGGAGGACGATGGTTGCATAGACGTTGCATGGTTCCTTTATGAATTCATTGCGTTGAGCCTTCCTCTTAAACATGTTCATGAGCCGGGCGGATGCAATGAGCAGATGATGGAAAAATTAGGCGAATATTTGCGCGTATCTCAAGATGAGGGTGATGAGGCTTTTTCATTGCCAGAAGGAGAGGGAGCGGAAATAGATCCGCGATGGAGTGACTTGGAAAAATTAATCGATAAATAACTAAAATTGTAGTAAAATGGCACATCCTAAGAGAAGACAATCAAAAACAAGAACAGCGAAGAGAAGGACTCATGACAAGGCTGTAGCGCCTACATTGGCAATTTGCCCGAATTGCGGTGAATGGCATGTTTACCATACAGTATGCGGCGCATGCGGGTATTACAGAGGGAAGTTGGCAATTGCGAAAGAGGCTGCCGTCTGAAAACCCGGATGGCGAAGTAATTGGTTTGTGTGTATTATTAGCCGGGGGACATGGTCCTCAGGCTTTTTGTGAATATGCGTGCATGCAGCATGATTTAATTGGGTATCCATGGAAAAAATAAATGCAATTATCACCGGCGTGGGGGGATATGTCCCGGATTATGTATTGACCAACGATGAAATATCGAGGATGGTGGATACGAATGATGAATGGATTATGACCCGTATCGGGGTGAAAGAACGCCGTATATTGAACGAAGAAGGGTTGGGGACATCCTATATGGCTCGCAAAGCCGCCAAGCAATTGATGAGGAAAACCCAATCGACCCCAGACAGCATTGATGCCGTCATCGTGGCCACCACGACGCCGGACTACCATTTCCCGTCCACTGCATCTATCTTGTGTGACAAATTGGGCTTGAAGAACGCCTTTGCTTTTGATTTGCAGGCGGCATGTTCCGGTTTCTTGTATGCCCTTGAAATGGCAGCCTCGATGATTTGCTCAGGCCGGCATAAGAAAGTAATAATAGTAGGAGGCGACAAAATGTCTTCTATGGTGAATTATTCAGACCGGGCTACATGTCCTATTTTTGGTGACGGCGCGGCTGCATTCATGGTGGAGGCCAGCACGGAAGATTTCGGAATCATGGATTCCATTTTGCGTACTGATGGAAAAGGACTTCCTTTTCTCCACATGAAAGCGGGAGGTTCGGTGTGTCCGCCTTCTTATTTCAGCATAGACAACAAGATGCACTATATTTACCAAGAAGGACGTACGGTGTTCAAATATGCCGTGTCAAACATGTCGGATGTCACTGCGGCGATTGCTGAGAAGAACCATTTGGACAAGTCAAACATCGATTGGATAGTTCCCCATCAGGCCAATCTGCGGATTATCGATGCGGTGGCCAGCCGCTTGGAAGTGCCCCTTGAGAAAGTGATGATTAATATTGAAAGGTATGGCAACACAAGTGCCGGCACGCTTCCATTGTGTGTGTGGGATTTTGAAAAGAAGCTGAAGAAGGGCGACAATTTGATTTTCACAGCGTTCGGAGCCGGGTTCACATGGGGCGCTGTCTATGTGAAATGGGCATATGATGGCGACAAAGTAGCTGTGGAATAAGAATTTGTGCAGCCGGCGGAAAGCCGGTGCGTTTTGCCAGTAGCTGATTGATATTTATGCATAAAGCCGGTTTCGTAAACATAGTAGGGAATCCGAATGTGGGAAAGTCCACATTAATGAATGCTTTGGTCGGTGAGCGGATTTCCATCGCCACGTTTAAGGCCCAGACCACACGGCACAGGATTATGGGCATATTGAATACGGAGGACATGCAAATTGTGTTCTCAGACACGCCGGGCGTGTTGAAGCCTAATTACAAGTTGCAGGAATCCATGTTGAACTTTTCCGTTTCCGCCTTGGCGGATGCCGATGTGTTGCTTTATGTGACCGATGTCGTGGAAAAGCCCGACAAGCACACTGATTTTATCGAGAAAGTCCGTAAGCAGACTTTCCCGATATTGTTGCTGGTTAACAAAATCGATTTGACGAACCAGGAAGGCCTCGAGAGATTGGTGGAGGAATGGAGCCGCATCCTGCCTCAAGCTGAAGTCATCCCTATTTCCGCACTTTCAAAATTCAATGTCGATTATGTGCTGAGACGTGTCAAGGACTTGTTGCCGGATTCTCCGCCTTATTTCGGCAAAGACCAGTGGACGGACAAGCCTGCCCGTTTCTTCGTGTCGGAGATTATCCGTGAGAAGATACTGCTTTATTATGACAAGGAAATCCCTTATTCGGTGGAAGTGGCAGTGGAGCAGTTCAAGGAAACGAAGGATTTGTTGCGTATCCATACTGTGATTTACGTGGAGCGGGATTCGCAGAAAGGTATTATCATCGGGAAGCAAGGAGTGGCATTGAAGAAGGTTGCCACGGAAGCACGGCGGTCGTTGGAACGTTTTTTCGGCAAGAGTGTTTATTTGGAGATATTTGTGAAGGTGGACAAGAATTGGCGCAATTCTGACCGGGAATTGAGGAATTTTGGCTACCAGTTGGATGGGAAATAGTTTTCACCGGCTGTGAGAGCCGTTAAATGAGTGGTATTTTATGGGAAATTTAGTAGCGATTGTAGGGCGTCCGAATGTGGGCAAATCGACTTTGTTCAATCGTTTGGTCGGGAATCGTCAGGCGATAGTGAATGAGGAAGCCGGCACGACACGCGACCGCCAATATGGGAAAGCAGAATGGTGCGGGAATGAATTCTCCGTGGTAGATACAGGCGGATGGGTCGTCAATTCAGATGATGTGTTTGAAGGAGAAATCCGCAAGCAGGTGACGTTGGCGATGGATGAAGCGGATGTGATTCTGTTTCTGGTGGATGTCAATACGGGAATTACGGGTTTGGACATGGATGTCGCCTCTATTTTGCGGCGTTCAAGGACTCCTGTCATTCTGGTGGCAAACAAGACGGATAATTTCGGCCTCCAGTATGACGCATCTGAATTCTACAAGTTGGGACTGGGCGACCCGTTTTGCATTTCAGCCATCAATGGCTCCGGGACGGGGGATTTGCTGGACCTTTTGGTCTCCAAATTCGTGAAAAAGTCCGGGGAGTTGCTGGATGATGACATTCCCCGGTTTGCAGTGGTCGGGCGTCCCAATGCCGGGAAGTCTTCCATCATCAATGCGTTCATCGGGGAGGAACGGAATATCGTGACGGAGATTGCCGGCACGACGCGTGACTCGATTTACACACGGTATGACAAGTTCGGCTTTGATTTCTACTTGGTGGATACGGCAGGCATCCGCAGGAAGAACAAGGTGACGGAGGATTTGGAGTATTATTCAGTGGTGCGCTCCATACGGGCGATTGAAAATTCGGATGTCTGCATTTTGATGCTGGATGCGACAAAGGGCATTGAGGGGCAAGACCTGAACATATTCTCCCTTATCCAGAAGAACCAGAAAGGCTTGGTGGTCGTGGTGAACAAATGGGACTTGGTGGAGAACAAGACGAACGAAGCGATACGGACCTTTGAGAATGCCATCAGGGAACGTTTGGCGCCGTTCATTGATTTCCCGATAATTTTCGCGTCGGCCGTGACGAAGCAACGCATCTTCAAAGTGCTTGAATCAGCCAAGGATGTGTATAACAACCGCAAGAACAAGATACCTACTTCCCGCTTGAACGAGGAATTGCTGCCTTTGATTGAGGCTTACCCGCCTCCTTCCATCAAGGGGAAATACATCAAGATAAAGTATGTGACGCAACTGCCCAACACGCGGATACCTTCTTTCGTGTTCTTTGCGAATTTGCCCCAGTATGTGAAGGAGCCTTATAAGCGCTTCCTGGAGAACAAGATGCGGGAGAAATGGAAATTGACGGGGACTCCCATCAATATCTTCATACGTCAGAAATAGGGTTTTCCCCGTTAGGGAAAGCTTGTGGCATGGCCGGGTGCAGGCGTTGGAATGCGTCTGCACCCGGCTTTCGTCTTGTGGCATGTGGAGGCGGGTGCCTAAGGTTTTCCTGTACGATTAGTAATCGTCCGGCATGACGATTAGTAATCGTACACGATGACGATTACTAATCGTACAGGCAAAAGTTCAGGAAGATTTTGAAAAAGTTCATGGAAGATTTGCGGAAACCTTGGGATGCTTGGCCGGAAACCTTCCATGGCCGGGGCGAAATGCTCCAGTCCCCCAAGCGGGCATAGGGGATGCGTCGGGGAAGAGGTGCGGCAGGCATTTGCCGGCATGTCCCTTGCAAGCCAGCCAATGGCATCTGGATGACGCCAATCCCTGCATCGGCCTTGCGCGGCTTCAAGGAGCGCTTGCGCGGAAAATACCCAAGAATAGGTATTGCCGGATGCCGTCGGGCCACGTACCTTTGCGGCGTTGAAGACAAATGTTGTTTATCGTGTCATGCAAGTGTTGAAAGAAGACATACGCAGCCGCATATTGGAAGTGGCCAGGCATCAGTTCGGGCAGGAAGGATATTCCAAAACTTCCATGCGCGAAATAGCCGGACTGGCAGGAATCGGGGTCGGAAACATCTACAACTACTTCACGAATAAAGACGAACTGTTCTGTGAAGTGGTCCGTCCGGTCTTGTATGCCCTGGAAGCCATGTTGCAGGAGCATCACGGCATACGGGGCGAGGACATCATGATGATGCGGTCGGAAAAGTACCTGAAATCCTGCATTGATGAATATGTTTCGTTGATTGAAAAGCATCGCGAGCGGATGGAGATTCTGCTGTTCCGTGCCCAAGGGTCTTCGCTGGAACATTTCCGCGAAAGCTATACAGACCGCTCTACGGAAGTGGTCAAGGCATGGTTCGTATCCATGCAGCAAAAACATCCTGAAATCAATACGGCAGTGTCCGATTTCATCATCCACCTGCATACAGTATGGATGTTCACGATGTTTGAGGAACTGCTGATGCACTCAGTCCCGCGGCAAGAAATGGAGTCCATCTTGCACGACTATATTCTTTTTGAAATTCAAGGTTGGAGGGCAATCATCAAGATATGAGAAACCGGCAACATACATACAGACAAACAGCCGCCACAAGACGGCCGGTAAGGAGGAAATCTTCACGGAGATTTCCTCCTTTTTTTATGAACCATTCTGAATATCGTTCGCTTTTGCGCACTTTTCTCACATTCGGCAAAGCAAGTAAACTCGCTTTGCTCTCACTCAAT
>CALUIR010000037.1 GCA_944320785.1 uncultured Bacteroidaceae bacterium
TTAAATGCCTGATAATTAATCTGTTATGTCTTGTAGCGGGAACCGGGATTGAACCGGTGACCTCATGATTATGAATCGTGGTGCGTGATGAATGGGGAGTTCTTGGACGCTGCAGGCATGCACTCCACGGCATCTTCCCTGCGTTGGCCTGCGCAGCCGTTCTACAACAACGGCTTCGTGAAAGCCAATGTGACCGGCACGCTGGCTTGGTCCAACGGGGCATACAACGATGCTTACAATTGGTGCGGCATGCCGGTGGTATGCACAGGAGGCGTGTGCGGCGAGGAAGAAGGCATTTATAATTATTTGAAAGGTGTGTCTGCCCGTGAGAATATTCCTGTGTTTACCGGCGTTTACATGGTGCAGGCCGGGATGGGAGGCCCCGGATATGCGGCTATCAACCGTGTGGCAGAACGTCTGCAAACGGAATTCCCGGACAAATACGTATTCTTGAAGGCAAGTGATTTGCTGGCCACTGCGAAATCCTATTTTGAAGGGAGGCAAAAACCTTTCAAGGGTGCGCCTCTTTCTATCCCGGGGCGCATTGAAGCGGAAGATTTTGACCTAGGTGGCCAAGGCGTCGGCTTTTATGACATGGCTCGTTCCAACGAAGGCGGTGCTTACCGTGAGGAAGAAGGCAACTATGTTGGAGTAGGCGAGGGGGCTTCCGGCTATCATGTGGGATGGACGGAGGCCGGCGAATGGTTGAACTACACCGTTGATGTGCAGAATGCATCCTCTTACAAGATGACGTTGCGTTATGCCACGAATGCAGGCCAGGACAAAGGCGTTTGCATCATGCTGGACGATGAGGTGCTTGCTTCCGTTGCGTTGAAAGCCACTTCCGGAAATGAAGACTATGCCGACTGCACGGTGTGGGTGGAATTGCCGGAAGGTACGCACAACCTGCGTGTGCAACTCATGGACAGCGGCATGGATTTGGATTATTATGATTTTGAAGAAGTGGCTGAGCCGTTGCCCGCGATTGAACCAGAAAAGGGCTACAAGATAGTGGCCGTGCATAGCGGGAAGGCATTGGCACTGGAAGCAGACAATGCCACCAATGGCACGAAAATCATCCAAAAGGACTATACGGGCGATGACACCGAGATATGGAAGCTGAATGTGGCTGGCGATGCTTGCTACAGTTTGCAAAATGCAGCTTCCGGCCTGTGCATCGTGTTGAGGGGGGCTGACACTGTCGGGCAGTTTCCTTTTGACTGCACGGTCGACAATGGCAAATGGAACTTGCATTACCAAGGCGATGGCTGTTTCACCATCAGCCGGAGAGGTTCATTGATGACGCTTGCCATTGAGGATGCTTCTATGGAAGATGGCGCGGAATTGGTGATTGTAGAGCCTTCGGGCAATGATAATGAGATGTTCCGTTTGGAGGAGGTTGTGGATTATACGTCGATAACCACTGTGCCTGCCGGAAGTGAAAATCCTGTCGGTGAGCCATATCCGAATCCTTTTGTCGATGAGGTGTATATCCCGTTCTCGTCTGCGGAAGCCCAAAATGTGAGAATCTCTTTGTTTGACCTTGCCGGGCGATGTGTGTACAACCATGCTGAGCTTGTAGCAGAAGGAACAACAGAATTGGTGATTCCGGGCAACAGCCTTTCCGCAGGCATTTATGTTTGGTGCTTGAACGGGGAGTCCGGGCATTCATGCGGGCGTGTCGTGAAGAATGATTTGTGATTTAAATATTAACTTTTAAATTTTTACCTTATGAAAACAAAAAGAATGATGTTTTTAGGGCTTTTTGCCGGTTTGTTTGCTGCAACGGCATCAGCTGACGAATTGGTCATCCGCATGACCGAAGAAAATGTGACGATTGTAAACGACGGTCGCTTTGATTTGACGAACCAATGTTTGGGCAATACCATGCCGGGTACGACCATCAGCATTGGTGAGATTGATTTCGGAGATGGCAATACTTATTTTGCCAATGGTGCGGAATTTGCACATGAAAATACGGCTACCGAAGGGACGTTGGATTTCTACATGGGCGACCCGGACAATGGCGGCGTCTTGTTCACGCAGATTGATGTGAAGGGCACAGGCGCTTTCCAGTATTACCGCACGTACCGTTACAACTTCTATCCGGACGGGACGGACGGCTTCACTTGGCCTACTGGCAAGCACGAGGTGTATATGCGTTACAATAATTGCGAAGGGAATTTGAAGAAAATCATTTTCTATGACCGTGAATTGGCAGAGGAGGAACAAGGTGAAGTGCCTGACCCTGTGTATGAATACACAGCCATACCGGCCAGCGCAGGCTCAGTGGTGAATCCTGATGTCTGCCCGGATGCCAAGTTGAACGATGGCGTTTGGGGCAACACAGGCGCAGGTTTGATTGTTAAATTCCCCGGCATCGACTTCTTGGACGGGAACACTTACCAGCAGATTGCCGTGGTTTCCACGCACGGTGGTTCTACAAACCCGGATGGTTACTTGGAGCTTTACATCGACGGGACAGACAATCCGGACAACATGATTGCCCGTATCTGGACGGCCCGCGACTGGTTCTGGACTTGCTATGGCACATTGGCTAAGAACATTGAGAAGAACATCAGCGGCGTGCATGACTTGTATGTGAAGTGGACAGGTGCTACAAACCTGAAAGAAATCCAATTGATCAAGGGAACGCCATGGGTTATCGAGGATGATGAGCCGGAACAAATCGTGCTGGTTGACGAGCCGTTGAATGAGGATGCTTACGGCATGCACTTTGATTCGATGGGCGGCATTGAGAACCATGTGGATTTTGTGGCCAAGGGAACAGATAACCTCCAGTTTGAAGCTGCAAATATCGGTTACACTTCCGATGGCGTTGTCTTGAGGTTTGTGGATGTTGATTTCCAAGAAGGCCAGTTTACACGCATTGTGGTGGCACATTCTTCCGACCTCTCTGACATGGGCGCCAGCACATTCAATTTCTACATTGATTTGCCTCATGAGGATTCAGAGTTTGGCGACCTTTCTATATTGGATGACGATGAAATTCTGGCCACCGTGCCCATGCAGGGAACAGGCAACTGGGGTACTGTGAAGAAGACAGCCGGTGCCATGACCTCACAGGTGACAGGTGTGCATGATTTGTACATGGTATTCAACATCGTATCCGGTTCTGGCGCCAATATTCATGGCGTTTACCTTGATAGGGATTATGAAGGCGGTGGATCTTCAGTTTCTGAAGAAGCCTTGGAAACGGCTCATGTTTGGGCTGCCGGCAATGCAATCTGTGTGGAGGCAACCGGCAATGCTTGGGTGGAAGTTTACAACTTGGCAGGACAAAGCGTGCTTCAGGCAGAAGTGGACGGCACGGAGACTTTGGCTGTGCCGGCCGGATTTTATTTGGTGAAAGTGACTGACGCTGAAGGAAACGAAGCTTCTTATAAGCTGGCTGTCAACTAATTTGGGTTTCATTGCTTGATATAGGTTTGCGGGTCCGCACCTGTGGAAGCATGGATGCGGGCCCGTTTGCTTAGGCAATTTGACGAATGGAATGTGAAAGTGATGAAAAACCTTTTTTTGTTTTTGGCGTGTTTTTTGGCTGTGCCTGCAATGGCGCAGGAGAAGGAAACAAGCGGCAATCCGATTCTCCCCGGATGGTATGCTGACCCGGAAGGTGTCATTTTCGGCGATGAGTATTGGATTTACGCCACGTTGTCTGACATTGACTTGCCCGATGGACGGGAACCCGGCACTGATCGAAAGACACGTGCCATCCATCCGGTTTACAATGTGCAGACTTACATGGATGCTTTTTCATCGAAAGACCTGGTGCATTGGACGAAGCATCCCAAAGTGCTTTCCATTGAGAACATCAAGTGGCTGGAATTCGCTCTTTGGGCGCCTTCCGTCATAGAGAAAGACGGGAAGTACTACCTGTTTTTCGGTGCGAATGACATACAGGACAACGGGCAGTACGGAGGCATTGGCGTGGCTGTGGCCGACCGTCCCGAAGGCCCGTTCAAGGATGCTTTGGGCAAGCCGTTGATAGGCCAGATTGTGAATGGCGCACAGCCTATCGACCAGTTCGTTTTCCGCGATGATGACGGGAGCTACTATATGTATTACGGCGGTTGGCATCATTGCAACATGGTGAAGCTGCGTGACGACCTGTTGGGCCTTGCGCCTTTCGAGGACGGCACGTATTACAAGGAAGTGACCCCCGAACGCTACGTGGAAGGACCTTTCATGTTGAAGCGCGGCGGCAAGTATTATTTCATGTGGTCGGAAGGAAGTTGGGAAGGCCCTGACTACAGTGTGGCATACGCCATGGCCGATTCTCCGTTCGGCCCGTTCAAGCGCATCGGGAAGATATTGGAGCAGGATGCGGAGGTGGCTACCGGCGCGGGCCATCATTCCGTGATACAGATACCGGGGAAAGACGAGTATTATATCGTTTACCACCGCCATCCTTTGGTGGGCGATGCCCCTAACCATCGTGCCACTTGCATCGACCGCCTGTATTTTGACGAGAATGGCTACATCCTTCCCGTCAAAATCACGATGGAGGGCGTTTCTCCCCGCCGGATAAAGTGATGTGTTGATTTCCTTTTCTATCTTTAATAAATGCTGGATGCCTCTGCCCGTTTTGGGGCAGGGGCATCTTTTTTCCTTGCTTACAGCAGTCCGGCGCGCACGCGGCTCAGGGTTTCGGGCGTCATTTGCAGGAAAGAAGCAATATGTTGCAACGGCGAGCGTTTGGCCGGTTCCGGGAATAGTTTCAAGAACTTTTCGTAGCGGTCGTGCGCTGATTCGAAGCGGAACATGTCTGCTTTGATTTGCGATTCTATCAGGGAATGTTCCAGCATCTTCTGGTAGAGGAGCGCGATTTCAGGCAAGCGTCCCGCCAAATGGAAGAAAGCATCGTGCGGGATGCCCCATACGCGCGATGGCTCGATGGCTTCGGCCATCAGGCGGGTCGGTTCTTGTTTTAGGAAACTTTCAATGCAAATGAACAGTTTGTCTTCGGATGAGAAATGTTCCGTCAGGTCTTTCCCGTTTTTGTAGTAGAACTGGCGTATCAGCCCCTTTTCCACGAAACCCATGCTTTTGCTGGTCTGGCCTTCTTGCAGGAACTGTTCCCCCCGGCTCATGTCCCTGACATATAGTATGCCGGCCAACTGCGCCAAGGTCTCCGGTTGGAGGGGCAATGAATAGGCTTTTGTGATTCTTTGCGCAATAGAAAGGTTTGTTTCCATAGGCTTTGGGGTATTAAAAAAGGAACAGCCACGTTCCGAAGATGTGTGTTCCTTTCATGGTAGTGGATACGGGAATCGAACCCGTATTACATGCGTGAGAGGCATGCGTCCTAACCGTTAGACGAATCCACCCGTTGTATTTTTTTTATGTCTTGCAATGGCACCGCTTCCAAGGAGGCGGTTGCGGAAGCGGGGGGATTCGAACCCCCGGTACAGTAATCCCGTACGTCAGTTTAGCAAACTGGTGGTTTCAGCCACTCACCCACACTTCCTTCCTGTGAATGTTTTCTCTCAAACGCGGGTGCAAATATAGGCACTTGTTTTGAAGTAACCAAGATTTTGAAATCTTTTTTATCAAATAATTCTCCCTGAGGCAGGCATCTGGCTTCCTTCCCGGCCTTTCCTCATCCTTTCGCTTCTTGGTACAGGAAACGTTTGATGCTCTTTTTGGGCGTTTTTTCAAATTCTTCCGGGTAGATTTTCATCTTGGCGATTTGCGAATAGGCCGGAAGTTCCGCGTTGATGGCCGTCCGGTTTTCTTCCATCACCCTTTCTATGTCCTCATTCGTGAGGCCGTGCGCGAAAGCGTCGTCGAAGTCGGGATAGACCAGTCCCACCAATTTGTCGTTTTGTTGCACGATGATGCTTTCCGCCACGTAGGGCATGTTGTTCAGCTTGTCTTCTATCTCTTCCGGGTAGATGTTTTGCCCGGAAGCGCCCAATATCATGTTTTTGCTCCTGCCTTTGATGAACAGGTTCCCTTCTTTGTCGAGGATGCCGAGGTCGCCGGTGTGCAGCCATCCGTCTTCGTCCAGCACTTGTCGCGTGGCTTCTTCGTTCTTGTAATAGCCGAGCATCACGTTCGGCCCTTTGCATACGATTTCCCCTACCGTGTGTCCCGGGTCGGGCGAGAGTATTTTTACTTCCATTCTTGGGGCGGCTTTCCCGCATGAACCGGGCGCGAAGCGTTGCCAGTCTTCGTAAGTGATGATGGGGCCGCATTCTGTCATGCCGTAGCCTACGGTGTATGGGAAGTCAATCATTTTCAGGAACATTTCCACCTCGTGGTTGAATGCCGCGCCTCCGATGATGACCACTTTGAAGTTGCCTCCGAACCCGTTGATGATTTGTTCGCGCACGGTGGCTTTTATCTTGTCGTTCACGATGGGCACTTTCATCAGTATTTTCATGGTGGGGGTCTCCAGCTTGGGCAGCACGCTTTTCTTGATGATTTTCTCGATGATGAGCGGCACGGAGATGATGATGCGCGGCTTCACGTCGGCAAATGCCTGGAAGATGATTTTGGGGCTGGGCATGCGCGTCAGGAAGTAGATGTGGCATCCCACGGTGAATTCGTAGATGAATTCAAAGGCCAGCCCGTACATGTGCGCCATGGGAAGCATGGACACGATTTTGTCTTCCGGCTTCAGGTCCAGCACTTCGTAGGCGAACCGTGTGTTCGACCACAGGCTGCGGTAGGGCAGCATCACGCCTTTCGAGTAACTGGTCGTGCCGGATGTGTAGTTGATGACGGCCAGTTCGTCGGGTTTGTCCTGATGGTACCGGATGTGTTCCGTGCGGAAGTTCTTTGGGTATTTCTGCCCGAACATCTCGTTCAGGTGTTCCCTGGCGTGCGTCAACTTGTGCGAGCGGGAGACGAGCAGGGAGAAATCGTTCATCAGCACGATGCCGTGCAGGAGGGGCATGGCGGCTTCATTCAGGTTTTCCCACACCATGTCGCCGACGAAAAGGAGCTTTGCTTCCGAGTGGTTGACAATGTGGTGGACGTTGTCGGCCTTGAATTCATGAAGGATGGGGACGGCAATGGCGCCATACGTCAGGGTGGCCAGGAAGGTGACGCCCCAATGGGAACTGTTGCGCCCGCAGATGGCTATCTTGTCTCCTTTCTTGATGCCGCTTTCTTCAAACAGGATGTGGACCTTTTCTATTTTCCGTGCCACATCTTTGTATTGCAGCGTGGCGCCTTTGTAGTCGGTCAGCGCGTCTAAATCCCAATTTTTCTTGATGCTTTCTTCTATGTAGGCGATAAAACTGTTTTCCATGGTATTTGCATATTGTATGTGGATGTGTGCAAAGTTATGCTTTTTCATGGACTGGGCAAACAAAAAGCCGGGAAAAACGGCGGAGGCCGGCAGGACGTTTTGCCCGCCCGGCATGTGGCAGGCTCCTTTTTGTTGAATAAAATTATGGCAATGAACCCCGGTTTTTGCGGGTAAAGGCAGGCTGTTCCATCGGGGCGTTTTGCCGGGCTCTGCAAGGGCTTTTCCAAGACGATTAGTAATCGTCAGGCTTGACGATTACTAATCGTATGCGTGTACGATTACTAATCGTACAGGAAAATGTTCTTGAAGAGTGGCAGGAAAGTTTGGGTGGATTTTCTTCGTTCATTGGGACGTGTTGTATGTTCTTTTTGAAATTTTTCGGCTGTTTATCCAGTAGTTGTTTCCGGCAGCGCGGGCGGAGCGGGGGACATCCATCGTTGGACCCTGCTTTTCCGGCAGCGCGGGGGGCGGGGGAAAAAGAAACCGCCCGATGCAGGGCATGCAAAGGGCGGTTTGCTTCTGCCATGGAAGGCAGGCTTTGAAAATGAGAAATTTGTCAGATCAACCCTAACTTCGTTTCCTTGCAGAAGCGGATGATGTTTTCAATTTCCTCGCTCATCGGCACTTGGTCGCGCACTTTGTCCACGGCATCGTCCAAGTTGATGGTGTTGCCTTGGAAAATGAGGCGGTAGGCATTGGTGATGTGGCGCAACACTCTGTCGCTCATTCCGAAGTGCGTCAACACGATTTTGTTCACGCCGTGGTACACGGTCGGGTTCTGTGCGGCGATGATGTAGGGTGGGATGTCTTTGTTGAAGCTGCATCCTCCCTGCACGAAGGCCCATTGCCCCACGCGGGTGTGCGGCTGCATCAGCACGCACGAGCAGAGGACGGCGTGGTCTTCGATGGTGGTGTCGCCTGAAACCTGCGAACCGTTGCCTACCACGATGTGGTTTCCAACGTGTGCGTCATGCGACAGGCGGGCGGCCTGCATGATGAAGTTGTTGTCGCCCACGCGGGTTTCACCGTCGGCATGCGTGGCACGGATGATGACGGCATATTCGCGCACCGTGTTGTTGTTGCCGATGCGTGCGATGGTGTCTTCGCCCCGGAAGTGGAAATCCTGCGGGACCGCGCTGATGACCGCCCCTTGGTAGAAGGTGTTCCCGTTGCCGATGCGCGCGCCGCTGAGGATGCTCACGTAGGGCATGATGACATTGTCGTCGCCGATTTCCACGTTTTTGTCGATGTAGGCGAACGGATGGATGGTTACGTTTTTCCCTATCTTTGCGCTGGGGTCAACGTATGCTAATGGACTAATCATATTATTAAATTTAAAAGGTTAATCATTCTCTGCCTCCGCCTAACGCCTCATACAGGTTGATGACGGCCTGCATGCGCTGGAAAGTGTCGGACACCTCGCTCAGTTGCGCGCTGAGCAACGTTTGCTGTGCCGTCAGTATTTCCAGGTAAGTGGATTGCCCGGACTGGAACAGGCTTTGCGTGTACTCTACGGCTTTGTTCAACTCCTGCACCTGTGCTTGGTCTTGTTCAATCTTCTTGCTGGCCGTTTCGTAGAGGAAGAGGGCGTTGCTCACTTCCTGCCCGGCGTTCAAGATGGCCTGCTGGTAGTTCATCTTGGCGATTTCCTCTTCTTTCTTCGATACTTTGAGGTTGGCAATCAGCTTCCCTTGGTTGAAGATGGGTTGTGCCAGCGAGCCTAATGCCTGCAAGAGCAGTTGTCCTGGGTTGGCCACCGACATGCCCGACCCGTTTGTCCATCCCACAGTCCCGCCGATGGAGAGCGAAGGATAGAAGGCGGAGCGTGCCTGGTTGGTGGTGTAATAGGCGCTGGCCAAGGTCATTTCCGCCATCTTCACGTCCGGACGGTTGGCAAGAAGCTGCAAGGGGATGCCGGCTTCCAGGTTGTCTGGCATCACTTGTTCTTCCAACGTGCTGCGTTCGATGCGTTGCGGGGCTTGCGCCAAGATGACCGACAGGGCATTCTCCGTTTCGCGTACCTGCCGGCGAAGGTCGGCGAGCGACGCTTCCACCTGATGGTAGGTGGCTTTCGATTGCACCACTGCGGCTTCTGTTGTCATGCCGGCCTCTTTCATGGCCTCCATGGTGCGCACGTTTTCTTTCCAGATGTCGCAGGTCTCTTCCGTGATGGAGACCTGCTTGTCCAGCATCAGCAGGGTGTAGTACGTGTTGGCGATGTTGGCGACCAGTTGCGAGCGGACGGCTTGTTCATAGGCTTCGCTCTGCATGAGGGCGGCTTTTGCCCCGCGTTTTGCGTTCAGCACTTTGCCGAACAGGTCGATTTCCCAGCTGGCCGACAACGGCAGGCTGTAGGCTTTGGCATTGGGCGAATGGTCCATCGTGGTGATGGTGCCTTGCGGCGCCAGGTTGATGGCTGGCAGATAGGAGAGTTTGGCCGACGTGAGCATCACTTTGGCTTCCTCCACGCGGAGGATGGCCGTTTGCATGTCCACGTTCTTCTCCAAGCCTTGTTCAATCAGGGCCTGAAGTTGCGGATCGCGGAACAGTTCTCTCCAAGGCAGGTTCCCCATGTTGGCCGTGTCCGATGCCAATGTATCGATCTCCGATGCCGGGTCGCGGTAAAGGCCCGAAGCGTCGATGTCTTCAGGGCGGTCGTAGGCTTTATAGATGTGGCAGCTGCTCAGGAGAGCAGTTGCGCACATCATATATATAATTTGTCTTTTCATAAAATGTTTCCCTCTAAATTATTTAGCATATTGCTCGATTTCTGTTTTGACATCACTGTTGTCCAAGTCTTCCCATTCGATGGGTTTCACTTTCTCTTGCAGGTATTGGAACATGACGAACAGCGCCGGCACCACGAAGATTTGCAGGATCATGCCGATGAACATGCCGCCGATGGCTGCTGTTCCCAGCGTGCGGTAGCCGTGTGCGCCTGCGCCGCTGGCGAACATCAGCGGGAGCAAGCCGATGACCATGGCCAAAGATGTCATCAGGATAGGCCGCAGACGGGCGGCTGCGCCCAGCACGGCTGCCCATGTGATGCTCATGCCCATCCTGCGGCGGTCGAGCGCGAACTCAACAATCAGGATGGCGTTCTTGGCCAGCAAGCCCATCAACATGATCAAGGCAATCTGCATGTAGATGTCGTTGGACATGGTGCCGATAATCATCTGCAAGGCCGGGACGCTGCCGATGGCGCCTGCGATGTTGACGAAGATGAAGCTGCCCATCAATCCGAACGGGATGGAAAGCAACACGGCCAGCGGCAGGATGTAGCTTTCGTACTGTGCGCTCAGCAACAGGTAAACGAACACGAAGCAAAGCACGAAAATCAGGCCGGTAGTGCTGCCGCTTGTTTCGGCTTCTTCACGCGCCATGCCGCCCAATTCGTAGGCGAACCCTTCGGGCAGGTTCTGGCTGGCCACTTCAGCAATGGCCTGCAATGCCTGGCCGGAAGTGTAGCCCGACGCGGGTGCCACCATCACTTTCATGGAAGTGTAGAGGTTGAAGCGGCTGATGACATCCGGCCCATATACTTTCGTCAGCGTCACATATTGGCTGATGGGCGCCATTTCGCCGCTGGCATTGCGCACCTTGATGCTCTTCATCGATTCCAAGTTCTTCGTGGCTTCGTGTTCCGCCTGAATCATCACGCGGTACATCTTTCCGAAGCTGTTGAAGTTGGACGCGTACAAGCCTCCATAGTATCCCTGCATCACGCTCAGGATGTCGCCCGGGCTGATGCCGGCGCGTTTGCAGGCAGCCACGTCAATATCCAGTTGGTATTGCGGGAAGCTGGGGTTGAAGGTGGTGGCCGCCGAAGTGATTTCGGGGCGTTCCTGCAAGGCGGCAGTGTAGTTGTTCACCACTTCAAAGAAGCGGTCCAAGCTTCCGCCGGTCTTGTCCTGCATGTTCAGTTCGATGTCCGTTGACACGGAGTAACCGGGAATCATGGGCGGCGCGAAGAACAGCACCTGTGCTTCCTTGATGATTTCGCGGGCCCTCATGAACAATGTTGCATATACCACGGTGGAGTTCTGCATGGTGGAGCGTTCCTCCCACGGTTTCAGCTTGACAATGATGGAGCCGTAGCTGGGGCCTTGCCCGCCAATGAAGCTGAAACCGGAAATGACCGTGCGCGAATCGACTGCCGGTTCGGCGGCAATCAGGCTGTCAACGCGGTTCAAAATCTCCTGTGCGCGGTCCTGCGACGTGCCGGGAGGCAAGGTTACGGCACCCATGATGGTGCCCGTGTCTTCGTTGGGCACCATGCCGGTCGGCGTGATGTTCATGAACACCACCAGCAGGATGATGGAAGCAGCCACCAATCCGCCGGACAGCCATTTCTTCTGGATGAAGCGCAACACTTGCTTCTTGTACTTGCCCAGAATGGATTCATATTTGGCATTGAAAGCGTCCTTGAACTTCTTGGTCGTCATTCCGGCCAAGGCCAGCAGGCTGATGACAATCAGGATGGTGCAAAGCACCGGATGCTCGCTGAAGCTGAACAGGCCGAATATCATGCCCAAGATGGCCAGGATGGTGAACAATATCGTGATGCCCGGATGGAGCAGCCGCCCGATGGCATCCGTGTATTTGCCAATCATGATTTTGCGCGCTTCCTTGGTGGCCGTGGTCATGCGTTCCTTCAATGTGGCGTCGCTGTTGTGCGGTTTCAGGAAGATGGCGCACAAGGCAGGGCTTAAAGTCAAGGCGTTGACGGCAGAGAAGCCGATGGCAATCGCCATGGTCAGTCCGAACTGCTGGTAGAATGTGCCGGCTGTCCCGCCCATGAACGACACGGGGATGAACACGGACATCATGACCAACGTGATAGAGACGAGGGCGCCGCCCAATTCGCGCATCGCGTCGATGGCTGCTTGGCGCGAGGACTTGTAGCCTTGGTCCAGCTTGGCATGGACGCCCTCCACGACGACGATGGCATCATCCACCACAATGGCAATGGCAAGCACCATGGCTGAGAGGGTCAGCAGGTTCAGGCTGAAGCCAATAATCTTCAAAACGAAGAATGTGGCAATCAAGGCCACCGGGATGGCAATGGCCGGAATCAGCGTGGAGCGCATGTCCTGCAAGAAGATATACACCACGATGAACACCAGGATGAACGCTTCGATAAGTGTCTTCACCACTTCATGGATGGAGGCAAAGAGGAAGTCGTTGGCGCTTTGGGCGATGTTGATGCCCAAGCCTGTCGGCATGGATTTCTGCATGTTGTCCAGCACCTTTTCCAGGTTCTGGATGGTGGCTGTGGCGTTGGTGCCGGCCATTTGGTAAACGATACAGCTGACGCCCTTGTGGCCGTTCATGGTGTTCTCGAAGCCGTAGGTGCTTCGTCCCAATTCGATGCGGGCCACGTCTTTCAGGCGCAGCACTTCTCCATCCGGCAAGGCGGAAATCACGATGTTGCCAAATTCTTCGGGTGTCTGGAGACGTCCCCGGTAACGAATGGTGTACTGGAACGTCTGGTCGCTCCGTTCGCCGAATTGTCCCGGTGCGGCTTCGATGTTTTGTTCAGCCAATACGCCGCTGATGTCGGAAGGCACCAATTTGTATTGCGCCATGACATCCGGCTTCAGCCAGATGCGCATCGAGTAATCTGCGCCCATCACGAATGCATCACCCACGCCGGCCACACGCTTGATTTCGGGGATGATGTTGATGTTGGCGTAGTTCTCGATGAACTCGATGTTGTATTTGTCCTCCATGTCGTAGATGGAGAAAATCATCAGCATGGAGGTCTGGCGTTTGCGTGTGGTGACACCGATTTGCGTGACCTCTTGCGGCAGCGAGCCTTGCGCCATGGTGACGCGGTTCTGCACGTTCACTTGCGCCATGTCGGGGTCGGTTCCTTGGTTGAAGTAGATGGTGATGTCGGCCGAACCGTTGTTGGTGGCGTTGGAAGTCATGTACATCATGTTTTCCACGCCGTTGATTTGGTCTTCCAAAGGTGCGACGACAGAGTTCAATACAGTCTGCGCGTTGGCGCCCGGATATGTCGCGCTCACGTTTACCGTAGGAGGCGCGATGTCTGGATATTGGGTGATTGGCAGCGTGGCCAACCCGATGAAGCCCAGGATGACTATCAGGATGGAGATGACCGTGGATAGTACCGGGCGGTTGATGAATCTATCTAATTTCATATCTTTCCTTATTGTTTAAATGCGGATTCAATGTTGCCGTCACGCTGGTCTTGCAAAGCCTGTTGGTATTTGGCTTCTTTCTGCTCAGCCGTGATGGGGGTTATCTTCATGTTGTCTTGCACGGTCTGGATGCCTTCGATGATAATCTGGTCGCCGCTTTTCAGGCCGTTGGTCACGATGTAGTCTTTCCCGTTATCCAAGTTGAAGATGGAGATTTCGGTATGTTTCACGGTGTTGTCGGCTTGCAGCACATACACGAACTTCTTGTCTTGGATTTCCTGCGTGGCCGATTGCGGGATGATGATGATGTTTTCCATCTCGTAGGGGAAGATGATGTTGCCTGTCCCCCCGCTCCGCAGGATGTTCTTGCTGTTGGGGAACACGGCACGCATGCTGGCCGACCCGGTTGTCGCGTCAATCACTCCGCTCACGGCATCAATCCGTCCTTCTTCTTCATAGATGCTCCCGTCCGCCAATTGGAGTTTCACGGCAGGCATCTTTGCCAACTGTTCCTGCAAGGTGCCTCCTGCGCGAGTCAGTTCCAGCAATTCTTTTTCGGTCATGGAGAAATAGACATACATTTCGCCGATTTGCGAAACGGTGGTCAATGGTTGCGCCACTGACGGACTTACTAAGCTTCCGATACGGTAAGGGAAGGTTCCTGTCACGCCGTCTGACGGGCTGGTCACAGTGCAGAATCCCAAGTTTTGCTTGGCTGCTGCGAAAGCGGCTTTGGCCTGTGCCAAGCTGGCTTTTGCGGCAAGCAGGTTGTTGACAGCCGTTTGGTATTCAAAGTCGCTGATGATGCCCTTCTCATGCAGGATTTTTTTCTGTGCTTCCGTGGAAGTCATCGTTTCCAAGTTTGCTTCGGCAGAAGCCACGGCGGCTTCAGCTTGGTCGTATGCGGCTTTGTATTGTGTCTGGTCTATTTTGAACAAAGCCTGCCCTTTATGGACGGTTGCTCCTTCATCCACGCATAGTTGCGTGATGAAGCCGGTCACTTGCGGGCGGATTTCCACATCTTGCTTCCCTTGGATGGTGGCAGGATAGGAACTTTGCAAGCTGATGCGGGTGGGCTGCAAGGTTTGCACTGCAAACTCGGGCGCTTGCCCGCTGTTTGCTTCTTTGTTGCCACATGATGTCATAAGCAATGGCAGGCTCAATGCGAATAGAGCAATTCGCTTCGTCTTGTAACTCATACAAATTTGCATTTTCATACTTTTCTTTCCGATATAAATTGTTTGTTATTATTGTTTTCTAAATCCGTTTTCCATGGGGCAGGCTAAAGGGGAAAAACTTTTTTGAAAACTTAAAACCGCTGTTGAGTTTTGCTTTCCCGACGGCAAAGATACTTGCTTTTCGTCTCCTTTGCTTGATTGGCCGGTTGTTTTTAACTAAAGTTGTTAATGCATTTGTCTCCTTTTTGGGGTTTTAAGGAATGAATGGCCTTATGGAAAGAAAAGTAAACAGGAAGTGTCCCATACGGCTTTGGGAGTGTTCCATACGGCGTGTGGAGTGTCTTATAGAGTTGGTTGTGGGGTGTCTCGTTGCTCATTCATTGCCGTTGGCGGCAGGAATGTGCAGGACGAAGGTAGTGGCGCCGATGGTGACCACGGAGCCGTCTTTGAGCAATGCCTGTTCCTTGTCGCCCAACAACTCGTTTTGCAGGAAAGTGCCTGTAAGGCTGGCGTTGTCTCTCAAGGTGAAAGTGGTTTTTCCCGCGTTTTTTTTCACATGGATGATGCAATGGCGGCGGTCCATGCTCATGTCTGAGGTTTCAATCGGGATGTCAACCACGGTTCCTATGCACCGGCGGCCGATAAGGTTGTTGCCTTCTTTGAGCGGGAAGGTCTGCTCGTAGGCAAAGCGGTTTTCAATCACCGTGATGCTTCCGCACGGCTGATCGGCGGGTTGTTTCCCCTCCCTGCCTTTTTTCTTGATGCGGATGCTGAACTGCTTGCGGCAATGTTCGCAGATGAAGACCAAGGATTGCCCTTCTTCGTATTGCGTCTCATCGAACGTGAGGTAGTTCTCGCATTTTGGACATCTTACCTTCTTCATGCTCCTTGGCCTTATTTCCGCAGTATCCATGCATCCTTGAAAGGGGTTTTTCCCTTGATGCGTTGCAAGGCCCCGTATGCTTCATGCTTTTTGGGGAACGACATCAGGCATACGCGCATCCTCCCGTCTCCTTCCAGGATGGAAAGCTGTGTGTAGCCCATTTGCGCGCATTCGTCCATGATTTTTTCAGCGGTCTGCCGGTTGCTTGCGCTGGCAATGATGATGTGGTATTGTTTCTCTCCGGTTGCCGTTGCCTTTTTCCCCGTTTCAAGGCGGGCGGTTGCTGCTGGCACTTTCTCGGTGCGCACGGTTTTGGGCGGCATGGGTTGTTGCGCTTCCATGGCGGCGGTGCGGCTTGCCCCGGCGTTTGCGGCGGGATGCATGCCGATGGTGGCTACGGGCGACAGGGTGGCGTAGCTGCCGGTTTCGATGTAAGTGTTCTCAATCGGCACGGAAAGGATGAAAAAGGCAATGACGGCCGCTGCCGCTGCCACGGTGTTGGGCAGCCACCGTTGATGCATGGGGATGCGCTTGGCCGGTGTCCGCCCGTTCCTCTCAAGGGGTTGCTTCATGGCTGTTCCCGTCACGGATGGCTGGAGTTTCTCGATGCGGAATGCGTCCAAGCCGTACAAGTCAGGCGTGGTGAGGCCGTTTTCATCGGGTTCAAAGAGGCAGGTGTTTCCGAGGTTCATCTTCAGTTGCCCCAAGCCTCCGATTCTTGCTTCCCCTTTTTCGTGCAAGGCTTGTTTCAGTGCGGCCACGTCTTGCGCCATTTTGTCGGTGGCGGCGGCAAAACTGTTGCTTCCGTGCTTCATGTAGGACTGCACGAGCAGGCCGTCGTTGTGCGTCAGTTGCGCGTTGAAGCCGACGCGCCGGGCGGGAGGCAGGTACAAGTTCTCGCTTTCCACCCATCTTGCGGGTGAATAGGAGGCGATGAATCCGCCGAAGCCGGGGATGATGACGCAATCATATTCCTGAAGCAGCGCTTCGATATGCCGTATCAGTTCATTCATGCTGCAAACATACGTTTTTTTTTTGAAAGAGGGCGGCGGGGAACCCATAATTTTGTGTTTCTTGGCGGAAAACGCATGGAATCGGCAAATGCGGCGGGTATCGCGGCGGCTGTATATTGTTGAATGATACTTTGTTGCGCGTCTGCTGATGGTTTCGTGGCTGGAAAAAGGTGGAATATTTCAAAAAAATATTGGCTTTTCTTTTTGTGAATCCGAAGAAAGCTGTATCTTTGCACCCCGTAAGCGAAAGCGTTCGTATGTTGCCGAAATGGCTCAGTTGGTAGAGCAATTCATTCGTAATGAATAGGTCCCCGGTTCGAGTCCGGGTTTCGGCTCATTGGTTCAGGGATGCATTAGGCGATGCATCCCTGAATTGTTTTCAAAAGGTTGCCTTGTTCCCTGCGCTGGCATGTTCCCGGATATGGCGGATGATGCATTGGTCTAAAATCAAGAATCCTTTCTTGTTGAGATGCACGCCGTCATTCGAAAAGATGCCTCTTGCATCGGAATAGCCATTTTCGCTCCATTCGGTGTGCGGGATGTAGATGATTTTGCCTTCCAAATGGCGTTCAGCCAGCATTTTTGCCAATGCGGTGCGGTACTTCCCGATGCAGTCGATGCTGTCGTTGTTCACTGTCATGGATATGTGTCTTAGGAGTTTGGTGGGGATGGATGTCTGCCGGTATGCTTTGTGGATGTCGAATTGCGGGATTTCCAGGATGACAGGGACAGTTCCGATGGCGGCAAGATGGTGGATGATTAGTTCCATGTTGGTGGCGTAGAAGCTGGCTCCGACTTTTGTGGACGCGTCGTTTATGCCTGCGGATATGATGCAATAATCCATGCCTTTTTCAAGAATGTGCTGGAAATTTTTTTGGTACATCTTTTTGTTTTTGTGTATTTTGTCTGAGAACATGTTGTAATACACCTCTTTGCTTTTAGCTCCCGGTGCGCCGTCAGCGAATGTTTTGATGGGACGTGCGAATGCGGTTTGGGCTATGGAGTCGAGTGTGGTAAGGTGCTTTTGCTGTTGGCTAGCCCAACTGTCACCTAAAAAGGCGATGCGCAGCGTGTCGTCGCAGGGTTTGTCTGTTGGGTAAGGTGCTTGTCTTTTGGCAGGCGTGTAATAAGGTTTGAGGACGATGAATGCGGAAATGGCAAGGATGCCTGTGATGGCGAGGGCTATCTTACCCCCCCCCGTTTGTTAAATAGTGTAAACATTATAAGATTGGATTGAATATTTATGGTTGCAAAAATAAATAGAATGGTGGAATCTTTGGGGAAATCTGTCTGAAAAATGTTTGGCATTTCCGAGAATCGTTCCAATGATTTCCGAAAGATGCTATGAAGATTTGCGAAAAACGCATCGGGTTTTCGGGCGGTTGTCGCCGGGAGGGGGCGCTTGCCGTTGGGGCATTATTGGAAGCGGCAATAGGGGGTGAGCCTTTCGATGTCGGCAGGCGTGAACTCCTCATACAGCGACAGTTGGCGCAGGCTTTCCAAGGGGCCTTTCCGTTTCCGATATTCGATGATGGCCTTGGCCTGGTAGAAGTTGATGTAGGGATGCGAACGCAGGCGTTCCATGCTGGCGCGGTTCAGGTCTATCCGCCGGATGCGGGCGGTGTCCACGCGGAACCATTTGTTCAACGTGTCCGGCACGTGGGTGAGTTCCTGCAATTGGCTGGCACAGTAGAAGCCGCCCAAGCGGGCGCGGTAGGCGCATATCTTCCGCGCGATGGCGGAACCGATGCCGGGAATTTTCTTCAGCGTCGTGGTGTCGGCCGTGTTCAGTTCCACGACAGTGCCTGCCGGGTATTTCTTTGGGTAGCGGAGGGTGTCCCTCACGAAGGCGGGGCGCGGTCGCACGGTATCCTTCTTTATGCGGTATTCTTCATGGATGGTGATGTAGGGGCGCAGGGCGTTGAACTGTTCTTCCGGCAGGCCATAAATGCGGGCAAAGCGTTCCGGTGTGGCGAACTTTCCGCCTGCTTCTCTGTACTTCAGCACGTTGCGCACCACGAAAGGGGAGAGGCCGAGGCGTGCCAGCGTGGCGGAGTCGGCGGTGTTCGGGTCGAACGGGAAGAAGGTTGCTTCCCGGCGGGTGTTGGCAGAGGGCGGAGATGCCTTTCGGCGGAGGCTGTCCTTCTGCCGGACAGATGCCAGGAAGGCATCGTAACGGCTGGGCGGGACGGGGTTGCCGGACAGTTCTTCGCGAGGTTCTTTGGCCGGGAAGAATACCGACAGGACGCATGCCGCCGCCGTCAGCAGCGCCAAGGCCGACATGCCCGGCCGCTGGTGGCGCATGAAATAGAAAAAATCCTTCCAACTCATTGCTTACAACGTTTTTTCACGGGCAAATGTAAGCAATGTTTTGCGGCTTTCCGCGCATGGGTTGGAAAAGTCGCGCGATTTCCTTTGAAAACGGCAATGCAGGAAACCGTCAGCAGGAAAGGGGGGACGAGTGTATCGGCTTTCCGTTCTCCCCAAAGGTTTTTGGAAAACCTTCCAAGGTTTTGCCCCAAACCTTAGGACGTTTTGCTTGAAACCTTGCAAGGTTTCAAGCAACATCCTCACTCCAGCAGGATGACGCTTGCGCTGCGGTTGTCCATGCTAGGCATGGTCATCCCGACGGGCGCGCCGATGTAGGTGGGGTCGCACACGGTGTAGCGTTCGCCGTCCAAGGCAAGGTAGTCGCCGTCCACGCGGCGGCTGAAGCGCATGGCAGCGGCCAAGTGGCCGGGATAATAAACGAGGATGCACGGCAGGCCCAGGAGGTCGCGCATCAAGCGTGTGAACAGGGTGGAGCGGTCCTCGCAGTCGCAGTAGGGGTAGTGCAGGGATTCTTCGGCGAAGAATGCGCGATGTGAGGTCTTCCTTTTGGATGCGCCTGAACGTCGCATCTTTTTGAAACAGGCAGGTTTTGTGTTGTGTCATGCGCCGTGAACATCATGTTCACGGCGCATGGTAAAGGCTTTTACAGGAAATCTTCGCTGGTGTATCCTTTCGGCAAGGGGCGGCAGTTGTAGCCCGATGCCATGATTTCGCCGTAGGCACCGGCGGAACGGATGGCGATAAGGTCGCCGCGACGGGCTTTGTTGAGATCGACGGCTTTGCCGAACACGTCGGACGATTCGCAGATAGGCCCTACTACATCATATTTTTCCATGCTTTCCTCGGATGTCAGGTTTTCAATCTTGTGGTATGCCTGATACAAAGCGGGACGGATAAGGTCCGTCATGCCGGCATCCAGGATGGCAAACTGTTTGTTGGCGCCTTGCTTCACGTAAAGCACGCGGCTGATGAGGCTTCCGCATTGGGCAACGATGGAGCGTCCCGGCTCGAAATGCACGAACTGCTTGGGGCGCAGGCGGAGATGCTTGTGGAAGGTGGCGAAATAGCTGGCGAAGTCAGGCACGGATTGGCGGTTGGGATGTTGGTAGTCAACGCCTAACCCTCCGCCCACGTTGATGTGGTCCACGATGATCCGGCGGTTGTACAGGTGTTCCTGTATCTCGTTGATGCGGTTGCACAAGCTCACGAAGTCGTTCATGTCCAATATTTGCGAGCCTATGTGGAAATGCAGCCCCACGAGCCGCACATGCTTCAGGGCGGAAGTTTTATCCAATACCATGTCCAGGTCGTTGAGGTTGATGCCGAATTTGTTTTCTTTCAGCCCGGTGGTGATATTGGCGTGGGTGTGCGCCCCTACATCAGGATTGATGCGCAAGGCTACTTGTGCAATGGTGTTTTGTTTCCCGGCCAACTCGTCAATGATTTCCAGTTCCGGCACGGATTCCACATTGAAGCAGAAAATGTGATGGGAAAGGCCCAAGTTGATTTCCCAGTCGGCTTTCCCGACTCCTGCAAAGACGATTCCCTGCGGAGGCATGCCTGCTTGGATGGCTGCGCGTATCTCGCCGCCGCTTACGCAGTCGGCGCCCAGCCCGCTTTCGCGGATGATGGCCAGTAATTTGGGATTGGCATTGGCCTTGACGGCATAATGCACGGCATATTTGCTGTATTTGGCGCATTCTGTGCGTACGCATGTTAAGGTGTGGCGCAGCAGTTGCGTGTCGTAATAGTAGAAGGGTGTCTCCAATGCTTGGAAGCGGGAGACGGGGAAAGTTCCTTTCATGTTTATCGGGATAATGGGGTGTAGGTATGGAAATGCCTTCAGCCCTGGCTGGCAGGGCTGAAAGGCAAAATGGGTAATGTCATTCGTTGAAAAGGGCGTTGCTCAAGGACTGGAGCGCTTTCTTCTTGTCGCATTCGCGGATGAGGAAAGAAATATTGTAATTGCTTCCTCCGAAGGAAATCATACGCACCGGGATGTCGCGCATGGCATCCAAGGCTTTGGCCTCGAAGCCAATGTTTTCCCACTCCAAATCGCCTACTACGCAGATGATGCACATGTCGGAATCCACGGTGACCGTGCCGTATTTTTTCAAGTCGTTCAGGATTTCCGCGAGGTGCTTGGTGTTGTCGATGGACATGGAGACACCTACCTCTGAGGTGCAAATCATGTCGATGGAAGTCTGGTAGCTTTCAAATATCTCGAATACTTTGCGCAAGAACCCGTATGCCAGCAACATGCGGCTTGACTTGATTTTGATGGCCGTGATGTTGTCTTTTGCCGCCACGGCTTTGATTTTTCCTTTTTCCGTGTCGTTGGATATCAAAGTGCCGGGAGCAGAAGGGTCCATGGTGTTGAGCAGCCTCACCGGGATATTGGCATATTTGGCCGGTTGCACGCAGGTGGGGTGGAGGATTTTTGCCCCGAAGTAGGCTAACTCGGCGGCTTCTTCAAAGTGGAGTTGCCGTACCGGCGATGTCTTTTCCACCACCCGTGGGTCGTTGTTGTGCAACCCGTCGATGTCGGTCCAAATCTGTATCTCAGAAGCTTGGATGGCTGCGCCAATCAAGGAAGCGGTGTAGTCGCTTCCTCCTCTTTGCAGATTGTCTATCTCGCCGTATGCGTTGCGGCAGATGAACCCTTGCGTGATGTAGATGTCGGCATCGGGGTGCATGTCTAACTGGGCTTGCAGTTTTTCCTTTATGTATATAGGGTCGGGTTCTGCGTTCTTGTCGGTGCGCATGAAGTCCAATGCGGGCAACAAGACGGCATGGATGCCGCATTCCAGCAGATAGTTGGTGACCATTGCGGTGGAGATGAGTTCGCCTTGCGCCAATATCACTTTTTCTTCAAAGAGGGTGAAAAGGTCTTTGGTGAAAGAACGGATGTAATCGAAGTGTGACTTGATGATTTCCATCCCTTTCTGCCGGTATTCATCGGTGGAATAAAGTTCTTTCACGTGCCGTTTGTAGGCAGATTCCAGTTTGTTGATAATCTCATTGGCTCCTTCCGGGTTCTTTTTATACAGGTAGTCGGATATTTCTACCAAGGTGTTGGTCGTGCCGGACATGGCAGAGAGTACCACGATTTTCTTCTCGCCATCGGTGATAAGTTTCGCCACTTCTTTCATCCTTTGTGCCGAACCTACGGAAGTTCCTCCAAACTTTAAGACTTTCATTCTTTTCGCTATTAATGGTTATCTGCAATAGTTGATGTGTGCAAAAGTACGAAATTGATTTGGATTATTGTCTTTTTGCTGTAATATTTTATTGTTTATCAACATTGTTGGCCGCTTCGTCCCTGCTCGTTTGTCTTTTTTCCTCACGGACATGATGGTTCTCGCATTTGTACACTTTGCCGGGAAACTCTTCCAACAAGGTGAGGTTGTGGGTGGTCATGAGGATGGCAGAGCCTTGGCGGCAGATGCTTTGCAGCAACTGTACAATTTGCCGTCCTGTTTCGATGTCGAGATTCCCGGTCGGTTCATCTGCCAAGATGATTTCCGGCGTGTTGAGGATGGCTCGTGCAATGACGATGCGTTGTTGTTCTCCACCGGACAGCTCATGGGGCATTTTGTAACCTTTGTTAGCCATGCCTACTTGCTCCAAGACTTCCCGTATGCGTGCATCTATTCGCTTTGCATGTTTCCAACCCGTGGCTTTCAGCACAAATTCCAAGTTGTCGTACACGCTGCGGTCGGTCAATAGCTGGAAGTCTTGGAAAATGATGCCGAGCTTCTTCCGAAGTTCGGGAAGGTGCTTGCGCTTGAGGTGGCGCATGTTGTGGCCCAGCACCAGTGCTTTTCCTGAGCGGATGCCCAATTCGCCGTAGATGGTTTTCAGCAGGCTGGTCTTCCCGGAACCAACTTTCCCGATGAGGTAGATGAACTCGCCTTTGTCTAATTGCAGGTTGACATCCGACAAGACACAAAGGTCTTGTTGGTTGATTTCCACATTCTGATAGTTGACAAGCATAGGGCGGGGATTATTTATGCCTCTTTTTGAGTTCGTTGGCAAGGTCCTCGATGCGGTATCCCTTGGACGTGAGCAAGACGATGAGGTGGTAAACAAGGTCGGCGGCTTCGTATATCAGCCTTTCATCGGTCCCGTTGGTGGCTTCGATGACGGTTTCTACGGCTTCTTCTCCTACTTTCTGTGCCATTCGGTTGATGCCGGATTGGAACAGCGAGGTGGTATAGGAGTTTTCGGGAAGTTCTTCGTGCCGTTTTTGGATGAAGTCTTGCAAGTATTTCAGGAACAGGATGTCCTCTTTGTTTTTTTCTCCCCAGCATGTGTCGGCGCCGGTGTGGCATACGGGGCCGTCTGGCTTTGCTTTTATCAGCAAAGAGTCGTTGTCGCAATCCGTAAGGATGGATACGACATGGAGGAAGTTGCCGCTTTCTTCCCCTTTGGTCCAAAGGCGTTGTTTCGTGCGGCTGAAAAAAGTCACTTTCCTTGTTTCCAGCGTGAGGCGGTAGGCTTCCCGGTTCATGAATCCTAACATGAGGACCTTAGAGGTGAGGTGGTCTTGTATGATGGCGGGAACTAACCCGTTCATTTTGTCAAAATCTGGCTCCATATTTGTAGAAATATTTAAGAATGATGCTTTGTTTTTATGTCCTGACATTGATGCCTTGGGCGCAAAGATAGTTCTTTAAATCGGGAATTTTGATTTCCCCGAAGTGAAAAACGCTGGCTGCTAATACGGCATCCGCTTTCCCTTGCCGGAAGGCATCCCTGAAATGTTCCATCTTCCCGGCTCCTCCTGAGGCAATGACGGGGATGGGCAGGCTTTCAGACAGGCGTGCCAATGCTTCATTGGCATAACCGTTTTGGGCGCCGTCGTGGTCCATGCTCGTGAAAAGTATCTCACCGGCTCCGAGGCCAGCCGCTTCGGATGCCCATTCAAAAAGGTCTTTTCCCGTGTTCACACGCCCTCCGTTCAGGAAGCATTCCCATTTCCCGTTTGCCTCTTTCGCGTCGATAGCCACCACGCATACTTGTGAGCCGAAATGTGCTGCGATGTCGTGGATGAGGGAAGGGCGGCGGATGGCGGCGGAATTGACGGAAACTTTGTCGGCGCCGGCTTCCAGCAACCGTTTCACATCTTCTATTTCATGGATGCCTCCTCCTACTGTGAAAGGAATGTTGATGCTGGCTGCGATTCGTGACACCAAGTCCGTAAAGGTTTTCCTCCCTTCATGGCTGGCCGTGATGTCTAAAAAAACTAATTCGTCAGCTCCTTGCCTGCTGTATATTTGGGCCAATTCCACCGGGTCGCCTGCCTGCCGCAATGCCACGAAATGCGTGCCTTTCACGGTTTGCCCGTCTTTGATGTCTAAGCAAGGTATGATTCTTTTGGTCAGCATCTTTTTTAAGTTTATAGGAAACGTTCTAATTCTTTGAGGGTGATCCGTCCTTCGTACAAGGCTTTTCCGAAGATGACGGCGGTGATGCCCATTTCGTCCAGCCGTTCAATGTCCTGCAGGCTGCTGATGCCGCCGCTGGCAATCAGGCCGAGCTTGGGAAGCTTTTGCAGGATGCTTTGGTAAAGTTGCGTGGAAGGGCCTTGCAACATGCCGTCTTGCTCGATGTCGGTGCATATTACTTTTTCGATTCCTTTGCTTGCATATTCTTCCAAAAAAGGAAGGATGTCTTCGCGGCTTTCCTCTTTCCATCCGCTGATGGCGATTTTCCCCTTTTTCACGTCAGCGCCCAATATGATTTTCTTGCTTCCATATTGCGCCAGCCAATTTAAGAACCGTTCAGGCTCTTTCACGGCCAAACTGCCGATGGTGGCCATTTGTGCCCCGCATTCGAAAGCGATGGAAAGGTCTTTGTCGCTTTTGATGCCTCCTCCGAAGTCAATGCAAAGTGAGGTGTGCGAAGCAATGTCCTCCAATACCCGGTAATTGACAATATGGGAGGATGCCGCTCCGTCAAGATCAACAAGATGCAGGCGGTGCAATCCATGGTCCTCTATTCGTTTGGCGATGTCCAGAGGATTTTCGCTGTATATCCGGGAAGTATCGTAATCGCCTTGTGAGAGGCGCACGCATTTCCCGTGAAGGATGTCGATGGCTGGTATCAGTTCAATCATGGCGGAATGGTTATATTGCTAAGAAATTTTCCAATATCTTTTCTCCGATGCTTCCGCTTTTTTCCGGGTGGAACTGCGTGGCATGGAAGTTGTCTTTTCGGATGGCTGCGCTGAATGGCTGGATGTATTCCGTTTGCGCGGTGGCATATTCGTTGACAGGCACATAATAACTGTGTACAAAATAGGCATAGATGCCGTCATGCAAGCCGTTGAACAGTTCTCCTTGCAGATGCGCGAGGGAGTTCCATCCCACGTGCGGGATTTTTTCCTTTTGCAGGCCTGCCTTGAATTTCCGGACCTCAATGGGGAAGATGCCGATTCCTTGCGTGTCCCCTTCCTCTGAATGGCGGCACAGCAGCTGCATGCCAAGGCAAATGCCAAGGACGGGTTGTTTGAGTCCCCGGATGAATGTGTCCAGACGTTCTTTTTTCAGGTATTCCATGGTGGTGGCTGCTTCTCCTACTCCGGGGAAGATGATTCTGTCGGCTTTTGACAAAATCTCCTTGTCGTCCGTAATGAGGGCATCTGCTCCAAGGCGTTTCAAGGCATGGTACACGGAATGTATGTTTCCGGCATTGTATTTAAGGATGGCTATGTTCATGGTGTCCCTTTGTCATTTTGCTTTTTGCATATGGCGGCAAATATACGAAAAAAGTTCATGAAATCGGAATTAGTGTGACGTAAAGAACTTCGTTTGTTTAAAATAGGCAACATCTGTTTGCCGAATTCAGGCTTCCACGATGGTTTTTTTGAAAAAAATGTGGGATGGATGTTTGGTGGTTTGAAAAATATGCCTACCTTTGCAGCCGCAATCGGGAGAGATTGCTGCGAATCAACAAAAGGAAGGTGCGTTAGTTCAGCCGGTTAGAATACATGCCTGTCACGCATGGGGTCACGGGTTCGAG
>CALUIR010000038.1 GCA_944320785.1 uncultured Bacteroidaceae bacterium
TTGCGGAAATAGCTCAGTTGGTAGAGCACAACCTTGCCAAGGTTGGGGTCGCGAGTTCGAGTCTCGTTTTCCGCTCAAAGAAAAGAGTTCTTAGTAGAAATTGAAGAATGATGCCCAGGTGGCGGAATGGTAGACGCGCTCGTTTCAGGTGCGAGTGGGTAAAACCGTGCAAGTTCGAGTCTTGTTCTGGGCACATGCCATGGATAAGAATCTGTTATGGTCAGTTCTTATTGGAGAGATGGCGGAATTGGTAGACGCGCTACTTTGAGGGGGTAGTGACAGTTATGTCGTGGGAGTTCGAGTCTCCTTCTCTTCACGGAAGCCATTTGGCATTCCTCTTGCGGAAATAGCTCAGTTGGTAGAGCACAACCTTGCCAAGGTTGGGGTCGCGAGTTCGAGTCTCGTTTTCCGCTCTATTCATGTCCGATGCCATTAGTTGACAAACTTGCAGGCATTTTCATGATTATTGCGGTAGTAGCTCAGTTGGTAGAGCATCAGCTTCCCAAGCTGAGGGTCGCGAGTTCGAGCCTCGTCTACCGCTCCATTAGGAAAGGGAGTTTCAGCAATGAATGCTCCCTTTTTTGTTCGTTTACAGGCACTTTTGTTTGACAGGAAGCAATCTTTCTTGGGAAGCCCAATTTTACAAGTAGTGTTTTTGCCACACAAATAAATTGAATTTGTCTTAGCAGTGTTTTAGCATAATCTTATGGCAACGTTCAAACCAACACGTTTAGCCATATTCCCTGCATTGTTTTAAAAACCCTTCCAAGGTTTTGCATGAAACCTTGGAAGGGTTTGCCCCAAACCTCCTGTGCTTTCCGAAAAGCCTTGGGAAGTACCGCAAATCATTCCCCCTGTTTTCATAAAACTTTTGGCATGAATTGTGGCTGAAAACATTAGGGGTTAATCCACACTATCCTTAAAAATGCAGCACAAACATTGTCAACGCGCGGCAATGCACTCTATCTCCACCAAAGCACCTTTGGGCAAAGCTTTCACAGCCACCGCAGAGCGGGCTGGGAAAGCATCTGCAAAATATGTGGAATACACGGCATTCATGTCGTTGAAGAAAGACATGTCGCTCAAGAATACGGTTGTCTTCACAATATCCGCCATGGAAAGCCCGGCTTCGGAAAGGATGTGCTTGACATTATCCAAGGATTGGCGGGTCTGTTCGGCCACACCGCCCGGAGCAAATGCCCCCGTTTGTGCATCCACAGGCAATTGCCCGGAAACAAATAAGAAACCGTTCGCTTCAATCGCTTGGCTGTAAGGGCCAATGGCAGCAGGCGCACTCGCGCTAAAAATCACTTTTTTCATAAAAATACAGATTCTATGTTATAATCACGAAGCTAAGTTAGCCTTTTTTCCTGAACAAGCCGCATTTTCCGCCCATAATTTGGGATAAACCGGGCCAAGGCTTGCCAGATGAGCAAAAAAACAAGCTAAAATGTATGGTATAACAAAATATTTATTATTTTTGCCGCGATTTTCAGAGGCGGTTTCGATTTTCATCGCCCTTTGGTAAAATCAAAAAAACGTTTTCTATGCGGCCTTGGAAAAAGGAAATGCCAAGTGCATGTACCGCATGCCAATGATCCTTTAATCCCCAAAAAAGATTCATGACTGCGTGATTCAAAACAACTGATGCAGATGATGTTTTTATCTTGACTAATTATTATTAACCAATACATTATATTATACTCTTATGTATAACATTATTCAGTTAAACGACAAGGAATTACCTGAATTACAATCCATTGCTTCCGAATTAGGCATAAAAAAACCGGAATCCTACAAAAAAGATGACCTTGTTTACAAAATCTTGGATGAACAAGCCATCGCCGGTGCCACAAAAGCTGTGTCTGAAAAGAAAGAAGGACAAAAAAGGCAACGTTCTCGCATTGCCGTGAAAAAGAGCGGCGACAAAGTATATACAGCGACCAATGACAAGGCCGTGAGAATTGAAGAACGCACGCCAGAGAAAACAACCACAGAAACCTCGGAAGCCGGAAATGCCTCAAATGCCGAAAACGAAAAGAAGCCTAAAAAACGTCCCGGCAGGCCGAAATCCGCCAATAAAACGGCATCCAACGCTCCCGTTGAAGGAAATGCGCAAGGACAGGAACGCAAAGAAGAAGCAAAACCTGAAGAAACCGAAAAAGCAATCCCTGAAAACAACATTTCCTCCATGCCTGCCGTCGTAGAAAAGCAGACAACCGCCATCCAGAAAAAGGAGGAAACGGAGGACTTCTTTCCCAAATTGGAGAAATCCTTGCCCGAGGAAAGCGCCAATGACTTCATCCCCATCGAAGACTTGCCTTCTGAAAAAGAAGATTTGCCTTCTGAACTGATTGGGAAATTTGAAGCCACAAAGGTGGAAGCCCCGGCACAACCCGCTGCCACGCCCAAAAAACCACAACTCTACAACAAGAACAACAAGGCGATTCACAACGGCAACGGGAAAAACAATAACCGCAACACGCCCAACAATCCACGTCCCGGCAATGAACGGGCAACCGCCAACACGCAGAATGCCGAACAACAGGAACGCCACCAAGCCGAAAAGCCATACGATTTTGACGGGATCCTAATGGGAACCGGCGTGCTGGAAATGATGCCCGACGGATACGGTTTCCTGCGTTCATCGGATTATAACTACTTGGCTTCGCCAGACGACATCTATGTTTCCCAATCACAAATCAAGCTGTTCGGGCTGAAAACAGGCGATGTCGTGGAAGGTCCCATCCGTCCACCCAAAGAAGGCGAAAAATATTTCCCGCTCGTAAAAGTGGAGAAAATCAACGGCAGGGATCCTGCCGTAGTGCGCGACCGCGTATCGTTCGAACATCTGACACCGCTTTTCCCGGAAGAAAAGTTCAAATTATGCAAAGGCGGATACAGCGACAGCCTGTCCGTACGCGTAGTTGACCTGTTCACCCCCATCGGCAAAGGGCAAAGAGCCTTGATTGTCGCCCAACCAAAGACAGGAAAAACCATCCTGATGAAAGACATAGCCAATGCCATTGCGGCCAACCATCCGGAAGTTTACATGATCATGTTGCTGATAGACGAACGCCCGGAGGAAGTGACCGACATGGCACGCAGCGTGAATGCAGAAGTCATCGCTTCCACTTTCGACGAACCCGCTGAACGCCACGTGAAAATTGCAGGCATCGTGCTTGAGAAAGCAAAAAGGATGGTGGAATGCGGCCATGACGTAGTCATCTTCCTTGACTCCATCACCCGCTTGGCACGTGCGTACAACACCGTCTCACCAGCTTCGGGCAAAGTACTTTCCGGCGGCGTGGATGCCAATGCACTGCATAAGCCCAAACGCTTCTTCGGCGCAGCCCGGAACATTGAGAACGGAGGCTCATTGACCATCATCGCAACGGCATTGATAGACACAGGCTCCAAAATGGACGAAGTGATTTTCGAGGAGTTCAAAGGAACCGGCAACATGGAACTGCAATTAGACCGCAACCTTTCAAACAAACGCATCTTCCCTGCCGTCAATATCGTGGCATCCAGCACCCGCCGCGATGACTTGCTGTTAGACAAGCAGACTTTGGATCGCATGTGGATTCTCCGCAACTACATTTCCGACATGAATTCACTGGAAGCCATGAACTTTGTGAAAGAACGGCTGGAGAACACCCGTGACAACGAGGAATTCTTGATGAGCATGAACTCATAAACATATTCCTTAAGGGCATCCCCTGCCCCAAGGGTTTCCTACAAAGAACCCGTATTGGCGGATTTGCCAATACGGGTTCTTTTTTGCACCAATAAGCATAATGATGTGGTCAGAACGGCAGGACATCTTGATCGCTTGCCGCAGAAAAGTCCACTGGGGCATCATTCCCTGCAGGCACCTCCTGCACAGGAGGCATGCTTTCCGCTTGCCCTGAAGGACGTTCCACCTTCCAAGCACGAAGGTCGTTGAACCATCGCCCGTTCCATTCCCGGCAATCAATGTCAAAATACACCGTCAATTCCTCTCCGGCCTTGATGTTGAAATTGGCTATCTTGTCTGCGCCAAACACACTGAAGCACATCTTCCGGGGATATTGATCATGGTTTTCTATCACATACTCTTGCGTTTTCCACTCATTCCCGCTTTTTGAAATACCTCCCTTCTCCGGAAGCACGGCTATAATCTTTCCACTAAATTCCATAACTTTTCTCAATAAAATTAGGATGCGAAGATACGTTTTTTCCGAATAATCTTTTTTATTCTTTCCTTTTTTATTCGGATATTCCGCCACTTTTCCCTATTTTTGTGCGTCAGATAAATGAAATAATAATTTAATGTAACATATTATGAAATTCGTAGTTTCAAGTACGGCTCTCTTGAATCATTTGCAAGCTATCAGCCGTGTCATCATTTCTAAAAACACATTGCCCATCCTGAATTGCTTTTTATTCGAACTGTCGAATGGCAGATTGTCAGTCACGGCATCTGACACGGAAACCACCATGTCCACTTCGCTCATGACAAATGAATGCGATAGCGACGGGAAGTTCGCCATATCTTCAAAAACCATCTTGGATGCTTTGAAGGAACTGCCCGAACAACCATTAGCTTTCGAAGTCAACATGGACAATCTTGAAATCACCGTTCAATACCTGAACGGAAAGTACAGCGTGGTGGGACAAAATGCAGACGAATACCCGCAAACAGTGTCACTGGGAAACAATGCCGTGAGAGTGGACATGGACGCGAACATACTCATGAACGGCATCAACCGCACGCTGTTCGCAACGGGTGACGATGAATTGCGCCCCATCATGAACGGTGTATATTTCGATATCACAACCGAAAACATCACAATTGTAGCCTCTGATGGGAACAAATTGGTCAAAAACCAGACAATGGCGGCGAAAGGAAATGAAAAAGCAGCTTTCATCTTGCCTCAGAAACCTGCCACCCTCATAAAAAACCTTCTTCCGAAAGAAACAGGCATCGTATCCATTGAATTTGACGACCGCAATGCCGTATTCACATTGGAAAACTACCGCATGGTATGCCGCCTTATTGAAGGGCGTTATCCCAATTACAATTCCGTGATCCCGCAGAACAACCCGAACAAGATTACAATAGACCGGCTGCAATTCTTGAGCGCATTGCGGCGTGTGTCCGTCTTTTCTTCGCAAATCAGCAGTCTGGTGAAACTGCATTTGCAAGACAACCAAATAACCATCTCGGCACAGGACATCGATTTTTCCACTTCGGCAGAAGAATCTTTAAACTGCCAGTTTGAAGGCATGCCAATGAGCATCGGGTTCAAGTCCACCTTCCTCATTGACATATTGAATAACATTCCGTCCGAGGAAGTCATCATCCAACTGTCAGACCCCTCGCGGGCAGGAGTCATCATCCCTTCCCAACAGGAAGAGAACGAGATGCTGCTGATGTTGTTGATGCCCATGATGCTTAACGATTGAAAATTATGAACCTGAATCTTAAAAACCCGCTAGTTTTCTTCGACTTGGAAACTACGGGAACCAATGTCAATACAGACCGGATTGTAGAAATCAGTTACTTGAAAGTGTACCCGAACGGAAACGAAGAATCCAAAACACTCCGCATCAATCCGGGCATGCATATCCCTGAAACGTCATCGGCCGTGCATGGCATTTACGATAAGGACGTGGCCGACTGCCCCGCCTTCAAGGAAGTAGCACGGAACATTGCCAAAGAGATTGAAGGATGTGACTTGGCCGGTTTTAACTCCAACCGGTTCGACATTCCCGTTTTGGTAGAAGAATTCCTGCGTGCAGGCGTGGACATCGACCTTTCAAAAAGAAAATTCATTGATGTGCAAGTCATCTTCCACAAAATGGAACAACGAACCCTCTCTGCCGCCTATAAGTTTTATTGCCATAAGGAATTAGAAGACGCACATACTGCTGAAGGCGATACAAAAGCCACTTATGAAGTACTGAAAGCCCAATTGGACCGCTATCCAGACTTAAAGAATGATGTGGCCTTTTTAGCTGATTTTTCAAGCTTCACCCATAATGTGGACTTCGCTGGAAGAATTGTATATGACGAAAATGGCGTAGAAATCTTCAACTTCGGCAAATACAAAGGCCAAAAGGTGGCGGATGTCTTGAAAAGAGACCCTGGCTATTACGGCTGGATATTGGGAGGTGACTTTACATTGAACACCAAAAATGTACTGACTAAAATCAGGTTACGGGAATTGACTGACAAATGATAAACCAAACCAATATGCCCCTTGAAGGAAAACACATTGTATTAGGCATCACCGGAAGCATTGCTGCCTACAAGGCAGCCATATTGGCTAGGCTACTCATCAAACAGAAAGCAGAAGTGCAAATCGTCATCACGCCTTCCGGGAAAGAATTCATCACGCCGGTCACACTGTCTGCCTTAACCAGCAAACCGGTCATCAGTGAATTCTTTGCGCAAAGAGACGGCACATGGCACAGCCATGTCGATTTAGGCATGTGGGCAGATGCCATGCTTGTCGCACCGGCCACGGCATCCACCATCGGCAAGATGGCGCATGGAATAGCCGACAACATGTTGGTCACGACATATCTTTCCATGAAAGCACCCGTATTCATCGCACCAGCCATGGATTTAGACATGTTCGCACATCCCGCCACACAGCATAATTTAGAAGTGCTTCGTTCCTATGGGAATCATATCATTGAACCAAGCGAGGGCGAATTGGCCAGCCATTTGGTGGGAAAAGGCCGGATGGAAGAACCGGAACGAATCGTGGAAATATTAGAAAACTTCTTCCGAAGCACGAACTCTCTTGCAAAAAGAAAAGTGATGATCACGGCAGGCCCCACGTATGAACGGATTGACCCTGTGCGCTTCATCGGCAACTATTCGTCAGGAAAGATGGGATTTGCCCTTGCTGAAGAATGTGCTTCGCGAGGTGCAGATGTCACTTTGATTGCCGGGCCTGTGCATTTGGAGGTGCATCACCCTCATATTCATCGGATTGACGTGGAATCCGCAGAAGAAATGTATGAGAAAGCCATCGCACATTTTCCACAAATGGATGTCGGCATCCTTTGTGCCGCCGTGGCTGATTTCACCCCTTCATCGGCATCTTCCAGCAAAATCAAGCGGAAAGGAGATGAATTGCACCTTTGCCTGCAACCTACACGGGACATTGCCGCCTGCTTAGGTGCCATCAAAACCAACCAACAAACGTTAGTAGGCTTTGCCTTGGAGACCGACGATGAGGAATACAATGCCTGCGACAAGCTGAACCGCAAGAATCTCGATTTTATCGTACTCAATTCCCTGAATGACAAAGGCGCCGGTTTCCAATACGACACCAATAAAATTACCATCATCGACCGGGAAAAGCAAACACCTTATCCCTTGAAATCAAAAAAATCTGTTGCCAAAGATATCATTGACCGATTAGTTGCTTGCATTTCATGAAACACAAGTTATACATATTACTATTCATCCTCTGCGGACATGTCGCTGCACAGGCACAAGAACTGAATTGCAGGGTTGCCATCAATGCCTCGCAAATACAAGGCACCAATACACAAGTGTTCACCACATTGGAAAATGCCTTGAAAGAATTTATCAACGACCGGAAATGGACATCTGCACAATACTCGCCAGCCGAACGCATCACTTGTTCCATGAATATCACCGTAAAAGAATACACGGACGACGGCGCTTTCAAGTGTGAACTCATCGTACAGTCCAACCGCCCGGTCTATAACTCGAACTATAATACCGTCCTGTTCAACTTCAAAGATACAGAATTCAATTTCAACTATTTGGAATATGACCCGTTGGAATTCCGGGAAGACATGATTGACAACAACCTTACCGCCGTCATCGCCTATTACATTTACCTCATCATCGGCTTGGACATGGATTCGATGGCACCCATGGGAGGAACAGACGTGCTTCACATTGTGGAAAACATCGTACAGGCCGCACAAAGCCTGAGTGAGACAGGATGGAAAGCTTTCGATGACTCCAAGAACCGCCATGCCATCATCACCGACTACATGGACGGCGGGATGCAACCCTTGCGGCAAATGATGTATGACTACCACCGCTTAGGCTTGGACGAAATGGCACAGAATGCAGATCGGGGAAGGGCAAAAATCACAGAATCCCTCAATCTGCTCAAAGAAGCCCGCGACAATAAAGCCATGTCGGCCTTGCCGCAGCTTTTCGTGGAAATCAAAAAAGACGAGCTGATTAATATCTACTCAAAAGGTACACAAAATGAACGCGACGGGGTGTATGAACTATTAATGGATATCAGTCCTTCCCAATCGTCTGATTGGGACAAAATCAAATCAGCCCAACCATAAACATATGTTACAATCTTTATACATACAGAATTATGCCCTGATAGACCGATTAAACATCCACTTTGAAAAAGGTTTTTCCGTCATCACAGGTGAAACCGGTGCCGGAAAATCCATCATGCTGGGTGCCATCGGATTGCTTTTAGGACAACGCGCCGACAGCAAAAGCATCAAGGCAGGCCAAAATAAATGTGTAGTGGAAGCCCGGTTTGACCTGTCAAGCTATGATTTGAAGAATCTGTTCGATGCCAATGATTTGGAATACGACCCGCAAGAATGCATCTTGAGAAGGGAATTGCAAGCCAATGGAAAATCAAGGGCTTTCGTGAATGATACACCCGCCTCACTCGCTCTGATGAAAGAAATCGGGGAACGCTTGATTGATATCCATTCCCAACACCAGAACCTGCTGATTGACCGTGAGGACTTCCAATTGTACATCACGGATACACTGGCCCATGACAGGAAAGAAAAGGCCGGATACATAAATGCCTATTCCCGTTTTCTGGAAATCTCCCGGCAACTGGAACGTTTACAGGAAGCTATCGAGCGCAACAAATCCGACGAAGATTACTGGCGTTTCCAACTGGAGCAGTTGGATAATGCACAACTGTCAGAAGGAGAACAGGAAGAATTAGAAAGCGAAGCCGAAATGCTGGCACATGCCGAAGACATCAAAGCCGGGCTCTACAAGGTAAACCAATTGATGGACGAGGATGAGACAGGCGTGTTGCAACGCCTGAAAGAAGCCACCCACGTGCTGCAAAACCTGCAAAAGGTGTTCAAAAAAGTAGAAGAATTAGCGGAACGGACGGAAAACTGTTATATCGAACTGAAAGATATCGCCCAAGAGACGGCTGCAAATGAGGAAGGCATTGATTTTAACCCCGGAAGGCTGGAATGGGTAAATGAACGGCTCAACTTGATTTATTCGCTCCAGCAGAAACATCACGTGAAAACCATAAAGGAACTGCTCGGCATTGCCAGCAGCTTCCGCGAAAAACTGAATGCCATCACCTCCTCAGACAGCCAGATAGAAGAATTGGAAAGACAAAAAGAAGCTGCCTATGCACAAGCCATGGAACGTGCCGGCTTGCTGACCCGCCTGCGGGAAAAAGCTGCCGCAGAAATAGAGAAGCAGATGCCTTTGCGGCTGAAAGCTTTGGGAATGCCCAATGCATGTTTTTCGGTAGAAATCACGCCTCGGAAAGAATTGGGAGCAACGGGCAACGACAATATCACCTTTCTGTTCTCCGCCAACAAGAAGGGCCTATTGCAGCCCATCGCGTCTGTAGCTTCGGGCGGTGAGATATCGCGAGTGATGCTTTCCATCAAAGCCATGATTTGCGGAAGCATCCATTTGCCCACGATTATTTTTGATGAAATCGATACCGGCGTATCCGGCACAATTGCTGACAAGATGGCTTCCATCATGCAAGAGATGGGCAAAAACATGCAGGTCATCAGCATCACCCACTTGCCGCAGATTGCCGCAAAGGGCAGCGTCCATTATAAAGTATCCAAGCAAGACACGGAGCAAGGTACAAGCAGCCACATTCATCTGCTTGCACCTCAAGAACGGATAGAAGAGATAGCCCACATGCTGAGCGGTGCCACACTGACCGAAGCAGCCATCAACAATGCCAAAGAACTTTTAAACTGCCAATGAAATGGAAAAGAATGAAATGATATTCGGAATCCGTGCCGTAATCGAAGCGGTGCAAGCCGGCAAAGAGATAGACAAGATATTGGTGAAAAAGGACCTGCAAAGCGAATTGGCCAAAGAACTGTTTGCTGCCATCCGCCATTTGCGGATACCGGTGCAGAAGGTTCCCGTGGAACGCCTCAACCGCATCACCAAGAAAAACCACCAAGGCGTAGTGGCCTTTGTGGCAGCTGTGGCCTATGAAAGGGCAGAATACTTGGTACCTTTCCTGTTCGAGCAAGGGAAAATCCCGTTGTTCATCATGCTCGACGGCGTGACCGATGTACGCAACTTCGGCGCGATAGCCCGTACTTGCGAATGTGCCGGCGTGGATGCCGTCATCATCCCTTCACAAGGCAGTGTCACGGTCAATGCCGATGCCATCAAGACATCAGCAGGCGCCCTCCACTCATTACCGGTATGCCGCGAGCAAAGCCTTTCGCAAACCATCCGGTTTCTGAAAGAAAGCGGCTTCCACATTGTTGCCGCCACCGAAAAAGGCGATAACAATTACACCGAAGCTGATTACACGGTGCCTACCTGCATCGTCATGGGCGCGGAAGACAAAGGCGTGTCACAAACGCATCTCAGCCTGTGCGATGAATGGGTGAAAATACCGCTTTACGGGAAAATCGAGTCGCTCAACGTCTCTGTTGCCGCTGGCATCCTCATTTACGAAGCTGTGAAACAACGTAACCTTACGAATTGATACGATATGAGAAAGTTTTTATCCCTCTTGCTGTGCGTACTGCCGTTATGCGCCATGGCAGACAAAAACACGCCTAAATGGGCAAACAAATGCAGGAAAGCAGTGTTTTCCGTGATAACGTACGACAAAGACAACAAGCTGCTTAACACAGGCAACGGGTTCTTCGTGAGCGAAGACGGCATCGCCTTGTCGGATTACGGCCTGTTCAAAGGCGCACAACGCGCCATCATCATCACTGCAGACGGGAAGGAACTGGAGGTGAAGCACATCATGGGGGCAGATGACATGTATGATGTGGTGAAATTCCGCATCGAAGTGGGAAAGAAGGCACCGGCATTCCTTACGCTTGCCGCCACCGCACCGGCAAAAGGCGAGACGGTGTACCTGCTCCCCTATTCCACACAAAAGGAACAGACATGCACGGCAGGAGCCGTGACAGAAGCCTCTCCCCTGCCCGGAGGCCACCATTATTACACATTGGGGATTCCTTTTAATGAAAAATCCATCAGTTGCCCGGTGATGAATGCAAGCGGCGAGGTGTTTGCCATGATACAAGCCGACGGGTCGGGCAACGCAGAAGAATCGTATGCCATCGGAAGCCGTTTCGCAGCCGCCCTTTCCATCAGCGCGCTGTCTGCAAGCACCGCCGCACTCGATGCCATCGGCATCAAAAAGGCACTGCCCCCCACAGAAGACGAGGCACTGGTTTACCTGTTCATGCGTTCTGCTTCGGCCACAGCCGGGGAATACGAAGCACTGTTGGACGACTTTGTGGGCCAGTTTCCCCAAAGCAGCGAAGGGCATATCCGCCGTGCCACGTTCTACATCGAGAACAAAAAGGATGAACCCCACTTCCGAATGGCAGAAAACGACCTGGAAGCGGCATTGGAGTTGGACGAAAAGAAGGACAACGCCTATTATAACATCGCCAAACTGATGTATGCCAACCAAGTGAGCGAATCGCCTTTCCCGTATAAGGACTGGGATTTGGAGAAGGCGCTCGAAACGGCCACGGAAGCCTATAACCTCTCCCCCCTGCCGATTTACCAGCAACTGCGGGGCGACATTTATTTCGCCATGCAACAATACGGACAGGCATACGAGTGCTACCACGAAGTCAACCAAAGCAACCTCGCCTCGCCTGCCAGCTATTACGGCGCGGCCAAGTCTAAAGAATTGTCTGGTGCCGACCGGAGCGAAGTCATTGCCCTATTAGACAGCGCCATCAACCTGTACAACCGCCCCTACTCCCCGGAAGTAGCACCTTTCCTTTGGGAACGCGCCCAAAACAAGGAAGCGAAAGGCTTGTACAAGGAAGCCGTGGAGGACTACAATGAATACTACCAGACGGTGGACGGGCAGGTGAACGACTTGTTCTATTACTACCGTGAGCAGGCCAACTACAAGGCCAACCTGTTTGAAGCCGCCCTCGAAGACATCCAGAAAGCCTTGGGGATGAAGCCGGGCGATGCCGTTTACCTCGCCGAGCAAGGCGCGGTCTATCTTCGGATTTCACACTACAATGAAGCCATACAGAGCCTGAAGGCCGCCTTGGAGATTGACCCGAACTTTGCCGCATGCTACCGTCTCATCGGCTTTTGCCAAATGCAGCAAGGCAAGAAAGACGAGGCATGCGAGAACTTCAGCATCGCAAAAGATTTGGGCGACGAAGCGGTGGGCAACCTGATTGAAAGGAACTGCCGGTAGCGTCCTGCCGGCTCTCTTTCATGCGCTATACGCTCAGCCGGGCAATGCGGCGCGTGTCCCCATCGATGCGGAAGCGGTTGTCCGGGCGTTCGCCCACGATCCATACAATGTCATTGCCAGAACAAACTACATAGGCTTCCTCTTTCTCCTGCAACGAATATTTGCAGCCGGTCAGAAAATCGCTCACCAATTTCCGCCCGCACATGCCGAAAGGAATGAACGCATCCCCCTTCCGCCATTTCCTCACCGTCAAAGGCCAAGACAGCTTGCCGGCATCCACGCAGGCCACATTCTTCCCCTGCCGGGGGTTGAAGCCTTCTTCCATCGCATGGAGCGACAAATGAACCACCTTCCCTTTCCCGTAGCCATAGCTGCCCTCGCCTGGCAATTCGCACACGCCTCCGCCGGGAGCCGCTTCGCCCTCCTCGCGACGTTGCAGCAACAGGCGGTTGCGGTCCTTCAGCAACCGCCACTGGGGCGAATAAAAGGTCTTCCCAGGCTGGCCTTCCAAGCAGGCGAAAACGCTTTCCTCCTGCGAAGAGTTGAACCCCAACGGCGAAAGCAGTTCATGAAGCAAGGCGCGGGGCGCAGGCTGGCTGAGCAGGGCGGCAATGGAAATTCCCGTGTCATCCCTCACCTGCCGCATGCCTTCCTGCATCACCTTGTCATAGATGCGAGCGGCTTCCTCCAAGCGCGAGGCAGTGGCGGCAACGGCATCCCGCACGGAAGGATTCAGTTCCTCCATCAGCGGGAGAAGACGCAGGCGGACCTTGTTGCGCATGTATTCGTCCAGCAAGTTCGTGCTGTCGGTGACATACGCCTGCCCGATGCTTTCCAAATAATGGAGAATGCCGCTGCGCGAAACGGCCAGCAGCGGGCGCACCACTCTGCCGTTCCTCGCACGGATGCCCGTGAGGCCATGGATGCCCGTGCCGCGTGCCAAGTTCAGGAGGAAAGTCTCCACGCTGTCGTCGCGATGGTGTGCCACGGCCACTGCGTCCAGCCCCCTTTCTTCCCTGAGGCTTCCAAACCAAGCATAGCGCAACTCGCGGGCGGCCATCTCCACCGACACCGAATGGCGGCGGGCATGCCCCAAAGTGTCGAAAGATCGGACGTGCAAAACGACCCCCAGCGAGCCGCAAAGTTGCCGCACGAATTCTTCGTCGCGGGCGGATTCCTCCCCGCGCAAGCGGAAATTGCAATGCGCCGCCTCGCAACGGTATCCCAAATGCAGCAGCACGCGCAGCAATGCCACGGAATCGGCGCCGCCGCTCAAGGCCACCAGCACGCCATCCCCCGGGCGAAGCAGCCCTTTCTCTGCAATGAAACGTCGGACTTCACGGTATATCATGCCGCAAAGATAGCGAATGTACGCGACAAAACCCCGGTCACCCGCATGGAAAACCCGGCTTGCACGGCCAATTTCTATATCCTTAGGCTAAGGATGCATATCTTTAGCCTAAGGATGCACATCTCTAACCTAAGGATATGCATCCTTAACCTAAAGATGAAGTTTCCACGCCGCCAAGCTGGGTTTGCTTCCCCGCCGAACGGCATCAAAATACCTACTAATCGTTATTTGAAAACGGTCTAAATAATTTGCCCAAACAAAGGGAATGGGTTATCTTTGCGCCCGACAAAAAGAATGGAATATGCGTTTATCTGACTTGAAGACAGGCGAAAAAGGGGTCATCGTCAAAGTGCTGGGACACGGCGGGTTCCGCAAACGCATCGTGGAAATGGGCTTCATCAAGGGGAAAACCGTGGAAGTCCTGCTCAACGCGCCCCTCAACGACCCTATCAAATACACAATCATGGGGTATGAGATATCACTCCGGCGCAAGGAAGCCGCCATGATTGAAATCATATCCGAAGAAGAAGCCCGGCAGCAGGCTTTCGAAGTGAAATCCTACAAAGGCGTCCCCGACGATGAAGGAAACGAATACCTGCGGAAAGCCGCCCTCGACAAGCGCCGCACCATCAACGTGGCCTTGGTAGGCAACCCCAATTGCGGCAAGACATCGCTGTTCAACCTCGCCTCCGGCGCCCACGAGCATGTGGGCAATTACAGCGGCGTGACCGTGGAATCCAAGGAAGGGTTCTTCGACTTCCAAGGCTACCATTTCCGCATCGTTGACTTGCCCGGCACCTACTCCCTCTCCGCCTACACGCCGGAAGAACTGTATGTGAGGAAACATATCATCGAAGAAACGCCGGATGTCATCATCAACGTCATCGACTCCTCCAACCTGGAACGCAACCTCTACCTCACCACGCAGCTCATCGACATGAACGTCCGCATGGTCATCGCCCTCAACATGTACGATGAACTCCAGAAAAGCGGCAGCCAATTGGACTACATTAAATTGGGCCAATTATTGGGCGTGCCGATGGTACCCACCATCTGCCGCAAAGGCGAAGGCATCGAACAACTCTTCCACGTTGCCATCAGCGCCTACGAAGGAGGTGACTTCCTTTCACAAAAGGGAGAGATACGGGCGGAAGTGCTGAACGAACTGAAAGACTGGCACGAAAATTATGTCCCCGACCACGAATACGGAAGCAACGAGGATGTGCGTTCCGACCAACGGGAAGCCATCCGCCACATCCACATCAACCACGGGCCGGAACTGGAACGCGCCATCGACAGCGTGAAAGAAGAAATCTGCCGCAACGAGGACATCCGCTACAGATATTCCACACGCTTCCTTGCCATCAAGCTGCTGGAGAACGACAAGGACATCGAAAGAATCACCGGCACGCTGCCCAACAGCCAAGCCATCATCGAGAAGAGGGACAAAGCCGCCAAACGAATCCAAGAAACCCTCGGCGAAGACAGCGAATCGGCCATCACCGACGCCAAGTACGGCTTCATCAGCGGCGCCCTGAAAGAAACCTACGTGGACAACCACCAAAAGAACAAGCATACGACGACGCAGCGCCTCGATGCCCTGTTCATCCATAAGGTATGGGGATTCCCCATCTTCTTCCTGCTGATGTACATCATGTTTGAACTCACCTTCCGCTTGGGCGAATACCCCATGGCGGGCATCGAATGGCTGGTGGGGAAATTCGGCGGCTTCGTCAGCGCCCGCATGGCAGAAGGCCCCCTGAAAGACATGCTGGTGGACGGCATCATCGGCGGCGTGGGCAGCGTCATCGTGTTCCTGCCCAACATCCTCATCCTCTACCTGTGCATCTCCATCATGGAAGACTCCGGCTACATGGCACGCGCCGCTTTCATCATGGACAAAATCATGCACAAGATGGGGCTGCACGGCAAGTCGTTCATCCCCCTCATCATGGGGTTCGGCTGCAACGTGCCTGCTATCATCGCCTCCCGAACCATCGAGGACCACAAAAGCCGCCTCATCACCATGCTGGTCAACCCGCTGATGTCGTGCAGCGCAAGGCTGCCCATCTACCTGGTGCTTGTGGCGGCCTTCTTCCCCAGCTACGGGAGCCTCGTTTTGCTGAGCATCTACGTCATCGGCATCCTTTTGGCCGTGGTGATGGCACGCCTGTTCAGCAAATTCCTGGTAAAAGGCGACAACGCCCCCTTCGTCATGGAACTACCCCCCTACCGCATGCCGACCGCCAAATCCATCTTGCGGCACACCTGGGAAAAAGGAGAGCAATATCTCAAAAAGATGGGAGGCATCATCATGATTGCGTCCATCATCATCTGGTTCTTAGGCTACTACCCGCGACAAGGCAATTACGGGACAATGGCCGAACAACAAGAAAACTCCTACATCGGAAGGATAGGGAAAGCCATAGAGCCGGCCATCCAGCCGCTGGGATTTGATTGGAAGATGGGCGTAGGGCTTGTGTCCGGCATCGGCGCAAAAGAATTAGTGGTCAGCACGCTTGGAGTGCTTTACGCTAACGAATCGGATGAAGACAACGTCAATTTGGCCGACAAATTGCCCATCACGCCTTTGGTGGCTTACGGGTACATGCTTTTCGTGTTGATATACTTCCCGTGCATCGCCACGTTCGCCGCCATCAAGCAAGAATCCGGAGGGTGGAAATGGGCCGTATTCACAGCCACGTACACCACTGCCTTAGCGTGGATTCTATCATTCTGTGTTTACCAGATAGGCAGCCTGTTCACCTGAATGTTGCAACCATGGCTTTCATCCCCCTATCAGCATCTGCCGGATGGCAGGACATCATGGTCTATGCCATCGTGGCATGCTGCGCCCTTTACGTCATCCTCCACACCACTCGCTTCTTCAAGAAGAAAGGGAATAGGTGCGGAAATTGCCCGAACTGTGCCTCAACGCATGCCACGCATCCCCATAACAGGAGCAAACATCAAGATTGCTTCCAAGACTGCCAAGGCAAAGAAAAAAAGAAGAAAAATTGCTGCGGATAGTTGGTATTTACAAAATATGTCTTACCTTTGCCACCGCAATTCAGGGTTCCTTGGATGAGTGGCTTAGTCAGCGGTCTGCAAAACCGTGCACGGCGGTTCGAATCCGCCAGGAACCTCAATAATCAATCGGCCAATCACAAAAACCAAGTGATTGGCCGATTCTTCTTTTGCATGTATGAATGTTGAAAACTATCCCCCAAAATGTTCCATTCCGCGACAGGGCATCAAATGAAGAAAGGCCATTCACCACACTTTGGGAATGACCTTTCACACAAATTTAATGCATCTTGGCATAAGCGCAGCAAAGATACAAGTCATGAGGCTACTAACCTCTCAAGCATCACCTTATAATAAGAATCTGAGTAGAAATCATTCCAAACGTCTCCAATAAATATATTTCGACAATCATCTGTCTTCTCAAGGCGAGGGCAATTTTGCGTATATTTTATGCTATTGCTCAATTTGATACAAATTTCAAAACTGGACGAAGAAAGCCAAAAGCCCAAAGTCTTCTAAGCCGGAACGGAAACGCCTTTCCTTCCTTTTGTTTGTTGCAAAGGTAGCGTTTTTTGCCATGCCTGTTCCTTTGCGGGAAGTATTTCTTATGACGAAAACGCAAAAGGAAAACGGGAACAGCATAAAAAAGCATGGTTGCCTTGAACCAAGACAACCATGCTTTCCATAAATATCGCAATCCTTTATACACGAATCATCCGCAACGGGACGCGCCGCAGGTCTTGCAAATCAGGCAACCTTCCTGATAGACCAACGTCTCGTGCCCGCAGTTCGGGCATTTCTGCCCTTTCACTTCCGTGCCGTCCTGCACATACTTTTTCAACGCCCGCTCCACGCCGTTCTTCCATGTATTGATGTTTTCACTGTCAAGTTGGAGTGAACTGACCAGTTTGATGACCTGTTCTATCGGCATCCGGTAACGAAGCACGCCGGATATCAGCTTGGCATAATTCCAATACTCCTTGTTGAACTTTTCAGAAAGCCCCTCGATGGTGGTTTTATACCCACGCTTGTTCTCAAACTGGAAATCATAACGCTTGTTCCCGTTTTCATCCACATTCTTGATGATGCGTCCGGTTGTCACCGATTTCGGGAGGGAAATCCCTTCCTCATCATCCTGCAAACCGGTAAAGATTTCGTAGGGATAACCGTCCAACAGCCCGACAAAAGCCACCCATTTCTCCTTGTTGTTCTGGAAACGCACCACGTCTGCTTCGAGGATTTTCGGGCGGGTCTCCACAATCGTGGGTGGTTTGCAAGGAGGCAATTCATCCTTTTTGTCGCTTTTGGTGGAAAGCAACACGCCGGAACGTGAGCCGTCGCGATAGACCGTGCAGCCTTTGCATCCCGATTTCCAGGCTTCCACATAAAGGCGGTTCACCAGTTCTTCATCTACATTGTTAGGCAAATTGATGGTCACGCTAATGGAGTGGTCCACCCACTTCTGGATGCGTCCCTGCATCTTCACTTTCATCAGCCAGTCCACATCACTGGAAGTAGCCTTGTAATAAGGCGACTTGGCCACCAATTTGTCAATCTCATCCTGTGTGTATTGCTTGGCAGGGTTGAACCCTTGCGCCTCCATCCATGTCACAAATTTGGGGTGGAACACAATGTATTCCTCGAAAGCATCGCCGGTTTCGTCCACATAATCAATATGCACGTTGGTGTCATTCGGATTCACTTTGCGGCGACGCTTGTAAACCGGCAGGAACACCGGCTCAATGCCTGATGTGGTCTGGGTCATCAAGCTGGTCGTACCCGTTGGCGCAATGGTAAGGCAGGCAATGTTGCGCCGCCCATATTGCTTCATTTCCTCATAAAGTTGAGGGTCAGCTTCGCGCAGACGGCTGATGAACGGGTTGTCCTTCTCACGCTGCCAATCATAAACCTCAAACGCACCGCGTTCCTTCGCCATCTCCACGGAAGAACGATAAGCCGCCAATGCAATGGCCTTATGCACTTTTTCAGAGAAATCTGTAGCTTCTTCCGTGCCATAACGCAAATTCAATGCGGCCAACATGTCACCTTCAGCCGTAATGCCCACGCCGGTGCGGCGTCCTTGCCCGCTCTTTTTATATATCTTCTTCCAAAGCGTCCGTTCGGTCAGCTTCACATCATCACTTTCCGGGTCAGAATCTATCTTCTCTTGGATACGTTTTATTTTTTCCAGTTCCAAGTCAATAATGTCATCCATGATACGCTGCGCCAAGCCCACATGTTTCTTGAAAAGTTCGAAGTCAAAATAGGCATCCGGCTTAAACGGGTTCACCACATACGAATAAAGGTTGATGGCCAGCAAACGGCACGAATCATACGGGCACAAAGGTATCTCCCCGCAAGGATTGGTCGATACCGTTTTGTAACCCAAGTCAGCATAACAGTCAGGCACGGATTCGCGCAGGATGGTATCCCAGAACAATACGCCCGGTTCTGCGGATTTCCATGCATTATGCACAATCTTTTTCCACAGGTCGCTGGCATTGATTTCCTTTTTCACCAACGGCTCTTGGCTTTCAATAGGATATTGCTGCGTGTAAGGCTGGTTATGAATCGCTGCTTCCATGAAAGCATCATCCAGTTTGACGGACACATTGGCGCCCGTCACTTTCCCCTCCGTCATCTTGGCATCAATAAAAGCCTCCGCATCAGGATGCTTGATGGAAACGCTCAGCATCAACGCCCCGCGCCGCCCGTCTTGCGCCACCTCACGGGTGGAATTGGAGAACCGTTCCATGAAAGGAACCAATCCAGTAGATGTCAATGCCGAGTTCTTTACCGGCGAACCCTTTGGCCGTATATGAGAGAGATCATGCCCTACCCCGCCACGGCGCTTCATCAGTTGCACCTGTTCTTCGTCCATTTTAAAGATGGCGCCATAAGAGTCTGCTTCCCCATCCACGCCAATCACAAAACAGTTAGACAAAGAAGCGATTTGATAATCATTGCCGATGCCGGTCATAGGGCTGCCCTGCGGCACTATATACCTGAAATGATCCAACAGGTTGAACAATTCCGCCGCACTCAACGGATTCGGGTAATTCGCTTCAATGCGGGCTATCTCGTTTGCGATACGCCAATGCATGTCTTCGGGCGACTTCTCGTAAATGTTCCCGAAAGAATCTTTCACCGCGTATTTGTTGACCCACACTCTGGCGGCCAATTCATCGCCTTGGAAGTATCGAAGGGATGCTTCGTAGGCTTCTTCGTAGGTGTAAGTTTGCTTTTCCACAATGTTTTTTAGTTTAGTATTATCTTTTAAATAAAGTAAAGCTGCAGAAGTCTTTGCTAATCGTCAACGAACATGCCTGCAAAGCTACACAGGATAATCCATATAACAAAACAAATCACAAACTAATTTCAAAAGAAAGAAAAGTTTTCCACTTTTATAAATTAATCATTTTATTATCAGCAATATAAGCTTTCAATAGAATGCACAAAGTTTTCTTTTATGAAAATCACGCCACTACTTCGGCCTGCCATATCTATTTCTTCACCTCTTAATATATGCCATACATTTTTTCAATCCGTGCCACATGCCATCCCGTCTTTTTTCCTATCTTTGCTCCCAAAAAAGAATATGAAAACAGCCAAGAACAGAACCACAATCCGCAAATATAAAGAGACGGAAGTAGGACAAGATTTATTGAATGAACTGTTGGAGACAGCATGCCGAGCATCCACGTGTGGAAACATGCAACTATACAGCATCATCGTCACCCGAGACCCGGAAATGAAAGCAAAACTTTCGCCCGCCCATTTCAACCAACCGATGGTGAAAAGCGCGCCGGTCGTGCTTACGTTCTGCGCCGACTTCAACCGTTTCACCCACTGGTGCCTCGACCGCAAGGCAGAACCGGGCTACAACAATTTCCAGTCTTTCATGAACGCCGCCATGGATACGCTCATCGTGGCACAGGCTTTTGCCATGCTGGCGGAAGAAAAAGGATTAGGCATCTGCTACTTGGGAACCACCACTTACAACCCGCAGGCCATCATTGAGACCTTGCATCTGCCTCGCCTCGTTGTCCCCGTCACCACATTGACCGTAGGATACCCGGACGAATGCCCCGCCTTGACCGACCGCCTGCCGCTGGAAGCCGTGGTGCATCCGGAAGTTTATGAAGACTACACGCCGGAACGCATCGACCGCCTGTATGCTTACAAGGAATCCTTGCCTGAAAACGCGCGGTTCATCCAGGAAAACCACAAGGAGACACTGGCGCAAGTGTTCACCGACGTGCGCTACACCCGCAAAGACAATGAAGCGATGTCGGCCAACCTGCTGAAAGTGCTGGAAGAGCAAGGCTTCATGGGATAAAGCGCCCTGCCCGGCAAAAGAAAAGATGAAAAGGGAAACGGCCATACAGTCACCCATCCTCCACCTGCAGCGTCTATATGAATTGTTGCAAATGGAGTATGAATACGAGAAAGAACAGTTCAAGCAACAGACGGAGCTGATGGGCATCGGGCGCAAGATAAAGCGCGGGATGTGCTGGTATCCGCTCCGATTGGGCCGGAGCTACTATAATGCACTGAACCAACTGGTGATAGAAGTGGAACGGCGCGAAGACAAGGACATTGAACATTTGTTTGAATACGGCCGCCCGGTCTGTTTCTTCACGCAAGAATTTTCCGGCAAGCTGAACTACCTGAACTTCACAGCTACTGTCAACTATGTGGACGAAGACCGCATGGTCGTGGTTCTGCCGAACGCGGATGCCCTGTCGGCACTGCATGGCAAAGAGGTACTCGGCGTGCAGCTTTACTTTGACGAAACGAGCTACCGCCTGATGTTCGAGGCATTGAAACAGGCCATCGCGGCCAAAAACAACCGATTGGCCGAGTTGCGCGACATCTTCCACGGCACGCTTCCCGCCTCGTCTTTCACTTTCCAGCCGGTACGTTTCCCGTGGTTGAACCGCACGCAGGAGGAAGCCGTCAACAAAGTGCTGCACGCCAAAGACGTGGCCATCGTCCACGGTCCTCCAGGAACGGGGAAAACCACCACATTGGTGGAAGCCATCTACGAGACCTTGCGCCGCGAGAACCAAGTGCTGGTCTGTGCGCAAAGCAACATGGCCGTGGATTGGATTAGTGAAAAGCTGGCGGACAGAGGGGTCAGCGTGCTGCGCATCGGCAACCCGAGCCGCGTGAACGACAAGATGCTGTCGTTCACTTACGAAAGGCGCTTCGAGTCGCACCCTGACTACCCGCAACTGTGGAGCATCCGCAGAGCCATCCGCGAGTTGCATTCCCGCAAGCGGAAGGAAAGGGCAAACGAATCCATCCGGCAGAAAATCAATTCACTGAAGGATCGTGCCACGGAATTGGAGATACGCATCCACGAAGCCCTGTTTGCCGAAGCCCGCGTGATAGCCTGCACCTTGGCCAGCAGCGCGAACCGCCTGCTGGCGGGACAGCAATTCGGCACGCTTTTCATCGATGAAGCTGCCCAGGCATTGGAGGCCGCCTGTTGGATTCCTATCCGCAAGGCAAGCCGTGTCATCCTTGCCGGCGACCATTGCCAACTGCCGCCTACCGTGAAATGCCACGAAGCCCTCCGCGCAGGATTGGGCAACACGCTCATGCAATCCATCGTGCGCAACAAGCCTGACGTGGTGTCCCTGCTGAAAGTCCAGTACCGGATGAACGATGACATCATGCGTTTCTCCTCCGATTGGTTTTACGGAGGCATGCTCCAAGCCGCGCCGGAGGTAAAACACCGCAGCATCCTCGACTTCGACACGCCGATGGAATGGGTGGACACCGCAGGGATGGACTGCAACGAGGAGTTTGTGGGCGACAGCTACGGGCGCATCAACAAGGCAGAAGCCGAACTTTCCGTCCAACAACTGAAAGCATACATCACCAAGATAGGCAGCCAGCGCTTCTTGGACGAGCGCATCGACGTGGGATTGATTTCGCCCTACAAGGCACAAGTGCAATACCTCCGCCAACTGCTAAGGAAAGACGCTTTCTTCAAACCCTTCCGGCCGCTCATCACCATCAACACCGTGGACGGATTCCAAGGGCAAGAGCGCGACGTCATCCTCATCAGCCTCGTGCGCGCCAACGAAGAAGGGCAAATCGGTTTCCTCAACGACTTGCGCCGCATGAATGTGGCCATCACCCGCGCCCGCATGAAGCTCATCATCTTGGGCGATGCCTCCACGCTGACGAAACATGCTTTCTACAAAAAGTTGCACGAATACATCCAAAGCCTGCAAGCATGATGACGTTTGGATCCACGCCACATGCAATACCTTTTTCATCCTCTCGCATTGCTTTTCACATTTTTGCGCATCTTTGCTTCTGGCAAAGACAGGATGCGGTTCGGAAAAATCCATTTGAAAATTCCAATTTCACTTGGTTTTGCACTGGCCTTTCGTTATTTTTGCAATGTTTCCTCGCCGACGCCTCTTCCTGTGAGGCGGATGGAGCGGGGACTGCATATAATGGAAAGGCGTTTATCAGGCGCTTTGTTCCTTGACGCATAGAAACTTCGCAAACTTCTGGCACAGTCAAGGACATGGCAACGATAGATGCCCGGCGGGTGTATTTTATTGCCACCCTTGGCGTGCCTGCATCGTTTCTTTGCAGCATGCAAGGAAAGGCATATATACATATCGGCGTGGGTTTCTGCGTTGCTCGTTCAACTGTACCGGGCAATGCGAAGGCCTCTATGCGTGGGACGGGCAACAGGTACAGACTCCCGCGCTTTTTTTGTAGATGCATAACATATAACACATTAGAAAACCGCTTGAAAAGGGGAAGCGTCAAGCCCAAAAAACTCATTTATGAAAACAAAAAAGAACCAGTTCATGAGCAAGAAGGCTTATGGCGTGAAAGGACTTTCTTTGGCATTGTGCCTGGCGGCGGGATTCAGCTTCTCCGCTTGCAGTGACGATGATGAAGGAAGCGGCGGCTCGGCTGCACAAGAAATGCCCAAGGTGGAAGATGCAGGGATTCAATTCCCGGTAACGCAGTTGTCGGATGGTTATAACACAGTATCTTATTCCTATTCAGCAGACGGGCGCATGACGGGAGGAAGCATTTCTTATGGCACCCGCTACACCATCACTTACGAGCCTTTGACATTGACGGAACAGGACGGCGATTATACAGGAACATTCCGCAACATCAAAACGAACAGCAACGGCTTCATGACTTACGCGGAAGTGTCTTACAGCGATTCAGAAGAATCTGAAAGCGGGTCTATCACTTGGAAATATGATGCGGACGGCCATCTTGTGGGCGAATCAGGGAATATAACCAATTCATCAGAAGGCCCTTACAGTTGGACCTGCACTTACACGTGGGAGAACGGGAATTTGATGAATGCAGAGTACCGCGAAGTATGGGAAGGCGAAATTTACCGCGAAGCCTACACATTTGCCTACAATAACAGTCAATGGGAGAATCCCGGCATCTATCCGGAAGGAATGATTGAGGTCACCGGGACGATGCAGCCCATCTTGTTTTACTCCGGCCTGTTGGGGCGAACCACCCAAAACATTCCGACCCGTGTGACGGAAACAGACTATGAAGGGGATAGAGAAACTTATAGCAACACAGACAATGCTGTAGATGTGGACTACAACCCGGACGGTTCCGTGAAAAGCATCGAAATGCAGGATGAATCCTACGGCAACACCGACACCTACTATTTCGGCTATGCCGATTATCCTATCCAAGGACTACCAAGCTATTCAGCCGCTCCGGCCAAGAAATCGCCGAAAGCCTTCCGCAGCATGAAGGAACGGCGGATGATGAAACGCTAACGCGCTCTGCATAAAGAATAAAGAGATGATGACATGATGGAGCGGCAGTTCCGCCTCAGGGTGGAATTGCCGCTCCATTGCATCACTTTCCGGGCATGCTTCCAACTGGAAGCCGGAAACAGGGAGAGGGCTTTTCCACTTATGCAAGAAAAAAAACAGGCATCCCCTCTTTCAAGTTTTTCATGCATACATGGGATGTGCCACGAAAGCCATGAAACGATGCCAGCACGATATGCGGCACTCAGGGCAAATTTCAAATGTAAAAATCGAAATTTTTCAGGTAAAATTCATCATCTTTCCATGTAAAATCCGGCATTTTTCACGGTAAGGTTTCCGATGCAAAGGGAAGCGTTCCTCGATAATATTGAGTCAGTCCCCAGCAGCGGCTAAAAGAATTTTTGATTCCAACTATATAAATGATGATATTTTAGCAAACTATAAATCAGTAAGTTAATAATTATGTTTATTTGTTTGCTGAAAATTTGCTGTACCGATTAGAAGCCTAAAAGCGGATTCTCTTTTAATGCCTTTTGGTTATCGGCCTTGCTTTTTGCTTCGATGTACCGCTTCCTAACATCTATTTCTGTTTTCCTAAAACTATCTTTTGTTTTCGGTATTTTAGAATTTGGCATGAATTGCAAAGAGCCATCCATTATCTCAAATTTAAACTGTCCCCTAATTTTTATTATTTCGTGGTTTCTTAATTTCTCAATAATCATCATATCGATAGGGAAATACGAATAATCTGCGTAGTTCTGATATACATTGTTTTTAGTCGTTACAAAGCCATCCTTAACCACGGTATTAAATGCACACGTTAAGGTTATTATATCTTCATTATCTAATTTCAAATACAAGTTGCTATCTTTAAGTATTGCGTATTTTTGATGCTCTGAAAATTCAGCCGCATTATATGGATTGTTTGCATGTGTCTTAGAAACTGTTTTGAATTGATTTAAGAATAATGTTATAGGGCTACATACAATTCAGAATCAGCCGGTCAATTG
>CALUIR010000039.1 GCA_944320785.1 uncultured Bacteroidaceae bacterium
TTCAACATTTCTTACCGGCATCCTGACGGGACAGTAATCCCGTTAAAAATGGATACGCATCCGTTCCAAAACGGATGCGTATCCATTTTTAACGCCATGCGTATCCGTTTCCGGCGGCATGCGTGCCTATTTTGGACGGGACGCGCATCCGCGCTCAAAGCCATGTGCGCCTGCCCGTGAAACCCTCCTCATGCACCCCCGACGGCAGGCGGCCCTGCCCTTGGCGGCGCAACAGGAGGCGGACGGCGAACCAGGCGTGGCAGGCGAGCGTGACGGGCAGGCCGTACCACCGGCACATGATGCGGAAGCGCTCGCGCAGCGACTGCCAGCGGCGGCGCGACGTGAGGCCGCCCTCGCGGAAGTCGGTCAGGATGAGGCAGGCGTTGTGCGTCGTGCGGGCCTTCCGCAGCATGCGGACGCACCAGTCGAAGTCGGCCGAGCAGCGGTAGCGCAGGTCGTACGGCTCCGCCAGGGCGCGGCGCACGTAGAACGACTGGTGGCAGACGAGCATGCCCATGCGGAAGCTGCGCCACGTGAGCCTTTCCGGCGGGAAGAGGCGGCGCAGGCGCAGCGGCTCGCCTTCGGGGCTGATGATGGCGGTGTCCCCGTAGATGACGTCGGGCCAGCCGCCGAGGGGCAGGCCCAGCACGACGCTCGACAGGACGGCGGGCGAATGGAAGCGGTCGCCCGCGTTGAGGAAGACGAGGTAGTCGCCCGTGGCCCGCGCCATCGCCTTGTTCATCGCGTCGTACAGGCCCCCGTCCGGCTCGCTCACCACGCAGGCAAGGCCTGCGGCATGGCGGCGCACGATGTCCATCGTCCCGTCCGTCGAGGCGCCGTCCACGATGATATGCTCCACGCGGCCGTACTCCTGCTCCTCCACGCTCCGCAGGGTCTCCTCCAGGGCCGCCTCCGCGTTGAAAGTGACGGTGATGACGGAGAACACCGGCATCCGTCCCTCCCTATCCATGGCGCCCCGTTATGCGGTTGTAAACCCCGATGTAACGCTTGGCGACGATGTCCTCGGCGTAGCACGACACGGCCTTGCGCCGCGCCTCCTCGCACAGCCCCTCGTAGCCGCCCTCCTCCAGCACCCAGCGGATGCCGTTCGCCAAGTCCCCCGCATCGCGGCAGCGGGCCACGTAGCCGTTGTGCAGGTGGTCCACCATCTCCGGGACGCCGCCCGTCTGGAACGCCACGCACGGCACCCCGCAGGCCATCGCCTCCATCACCATGTTCGGCAGGTTCTCTTCCAGGGAGGGAAGCACGAACACGTCCACGGCATTGTAAAGGCCCACCACCTCCTTCTCGTCGGCCACGTAGTCCTGCACGTACACCGGGAAGGGAAGCATCCCCTCCAGCGCCGCCGACCCGCTGCCGAAGGCCACCACGCCCGCCGTGTCCCGCCACTCCGGGTGCGCCTCCGCTAGGATGCGGCACGCCTCCACGAAGAAGTCCACCCCCTTCCGCTTGTCCGTCGCCTTGGCAGCGCCGAACAGGAGCAGCCGCCTGTCCTGCGGCAAGCGGCGGCGCGCCCTCGCCTCCGCCTTGGGGCGCGGGCGGAAAAGGTTCGTGTTGATGGGGTTGGGGATGGCCAGGACCGTCTGCCCCGCCAACAGCCCGCTCTGCCGCGCCCTGCCTTCGAGCCACCGGCTGCAGGCCACGAACGTCAGCGGCACGCCCCGGTAGAGCGCCTGCTTCCGGCGGTACACGCGCCACGAGAGGTCGCGCCGCCCCCCGCCGCCATACAGGTACGGGCAATGGTGGCAATGCGCGCGGTAACGGCCGCACTCGCGGGCATGGTGGCAGATGCCCGTGCAGGGCCACATGTCGTGCATCGTCCACACGACAGGCTTCCCCGAATCGAATATCTTGCGGATGCCCTTCAGCGACAGCATCCCCTGGTTCACGTAGTGCAAATGGATGACATCCGCCTGGCGGAACTCCGGCAGCGAAGTGATGTCCGTCCCGCAGTTGGCGATGTCCACGGCAAAAAGGTGGTTGCGCCGGAAGCGGTTGGCCGCCCAGATGACCATGCGTTCCCACAGGAAATGCCACACGAGCCGCCACGACCGCTTCAGCCCGACGACGCTGATTTGGTCGGTCTGCTTGTCGCGCACCAGCATTTTGGCCTTGATGCCGTTGTTCTTCAAAGATTCCATCAACCGGCCGGCCGCGATGGCCGCGCCCCCCGTCCGTTCCGACGTGTTAATAATGAGTACCCGCATGGTTCAAGAAGTTTTTGCAAAGGTAATGCTTTTTTCTTTCACGCGCCAAAATCCCCTTTCAATGTCCGCCGGATGCGCCGTGCGGCCTTCGCCCAGAAGCCGTTCGTGCGGCGGTAGTACGCCTCGTAGGCCCGGCGCGCCGCCCGATCCTCCTCCACCGGTGCGATGGGCGCCACCGGCAAGGGACCCGTCCACAAGTCCGAATGGTAAAGGCCGCCGCCCCCGCAGTGGGTGCCGCTGCCATCAAAGCCCGCGTTGGCCACGAGCGACTTGCCCACGTTGAGCGACAGCACGCCGCGCAGGAACAAGGACGCGTTCCAGCGGATGGCCCACGAACTGTTCCGTCCCGCCGCCTGCCGCCGGAGCATCCGCGTGAACGGGTAAGCCCCGTTGAAGTCGAAGCGGCGCGACAAGCCCCGCTCCTCCAGCTCGCGCAGCAAAGCCGCCCCGTCCGGGTTGAACAGCCGCCATGCCCGCTCCCAAGTGGCCCAGCCCCAACTGCCCGTCCACTGGATGAGGAACGTGTCCGGCAACGGGGCATGGGTGAAGTCGCACGCCTGTATGTGGCCCACGCGCTCCTCGTCCTTGTACACCTCCAACGCGTCGTTCATGAAACGCAGGAAGTGGGGCGCCACCACCAAGTCATCCTCCAACACAATCACCCGCCCGTAGCGGCCCACCACGTCCGTCACCCCGCTGATGACGTTCGGCGCAAGCCCCATGTTCGCCGCCCGCTCCACCACGGACACGCGCCGGAAGCCCGCCACCCCGCAAAGGCAACGCCGCACCGCAGCCACCGCCTCCCGGTCGGCCTCGCCCTTAGGCCCGTCTGAAAAGACAAACAACTCGCTCTCCGCCGCCAAGGCGTTCGCCTGCAACGACGCGATGCACCGCCGCAGATGCTCCGGGCGGTTGTACGCAAACAAGACAACAGGCGCGCAAGTCATGACAGTCCGATGTTTGAGAATTTCCTCTTGGCCCGCCGCCGCTGCTCCCGCACCTCCGGGGAAAGCCGCAACAGCCGCCCCGCCATCCGCCAGTATTCCGACGCGTCCTGCCAACGCCGGCGGCAGAAAGCCTTTGCCGACTTCTTCGCCACGGCCAGCACGCCGTATGCGAAAGCCTTGGCGGCGGGATAGTTCACGTTCGCATACTCGGAAAGGTGGTACACGTATTCCGCCCGGAAAACCGCCGCCCGCGATGCCGGACGATCCCCCCGGTCGTGGCAGCCGGACGCCTTGGGGCTGTAGCCCACCCGGTAATGATGCCAATGAAGCCGGTTGACGAAATCCTTGTCCTCCCCGTAATGGCGGAAAAGCGGAGAGAAGCCCCCGACCTCTTCCACTACCGCGCAAGGCACGAACCAAAAGGCGGCGTTGATGAACGCGCAAGCCACCACTTCTTCCGCCACCGGCAGGCTTTCCCTGCCGGACACGGACGCATACGCGGCAAAACCCTGGTCCAGCCGGCTCCCGCTCCCGTCCCAATGCACCGGCGACAGTATCCCGTACTCCGGGTGACGCTGCCAAAGCGCGGCCAGCGTGCCGATGGTGTCCGGCGCCACCCATGCGTCCTGGTTGACAAGGAACACAGCATCGTACCCGCCAGACAGGGCTTCCCGGAAACCGATGTTATTGGCGGCGCCGAAACCCAGATTGGCCCCGTTCTGCACGAGCCGCACGGCGGGGTAACATTCCCTTATTATCTCAACGGTACGGTCCGCCGAACCGTTGTCCACCACCATGATGTCCGTCGGGTAAGCCGAGCCGGAGAGGCTGTCCAAACACCGGGCCAGCCACGGCTCGAAATTGTAAGACACGACAATCGTCAATACACGCTTTTCCATCCTGCCCTTCATTTCAACTTCATCCATAAAGTAATCATCCGGTCCCGCAGCCGCTTCCCCATGCCGATGCGGGGGATGCCCGTGTACGCCCCCGCCCGCTTCCAGAAGGCCGCCTCGTCGCGCATCGCGCCGCCATCCCGCAGGAACAGGCGGTACAGGCCATGCAGGCCGCGCTTCTTCTCATACGGAAGGTGCCACACGGCGTAGTCCTCGTCGCCGGGCCGCACGTTGTTGAACTTCGGCGTAGTCCACATCCGCTTCACATAGCGGTTGGCATCGGCGTTGCGGATGCCCAAATGCTCTGCCAAAAGGCTCATCACGTGGGCCTCCTCGTTCAGCTTCGGCTCTTTGCGGGCGAAACACTCCAAGTTGAACGCCCACAGGCGGGGATAAGCATCGTTGATGCGGCGCACCACGTCCCCGCGAAGCGCCACGAACTCCCCGCCATAGTACGTCATGCCGCTGCGGGGCGGTTCCCCGTAGCAAGCCTGGCAAAAGTCCTCCATCTGTGGCAGGGTAATGCCGTTGATGACATACGCACGGTCGGTGACAAACTCATACAAGGCGCTGCCCTTCCTCCGCACGCTTTCAAACAACGGATCCAACGGCCAACGGCACAGGCAATCGGCATCGCACACCAAGAGCGTGTCGTCCGCCTGCATCACCTCCCCCATCTTCCGCAAGATGTCATACAAGTAGAACTGGTTCTGCCATGCCGGATACCAGCCTTCAGGCGGACGGCAAGCGTAAGGCAGCGTGATGGTTTCCACGCCCAATTCGGAAAACATCTCCCGGAGAAAGGCCGGCAGCCCCGCCTCCTCTATATTGGTGAAAAACAACAGCCTCGCCTCCGGGTTGCAATGCCGGAAAGTCCGGAAAAAAGGCACTTGTATCTGCATGTAAACGGAATGCGCCAGCGCCGAGCTTCCCTTCTGCCCGATTTGCGGATAATACCCGGCTTCGCTTTCCGATTCCCTATAAAACCACGTGGCAATGTAATCAGATGCTTGTTTCATGAACGACGGCATTTAGACAAGAATTTATTGATGTCATATAGTTTCAGCCCGGTCAGGCTGGCAAAAACAGTCACGGCAAAAGACGTGTACAGCTTTCTCTGGAACGGCAAGACACGGAACGATTTCCAAAACATCCGCATGCCCAGCCCGTATTTGCGCGCCAGCATTGCGCCCGACATCCTGCGTTTGTACCAAGAAGCCAAGAACAAGCGGCTCCCGTCCTTGTGAGGCGATGCCGCACGGACCGCCTCAAACATGGCATCCAACGGGTCATGCTCCAGAATCCGGCGGACACTTTTACCCGCACCCGCTGTCAGGTAATAAATGGAAGTAGGCTGCCTGGAGTAAGCCATGTCGCTCACACTGCACAAACGTGCCAATGTGAGGATATCCTCCCCCGAAGGAATCCCTTCCGGGAAACCACCGACCGCCAAAATAGTCTCCTTCCTCACAGCAAAAGCACTGGTCTGCATCGGAAAATCCCTGCCGGAAGCCAAACGAAAGTAATTGTCCAAAATCCCTTCTCCCCCACTGAATGTGAACGGACAGGGAAGCACCGGCAGCACAGGCTCCTCATTTCCACGCTGCATATAATAAGAGGTGCCGAACACCCCACACGAAGGATATCTATGATAAAGCCGGAGCAATGTCTCCAAATGAGAGGGCAACCATTCGTCATCAGCATCCAAGAAAGCAATCAGGCCATGACGAGCCTCCCGGATTCCCCTGTTGCGGGCCGCCGACACACCGCCATTCGGTTGCCGAACCACCCGGATTTTCGGATGATTCAACCGAAGGACATATTCAGGGCCGCCGTCAACAGAACCGTCATCCACCACCACAATCTCAAAATCCTGACAAGTCTGCTGCAAGACAGAAGCAATGCTCCTTTCAATGTATTCCCTGCCGTTGTACAACGGAATCACAACGCTTACCATAACCACCATAACGCGCAGCTTTCAATTCCTTACCTGACGCTTAAACACTTTCTGCTTCAGCACTTCCCAATTCGAATACCACTGCCAAGCAGCACGCAAGGTATGCTTCAGCACGCTGGGACGCAGATTCCAAAGCAAAGCATGGAAACCACCGGGATGGCGCACCCCGTCCGCATCCAACAAGAAACGCGGCAGCATTTTCTTCGCCCCGCCTTGCAGATGAAGTCCGGCAAAACGCACAAACTCCCCTGTGGGCAAGAAACGGCCAAACGGGCGGTTGCCCGCCCAATAAATCTTCTTGCAAGCATGCCCCATCATATCCGTATGAGCCTCGTCCATCTCAAAGCCAAAAGAGGAACGGATGCGGTGATCCACACATACTCCATTGCGGGGATAAGCAATATCCAACACATTATCAGACACATGCTTCTGGTACAACCCGAAAGCCGTCATGTCGCATATTCCACCCAACTCACGGCGTTCTGTCATGCTCTTATATGAATCGTGCAGAAAAGAAAGGTAAGCCGGACGAGTGTACAAATCCATACAGAAGCCGCAGAACTTGTCAATAGACTGTTCGTTGAACAAAATGAAGACAGGGCCTATCCGGGCAGCAACCGTGAAATCATAATCCAAACACGAAGCAAAGAAAGCATCCACTTGGTCGAACAACAGAAAATCTGAATCAAGGCACACAAACCGTTTGAGACCTTGCGCCTTGGCAAAATCGCGCACAATGAACCAACGCTGGAAACAGAACAATTCAAACTGATACGAGTTGATGCTCAGATGCTGATAAACTTTCTCAAACGCTTTGGCAGACTCCATGTACCCATCCATCATCACATGCTCCACGCCGGGAATGCCTTTCGTGGACGCATCACTGAGCAAACAGATGCGGTTCTCCGGGTTAAACCAACGGGCTTGCCGGATAATCGGTTCCAAATAATATGATTTCCCTGTATGCACCAATATAATAGGCAATCTTTCCATACTACTTCCGCTTTAACAGATAACGAACAGATTCTTTATAAGTGACCGCGCCACTGCATTTCATAACCAGAATGTATAACGCCGCCGCCATCAATATTTTCAATGCAAGCCTCCCATACAGGCTAAAGACAAAATCGGAGACATAACGGGTAAGCCACATCACGCCGGCTGCTATGCACAGGAAAGGAAGTATATCTTTCAAGCTGTCCCATAACGACAGGCCTATCTCGCGCCACACAAAATATTGCCATACGAAAAGCCAAAGGATATTGATGCCCACATAAACCCTGACCATCGTGGCGATGCCATAAGGATAAAGGGAAAACATGGCTACGACCTGCGATACGCCCAAAGCTACAAAATTCCACATATAAACATCCGACTTTCCACGGCTCACCAACAAATTGGAATACAAGACGGCAATAGGCGCAAAAGCACCTCCTATGCACAACGTTTGCAAAAGCACGGCACTGCGCAACCACTTCACCGTAAGAGTTATCACTATCAGTTCTTGAGCCACCAAGGACAAGCCTAGCATCAACGGGAAGGAAACAAAAGCCGTGAAACGAAGCATCTTGCGGAAAACGCGCCGTTGCCGTTCTTTCTCATCCCGCACATTGGCCAGCACCGGCTGCGCCACCCCCTGAATCATCCCGGACACGAATGAATGTCCCATCGTGTTCCATTTGTTCGCTTGGTTGTAATGACCCACATCGCTGGGCGAATAATAAGACCCTAACACGAAAGAGAACAAGTTGTTGTTCAAATGGTTGAACACATTCGTCACCAATAGTTTGCAACTGAACCGGAACATCTCCCGCAATGGCGAGAAATCAAAGGAGAAAGTGGGGCGCCACGGCGAAAAGTACCAATTGCCCAACATGGCCAGCAACACATTGGCCACCGCCTGCGTGGCAACGCTCCAATAAGACATCCCGCAATAAGCCATCGTGACACCTATTACGCCCGCTCCCAACTGGGTGAAGGCCGTGATCATCGCCTTCTGCTTCACCATCAAGTTGCGGAACAAGAAGGCACTGTGAGCCGTGCCTAAGCTGGACAACAGGAAGCAAAGAAAGACATAGCGAGCCAACGGCGTCAATTCCGGTATCCCGAAATAACGTGCGATGAGAGGGGCGCAAAAGAAAAGAACCGCATACAACACAGCACCCATCGACAGGCTGAACCAGAAAACGGCATTGTAGTCTTCGTGGCGCACGACTTTCTTGTTGGCCAAAGCCGCCACAAAGCCGCTTTCCTGCAAAGCACCCGCTATCAGCGTGAAAATGCTCAGCATGCCCACCATGCCGTAGTCTGCCGGAGTAAGCAGGCGAGCCAAAAAAATTCCGAACGCCAAGCCTAATACTTGAGAGATGCCGTTACTGACCCCTCCCCAGAATATCCCTTTCGCCGCTTTCTCCTTCAGGTTCTGCTCGCCCATAAAAACAGGTTCATCTATTCTTTTTTACGACTCATCTTCTGCATTTCTTCATGTTCGCGCAATAACTCATCATGCAACTCAAAGGCGTTCCAACCAATGTTGTAAGGCGTAAGTCCGGCTTTCAAATCCACTTTCCCGATGCCGGCCTGCCGGTAACGGTCCAAGAAGCGCTTCAAGGCCTTATCGCTAAAATCCTTGAACACCATCATCTCGTCGGCAAAAGCCTGGCCCTCGAAACGGAGTCCCCGCCTCGCCACGCCTTTGATTCCTGCCACCGCGCCCACCGGCTCCAAGTAATCTTCCCGCACGACGGATTTGAAGCGTATCTTCATCAACGCGCAGAGTTGCTTGATGCGCTGTCCCTTCTCATCGTCCAAGTTATACAAAAGAATCTCTTCCATGCCGGCAACCAGCTTATTTCACCTCACTTCCAGGCTTCACCTCCCGCATCGTGGTAACCACGGAAAGGCCGCCGTCGAAATCTTCCGCGCTCAATATCATGCCTTCGCTCACCAAACCGTTCTTGAACTGGCGCGGGGCAAGGTTAGCGACAAACAGCACCTGCCTCCCCACCAATTCTTCGGGCTTGCAGTGCTGGGCGATGCCGCTCACGATGGTACGGCCATCCAGCCCGTCGGCGATTTTGAACTTCAACAGCTTCTTCATCTTCGGCACTTGCTCGCACTCCAGGACGGTGCCTACACGGATGTCCAGCTTCTCAAAATCTTCAAACAAGACAATGGGCTTCACCTCCTTGGCCCGGTAGGAGGCGGTTTCATTTGCCTTTTTAGATGCTTCCAGTTTGTCTATCTGCGTTTGGATGGCCTCATCATCAATCTTTTCAAACAGCAATTCCGCCTTGCCCAACGGATGTCCTGCCGGCAGAAGGTCTGTCCGTCCCAATTGTTCCCAGTCAAAGCCATCTACACCCAGCATCCTACGGAGCTTTGCCGTGCTGAACGGGAGGAAAGGCTCGAAAGCAATGGACAGGTTGGCCACCAACTGCAAGGCGATATTCAAGATGGTGGCCACGCGGGGCAAATCCGTCTTCGCCAATTTCCATGGTTCCATGTCTGCCAAATATTTATTGCCGATACGGGCCAAGTTCATCGCTTCCTTCTGTGCGTCGCGGAACTTGAACTGGTCCAACAGGCTTTCCACCCTCACCTTGACATCCGCAAACTCTTGCAAGGTATCCTGGTCGTATCCCGTCAGGCTGCCGCATACGGGCACCTTGCCCTCGAAATACTTTTGGGTCAACACCATCGCGCGGTTCACGAAGTTGCCGAACACGGCCACCAGTTCGTTGTTGTTCCTTGCCTGGAAGTCCTTCCACGTGAAGTCGTTGTCTTTCGTCTCCGGCGCATTGGCGGTCAACACGTAGCGCAGCACGTCCTGCTTCCCGGGGAAGTCCTGCAAATACTCGTGCAGCCACACCGCCCAATTCTTCGACGTGGAAATCTTCCGGCCTTCCAAGTTCAGGAACTCGTTGGCCGGCACGTTGTCCGGCAGGATGTAGCTGCCCTCAGCCTTCAGCATAGCGGGGAACACGATGCAATGGAACACGATGTTGTCCTTGCCGATGAAATGCACCAAGCGGGTCTCCGGGTCTTTCCACCATTTCTCCCACGAGTCCGGAAGCAGTTCCTTGGTGTTGGAGATATAACCGATGGGAGCATCGAACCACACATAAAGCACCTTCCCCTCCGCGCCTTCCACCGGCACGGGGATGCCCCAATCCAAATCGCGGCTCACGGCACGGGGCTGCAACCCCAAGTCCAGCCACGACTTGCATTGCCCGTACACGTTCGGGCGCCATTCCTTGTGTCCTTCCAATATCCACCGGCGCAGCCATGCCTCATGCTTGTCGAGCGGGAGATACCAATGCTTCGTCTCCCGCCTCACCGGCTTGCTGCCGCTGATGGCACTCTTCGGGTTAATCAAATCAGTGGGAGAAAGGGAAGAACCGCACTTCTCGCACTGGTCGCCATAGGCGCCCTCCGCATGGCAGTACGGACACTCGCCGGTGATGTAACGGTCGGCCAAGAACTGCCTCGCCTCCTCATCATAATACTGCTCCGTGGTTTTCTCGATGAACTCCCCTTTCTCATACAACGTCTTGAAGAACTGCGAGGCCGTGTCGTGGTGAATCTCGGAAGAAGTCCGCGAATAAATGTCGAAAGATATCCCGAATTCCTCAAACGATTCCTTAATCAAGCTATGGTATCGGTCCACGATGTCCTGAGGCGTGACACCCTCCTCGCGGGCGCGGATGGTGATGGGCACGCCATGCTCGTCCGAACCGCCGATGAAAATCACTTCTTCTTTCTTCAAGCGGAGATAACGCACATAAATGTCAGCCGGGACATACACACCAGCCAAATGCCCTATATGGACAGGGCCGTTCGCATAAGGCAACGCCGAGGTCACCGTCGTTCTCTTGAATTTCTTATCCATGTCGTTCCTTGATATTCCGTTAAAACTTCGTTTCGCAAAGATAATGGTTTTAAAAGAATTGGATTCAGATATCGCTTGAATTTTACTGCTCCAACCCGCTAAATACTTCCGCATCCACAAGAAACAAACTCGTTCCACCCCGCCAGTTTCTTTATCTTTAGCCTAAAGATGCACATCTTTAGGCTAAGGATACATATCTTTAGGTTAAGGATGCACATCCTTAACCTAAAGATGAAGTTTCTGCACGGGCAAACCGGATTTCTTTCCCCGCCAAACGCGACTTCCCATGCCGCTAAGGCAAAACAGCAAGCCGCCCATCGGATCTTCATGGCTGTGCAACCATATATATAATGTGTAGCAAAACAGAGACACATACGCATAAGATATTGTACAACCAACAACAACAACGCCCTACATATTGTAACAGCTACGATATATCATCCCGTTTACAAATAGTGTTTTATAACATATAAAATATTGAACAACGAATAAAAATAGTCCTTATATTCGTGGCGGTTTAAAAAAGTACGCATGCAAAACGAACTGACAAAAGAAATGCTGGCCAACCCGCACGTGTCTGTCGATTGTGTCGTCATCGGCTTCGACGGAGAAGACCTGCGGGTGCTGTTAGTCAGGCAAATCGGGAAAAAATCAAGCGAAATGGCACACAACATGAAATTGCCAGGAAGCCTGATTTACGACCATGAGGACCTGGACGAAGCCGCGCAACGCGTACTCAACGAACTGGCCGGCATCAAAAGCCTCAACCTGATACAATTCCACGCTTTCGGTTCAAAAAACCGGACACACGATCCGAAGGATGTAAACTGGGTAGAACACTTCCACCACATGGACAGGAAAGTGGAACGCATCGTCACCATCGCCTACCTAGCCATGGTCAAGATAAACAAGAAGCTCACCCAACTCTCCGATGAACACGAGGCCTGCTGGATAAAAACCACCGAAATCGGCGAACTGGCCTTCGACCACAACCAAATCATTGAAGAAGCATTCCTGTTCATCCGCCAATACGTGGCCAGCAACCCGGCCGCCCTTTTCGACCTCCTGCCCCACAAGTTCACCGCCGCGCAAATGCGCAGGCTGTACGAACTGACTTACAACCGGAAAATGGACGTGAGGAACTTCCACAAGAAAATATCCATGATGGAATACATCGTCCCCTTGGAAGAAAAACAGACCGGAGTCCCCCATCGGGCCGCCCGCTACTACAAGTTCGACAAAAAGACCTACAACAAGATACACGGAACCAACAAATCTTTCAAAAATAACTCTTCAACATTATAGCAATATGTATTTATTAGGTTATGACATAGGCAGCTCATCAGTGAAAGCCAGCTTGGTGAACGCTGAAACTGGGAAATGCGCAGCTTCCGCCTTTTTCCCGAAAACAGAAGCAGAAATCATCGCCGTGCATCCGGGATGGGCGGAACAGAACCCAAGAATGTGGTGGGACAACCTGAAACTGGCCACAGAAGCCGTCATGCAGGAAAGCGGGGCAAAGAAAGAAGACATCGATGCCATCGGCATCTCCTACCAGATGCATGGACTGGTTTGCGTGGACAAACAGCAACGCGTACTGCGCCCCGCCATCATCTGGTGCGATTCGCGAGCCGTGCCTTACGGGGAAAAAGCTTTCCAAGAATTAGGAAAAGGCAAATGCTTGTCACACTTGCTGAACTCCCCCGGCAACTTCACTGCCTCAAAATTAGCGTGGATCAAGGAAAACGAGCCGGAAATATTCACCCAAATCCATAAAATCATGCTTCCCGGCGACTACATTGCCATGCGCCTGACCGGAGAAATATGCACCACCGTATCCGGATTGTCCGAAGGCATGTTCTGGGATTTCAAGGAAAACGACATCGCGCAATTCCTGCTCGACTACTACGGCTTCGACCGTTCACTGATTGCCGACATACGCCCTACATTCGCCGAACAAGGCAGAGTGACCGCCATCGCCGCCACCGAATTAGGACTGAAAGAAGGCACGCCCGTGACATACCGTGCCGGCGACCAACCCAACAATGCCCTTTCACTCAACGTGTTCAACCCCGGCGAAATCGCGTCCACTGCAGGAACGTCCGGCGTGGTGTATGGCATAAACGGCTCCGTCAACTACGATCCGCTGTCACGAGTCAACACCTTCGCCCATGTCAACCACAATTCCGAACAGACCCGTTTGGGCATCCTGCTCTGCATCAACGGCACAGGCATCCTAAACTCATGGGTGAAACGCACCATCGTACCCGAAGGCGTTTCCTACGCGCAAATGAACGAACTTGCCGCACAAGCGCCCATCGGATCAGGCGGGATCAGCATACTCCCATTCGGCAACGGCGCGGAACGCATGCTCCAAAACCAAGAAACAGGCTGCTCCATCCACGGCATCAATTTCAACCTCCACACCCGCAACCACATCATCCGTGCTGCACAGGAAGGCATTGTCTTCTCTTTCAAATACGGTATCGACATCATGAAAGCCATGGGAATGGATGTCCAAAAGATACATGCCGGACATGCCAACATGTTCCTCAGCCCGATATTCCGCGACACTTTGGCCGGAGTGACCGGGGCTACGATTGAGCTTTATGATACCGACGGATCGGTAGGCGCAGCCAAAGGCGCAGGCATGGGAGCCGGCATATATGAAGACAACAAAGAAGCATTCGCCTCTTTAGACAAATTAGCGGTCATTGAGCCAGACAAAGCGAACAAGACAGCCTACGAAGACGCTTACCAACGCTGGCTGGAATGCATGCAAAAAATCATCGACAACAAGTAACTTATAACATATTCATCAACTTTTAAACTAAAAAAACTATGGCAACAAAAGAGTATTTTCCAAACATCGGTAAAATCAAATTCGAAGGTGTAGAAAGCAAAAACCCGTTGGCTTTCCGTTACTATGATCCTGAAAAAATCGTCATGGGGAAAAAAATGAAAGACTGGCTGAAATTCTCCATGGCATGGTGGCACACCTTGTGCGCTGAAGGCGGCGATCAATTCGGTGGCGGCACAAAGAAGTTCCCTTGGAACGATAGTGCCAATCCTGTGGAGGCAGCCAAGCACAAAGCCGATGCCGGGTTCGAAATCATGCAGAAAATCGGTATCGAATACTATTGCTTCCACGATGTAGATCTCTGCGCAGAAGCGGATACCATCGAAGAATACGAAGCAAACATGAAAGAAATCGTGGCTTACCTGAAGCAGAAACAAGCCGAGACCGGCATCAAACTGTTGTGGGGTACAGCCAACGTGTTCGGACATGCCCGCTACATGAACGGTGCCGCCACCAATCCTGACTTTGACGTGGTAGCCCGCGCTGCCGTCCAAATCAAGAACGCCATCGATGCCACAATTGAATTAGGCGGCACCAACTACGTGTTCTGGGGTGGACGCGAAGGCTACATGTCACTGCTGAACACCGACCAGAAACGTGAAAAAGAACATTTGGCCCGCATGCTGACCATCGCCCGTGATTATGCACGTGCCAAAGGCTTTACCGGCACATTCTTGATAGAACCGAAACCGATGGAACCGACCAAACACCAATACGACGTGGACACGGAAACCGTCATCGGATTCTTGAAGGCTCATAATTTAGATAAAGACTTCAAGGTAAATATCGAAGTTAACCACGCCACCTTGGCCGGACATACCTTCGAACACGAATTGTGCGTTGCTGTGGACAACGGCATGCTGGGTTCTATCGATGCCAACCGGGGCGACTACCAGAACGGATGGGACACTGACCAGTTCCCAATCGACAACTACGAACTGACCCAAGCCATGATGCAAATCATCCGCAACGGCGGATTCGGAAACGGCGGCACCAACTTCGATGCCAAGACCCGCCGCAACTCCACCGACCTGGAGGACATCTTCATCGCCCACATTGCCGGCATGGATGTAATGGCACGCGCACTGCTGAGCGCAGCCAAACTGCTGGAAGAGTCCCCGTACAAGAAAATGCTGGCCGACCGCTATGCATCCTTCGATTCCGGCAAAGGCAAAGAATTCGAAGAAGGCAAGTTAACGCTGGAAGATGTCGTGGCATACGCAAAAACCGCAGGCGAGCCGAAACAGACCAGCGGCAAGCAAGAATTGTACGAAGCCATCCTGAACATGTATTGTTAATGCCGACGAACCGCGATAACCAAGGCACAAGGCACCGGCTGCGCATAGCCGGTGCCTTGCCTGATATTAAAACTTAAGCAATCGAATATCATGAACTATACAGAAAAAGGCAGTAAAATATACCTCTTCTCCATCGTGCTCGTGGCAGTCATCGGCGGCTTGCTGTTCGGTTACGACACGGCTGTCATCTCAGGCGCCGAGAAAGGACTCCAAGCGTTCTTCATGGGAGCCACCGACTTCGCCTACACCGATGCCGTCCACGGCATCACATCCTCAAGCGCATTGATTGGATGCATCATCGGCAGTGCCATCTCCGGCTTCCTTGCTTCACGCTTCGGGCGCAAAAAGACGCTTTTCGTGGCAGGGCTGTTGTTCCTCATTGCCGCATTAGGGACATACGATCCCGAATTCTTGTTCTTTGAACATGGCAAACCGACGTTCTCCCTGCTCATCGCGTTCAATATCTACCGCATCATCGGAGGCATCGGCGTGGGGCTTGCCTCAGCCATCTGCCCGATGTACATCGCAGAAATCGCGCCGAGCAACATCCGTGGCACCTTGGTGTCATGGAACCAGTTTGCCATCATCTCAGGGCAGCTTATCGTGTACATCGTCAACTTCCTCATCTTGGGCGACAATGTCAACCCAGTGATAAAGGCTGTGGAAGGAGTCAACCAAATCCTGAACCCCGGGGAAGCCGCTTGGACCATCGAGACCGGATGGCGCCTGATGTTCCTCAGCGCCGCAGTCCCCTCAGGAATCTTCTCCCTGCTGGTGCTGCTCGTGCCAGAAACGCCGCGCTACCTGGCCATGTCAGGCAACGATGAAAAAGCGCTCAGCGTGCTTTCCCACATCAACGGCCTGTCAAAAGCAAAAGAGATATTGGCTGACATCAAAGCCACTGCGGAAGAGAAAACCGAAAGGCTTTTCACCTACGGCTGGCTGGTCATCTTCGTGGGCATCATGCTGAGCGTGTTCCAGCAGGCAGTGGGCATCAACGCCGTACTCTATTTTGCACCGCGCATATTTGAGACAATGGGCATGGGCAACCCGATGGTGCAGACGGTGTTCATGGGCGTTGTCAACCTGCTGTTCACGCTGGTTGCCGTGCTGACCGTGGAACGCGTGGGGCGCCGCCCGCTGCTCATCACCGGCTCCCTCGGCATGGCCATTGGCGCGTTCGGGGTGGCCATCTGCAACTTGGCAGACACATTGCCTCCCATCATGCCGGTCATCAGCATCATGGTGTACAGCGCGTCATTCATGTTCAGTTGGGGTCCCATGTGCTGGGTGTTGATTTCTGAAATCTTCCCGAACACCATCCGCAGCTCCGCCGTGGCTATCGCGGTGGCGTTCCAATGGATATTCAACTTCATCGTGTCGTCCACGTTCCTGCCCATCTACAACATGAGCATGGGGGACATGGGCGAGAAGTTCGGGCATATGTTCGCATACGGCATGTATGGCATCATCTGCATCCTTGCCGCCCTGTTCGTATGGAAGCTCGTGCCGGAGACCAAGGGCAAGACCCTGGAGGACATGAGCAAGTTGTGGAAGAGCAAGAAATAACCCGCAAAGGGTGCATGCATAGAAAAGGGGCTGCCCCGCAATGGCCGGGCAGCCCCTTTTCATATAAGAAAGAATGCGTGTCACCGTTTCAACAACTGCTGCGTCTCCACGCCACCGGCTGTCTCCACCGTAATCAGGTAAATGCCCTGCGGCAGGGCAGACAGGTCGATGCGGCATTCTCCTCCGGCCACAGGCTCTTCCATCAGCAACGTGCCTGCCAAGGAAGTGACGCGCACGCTCCTGATGCCTTCACCGGCAGCCACGCACACATAGTCGGCAGCGGGGTTAGGATAGACGCGCAAGGCAGCCGCTTCCGTCTCAGAGATGGAGTCGGGGTCGTCAGCAGGCTCTGACAAGGTGGCCTTGAAGGCGGTGTAGCCGCTGGTGCCTATCTCAAGAGCCACAGCCTCCTCGCCATCCATATGAACCACGGCAAGGTTGTACTCGCCTGCTGCCAAATCCGTCACGTTGAGGGTGAACTCCAGCAACTGCATGCCGCCTGCGGCGATTGCCACCTCCTGCGGGTCTGTGTTGTACACGATGGTGCCTTCGCCTTCCCACAGTATCACATAAACAGAACCCTCGTAGGCTCCCGTGCCTGTGTTCTGCACGGTGGTGGTGAACGTGAAGTCCTCGCCTAACACGATGTCATACTTCGTATCCTCGTTCTGCTCCAAAGTGGACAGGAGGCTCAACTCAGGGAACTCCACAACGGGAGGCTCCTCGCCGTCGTACAGGATATAGGGGAAGTCGTTCCAGCCATCGGCGGCCATGTAGGCATCCTTGGTGCCGTCCGGCACGTAAAGCGGGATGTTGGGGTAGTTGAAGTCGTCGAACAGCGTGTAGCCATAGTCATAGTCCACTTGGCTGCGGCGTATCTCCGGCGGGGTGGTGGACAGCACGCGCACCTCCGTCAACGCGTCGCATCCCTCCAGGATATGCCCGCCGAGGCGGATGATGCTGGCCGGGAAGGTGATGGTGGTCAACGACTTGCAGTCGCCGAACACGTAGTTCTCGATGTACTCTATCCCGTCGGGCAGCACCACGTCTTTCAGCTTCGGGCAGGTGCGGAAGGCCCAGTTGTCGATGAACGTCAGGCCCGCGCCGAAGTCCACATGCTCCAAATCAGGGCATGCCGCAAAGGCGAACTGCCCGATGCGCTCCACGGTGTCGGGGAGCTTCACCGACACCAGCCCGCTGCATTCATCGAAGGCGTAATCGGCCAGCCGCTTCACAGGAAGCACCACGGCAGGCTCGGTGTCCGTGGCAGGAGTCACCTCCACGCTTTCAGGCACCACGATGTCGCCACGGTAGTTGCCCGCCACGACGCTCACATACGTCCCGTCGCTGGACACGCTGTAGTTGATGCCGTCCACAGTGATGTTGTCGGCAGCAAAGGATGCGGGCACGCCGCCGCACAAGAACACCGCCAAGATGGCCGCGCGCAAACGGCGGGCCAACGAGTAAGATTGTTTCATAAATCAATGGTTTAAAAGGTCTCAAGGACTATTCCTTTGGCGTAAATGTAGGAAACACGGTGCGCACCCCCAAATGCGGATGGACAAAAGATGTTAACGGGGATGGCGCTCGCGGCTGATATCTTGACACAAAAACGGGGAAATGTGCATCACAGCAACCATTTAGCCTGCACCGCAGGCAAGGCAATCACAACAAAAAAGGCTTGCCGAAGCAAGCCTCTCGCGCTCTCCCTCTTGGACTTGAACCAAGGACCCTCTGATTAACAGTCAGATGCTCTAACCGACTGAGCTAAGGAAGAAGATGCATCCGGGGGCGTGAGGGCTCTCCCTCTTGGACTTGAACCAAGGACCCTCTGATTAACAGTCAGATGCTCTAACCGACTGAGCTAAGGAAGAAGGTTGCCCTCGAATGCGGGGGCAAAAGTAATAGCTTATTTTGAAATATGCAACACATCGGCGAAAAAAATGCAGGGAAACGCATTTTCCGCCCCCCGGCCCGCGCATCCTCCGCCCCGCGCCGCCGCAGGGGGCAGCCCGGAGGCTGCCGCCGGAATGAAAGAAAGTTAAATATCGGCAGGGCATTTCCGTATGCGGCGGCAATCCCGTACTTTTACGCTCCATTAACTGACACATACGGTATGAAAGCATTTGCAACAAAGAGAATGGCCTTGGCCGCCTGCATCGTGGCGGCGGGGCTGGCCTTATACAGCTTCAGCACGGACGACCGCCTGTTCCGCGCATCGAAGAACCTCGAGGTGTTCAACGCCGTGTTCAAGGAACTGGACATGTTCTACGTGGACACCATCGACCCGGACAAAACCATCAAGGCGGGCATCGACGCGATGCTGATGCAGCTGGACCCCTACACGGTGTACTTCCCGGAGGAGGAGATGGGCGACTTCCAGCAGATGGTGACGGGCAAGTACGGGGGCATCGGCTCCCTCATCACCTTCCACAAGCGGGAGAACCGCGTGGCCATCGCCGAGCCGTTCGAGGGCTCGCCCGCCGACAAGGCGGGGCTCCGCGCGGGGGACATCCTGCTGGAGATAGACGGGCAGGACCTGGAGGGGAAGCGGCAGGACGAGGTGAGCAAGATGCTGCGCGGGGAGATCGGCACCAGCTTCCTGCTGAAGGTGAGGAGGCCGGGGCAGAAGAAGCCCCTTGAGGTGAAAATCACCCGCGAGAACATCGCCATCGACCCTGTCCCCTACTACGGCCTCACGCCCGGCGGCGCGGGCTACATCGTGCTGACCTCGTTCACCGACAACTGCGCGCAGAAGGTGCGGCAGGCCGTCATCCAACTCAAGGAACAGGGCGCGGGCAGCCTCATCCTCGACCTCAGGGGCAACGGGGGGGGCATCCTGGACGAGGCCGTGCAAATCGTGAACCTCTTCGTGCCCAAGGGCCGCGAGGTGCTTTCCACGCGCGGCAAGGTGGCCCACTGGGACCGCACCTACACCACCCCGCGCCTCCCGCTCGACACGGTGATGCCCCTGGCCGTGCTGGTGAACAGCGCCTCGGCATCGGCCAGCGAAATCGTGGCCGGCGCCCTGCAGGACCTGGACCGCGCCGTCATCATCGGCCAGCGCACCTTCGGCAAAGGGCTGGTGCAGACGGGCCGCGAACTGCCCTACAACGGCAGCCTCAAGGTGACCACCGCCAAGTACTACATCCCCAGCGGCCGCTGCATACAGGCCATCGACTACGCGCACCGTAATGACGACGGCAGCGTGGGCCGCATCCCCGACAGCCTCACCCACGTGTTCCACACCGCCGCAGGGCGCCCCGTGCGCGACGGCGGCGGCATCAGCCCCGACCGCGAGGTGAAGCCCGCCCGCCTGCCCAACATCCTGTACTACCTCGTGGCGGACAACCTCATCTTCGACTTCGCCACCGACTACGCCCTGCGCCACCCCCACGGCATCGCCCCCGCCGGGGAGTTCACGCTGGAGCCGGAGGAGTACGCGCTGTTCAAGGAGAAGGTGCGCGGCGCAGGGTTCAAGTACGACCAGCAGAGCGACAAGATACTGGAGGAACTGAAGGAAGTGGCCGAGTTCGAGGGATACATGGACAGCGCCCGCGTGGAGTTCGAGGCGCTGGAGAAACGCTTGACGCACGACCTGGACCGCGACCTGGACCACTTCGCCCCCCAGATACAGCGCCTCATCGCCGACGAAATCATGAACCGCTACTACTACCAGCGGGGCGCCATCCGCCAGCAGCTGCGCGACGACGAGGAGGTGGCCGAGGCCCAGAAGGTGCTGAGCGACACCACGCTGTACCGCAGCCTGCTCGCCCCCCCGGCGGAGAAGCCCGAAGGGGAGGCCGGGCCCGAAGCGGCCTGAAGCCGCCACCGAAAGCACCCCCAAGGGGCCATCCCCACGGGGGTCATATTATGCCCCCGCCGGGGAAGAAAGCGTGCAACGAACGTTGCACGTGCGTGCAAGGGACGTTGCACATGCGTGCAAGGAGCGTTGCACGCGCGTGCAAAGAGCATTGCACGAGACAAGGGACACGAGGGCGGCAGCACCGCCCACAGCGTGGCCTCCCCTTGAAGGAAGGCATCCCCCGCCCCTGCCCCGCGCAGCGGCGGGGAGGAGAAGAAAACAACAATGTGCAACCGATAAAAAAGGAGGAAACATGACCGCATTCTATGAACTGAGGAAAATCCCCACGGCGGGGACGGAGCCGGAGGAAACGCTGCTCCACCCCCGCTTCTCGGCCAAAGGCACCATGGCCACCCGCGAACTGTGCCGCCGCGCCGCCGAGGAAACCACCTTCAACGCCCACGAGCTGGAGAGCGCGCTGGAGATACTGCTGAAAACCGCCGTGCAATGCATGGCCGAGGGCCTCAACGTGGAGTTGGGCAGCTTGGGGACGCTCACGCCCAGCCTCGCCGCCGCACCTGCGGCCGACCCCCGCAAGGTGCGCTCCACCAACATCCGCGTCACCCACCTCACCCTGCGCACCTCCAAGGAGATGAAGCAGCGCATCGCCGCCATCCCGCTCGAACGCCGCCCCGGCGCCTGGGCCTCCGCCCCCCTCGACGAGGCAGGGCGCGACCGCCTTCTGGAAGCCCACTTCCAGGCGCACGCCCTCCTCACCCGGCAGCAATACCAGGAGATGAGGGGGTGCAAGAAACGGACAGCTTTGTATGAACTCGGAGAATTGATAAAGGCAGGCCGCCTGCGCCGCATAGAACCCGCCAACAAAGGCCTGTATGAACGGGTGGAAACAGAAGGGGAGGAGCCATAGCCCCTCCCCCGCAGGTCATTGCCGCCGCACCTCGCCGGCCGGCACGATGCGGTAGAGCTTGTCGCTGGGGCGCACCTTGCCCGGCACGCGGAACGACACGTGCTCGCCCTTCGCCACCGTGTCCACCGTGTGCAGGTCCACGCGCGGGTCGTCCAGCGTGAGGTACATCGCCCCCGTCGTCGGCCCCGTGACGAGCAGGCGGTCGCCCTGGCGCAGTTCCGCCGCCTCCACGCGGAACTCGCCCACGCCGAGGCGGGAGAAATACTTCACCGCCCGCCCGGCATACACCTTGCGCTCCGTGGCCTGCGACCCGTAGGCCGCGCTCCACTCGCCCAGCCGCTGCCCCAGGTAGTAGCCGTCCCAGAAGCCCCGGTTGAACACCCGCGCCAGCCGCTCGTCCCACTCGCGGACGCGCTCCGGCCCGTACGTGCCGTCCACGATGGCCTCCAATGCCTCGCGGTAGCAGCCCACCACCGTATGCACGTACTCCGGCCCCCGGGCGCGGCCCTCGATCTTGAACACGCGCACCCCGGCCTCCGCCATGCGGTCGAGGAAATGGATGGTCTTCAGGTCCTTGGGCGACATGATATACTGGTTGTCCACCTCCAGTTCCATGCCCGTCTCCTTGTCGCGCACCTCGTAGGCGCGGCGGCACACCTGCATGCACGCCCCCCGGTTGGCCGACGCGCCGAGGTTGTGCAGGCTCAGGTAGCACTTGCCGCTCACCGCCATGCACAACGCCCCGTGGCAGAACATCTCGATGCGCACGGGATGCCCTCCGGGCCCCGTGATGGGCCGGCGGAGTATCTCGCGGCGGATGCCCGCCACCTGCTCCAGGTTGAGTTCGCGGGCCAGCACCACCACGTCGGCATAGCGGGCGTAGAAGGCCAGCGACTCCGCGTTGCTGATGTTCAGCTGGGTGCTGAGGTGCACTTCCTGCCCCGCCCGGCGGCAGTATTCCATCACCGCCACGTCGGCGGCGATAACGGCGGAGATGCCGGCCTCGCGGGCCGCGTCCACGATGCGCCGCATCAGGCCCAGGTCCTGGTCGTAGATGATGGTGTTCAGCGTGAGGTAGCTCTTCACCCCCCGGTCGCGGCACGTGGCGGCGATGTCCTTCAGGTCGGCGATGGTGAAGGGGCTGGCCGACCTCGCCCGCATGTTCAGGCTCTCGATGCCGAAATACACCGAGCCGGCCCCCGCCTGCAGGGCGGCAGCCAGCGACTCCCGGCTGCCCGCCGGCGCCATGATTTCAAAGTCGTTGATGCTATACATGTCAAACTAAGGATTGATGATGGCGCAAAGGTACGTTTTTTTGCCTACATTTGCACCCACGAAAAGCAACGCGTATGAAGATAGGCAACATAGACCTGGGCGCGAGGCCCGTGCTGCTCGCCCCGATGGAGGACGTGACCGACCCCGCCTTCCGCCTGATGTGCAAGCAGATGGGCGCCGACATGGTGTACACCGAGTTCGTCTCCGCCGACGCGCTGGTGCGCCTCGTGGACCGCACCGCCCGGAAGCTCCGCATCAGCGACGAGGAACGCCCCGTGGCCATACAACTCTACGGCAAGGACCCCGCCACCATGGCCGAGGCCGCCCGCATCGTGGAAGAGGCCAAGCCCGACCTCATCGACCTCAACTTCGGCTGCCCCGTCAAGAAGGTGGCCGGGAAAGGGGCGGGCGCGGGGATGCTGCGCAACATCCCCCTCCTGCTGCAAACGGCGCGCGCCGTGGTCGATGCCGTCCGCCTGCCCGTCACGGCGAAGACCCGCCTGGGATGGGACGCGGAGCATGTCGTCATCCACGACCTCGCCGAACAGCTGCAAGACTGCGGCATCGCCGCCCTCACCATCCATGGCCGCACCCGCGCCCAGATGTACACCGGCCAGGCCGACTGGCAGCCCATCGCCGAAGTGCGCCGCAACCCCCGCCTCCGCATCCCCGTCATCGGCAACGGCGACATCACCACCGCCCAAGGCGCCCGCGACGCCTTCGACCGCTACGGGGTGGATGCCGTCATGGTGGGGCGCGCCAGCATCGGGCGCCCCCGGGTGCTCCGCGAAATCCAGCACCTCCTGGAGACGGGCGAGGAACTGCCGCCCCTGCCCTTCCGCTGGATGATGGACGTGCTGCGCCGGCAGGTCACGGACAGCGTGGCCCACCTGGACGAACGCCGGGGCATCCTCCACATCCGCCGCCACCTGGCCGCCACGCCCCTGTTCAAGGGCATCCCCAACTTCCGCGACACCCGCGTGGCCATGCTCCGCGCCGAGACGGTGGACGAACTGTTCCGCATCATGGACACCGTGCCGGAACCCGGCGGCGCACCCCTCCAGCCGTAACCCCGCCCCCTTGCCCGGCAAGGCCGCTCCCGCCTGCGCACCGTCCTCCCGCCACCCCGCGCAACGCCCCTCCGCCCCCTCGGGCAAAGGCGCAGGCAAGACAAAACGGCCGCCCCGACGGGGCAGCCGTTCCCAAACACATTATTAACAAAAGGGGCAAGCCTTGAAGCTGCCTTTAATTGCTCCTCCACTGCCCTACGCCGTCGTAGGTCAGCACGTTGTCGGTGATGGAAGCCGGATAGTTGGGAGAGAAATACCATGCATTCAGGTAAGTAGCCATATAGTACTCCTCCGCGCCGATGGGGATTTCCGCGCTGATGCGGTCGCCGGGCGAGAACGTGCCGTATTCCCGGTCAATCAAGGTCTCCCCGTTGCCGGTCAGGAACACAATCCTGAACCGCTGCAATGTCCTCGACCCCGTGTCGTTCGTCACCGTCAACACGTCTTGGTCATCACCATCATCGCCGCAAGCAGCCAAGAACGGCACAACCATCATCACCAGCAGTATTGCCACATAGCTAAATTTCCTTTTCACTTTCAATGTCTGTTTCATATCCATCTGTATTAGTTCGTTGTTGTAATGGCTGCAAAGTAAAGGATTATATCAACAGGAACAGCCGCACAGATGTAGCCTCATCGGCCACACATGTGTCGCCGCATTGGCTACACTTCATCTTGCCTGCGGGAGCAGGCAGCGAAATCCGCCGCATAGTCGCGGAAGAAGTCATGCTCCAATATCATGGAAATGCGGTAAAGCGCCTCCGTGTCAATGCTGCGCTTGCGGAATATCTTGTACACGTTCGTGCGGTCGCAATACAATCGGGCGGCGAACCAAGTGACCGAACGTCCCTGGCGGCGCAATTCTTCCTCTATGGCTTGGCCGATATGTATCATTGGCGCATAAAAAAGGCGGAACCATTCACACTTACTTAGAAGCTGTTTTGATTTCATTCGATAAATCTGTTAAGCATGATTTGGATGAATGCAATCTGTACCATAGC
>CALUIR010000040.1 GCA_944320785.1 uncultured Bacteroidaceae bacterium
CCGGTTTTGTTGGCGTTGTTATCATTCATAACAGGTTGCGCCAACGCACAAGGTTCTCAAAACAAAGGAAATGAAGATAACCATTCGTCTAATTCGGTTGCAACAGCCAAAGTCTATATGTTCACAGAGATTTCATCTGACAATCTTGTGAAGATTTATGAAGCATTAGGACGGGAAGCTACCGGCAAAGTTGCCGTCAAAATTTCCACCGGTGAACCGGGCGGTCACAATTTCCTTGACCCGCACTTGATAAAGGACTTGGTGCAGAAGGTGAACGGGACAATCATCGAGTGTAATACCGCCTATGGAGGAGGCCGTACCAATGCAGCCGACCACATGCGCGCAGCCGAAGAACACGGTTTTACGGCTATTGCCCCGGTCGATATTATGGATGCGGATGGCGAAGTGGAACTGCCGTTGGAAGGTGGCCGGCACTTGACTCGTGACATTGTGGGAAGCCATTTCCTGAATTATGATTTCACCATTATATTGTCCCATTTCAAGGGCCATGCGATGGGAGGATTCGGCGGTGCCATCAAGAATATGTCCATCGGCATCGCTTCCGCAAACGGCAAGCGTTATATCCATTCCGCCGGAGCAAGCACGACCAGCTGGGGCAATCCGGCGCAGGATGACTTCCTCGAATCAATGGCTGAAGCTGCTAAGGCAGTGGCCGACCATTGCGGGGACAACATTCTTTACATCAGCGTGGCAAACAACCTGTCGGTGGATTGCGATTGTGATTCTTCCCCGGCGGATCCTCAGATGGGCGACATCGGGATCCTTGCTTCGCTTGACCCCGTGGCTTTGGACAAGGCTTGCACAGACTTAGTCCGCAGTTCCGAAGATCACGGCAAGATACACCTGATTGAGCGCATTGACTCCCGGAACGGCATGCATACCCTTGACCATGCTGAAGCACTTGGCTTGGGAAGCCAGAAATATGAACTGATTCGTATGGATTGAATACAGCCTGTTTTTGTTCCTTGCCGGGGGGCTTGTGGCGATGGACGGGAAGCGGTGTTATTCTTTTATTGTGATTTGCCGCGAAAGGAGCAGTTCATAATCCACTACGTCCAACCACTGCCCGTGCTTGCATCCCACTTCTTTGAACAGGGATACTTGGCGGAAGCCTAACCGCTGGTGCAGGGCGATGCTTGCCGTGTTTCCGCCCGTGATGCAGGCTATCAGGGCATGGCAGCCTTCGTTGCGGCAGGCATCGATGAGTGTTTCCATCAGATGCCTGCCGATACCTTTTCCGCAATGGGGGCGGGCGATGTACACGGTCGTCTCCCATGTGTGGAGGTAGGCCGCCCGTTCTTTCCATGGGTGCGCATAGCAATATCCGAGGATTTCCCCGTCTTCTTCGCACACATAACAGGGATGCCGGGCAGCGATGCCTTCAATGCGGCGGCGCATGTCCTCTGTGCTTACGGGGGTTGTTTCGAAGCTTGCCGTGCTGTGCAGCACATACTTATTATAGATGTTGGCAATGCCTTCGGCATCTGCGGGTTGTGCTTTTCGGATGTTGGCCATTGTTCTTTCCTTTTCTGCAAAGGTAGTTTTTCGCATCGAACCGGGCAAGCCTTGCCGCTATCTTTCATGCCTTCTGTGGGGACACGAGGTTTTGCGGAAGGCGGGGGTGTTAATTTCTGTGCAATGTTTGTGCCGCATGGATGAATTGCTTACTTTTGCACGAAGCGGGAAGCATCCTGCCTCCGTGATATTTGAGAAAATTTGATGTTGATAGCATAAGAAACAATACCATTCATCCATTTGCCGATACGCTTTTTGATAATCAGTAAAACCGTCACAATCCTCCGTAAAATTGTTACGTCTTATTGCATTGCATACCGCTACTTTTGCACCCAAAGAAGAAGTATATGAATGCAAATAGTAAAATTACTAGAAGGAATTTCATCAAGGCTTCCGCTGTGACTGGAGGGGTCTTGCTCGCTTCTACCGCAATGCCGGGACAGGCGATGGATTTGTGGCTGGAGCAAAAGCCACGACCGGGCATACATCATTCGTCAGGTATTGCCGGGAGCGGAATGTTTCGGCAGTCTTCCCATTGAGGGCATGATGGACTGCATTGTAAAAATGCAATCAGCCGGAGTTTCTCAAAGCGACATTGACCTGCTTGCGCGCAGCAATCCGGCATGGCTGTTAAGTTTGGATAAATAAGAAAAAAAAGGATATGGACAGACGTGATTTCATTGAAAGGGGATTGTTTGCCGCCGCAGCCAACGGCATGGGATTGGCAGTAATGCGTGATGCGCTCGCCTCTACCGGCATCCTCGTGCATCGGACGCGGCGAATGTCTGGCGAAGTGTCCGCAGCATTGGGATATTCCGAGCTTGCTGGCGAGGGTAAAGGAAACAATGGGCAAATAAAATATCACTAAAATATAGCATATGATGAAATTGATTAGCAACGAAGAATTTGGGGGCGAACGTCCGTTGTTCGCTTCGCACGACCTCCATTTGGACAATGTGACCATACTTGCCGGAGAATCGGCCATTAAAGAATGCAGTAACATAGTAGCCACCAATTGCCGTTTTGAAGGGAATTATCCATTTTGGCATGTGCATGGCTTTACGATTCAAAACTGTTATTTTGCCGTAGGCGGGCGTTCTGCACTTTGGTATTCCGACCATCTGAAAATGAACGATACGGTGATTGATGCGCCTAAGATGTTCCGTGAGATGAATGACATCGACATTGAAAATGTGGAGATGAACGATGCGGACGAGGTGTTCTGGAGATGCAATCGCATTCAAGCCAGGAACCTGAAACTGCATGGCGGTACTTATCCGTTCATGTTCAGCAACGATATTTATGTGGATGGATTGGAAAGTGACAGCAAATATGTTTTCCAGTATGTGAAGAATGTAGAGATACATCATGCGAAGATTACGACCAAGGATGCCTTCTGGGAAGTGGAAAACGTGACGATTTACGATTCCGAACTGAACGGGGAATATCTTGGCTGGCACTCTAAGAACCTGCGCCTTGTGAATTGCCATATCATGGGCGAACAGCCCCTCTGCTATGCGCATGATTTGGTCCTGGAGAATTGCACGTTTGATGCCGCTTGCGACCGGGCATTTGAGTATTCCACGCTGAATGCCGACATAAAAGGAAGCATCACCAATATCAAGAATCCCATGTCCGGAAAAATCCTGGCTGACTCAATCGGCTCCATTACAATAGATGAGAACATCAAGGCTCCTGCTGATTGCGTTATCCGCGAACGCAACCAATGAAATCAATAGTCAGTTAAAGGCATAAAATGGTTGGGACAAACGATGTTTCTCCAGTGAAGACTACCGAGCGGTTTGTCATTCTCGATGCTTTGCGTGGCTTTGCCTTGCTGGGCATCTGCATGGCAAACTTCCCGGAGTTTTCCCTTTACACCTTCCTTTCTCCTGAAGCGGCAGGAGCCATGCCTACGGCAATTCAGGACAAGGCGACCCGTTTTCTGCTGTATTTCTTTGTCGATGGCAAGTTCTACACGCTGTTTTCCCTGTTGTTCGGCATCGGCTTTTCCATTATCATCCGCAATGCGGAGCGGAAGGGAGCCAACGGGTTCCGCATATTCTACCGGCGGATGGGGATGCTGTTGTTGTTTGGTTTCCTGCATCTGATGTTCATCTGGAGCGGCGACATTCTCATGCTGTATGCTTTGCTCGGAATGTTATTGCCGCTATTTCGCCGGCTATCCGGCAAAGGACTGTTGTTATGGGCAGGATTCTTCCTCTTTCTGCCGGTTGTCGTGGACTTCGTGTGCGGGATGACCCGCACGAACCTTGCTCTTCCCTTCATCCGTTTGCAGGAAACCTATTGCAGGAAATATGGCATCAATGCAGCCAACTTCCCTTATTGGCTGCACGATGCGGAAGATTACGTCAAGGTATTCCAGTTTCTGGTGCAGGGGGCTTGCGTGAGGATGCAGGAGTTCGTCATCGGGAACCGTTATTTCAAGGTGCTTGGATTGTTCCTGATTGGTTTTTATGTCGGCAGGAAACGTATCTATGCCGACCTGGACTCCCGAAGACAGTGGCTGGTGAAGGCCTTCCGCCTTTGTTTGCTTACAGGGCTGCCTTGTTCGCTCCTTTATGCTTGGAGTTGCATGGACGGGCATCCTTTGGGCGATGCCTTGCACAGCGTGTTCTATCTCGTCAGCGTTTACCCGCTCGGCTTTGCGTATGCCGCAGGCCTGTGCCTTTTATATGTGCAGATGAAAAACCTGCCTGCATGGAAATGGTTGGCGGCACCGGGGCGGATGGCACTGACGAACTACATCGGGCAATCCGTTATCGGCATGTTCTTGTTCTACGGCATCGGCTTGGGCTGGGGAAGCGAGACCGGGCTGTTGCAGACGGAAGGAATCGTGCTGTCGGTCTTTCTGTTTCAAACCATGTTCAGCCGTCTATGGCTTTCCATTTTCAAGTTCGGGCCGCTGGAATGGATATGGCGGATGCTGACTTACGGGAAATGGCTCAGAATGAAGTAAGGGCCAAATGATGCCCAGGCATGCAAGCCTTCTGAGGGACGGCGAGGCTTCCGCGAAGGCTTCCAAAGGTTTTTGAAAAACTTCCTGATGTTTTGCCCCAAACATTGGAAGGTTTTTGAAAATCTTCTAAGAACTTTTTCGGAAGGTTCGTAAAGGGTTTGCCGGAGACTTTGGATGTTAATTTTTGTATAATCATTGTGCCGGATGGATGAATTGTTTACTTTTGTGCCAAAGGCGGGAAGCGTCCTGCTTTCGTGATATTTAAGAACATAAGAGGCGTTATGCTCATCTTGTAAAGTTGAAACCTGAGAAATTTCGAATTGATGCAAGAGGATGGCATGGCGGTTCCTGCGCGTATATGCGTGGGCTGCTATATTCCACACTTGTATCAAGGTTTTCTCAGGACCTCAACTTTAGACGTGGCATTGCAGTTCCACGCTTCTTTTTTGTTTACAGGCTTGTGGAACTGGAGCCTTAAAACACAATTGTAACATGAAAAACATTTCTTTCTTTAAGCCGGTGTTGCTTTGTTTTTCCTTGTTGGGTATCATGGCTTCGTGCGATGACAAGGAAGAACTTCCTCCCTTGCAGCCTCCCACGGCTGTGAAGGCTGTAGTGACTGATGCGCCTCCGGGCATCAAGGTGTCGTGGAACGTGGCAGAAGGCGCGGATTATTATTCCGTTTATGTGGCAGAAGGTGAAGCGTTGCAAGCTGCCGTCCCCTTTTCCGAATACGCTTTTTGCGGGACATCCGGGAGCGCTTCCTTCACTTACACGGTGGTGGAGGAAGGCATGGGCTATTATTTTGCCGTGAAGTCCTGCCGTCATGAAGACGGCGGGGAGAGCAGTTTCAGCAGTCCTGCTTTTTGCCTTTATGCGGAAGGCGTTTCTGGCGGCGGCGATGATGGGGGAGATTCTCCATCATCCTTGCAGCCGCCCTCTAATGTGCGTGCCGTGCAGGAAGGTTCTTCCGTAACGGTTTCATGGAGCAGGGTGCAGGGCGCGGCCGGGTATAATGTCTATCGGGTGAAAGATGCGGCTTCCACGTCTTCGGCGCAACGCATCGAGCGGGGCGTTTTGGCTACGTCTGTCGAAGATGAGCCGCTGTCCGGCGGCACTTATTATTATTACGTGCGGACGATGGACAGCAACGGGGATTTGAGTGATTACAGTGCTGCTGCAAGGTGCAGCTTCACTTCCGGCGGCAGCGGCGGTGATGAAGATGGCGAAGGCGATGAAGGCGGGGAAGACGGCAATTTGGATGCGCCGACAGGAGTCACTGCAAGCAATGAAGGTTCTGCCATGTTGCCGAATATTGCCGTGAGATGGAATCCCGTTCAAGGCGCTACGGGGTACAAAGTGTACCGTGGCCGCACGGCCGGCGGCAGTTACTCGTTGCTTGGCAACACAGGAGGCGCAACTCACTATTATGACCGGAATCCGTTGGACGGGAGCAACTATTACAAGGTAAAAGCGGTCAATGGCAAGGGAGAAAGCAATTATAGCAGTTATGCGTATTATGAAAATGGCGGCTCTTCGTCGCTCGTCCCTGCCACTCCGCAAGTGGAAGTTTCAGGAACTTCCACCATATCCTTGTCATGGACTTGTTCCACGGGAAGCGGCTTCGGGACGGCTGAAAGCTATGAAGTCTATAAACGCAACCCGGAAACTTCCGCTTTTGAATTGCTCACTACGACCACCAGCAGGAGTTATCGCGACGCTGACCCGCATCCGGGCATCAACCGTTATGGCGTGGTAGCGGTGAATGATGCCGGGAAGTCCGGGATGGGATATGGTTATAGCAAGGAAATCCCGTTGTCCCGGCCAACGAGTTTTTCAGCAACCAAGTCAGGTTCCAATGTCAAGTTCACATGGTCTAAAGTGGATGGGGCGACCGGTTACCAAATCTTTTCCAGCAGCTCGGCCTCAGGTTCGTATTACATATTTGAGGATATAGACAGCGGGAACACGACATCGGCAACTGTATATTACCCGGCCAGCAGCGGGACAACCACATATTTCAAGATAAGGGCTTACTGGCGGACTTCGGGCGGAGGCAGCCCTGTTTACAGTGATTATTCTTCCTACAAATCTGTCCGATTCTGATTGTAGGGATGCATGAATGCCGCAAGCGTGCAAATTTGCACGCTTGCGTTTTATCCTTTAAGGAGGGGGATATAATAACAGCGGGAAGATCCAGTGCTGAACCTTCCCGCTGTTACAAAAGCAGAGTGGGGTGAAAGATGGGGCTCGAACCCACGACCCTTGGAACCACAATCCAATGCTCTAACCAACTGAGCTACATTCACCATGTGCAATGCTTTCTTGAAAAGCGATGCAAAGATAGGCATTATCTTTGAACCGGCAAACAAATTCACCGATTTTTTTCTTCTTGCTCTTTTAGCCATCCGTCTATCAGTTGCCGTGCCATGCTGAGGCGTTTGGGGATTTCCGGCAAACGGTCTTTGGTGTAGAACGCGCCTGCGGTCAGTTCGTCTTCTTGCAGCTTTATCTCCCCTCCGGCGTAGTCGGCCGTGAATCCCACCATGAGCCCCGAAGGATAAGGCCAAGGCTGGCTGCCGAAATAGCGGATGTTTTTTATCGTCAGGCCGGTTTCCTCCATCACTTCCCTTTGCACGCATTCCTCCAACGTCTCGCCCGTTTCAAGGAATCCGGCCACCAGGCCGTGGAAAGTGCCTTTGAAGTTGCGTGCATGCACCAGCAGGATGGAGCCGCCTTTCCGCACCAGCACGATGATGGCCGTGGAAATGGGCGGGTAATATTCCTGTTTGCATTGGGGGCATTGCTTGCAGATGGGCGTGGTTTGCACGGTAGGCGTGCCGCATGCAGGGCAGTAACGGCTGTTGCGGTCCCAGTAAAGTATCTGCGCCGCTTTGCCTGCCATCTTGTACAGCTTCAGGTCGATGTAGTCGTATGATTCGCGCAATCCCGTCCATTGCCCGCTTTCATGGCATGGAGGCCGCTGGTTGGTGGAAAAAGCCTTGCAAGGGATACCGCCGATTTCGCCGATGGCATGCACGTTTGCCCCTTGGGGTATCTCGATGGGCGGGCGCATGCCGCAGGGCACGGCATGCATCCCGTTTTCGTTCGTGATGAAAAGTTCGCCTTCATGGAAGATGAACCATAACGTTTCTTTTGCGGAAGCACGCATGATTTCCGAGTTTTTTCAATTCCGGCGCAAAAGTACGTTATTTTGGAGGATATGTGTGTGCATTCTAAATTATTTAATGTATGCTGCCTTTTGGAATGTTGATGCAGGGTTGTTAGAAGGGCAAGTCGTAATTGAAAATATCTTCTTCTTTTGCCACAAACTGCCCTCTCTCGTCCAAAAGGGCAATATCTTTAATCTTCTTGCGGAACAGCATGAAGTTTGAAATTTGCTCTATCTCCCTTTTGCGGTTTTGGCTGAGAGCAAGATATTCTTCTTCTTTGTCAATGCCTAAAAAACGTCTGCCCAATAAGTTGGCGGCAATGCCTGTGGTGCTGCTTCCGGTGAATGGGTCAAGAATCCACGCACCATTGTGGGTTGATGCCAAAATAATACGGGACAACACCGACACAGGTTTCTGCGTGGGATGCTTTCCGCACGATTTTTCCCATCGGGCAATGGATGGCAATTTCCAAACATCTGTCATCTGCTTGTTTTCGTTGATTTGCTTCATTGCCTCATAATTATAGCAATGAGGAACTTTAGGCAATTTTCGCGCCCAGATGATGAACTCCGTGGAATAGGTAAAATAACGGCAGGAGATGTTGGGCGGCGGATTGGTCTTTGCCCATGTTATGACATTCAAAATCTTGAAGCCCAATTCAGTCAGTATATTGGCAATAGAAAAAATATTGTGATAGGTTCCACTGATCCAGATTGTCCCGTTATCTTTCAGCTTTTCACGGCATTCCTTTATCCACGCTTTGTTGAACGAATCTACGTATTCCCGTGTTCCGCCCTTATCCCATTCACCTTTATTCACGCACACGATTTTACCGCTCTGCACGCTTATTCCGCCATTGCTCAAGAAATAAGGCGGGTCGGCAAATATCATATCGAACTTGAAATCGAATTGTTTTAATAGTTCGATGCAATCGCCGTGGAGGAGGGTGAAGGCACGGTCGGAAGATTTGAAATAAGGGGTAATCATTACTTAATGATGCGATATCTATCAGCTTTTACTAAGCGGATGCTATTGTAATTATTAGGATCGACAAATTCATATTGCCACATATAATAAATATTTTCACCGTTAATATTCCTCTTTTCAAAAAACATAGGATAAACGGTTTTTCCGGTATTTTCTTTCCATTGCCTGAATGGATAATACAGTTGCCGAATGATTGTATTGGCTGTGTTGGAATTTTTTGCTTCTATTAATACGATTGAATTTATACCTTCATAACCAGCATCGACTTCTGTTTGTACACTATCAACAGTGAGTGTAATGCCATTGGTGACAAATGAAAATTCAGGAGTATATTTCCTTCCTCGTATAGTTAGCACTAATGAAGGGTCTTCCATGAAAGTCCTAACTAAAGAGTTTGCATAAGCAAAGTCCAAATGTTGCATTTCAGAATCACCGACTTGTGAACTTTTGAGTTCAAAGTCCAAATGGCTTTTGTACCTTTTAATTGGAGTTGTAATATCTGGAATATCCATATACCCTTCCCCTTGAATGATGTAATATTCTCCATTATGTTTTGGTAGAATAAACAGATCATTGTCTTTAAAAACTTGAGGTCTGTCGTCTCGACTATCTTGCTTGCATAATATTCGTACTTCTTTTTCTGCTGTTTTCTTAAAATCTTGGCAGGACTCTTTAATTTGTTTTGCTGAAAGGATGAATGCCTCTTTGGAAAAATCGTGTTTTCCCATTTTCGTATCATCGTATATTTTCTTCCAAGATTTATCCGATGCCATAATTGATATTTTTAAGATATTTATTTTTTGGATTTAGAATGAAATTGTATTTTGCGGCTGCATTGTTTCGGCGTAATTTCTGATAAGCAATTCAGACAATTTACCTCTTTTATTCGGATTGGCATTGACCATTCGTGTTGCCATTACCCGACGAATATTATAAGCATGATATATTTCATCAAAGAAATTATCATTTTCATTTTTACCTTTTACATCCGAATTGCTCAAAATGAAATTTGCCTTATGATCTGATACTTGATGGCAAAAATCACGTAATCTTATTTGTTCGTCGTCATCAAATTCCTCCTTTGCATACGAGTTAAAAGAAGATGTCTTGCTTAATGGCTTATAAGGCGGATCGAAATAAAACAATGTATTGGATGTGGCATAAGCTATTGTTTCAGCAAAGTCGCCACACAATATTTTAACTTTCTGCAAAATATGAGAATCGGCCAAAATGGTTTCTTCATCACAGATTTTAGGATTAGCATATCTCCCGTGAGGTACGTTGAATTTTCCTTTGGAATTTACTCTATACAAACCATTGAAACAAGTCCTATTTAAGAATATAAATAATGCGGCTGTTTCTATATTTGACAAAGAAAAGGAGTTGTATATATCACGCTTATTCAAATAGTAAGCTTTTCTTTCACCCTCATTTAAAGGTATATATTCACTTTGAAAGCACTTTAACAGTTCAATAAGTTTGCCGGGCTGTTTCTTTATGACCCGGTAGGTAATTATCAAATGAGGATTTATGTCATTGATTATAGCCTCTCCAATGTTAGGAAACTGTTGTAATATCCAAAATAATACAGCACCACCTCCCACAAAAGGTTCCACATAGACAATATCCTTCTTCTGTGAAAAATCAGATGGCAAAGCACGTTTGATGTCTTCCAAAAGTTGCGTTTTCCCGCCCACCCATTTCACAAAAGGTTTGGCAGGTGTAAATGTATTGTCGCTCATGATTCACAATAAGTTATTCCATCTCGCTGCCGTCAAACGAGAGGGGGAGCAGGCTCCTTGCGCCGTTGATGATGTATATTTCTTTGCTGCCGTACAGGAGGATGCGCATGGTTTGCCCGAAGCGCGTTTCTGTGCCTAAGATGACTTGGCGGCAGGCGCCGCATGGAGTGATGGGCGCGTCAGTGAATTTGCCGCCTGTTTGCGCGGCGATGGCCAATGCAGTTACCGGCGTGTCCGGGTATTGTGAATTGGCATAAAAGAGGGTGGTGCGTTCGGCACAGGTGCTGGAAGGGAAAGCTGCGTTTTCTTGGTTGCTTCCTGTCACGACGGTTCCGTCGGCCAACAGGGCTGCTGCCCCGACTGAAAACCGCGAATAGGGGGAATAACTCTTTTGGGTGGTCGCCTTTGCGAGGTCAATCAGTTCCTGTTCTTGCTTGGCCAGCTCGTCGTATTGGCACACGCTCACAGGAATGCGGATATCCATTTCTTTCATTTTTGTGGCTTTTATGGAATTTGCAGGAAACAAAGTTAGCGAAAGGAATGGAAAATCCAATTATTTTTATGATTTTTGTGACGATTATCCTTTGACAAGTTATGAAAATGAAATATTTGCGTCCCTTTTTTGTTGCTGTGCTGATGCTGGCGGCAACGGTTTCCGCCGCTTATGCGCAGCATCGCAACAAGCGTTATTTGGAGTACATTGCCCAATATGACGACATTGCCGTAGAGCAGATGAAGGAATACAAGATACCGGCGAGCATCACGTTGGCGCAAGGATTGCTGGAGTCAGGCGCGGGGCGCAGCGAACTGGCGCGGAAGTCAAACAATCATTTCGGCATCAAATGCGGGAGCCGTTGGCGGGGGCGTTCGGTGCGGCATGACGATGATGCCCGCAATGAATGTTTCCGGGCTTACCGCAACGTGCGCGATTCCTACGAAGACCATTCCCGTTTCTTGGCCACGGGAGCGCGTTATGCCTTCCTTTTCCGGTTGGACATCACGGATTATAAAGGTTGGGCGAGGGGATTGAAAAGGGCAGGGTATGCCACAGACCCTTCCTATGCCAACCGTTTGATACAGATTATCGAGGATTATGGGCTGTACAAGTATGACGCGGATTCCAAGAAGCGCAAGCGGAAAAAGGACAAGGAAGCCATGCCCCACCAGGTATATATTGCCAACGAACTGCTTTATGTGGTGGCGCGAAGGGGCGACACGTTCAAGGAGATAGGCAAGGAATTTGGCATCAAATGGAGGAAACTGGTGGATTACAATGACCTGCACAAAAAGTACACGCTGGCCGAAGGCGACATCGTGTACTTGCAAAGGAAGAAAAGAAAAGCCGGAAAGGGCTTCACGGTGCATGTGGTGAAGGAGGACGACTCCATGCACAGCATTTCCCAGAAATACGGCATCCGGCTGAAGAACCTTTACAAGATGAACAGGAAAGACCCGGAAGAATACATCCCCACGGTGGGCGACAGGCTGAAGCTGCGCTGATCGTTCCTTCCTGTCAGATTCTCTTGTTTTGCCATTTGCCTTTGTAGATGTAGAGGCAAGAGAAGGTGAGGATGAGCAGGCTATACACGTGTTCTGCCGTCCAGCACCATGCCACGTCCAAATGGAGATGGAAGATGGTGTAAACAATGTAAGCCACATAGATGGCCAAAGCCGTGGACTCCAACAGGAGCGCGGCGCGGGTGTTGCCCGTCCCTGACACGGCTTGGAAGTAGATGAATCCCGGCACCGTGAAAAGATAGGAGGTGCAAAGAACCCAAAGCGCCGGGATGGATGCTTCGACCAGCGCGGCGGAATCGGTATATACATGGAGAATCACTTCCGGGAAAACGGAGAAAAGCAGGACGACAGGTGTCACGATGCAGGCGGCCATGCGGATGATTTGCAGGATGGTGCCTTTCACGCAGGCAATGTTGCCGGAGCCTATCAGGTTGCTTATCAAGGTGCTTCCCGTGGATGCGAAAGCCATGGTTATCATGAAAGGGATGGACGACACGTTGCGGATGATGTTGGTGATGGCCAACGGGCGTTCCCCCAAATGTTCCACGGCGATGAAGAACAGGAACCATGTGGACATGGAAAGGCAGTTTTGAATCATGGTCCAGATGGAGATGTTGAATATCTGTTTCAGGGTGGCGATGCGGAACCCGCTGAAACGGTCCAAGCCGTACTTCCGGCAGTCCACTTTCCGGTAGGTGTAGATGATGAAGAACAGGAGGGACACCAGTTCGGACAAGGAAGAGCCGATGGCTGCGCCCGCAATGCCCAATGCGGGCATCCCGAATTTGCCGAACACAAGGATGTAGTTGAACACCACGTTTGACAGGACCATCACGATGGAGTTGAGCGTGAGCGTCTTGGTTTGCGTGGTGCCTACGAAGAACGCCCTGAACATGATGCCGATGAACGAGAAGAAAAAGCCATAGACTCTCCAGTTGATGTAGGAGATGGTGGCATGGAACACGTCCTCGGACTGTATGATGCCCCGCAGGATGACAGGGGAGAACAGTTGCGAGAAAGCAAACATGATGGCGGCCAGGACGGAAAGGAACAGCACGCCTTGGTAGAATATCGTTCCGATTTGCCGGTAGTTCTGTTCGCCGTTGCGCCGCCCGATGATGATTTGCGCGCCGATGCTGAACCCGAAACCTATCATGAAGATAATCATGTAATAGACTCCGGCCAATGCCGATGCGCCTAATTCCACTTCTCCGACACGTCCCATGAAGGCTGTGTCGGTCATGCCGATCAGCTGCTCCATGATGAGGCTGATGAGAATCGGGTAAGTGACAGTCCAGATTTCCTTGCTGGTGTATTTGCGTGCGGCTTTTTCCATAAGTCGGGTAAGGATAGATGAGGGAATAAAGAAAAGCTGCCTTTGAAGAACAGCTTTTCTTTTGTTTTATTTGATCTCTATTTCCTCTTTCATGTCGATTTCCTCTTTGTTGGAATCATAGAATTTGTATTCCAAGAAAGCAAGACTTTGATCGGGGATGATCTTGATTCCGAAACCATATTTCATCTGCCATTTCCGTTTCAGGGAAACGACTCCTTGGTTCACATAGGCGGCGATGTATGGGTGGATGTGTAGTTTGAATTTCTTTATCTTCAATTTGTTGACTAAATAGTCTATTTTGTTTTCCAATGTATCCGTAAAGAGGATAGACGCTTTTATGCTTCCTTTCCCGAAGCAGGTCGGGCAGGTTTCTGTTGTGTTCACGTCCATGGCGGGACGCACTCTCTGGCGTGTGATTTGCATCAAGCCGAATTTGCTTAATGGGAGTATGTTGTGTTTGGCCCTGTCCAATTGCATGTTCTGGCACATGCGTTCGTAGAGTTTCTGCCTGTTTTCCGCTTCGTTCATGTCAATGAAGTCCACGACGATGATGCCTCCCATGTCGCGCAGCCGGAGCTGGCGTGCCAGTTCGTCGGCAGCTCCCAGATTGACATCGAGGGCGTTCGCTTCCTGCCCGTTGTTTGATTTGGAACGGTTGCCGCTGTTCACGTCCACCACATGCAACGCTTCTGTATGCTCAATGATGAGGTAGGCGCCGTTTTTGTAGGAAATCGTTTTCCCGAACGAGGACTTGATTTGTTTCGTAATGGCGAAATTGTCAAAAATCGGGAGTTCCCCTTTGTAGAGCTTCACGATGTTTTCCCTTTCGGGCGCGATAAAGGCGACATAATCTTTCACTTCCTTGTAAACTTTCTCATCGTTGATGTAGATGTTTTCAAAAGAAGGATTGAACAGGTCGCGCAGCAAAGCGACTGTCCGGCTGGTTTCTTCGTAAACCAATGTGGGCAGTTTGGTGGCTTTCTGCACTTTGGTGATGGCATCTTCCCAATGGCTTAACAGTGTTTTCAGTTCGGAGTCCAGTTCGGCCACCCGTTTGCCTTCGGCCACCGTCCTGACGATAACGCCGAAATGTTTCGGCTTGATGCTTTGCAGCAGTTGCTTCAGGCGGGCGCGTTCCGCGCTGGATTTAATTTTCTTTGAGACTGACACTTCATCGTTGAAGGGAACCAGCACGAGGTATCTCCCTGCGAAAGACAATTCACAGGTGAGTCGCGGCCCTTTGGTGGAAATAGGCTCTTTCACGATTCGCACGAAAACTTCTTGCCCTACCTTTAAAGTGTTCGCTACCGTGCCGTCTTTTTCAAGGTCGGGAAGGATGGTCGCCTTGGATACAGGGTTCAGTCTTTTTCTGTCGCTAATGGTTTGCCTTACATATTTGTTCAGAGAGTTGAATTGCGGACCTAAGTCCTGATAATGAAGAAAAGCGTCTTTTTCAAAACCGACATCCACGAAACAAGCATTCAGGCCCGGCATTATTTTCTTAACCCGGGCTAAGTACATGTTGCCTACTGAAAAAGAGAGGCTTTGCCCTTCTTTTTGCAGCTCCACCAGACGTTTGTCTTCCAACAACGCGATGGAGATAGCTTTAGGCTGTACGTCAACTACAAGTTCGCTGGTCACAGTTGTTTTTTTGTTAAATGTTCATGATTGTTTTGAAAGCGGTTGGGAATTCATGCCAAAAATCGAAAACCTTTCACGGTAAAATTCGGAATTTATGCTTGTAAAAGTTGAAATTTTACAGGTAAAATCATCGTTTTTCCTGTGAAAAACGATGAGGGTTTTTTCCCCCTCTTTTCCCGGCTTTTGGATGAATCAGAACTGCTTTTAAATAAAGAACAAACTCGAAAACTATAATCAGATGTAATAAGCTTTACAAGTTTGTTCTCTAATTTGATTGTTGGAATCACAGACTTAAAATTTATTTTTTGCTTTTATGTCTGTTCTTTCTCAATCTTTTTTTCCGTTTGTGAGTAGACATTTTATGTCTTTTTTTCTTTTTTCCGCTCGGCATAATTTTAAGAATTTATGAGTTAAACGATAATTGTTGGATGATTATTTCTTTACTGCAATTGTAAAGGTCTTTGCAGGCTTGAATGCCGGGATGTTGTGTTCCGGGATGATGATGGTCGTGTTCTTGGATATGTTGCGAGCTGTTTTCTGCGCTCTTTTCTTCACGATAAAGCTACCAAACCCACGGAGGTACACATTTTCCTCATTTTCCAATGATTTTTTTACGGCGCTCATGAATGCTTCTACAGTTGCAAGGACAGTTGTCTTGTCGATGCCTGTATTCTTGGCGATTTCGTTTACAATATCAGCTTTTGTCATTTTTGCTATTATTAATAAGTGATTATATGTATTCTTAATTTTTTGGACTGCAAATATATAGCTTTTTGCGCTTTCCAAGAAATATATTATGAAGATTTTGGGAAAAAATGTTTCCCGTATGGATTCTTCCGCTATTTTTGCCGCCAGAAGGAATGAGGTTATGAACGATTTTACGGTTAAATTGTTGGATTGGTACCGGGAGAACCGGCGCGACTTGCCGTGGCGGCACAGCAAGGACCCTTACCGGGTGTGGGTTTCTGAAATCATGTTGCAGCAAACTCGTGTGGCCCAAGGGACGGATTATTATTCCCGCTTCCTGCGCCGTTTCCCCTCTTTGGAGGCTTTGGCTTCGGCCGCCGAAGACGAAGTGCTGAAGTATTGGCAAGGATTAGGCTATTATGCCCGTGCGCGGAACCTCCATGCGGCTGCCCGGAGCATGAAAGGCGTTTTTCCTGCCACGTATGAAGGGGTCCGTGCTTTGAAAGGTGTGGGTGATTACACGGCAGCGGCTATTTGCTCGATTGCGTATGGCTTGCCATACGCGGCGGTGGACGGGAATGCCTGCCGTTTGTTCTCAAGGTATTTCGGCATAGAGGAACCGATTGACTCGCTGCGCGGGAAAAGGATGATTGCTGCATTGGCGCAGGAAATGTTGGATGGAAAACGTCCGGGCATGTACAACCAGGCGGTCATGGATTTCGGCTCCTTGCAGTGTGTGCCGGCATCGCCGGATTGCCCGGCCTGCATATTGGGTGCCTCTTGCAAAGCTTATGCTGGCGGGATGGTGGGGCGGTTGCCTTTGAAAACCAAAAAGACGCCTGTTCGTCCGCGCTTCTTTTCCTATTTATATATTGCCAAGGATGGTTTTGCTTACATCCGCAAGCGGACGGGGGATGATATATGGAAAGGGCTCTATGAATTGCCGCTGATTGAGACGGATGTTCCCTTGGATATGGAAGGCTTGTTGAGGCAGCCTTTGCTTTTGCGCCTTGGCGGTCGGTCGCCTTTATCCGTTTCCTTTGCAGGAAGCATGAAGCATGTCCTTTCCCATCAGGTGTTGCATATCAGGTTTTATGAAGTGGTTCTCCCGGAAGACGCTGAGGCGGCTGGCGTGCTTCAGTCATTCATTTGTGTGCCGGAAGGGCAGATGGAGGATTATGCCTTCCCGAAGCCGCTTTACCAGATGCTGTCGGAACGGAAAAAGGCAGCTTCGGAGATGAAAATATAAAGAAAAAAGTCAAATAACGGGCTAAATGTTTGTATGGTATCACATTTCTGCCTAAATTTGTCACGTAAAAAACGCATGTGTTATGTCTTTAAATAAAGTAATGCTGATAGGCAATGTGGGGAAAGACCCAGATGTAAGGCATCTTGACACCGGAGTGGCAGTGGCAAGTTTCCCCTTGGCGACGACAGAGAGAGGTTATACTTTGCAGAATGGGGTTCAAGTGCCGGAACGGACGGAGTGGCATAATATAGTCCTGTGGAGAGGTTTGGCGGATGTGGCGGAAAGATACGTCCACAAAGGCGACAAGCTTTACATAGAAGGCAAGATAAAGACACGTTCTTATGATGACCAGAATGGGATTAAAAGGTATGTGACGGAGATATTTGCCGACAACATGGAGATGCTTTCTCCTAAGGCAAGCACAAATGGCAATGCCAATCCGCCTGCTATGCCGCAACCGCAGAATGCGGCGGGGGCGATGCGGGCAAATGAGCAGGCGGCGACAGCCCAGCAAGCTGCAGACCCTTTTGCAGGCGGGGCGGATGATTTGCCGTTCTAGATTGTTTAACTAAAACCTGTATTTTGGATTCAGACTCGTGTTTATGCCTTTGGGCATTTCTGTTTACGGATGCGACAATGGTGGCTCCTGCCTTCGCAGGAGGGTGTGTTTTGTGTGCGGCAGTCTTGTTGCTGTGGCTTTCCGGCTTTATATCCGCGTCAGAGATTGCTTTTTTCTCCCTGACATCTGACGAAAGGGAACAAGTGATGGAGGAGTGCCATCCTTCTGATGGCAGGATAAGCAAGCTGCTTGATAGTGCGGAGCGCTTCCAAGCCACGCTTTCCGTGTCGAACACGATAGTAAATGTGGTATTCGTCATCCTATTGGATTATTTCTTTTCCGAATGGATTTGTTTAGGATGGGGCAAGGGGCTTGAATTGTTCTTTTTTACTGTTGCCTCGGCGTTTTTCTTGTTGCTGTTTGGAGAGATGCTGCCGAAAATCTATGCTGTGCAGAATGCCTTGAAATTTTCCCGCAAGGCAGCTCCGCTTGTTTATATGCTATATTGCCTGTTGAGACCAGTCTCGGGAATGTTGTCACGCATCTCTGAGGCCATTGACGCGCGTCACAGGAAAAGGAGGTACAACCTTTCGGTGGATGAATTGTCACATGCTTTGGAACTGACTGACAAAAATGAGATATCCGATGAGAACAATATCTTGGAAGGCATAATCCGCTTTGGCGGCGAGACGGCCAAAGAAATCATGACCTCTCGTTTGGATATGGTGGACCTTGACATCAAAGCTTCTTTCAAAGAGGTCTTGCAATGCATCATCGATAATGTATATTCCCGGATACCGGTTTATTCCGGTTCCAAGGATAACATAAAAGGTGTTTTGTATATCAAGGATTTGCTTCCGCATTTGGGGAAAGGGGACAATTTCAGGTGGCAGTCATTGATACGTCCGGCCTATTTCGTGCCGGAAACGAAGATGATTGACGATTTGCTTCGTGATTTCCAAGCTAATAAGATACACATTGCCATCGTGGTGGATGAGTTCGGTGGAACTTCCGGCATTGTGACGATGGAGGATATTATCGAGGAGATTGTGGGCGAAATCAATGATGAGTATGATGAGGAAGAACGGAGCTACGTCCGCCAAGACGAGAATACCTACATTTTTGAAGCGAAGACCCAGTTGACGGATTTCTACCGGATTACCAAACTTGACCCGGAAGACTTTGACGCAGTGAGCAGGGATGCAGATACATTGGCCGGCTTGCTGTTGGAGATTAAAGGAGAATTTCCGGCCTTGCATGAGGTTTTGCAATACAGGCGGTATAAGTTTGAGGTACTGGCCATGAACGACCGCCGGATACTGAAAGTAAAGTTCACGATAGATGATGACACCCAAAAGTAAATACCGTTTATTCATAGGCACTTATGCCGTAGTGCTGTTGTCTGTGTCTCTGATGTTCTCAGACTGTTCCGCCAAAAAGGAACGAGAGATGCCTGTTTTGCCCGATGCGGTTTATGCCCTGTCGTCCGACACGCTTCCTTTCCGTTTTGAAGTGTCAGGCCAGGCCGTGTTTTCAGCAAAGCGGAACCGAGCAGACGAATATTTCTGCAACATCCATTATCCCGGCCTGAATGCTTGCATTTATTGTACATGGCACGGCATGCATCCTGGTGACTTTGACACAATGGCACGCGAGAGCCGGGCTTTGGTTTACTCGCATGTCCAAGTGGCGACAGGCATCGATGAACAGCCTTATGCTGACGAAGCAAGACGCGTTTATGGCATCTTGTATGACATCAAAGGTCCGGTGGCCACGCCTTTGCAGTTGGCGCTGACGGACAGCACGAGTTATTTCTTTAATGCTTCGCTCTACTTCAATGCCACACCGAATGTGGACTCCATTGCTCCTTATTTGGCATATATACGGAAGGACGTGGAGCGGATGATGCAAACCTTTACGCCTTGCCGTTGACATGCCTTTGCTGTTGAAACGCACGGAAGGTGAACTGAGGTGGGGCATCTGGAAAATGGAGCCTGCTCCCGGCAAGAACAAGCGGATGCTTGAGGTTGAATCAGTGAACGCTCTGCTGGCCGGCCTTTGCGGCATGCCTAAAAGCATCCTGCACGAAGAGAACGGGCAGCCTTACCTTGGAGACCATTCTTTTCACATCAGCGTGTCGCACACCAAGGGTTATGCGGCGGTGGCGCTTCATCCGCGCTTCCGGGTGGGGATTGACATTGAGCATTTCGGCATGACCGTCTATCGGGTGCGCGAGAAGTTCATGCAGGAAGATGAATTGGAGGAAGCCGATGAGGAGGACATCTATCAATTGTTGCTTTATTGGTCGGCCAAAGAGGCGGTGTACAAAGCGCTGTCCTTGGAGGGCGTGGAATTGAGGCGGCACATCCGCATCTTTCCTTTCGAGATGGAAGGGGAGGAAGGCGAACTGAATGCCATGGAATTGAAAACGGGAACCCGCAAGGAGTTCCCGGTAAAGTATCTGCTCGACAAGGAGTTTGTACTCACTTATACGGTGGATGAGCTTAGAGGCGTTCCAACTGCACCGTGAAATGGCGCATCAAGGGGGCTTCCCAAGCGATGCGCACGCCGTGGGTAATTTGCTCGCGGCGGTCGAATACATTCTTCAGCGCCACGGCAATGACATCCATGTGGTTGTTGGTGTACACCCTTCTCGGTATGGCCAAACGCAGCAGGTCAAGCCCGGTGAAGCGGTTCTCTCGGGTGACGGGGTCGCGGTCGGCCAGGATGTAGCCGATTTCGCAGCCGCGTATGCCGGCCTCAAGGTATAGCTCGATGGTCAGCGTTTGTGCGGGGAACTCCTCTTTCGGCACGTGCGTCAGCACCTTTGTGGCATCCACGAACAGGGCATGCCCTCCGGCGGGACGCTGGTAGGGGATGCCGAACTCGTCCAGCCGTTTAGCCAAGTACTGCACCTGCCTGATGCGTGTATCCAGGTTGTCGAACTCTGTGTTTTCGTCCAGCCCGATGGCAAGGGCTTCCATGTCGCGTCCGTTCATGCCGCCGTAGGTGAGGTAGCCTTCAAACTGCACGCAGTATCCTTTCGCCCCTTCGTACCAGTCCTGGCGGTTGGTGGCGATGAAGCCGCCCATGTTCACGATGGCGTCTTTCTTCGCGCTCATGGTCATGCCATCGGCCAGGCTGAACATCTCGCGGGTGATTTCCTTGATGGTCTTTCCCGCATAGCCTTCCTCCCGGGTCTTGATGAAGTAGGCGTTTTCGGCAAAGCGCGCGGAGTCGAACACCACCGGTTTGCCGTAGCGGTCGGCCAAGGCGCGCACTTCGCGCAGGTTCTGCATGGAAACGGGCTGCCCGCCTGCGGTGTTGTTGGTGATGGTCACGATGATGAACGGGATGCGGCTGCCGTATTCCTGCAATGCCTTCTCCAGCTTGCGGGGGTCAACGTTGCCTTTGAAGGGGATTTCCAGTTGCGTGTCCTTCGCCTCGTCGATGGTGCAGTCCAAGGCGATGGCCTTGCGCCCCTCGATGTGTCCCTTGGTGGTGTCGAAGTGGGAGTTGCCCGGCACCACGTCGCCTTCCTTCACGAGGTAGGAGAACAGCACGTTCTCGGCGGCGCGGCCTTGGTGGGTGGGGATGACGTATTGGAAGCCCGTGAGGCGGGTGATGGTGTCTTTCATGCGGAAGAACGAGCGTGCGCCGGCATAGCTCTCGTCGCCCATCATCATGCCGGCCCATTGGCGGTCGGTCATGCTGCCCGTGCCGGAGTCGGTGATGAGGTCGATATACACTTGCTCGGACCGCAGCTGGAACACGTTGTAGTGTGCTTCCTTGATCCATTGTTCCCTTTCGGCGCGTGTGCTTTTCCGGATGGGTTCCACCATTTTGATTTTCCAAGATTCAGCAAAAGGTAATTCCATATTAGATTCTTTTTGTGGTTAATACTAAACGGTAGCGAATATACGGTTTTTCCCGTGGATGCCCGTCCTATTTTATGTTATTTTGCATATTCTGTGCATGATTATGACACAAAAGGTCAAGGGGAAGCAAAAAGGGGAGCGGCGCGCGCCGCTCCCCTTCCTTGTGTCCGAAGGCAAGGTCAATGGATCACCTTCATCACCTGTTGCTGGCCATCCATCTCTATGCTTATTATATAGATGCCGCCGGGCAGGCCTTCGAGCGAAAGCGAGGTGGCAGCCTCGGCATGCAGCACCTTTGCCCCGGATTGCGCATACACCGTGATGTCGGCGGGGCTTTCGGTGGTGAGGACGCCATTGGCGTAGGTGGCAAGGGAGGCATTCGTTGCTGCACTGCCGATGGATACCGGGGGCAGGTCGCCAACGATGTGTTGGAACTGTTTCCACCCATCGGCTGCCTGGTAGCTGCCTGATGCATCGTCCGGCACATGTAGCGTGGCGGCAGCATAAACCTCCTCATCAAATAAACCATTTGAGACAATGGGCGGAACAGCAGCATGGCTGTATATTTCCTTCAATGGGCAGTCCGTGAAAGCTGTCGCATCAATGTGTTGCATGGAGGATGGCAGAACGATGCTCACCAGCGATGTGCAATATGCAAAAGCCATGTTGCCGATGCTCTGTGTCCCTTCGGGAAGGGTGACGCTTTCCAATGAAGTGCAAGCATGGAAAGCCCAATTGCCGATACTCGTGATAGTTTCCGGCAAAGCGATGCTCCGCAATGATGTGCATCCGTCGAAAGCATAGTTGCTGATGCTCACAACAAAGGAATCCATGCCGTCCAACTCCACGGTGGCAGGAATCACGGCATCCACTGGCTCGCCCATATACCCCATTACGGAAATGCCTTGCATGCCTGGGTCGTAGCCATAGACAATGCCGTCAATGGCTGTGTAAAGATAGAAATAACACCACCCTTCGGCAACGCGGTAAGCCTGCTCTGCCTCGGATGGCGCTTGCAGTTCTGCAAGCGCATATGTTAGGGCGCCGAACACATTTTCACCGAGCATAGGTGGGACAGAGGCTTGGCAAATGACTTGCTCCAACAGGCAACTGAAGAAGGCTGCATTGCCAATGCTTGCCACTCCCTCCGGGATAGTGACGCTTTTCAACGATGTGCAATGATTGAAAGCCTCCTCGCCAATGGCTGTGACGGGATACTCCCTGCCATCGGTGGCCACCGTGGCAAGGACATTGGCCTCTGTGATGCTGGGGGCGCCATAGATGGCGGCGGCTGTTCCTGTTTCCTTGTTGACGGTGTACGTGATGCCTTCTGCAGTTGCTTGGTTGAAGAAGTTCCGCCACGTTTCCGCTTCTTGGTAAGCCTGCTCCGCGTTTTCCGGGACGGCAAGGGAAGCAGTGGCGTACACTTCCGCATCAAATGTGTCCTCACAGATGGCGGGCGGGGCCATGGCATGACAGGCAATGTCCGTCAAAGGGCATTGGGAAAATGCCATCTCGCCAATGGACTGCAAGGTGGAGGGAAAAATGACGGCGGCCAGCGACTTGCAATATAAGAAAGCTTGATTGCCGATGGATTGCAGCCCTTCGGGGAAAGTAACACTTTGCAGGGCAGTGCATGCATTGAAAGCAGATTCACCGATGCTTTGCAATCTTTCCGGCAAGTCAATGCTGGCCAGCGAATAGCAAGAATAGAATGCCATTCCGCCAATTGTTTCCACTCCTTCGGGCAAGGCGATGCTTTCCAATGCACTATGCCAGGCAAAGGCATAGCTGCCGATGGCGGTGACGGGGCAGTCCTTGCCATTGATGTTCACCGTGGCAGGGACAACAGCAGCAGCGATGCTCA
>CALUIR010000041.1 GCA_944320785.1 uncultured Bacteroidaceae bacterium
TGCCTTCCTCCTCCGCCCTTTCCGCTACGCTCCAAGGACGGAGGAGGAAGGTTGCACTTCTATCTTGAATCTATAAATAATACTTTTCATCTAATATTTTCACCTATCAATTAACGCGCCTGAATGTAGCTGACAGCTAACGTATGTTTGCAATAATCCGTTTATTCCATACTTATTACTTTTATAGAAATATTGTACCCTCTTCCTTCAAATGCATCATCTGCTCATAAGCTGTTGTATCCGCACAAAGTTGCCGCTACGAATAGATTAATCTACAATTTTACCCAAAACACGCACTCTTATCCCACAAAATTTCTCATCTTTGCATTGGAAACAACTCTTATTCGAAAAAAATGGCAGCAAACTCATCCTTGAAAAATGTGACAGAAATAGTGATGGCGACATCGAACAAAAGTGAGTCCGCTCGAAGAACGGCGATGTTGAAAAACGGAACGCTTAGGAAAATCGCCCCGAAGGTATATACCACGAACATGGATGAAGCGTCCGAAGTTATTGTGCGCAGAAACCTGTTTTACATTCTTGGGCAGCTGTATCCTCATGCCGTCATCAGCCACCGTTCCGCATACGAGTTGAAACCCACGGAAACAGGTGACATATTCCTGACCTATACATACACCAAGAATGTTTCCCTTCCGGGCATCACCGTGCATCTGATGCGCGGCCCGGTGGGGACGGAAGATGACATGCCGTTCATAGAAAACCTTTATATATCAAGTGCGGAGCGCAGGGTACTTGAGAATCTCCAAAAGGGGCGTTCGAGGACAAGCGTGTCCAAATGCCTGCCGCGTACTTACGTGGAGGAAATGTTGGAACGTATGCTGCAAGTGAACGGGGAGCAAGGATTGAACAAGTTCCGTGACAACGCCCGTAGGATCAGCGAGTCCCTTGGCATGACAAACGAGTTTGAAACACTCAATTCCATCATAAGTGCCTTGCTTTCCACCCAGCCGAGCGGAATATTGTCATCCGCCGCAGCCGTAGCAAGATCCAAGGGAGAACCTTTTGACGAGAGCAGGACAAGGCTGTTTGAGGCGCTGTTCGGCGCACTGCACAATGAACAGTTCCCATTTATAGACGAACCGAATGTTGAGAACGCAGCCTTCCGCAACTTCGCTTTCTTTGAGAGTTACTTTTCAAACTATATTGAGGGAACGGAGTTTGAGCTTGAAGATGCGTGGCAGATTGTGGAAAGCGGATTGCCGATGCCTGCACGCAATGCCGACTCCCATGATGTGCTGGGGACATTTCAACTGGTGGCAAGCCGGAGAGAAATGCGCCGCGTTCCCCGGTCATCAGACGAACTGATAGAATTGCTGCAAGACCGCCACAGGGTGCTAATGGCCGCACGGCCGGAGCGAAATCCGGGCATGTTCAAGATGCAGAACAACCATGCAGGAGATACTCATTTTGTGGACTGCACACTTGTCAGGGGTACTTTACGCAAGGGATTTGAATATTACCAAGCACTTGAACACCCGTTTGCCCGCTCACTTTTCATGTTGTTCATGGTGAGCGAGGTTCATCCTTTCAATGATGGCAACGGCCGCATCTCGCGTATCATGATGAATGCTGAACTCGTGGCGGCGGAACAGTCCAAGATAATCATCCCAACCGTTTTTCGGGAGGACTATCTGAACGCCCTGCGCCGGTTGACCCGGCGAGGAGACCCAAGCGTGATCATCCGTGCAATGTCGAGAGTGCGCCAGTTCAGTGCCAACATCATTGGCGACGACTTTGATGCTACCCGCCTGTATCTCGAAAGATGCAATGCCTTCAAGGATGGCGATGGTTATATCTTACGGTTTTAAAGTTTTTTGATTTGCAATTCAAGAATATGAACGCTGTGTCAAACATCGATTGCGAGACCCTGCTTGAAAGCCGTCTGAAATCCTTTGAGGAAAGATTCAATGAAGCCAAAGTGGTTGCGACAAGGCAAGGAAGAATACGACCATACCCATGAAACCGCCAGCCTTTTATATCATAAGAAAAGGAACGGATGCGGAAGCGTGACCGATATTTTTGTGGTATTCCCCCGTTGGCACATAAAAATCCTCCCAAGGTTTCGCCCCAAACCTTGGAACGTTTTGCTTGAAACCTTGGAAGGTTTTCACGAAATGTTGCTGAACAATCGGGTGATTGTTGCTGAACTTCCAGGCCATTTTTGCTGGGCTTTTTGGGATAGTCCGCAGAAGCATCCATGCGCCTTGAAGCGCAAGATGTTGCGCCTCTGCGGGAGGCTGGAACCTGGAATCAGGAATCTTCGGGATTTCACCCAATAAAACCGCAAATTTTACAGGTAAAGTGCGTGCATTTTTCCTGTAAAATTCCGGATTTTATTGGGAAAAATTCCTGCCAAAACAGGCATTGTGCAGGAAGGGGAAAAGGAAGCGGGAAAAGGACGAAAGGAAGCATGCGCCGGGACTTCCGCCCGCATACGAAAGAAGCCCGCTTGAGGCGGGCTTCCATGCATGCATACCGGCAGCGTCAGAACTCGGCGTTCTTCGGCGTACGCGGGAAGGGTATCACGTCGCGGATGTTGGCCATGCCGGTGACGAACAGCAAGAGCCGCTCGAATCCCAAGCCAAAGCCGGAATGCGGGCAAGAGCCGAAGCGGCGCGTGTCCAAGTACCACCACATGTCTTTCATCGGGATGTGCAGTTCTTCGATGCGCCGGAGCAACTTATTGTAGTCGGCCTCGCGCTCGGACCCGCCGATGATTTCGCCGATTTTCGGGAACAGCACGTCCATGGCGCGGACAGTTTTCCCGTCGTCGTTGAGCTTCATGTAGAAAGCCTTGATTTCTTTCGGGTAGTCCGTCAGGATGACCGGGCGGCCGAAATGGTTCTCCACCAGGTAGCGTTCATGCTCGGAGGCCAGGTCGGCTCCCCAATACACGGGGTATTCAAACTGATGCCCCTTGGCCACGGCTTCTTCCAATATCTTCACGCCTTCGGTGTAGGACAGGCGCACGAACGGTTCTTTCAACACGCCTTCGAGGCGGGCGATGAGTTCCTTGTCGAACATGTCGTTGAGGAACTGCACGTCGTCGCGGCAATGGTCCAATGCCCACTGCACGCAATACTTGATGAACTCCTCAGCCAGGTCCATGTTTTCCGTGATTTCGTTGAAAGCCACTTCCGGCTCTATCATCCAGAACTCGGCCAGATGGCGGGGCGTATTGGAGTTCTCAGCGCGGAAGGTGGGTCCGAACGTGTAAATCGCGCCCAAAGCCGTCGCGGCCAGCTCGCCTTCCAATTGGCCGGAAACGGTGAGGCTTGCCTGCTTGCCGAAGAAATCGTCGTCGTAGATGATGGAACCGTCCGCGTCCTTCTTCAGGTTGTAGAGGTTCATTGTGGTCACTTGGAACATCTGCCCGGCCCCCTCGCAGTCGGAAGCCGTGATGATGGGCGTGTGGAAATAATAGAATCCCCGTTCATGGAAGAACTTATGGATGGCAATGGCCATGTTGTGGCGGATGCGGAACACGGCGCTGAACGTGTTCGTGCGGGGGCGCAGATGCGCAATTTCCCGCAGGAACTCCAAGGTGTGGCCCTTCTTCTGAAGGGGATACACGGCGGGGTCGGCCGTTCCCAGCACTTCCATCTCCACGGCGTGCAGCTCCACTTTCTGCTTCTGTCCCACGGACTCCACCAGCGTGCCGTTGACGCTGATGCAGGCACCCGTGGTGGCTTGTTTCAGCACCTCCTCGTCAAACTTCTCAATGTCCACCACGATCTGCAGGTTATGGATGGTAGAACCGTCGTTCAAGGCGATGAAACTGACTTGTTTGCTTCCGCGCCGGGTGCGTACCCAGCCCTTGACGTTCACTTTCGAGCCGTATGCTTCCGACTTCAAAACGTCCGCCACTCTTGTGCGTGTTATCTTTTCCATAATCATTCTGCGTTTATTTTTTCCTGTTCTTGAACATCATTCAAACGAACCCATGCGAAGGAAGTTCACCTCCTGCTCCGTCAGGTATCGCCAGTCGCCACGCTTCAGCCCTTTTTTGGTGAGGCCCGCAAAATACACACGGTCCAGTTTGGTCACTCTGTAGCCCAGCGATTCAAAGATGCGGCGCACCACCCGGTTCTTTCCGGAGTGGATTTCAATGCCCACCTGCGACTTGTCCGTATCCAGCACGTAGCTGATTTCATCGGCATGCACCTCGCCGTCATCCAGTTCAACGCCTTTGGCGATTTGCTCCATGTCGGCCTCCGTCAGGCTCTTGTCCAGCTTGACGTGGTAAATCTTCTTCTTGAGGAACTTCGGATGGGTGAGCTTGGAAGCCAAGTCGCCGTCGTTGGTCAGCAGCAGCACGCCCGTGGTGTTGCGGTCCAAACGTCCCACCGGGTAAATGCGTTCGCGGCACGCGCCCTTCACCAGGTCCATCACCGTGCGGCGTTCCTGCGGGTCGTCAGAGGTGGTGACGCAGTCTTTCGGCTTGTTGAGCAGCACGTACACCTTGCGTTCGATGCTCACCGGCTGGTCGTGGAAGCGCACCAGGTCCGAACGTTTCACCTTCGTGCCCAGTTCTTTCACCACTTCCCCGTTCACCGACACCACGCCGGCCGTGATGTATTCATCGGCCTCGCGCCGGGAACAAATCCCGGCGTTCGCCAAGAACTTGTTCAAACGGATCGGTTCGTTCGGGTCCACATACTGTTCCTTATACTCGATTTGCTTTTTCTTGCTGTACTTGGCATTCGGGCTGTAGCCGTCACGCTGCCCGGGGCGCGGGCGGTTGCCGCCTTGGTTGATGCGCGGCCTGCGGTTGCCGTCGCGGTAATATTCCCCTCCGCCATAGCCGGGGCGCTGCTGCATGCGGGGGCGTTCCCCGCCATCGCGGCTGTAAGGGCGGAATGCATTGGGGCGTTCCTCACGGTTGAACGGGCGGTAGCCGCGCTCGTCGCCACGGTTGTTGTAAGGACGCGCCGGGCGGTATGCCCGTTCCCCTTGTTCGCGGTTGCCGTAAGCACGCTCCGCATTGCGGTTGATGCGCGGGCGTTGCGGGCGTTCGCTGCTTCTTTCGCGCACGTATCGCGGACGCTGCATGCGCTCGCCCGACGGGCGGCCATAAGGTTCGCGGTCGTCCCTGTTGTAATAATTCTCTCTGTACACTTTGTTACCATCACGGCCGGCGCCCTGCCCTTCAGGGTTGTCGCGCCATTCTTCATTCTCCATTACCATATACCTTCTTATAAATATTAAATTAATATTGCGGTCTCACGACCTTGATTGTTCACTTATTGTTTGCTTACATTCCGGTGTAGTTGTGCGGGGTGACGGCCCGGAGTTCTTCCTTGACCGCTTCGCCCACTTCCAAGCCCTCGATGAAATCCTTGATGGATGCCTCGGTGATGGCTTGGTTGGTCCGCGTCAGGGCCTTCAGGGCTTCGTAAGGATGCGGGTAGCCTTCCCTGCGCAGGATGGTCTGTATGGCCTCTGCCACCACGCTCCAACAGTTGTCCAGGTCGGCAAAGATGGCCTGCTTGTTGAGCAGGAGCTTGCGCAACCCTTTCAAGGAACTCTGGATGGCAATGAGGGTGTGGCCGAACGGCACGCCCACGTTGCGCAGCACGGTGGAGTCGGTGAGGTCGCGTTGCAGGCGCGACACCGGCAGCTTTGCCGACAGGTGCTGGAAGATGGCATTGGCCATGCCGAGGTTTCCCTCCGAGTTTTCAAAGTCAATCGGGTTCACCTTGTGGGGCATGGCGCTGGAACCCACCTCGCCGGCCTTTATCTGCTGCTTGAAATATTCCATGGAGATGTACTGCCAAAAGTCGCGGTCCATGTCCATCATCACCGTGTTGACACGCCGCATCCCGTCGAACACGGCGGCCAAGTTGTCGTAATTGGATATCTGAGTGGTGTATTCCTCGCGCGCCAATCCCAATTTCTCGGCCACGAAACGGTTGCCGAAGGCTTTCCAGTCGTAAGAAGGGTAAGCCACATGGTGCGCGTTGAAATTGCCGGTCGCCCCGCCGAACTTCGCCGACAAAGGGCATGCCTTCAATGCCTCCAACTGTTGCCGGAGACGGTACGCAAAGACCATGACTTCCTTGCCCAAGCGGGTGGGGGAAGCCGGCTGCCCATGCGTCTTCGCCAGCATGGGGACATCGGCCCATTCGGCAGCGTATTGTTCCAACTGGGCTACCAATTCTTCCATCTGGGGATAGTAAACGTCCGCCAAAGCCTCCTTCACCGACAAAGGCACGGAAGTGTTGTTGATGTCCTGCGATGTCAGGCCGAAATGGATGAACTCCTTGCAATCCTCCATGCCGCCCATGGCATCAAACTTTTCCTTCAGGAAATATTCCACGGCCTTCACGTCGTGGTTGGTCACGCCCTCTATCTCCTTGATGCGGCGGGCATCCGCTTCCGAAAACCCCTCGTAGATGCCGCGCAACGCCCGGAACACGCTCCTGTCCACCTTCTCCAACTGGGGCAAAGGCAATTCACACAGGGAAATGAAATATTCCACTTCCACCCTTACGCGGTAACGCATCAACGCAAATTCGGAGAAATAGGAGGCCAGCGCTTCCGTCTTGCCACGATAACGCCCGTCAACCGGCGATATGGCTGTCAACAAATCCAGTTCCATAAAAACCACTCGAAATTTATCAAAGCGCAAAAGTAGCTATTTATAAAAGAATACAGGCTAAAAAAAGAAGAAACTTTATCAGGCACGGGCATTTTTTGCCTTATGACAACAAATGTTGCAAAATCCAATGCTTATGCATACCTTTGAAGCCAAAAGAAAAGGCAATGGAAAGAATCAGGAAACGGCTGACCGACCTCATCGGCCATACACCTTTATTAGAACTCGCCCAATGGTCGCAAGCACATGGGCTGCAAACGCCAGTTGTCGCCAAACTGGAAAGCTTCAACCCCGGCGGCAGCGTGAAAGACCGGGCAGCGCTCGCCATGATAGAGGAGGCTGAACAAAAGGGATGGCTGCAACCCGGCAGCACCATCATCGAGCCGACCAGCGGCAACACCGGCATAGGATTGGCATGGATTGCCGCCACAAAAGGCTACCCCTGCATCCTGGCCATGCCGGAAACCATGAGCATGGAAAGAAGGAAACTGCTGGCAGCCTTTGGCGCGCAAATCGTGCTGACCGAAGGAAGCAAAGGCATGAAAGGCGCCATAGAGAAAGCGGAGGAACTGCACCGGCAAATTCCCCGCTCGTGGATTCCGGGGCAGTTCAGCAACCCCGCCAACCCGGAAGCGCACGCCCGAACCACGGCCCAAGAAATATGGGAAGACACGGAGGGGAACATCGGCCTGTTAGTGGCCGGAGCAGGCACGGGCGGCACGCTTTGCGGAACCGGGAAAACGCTGAAACGACTGAACCCGGAAATCAAGATTATCGCCGTGGAACCGGACGGTTCGCCCGTATTGTCCGGCGGGAAACCGGGGCCTCACCGCATACAAGGCATCGGCGCCGGCTTCATCCCGCCCATATTCGACCCTTCGCTGCCCGACCGAATCATCCGCGTAACAGACGATGACGCCCTGCGCACCGGCAGGGAACTTGCACGGAAGGAAGGCCTGCTAGTGGGAATTTCCTCCGGCGCAGCGGCTTTTGCCGCCCTGCAAGTGGCAAAAGAACCGGCCAACCAAGGCAAACGGGTGGTAGCCATTTTCCCCGACACGGGGGAGAGATACCTCTCAGACCCGCTGTACTATGCCGAACCGTGCGGGCCATCCCTTTCATGATACCCGGCGGACGCACGGGACTCCCGCCCTGCGGCAGGGGAACTTCCATTTGACCGCACGAAAGGCTTCACTTGCTTGCATGGAACACCCGTTTCATGCAACCAAGCCTTTTATCATTTGAATTAACATAGGATTATGCGCCTGCCTACTTACAATCCGCACAATATGAATCAAAACAAATTATAATTTGGAATATTTTCATATCCGAAATAAACAAATCATAAGTCCAAATCCATTCAGGCGAAAAAAAGGAGAGAACGAGCCGTAGAATAATAAAAATGCAATAATTTTGCGGCAGAAACAAAGCAAAAAGAAATATCGCCACAGATATACAAAACAAAATGCAACAAATTATCAAATTCACCAAAATGCACGGTGCGGGCAATGACTACATCTATGTGGACACCGCCCGTTACCCCATCGCCCGCCCCGGAGAAGCCGCCCGCAAATGGAGCAAGCCCCATACGGGCATAGGCAGTGACGGGCTGGTGTTAATTGGCCCGTCGGCGCACGCGGACTTCAGCATGCGCATCTTCAACGCCGACGGTTCCGAGGCCCGCATGTGCGGAAACGCTTCGCGATGCATCGGCAAGTACGTCTATGAACACGGGTTGACACGGGAAACAAACCTTACGCTAGACACCCTGTCCGGCATCAAGCGACTGCAGCTGCACCTTCGCGACGGGCTGGTGGAAAGCGTCACCGTGGACATGGGAACGCCCGGAAAAGGATCGCCCGCCCTGTGCGAACAGCCAATAGAAGCCGGAGGACGCACCTACCTGGCCACTACCATCTCCATGGGAAACCCACATTTGGCCATCTTCACCGACAACGTTGAACAAATAGACTTGGCCGAGGCCGGGCCTTTGCTGGAACACCACCCTTGGTTCCCGGACCGCACCAACGTGGAGTTCGCGCAAATCCTGCCCGACGGCAGCATCCGAATGCGCGTATGGGAACGAGGCTCAGGCATCACGCAAGCCTGCGGCACGGGGGCATGCGCCACAGCCGTGGCCGCTTTCCTCACCGGGCGCGCCGGCAGGCAATCCCGCATACGGATGGATGGCGGCGAACTCCGCATCGAATGGGACGCACACACCGGCCACGTGCTGATGACCGGCGAGGCCACCACCGTGTTTGAAGGAGAAATCACATTAAACCCAAAAGAATAAAAAAGAAGCGACCAATATGGCTTTAGTCAACGAACATTTCTTGAAACTGCCGGGGAGCTACTTGTTCTCGGACATCGCAAAAAAGGTAAATTCATTCAGGATAACGCACCCCCAAACAAAACTCATCCGCTTGGGTATCGGCGACGTCACCCGTCCGCTGCCCGCCGCCTGCATCGAAGCCATGCACAAGGCGGTGGACGAGATGGCGAATGCCAAGACATTCCGGGGCTACGGTCCCGAACAAGGCTACCCGTTCCTCATCGAAGCCATCATCAAAAACGACTATGCGCCGCGCGGCATCCGCCTCGACCCATCAGAAGTGTTCATCAGCGACGGCGCGAAAAGCGATACGGGGAACATCGGCGAACTGCTCCGTTGGGACAACAGCATGGCCGTCACCGACCCGGTATATCCCGTCTATGTGGACAGCAACATCATGTGCGGACGCTCAGGGACGCAAAGCGAGGACGGCAAGTGGAGCAACGTCACCTATCTGCCTTGCACGGCAGGAAACGGGTTCGTCCCCGACCTGCCCGCCCACCGCGTGGACCTCATCTACTTGTGCTACCCCAACAACCCGACCGGCACCACCCTGACCAAAGAACAATTGAAGAAATGGGTGGATTATGCCTTGGCAAACGACACCCTCCTGGTGTTTGACGCCGCCTATGAAGCCTACATCCACGACAACAATGTCCCCCACTCCATCTACGAAATACGAGGCGCAAAAAAAGTGGCCATCGAGATACGCAGCTTCTCGAAAACAGCAGGGTTCACCGGCATGCGCTGCGGCTACACGATAGTCCCCAAGGAACTGACCGCCGCCACTTTGGGCAACGAACGCATCGCCCTCAACCCCCTGTGGAACCGTCGGCAATGCACCAAGTTCAACGGCACCAGCTACATCACCCAGCGGGCAGCCGAAGCCATCTACACCCCCGAAGGGAAACAACAGGTGAAAGATACCATTGAATACTACATGACCAATGCCAAGACCATGAAAGAAGGGCTTGAAGCTGCCGGGCTGTCCGTTTCCGGCGGCATCAACGCTCCTTACCTTTGGGTGAAAACCCCGGAAAAAGTCGGCTCATGGAAATTCTTCGAACAAATGCTCTACGAAGCCAACGTGGTAAGCACCCCCGGCGTGGGCTTTGGCCCCAACGGCGAAGGATACGTCCGGCTGACAGCCTTCGGCACACACGAAGACTGCGAAGAAGGCATCCGCCGAATCAGGAATTGGCTCAAATGAATGACTATCAACCAAAATATACAATACAACTATGTCAAACTTAAGATTCAGAGTCGTAGAAACGGCCTTCCGAAAAAAGCCCGCCACAGTGGAATCCCCGGCAGGACGGCCTTCGGAATATTTCGCAAACCACGTGTTCAACCGTGAGAAAATGTTCCGTTACCTCCCGACGGAAGTCTATCGCAAACTGGCAGATGCCATGGACCACGGGGCAGCCCTCGACCGCTCCATAGCCGACCAGGTGGCGGAAGGCATGAAGCAATGGGCCATGGAATTGGGAGCGACCCATTACACCCACTGGTTCCAGCCCTTGACCGAAGGCACTGCCGAGAAGCACGATGCCTTCATTGAACATGACGGCAAAGGAAGCGTCATCGAAAAATTCTCCGGCAAACTGCTCGTGCAGCAAGAGCCTGACGCATCCAGCTTCCCTAACGGCGGCATCCGCAACACATTTGAAGCACGGGGATATTCCGCCTGGGATCCTTCGTCCCCCGTGTTCGTGGTGGACGACACCTTGTGCATCCCCACGGTGTTCATCGCCTATACCGGCGAATCATTGGACTACAAAGCCCCATTACTCAAAGCCTTGCGTGCTGTGGACAAAGCGGCTACGGAAGTCTGCCAATACTTCAACCCGGAAACCCGGAAAGTATTCGCCTACTTGGGATGGGAACAAGAATACTTCCTTGTTGACGAGGGACTTTATGCCGCACGCCCCGACCTACTCCTCACCGGACGCACACTGATGGGACATGAAGCTTCCAAGAACCAGCAACTGGAAGACCATTACTTCGGCGCCATCCCAACCCGCGTGGCTGCCTTCATGAAAGACCTGGAAATGCAGGCCATGCAATTGGGCATCCCGGTCAAGACACGCCATAACGAAGTGGCGCCCAACCAATTCGAGGTAGCTCCCATCTATGAGGAATGCAACCTCGCCGTGGACCATAACATGCTCATCATGTCGCTGATGCGGAAAGTGGCCCGCACACACGGCTTCCGCGTCCTCCTGCATGAAAAACCTTTCAAAGGCATCAATGGTTCCGGCAAGCATTGCAACTGGTCATTAGGCACCGACACGGGCATCCCGCTCATGGCACCGGGAAAGACCGCCGAAGAGAACCTGCGCTTCATCACTTTCATCGTGAACACACTGATGGCCGTGTACCGCCACAACGGGTTGCTCAAGGCTGCCATCATGAGCGCCACCAATGCCCACCGGCTCGGCGCCAACGAAGCACCGCCTGCCATCATCTCCTCATTCCTGGGCGTGCAACTCAGCCGTGTACTCGACCACATGGAGGACTGCACGGTAGATGAACTGGTCAGCCTGAGCGGCAAACAAGGCATGAAGCTCGACATCCCACAAGTGCCTGAACTGCTCATCGACAACACCGACCGCAACCGCACATCACCGTTTGCTTTCACAGGCAACCGTTTCGAGTTCCGCGCCGTAGGCTCGGAAGCCAACTGCGCCAGCGCAATGATTGCCTTAAATACCGCCGTAGCCGAACAGTTAACCCAATTCAAGGAAGAAACGGATGAACTGATAAGACAAGGGGAACCGAAAGTGTCGGCCATCATAAAAATGCTACGCCATTACATCAAGCAATGCAAGCCCATCCGTTTTGACGGGAATGGATACAGCGATGAATGGAAAGCCGAAGCCGAACGCCGGGGCTTAGATTGCGAAACAAGCTGCCCGCTCATCTTCGACCGTTATCTGGATGACGACAGCATCCGCATGTTTGAATCCACCGGGGTCATGACACAAAAGGAACTGCAAGCACGGAACGAAGTAAAATGGGAAACATACACGAAAAAAATACAAATTGAAGCACGCGTGTTGGGCGACTTGGTGATGAACCATATCGTGCCTGTTGCCACCGAATACCAGACCAAGCTGGTGGATAATGTGTACAAAATGAAAAGCATCTTCCCATCGGAACAGGCAGACAAACTTTCGGCAGAAAACATGGGCATCATCTGCAAGATTGCCGAACATACTTCATATATCAAGGAACACGTAGATGCCATGATTGAAGCCCGCAAGCAAGCCAACCGCATCAAAGAAGAACGGGAAAAGGCCATTGCCTACCATGACACCATCGCCCCCATGATGGAGCAAATACGCTACCACATCGACAAACTTGAACTAATCGTGGACGACCGAATGTGGACGTTGCCCAAATACCGCGAACTGCTGTTTATCAGGTAACTCCAAGAAATGGGATATAAGAAAAGCTCCTGTCCGCTTGGGCAGGAGCTTTTCTTGTCGTGGGCGTTGACGGATTCGAACCGCCGACCCTCTGCTTGTAAGGCAGACGCTCTGAACCAGCTGAGCTAAACGCCCTTTTGAAAGGAGAAAGCGCAACATTGATGATTTGTGGGCGTTGACGGATTCGAACCGCCGACCCTCTGCTTGTAAGGCAGACGCTCTGAACCAGCTGAGCTAAACGCCCTGCACTTTCTTTTTCAAAAGCGTTGCAAAGGTACGCTTTATTTCGTAACCTCCAAAACTTTCACCGATTATTTTTCAAGATTTCAAGCATCATTTACATAATCAACTGATTACCATAAGATATTTACGAAACTATTTTGCGCTTCACCGCAGCGGGATTGCCCACGGCCAACGAATCATCCGGCACATCCTTGGCCACCACGCTGCCCGCACCAATGATGCAACGGTCGCCAATCCGCACCCCCGGACAGATGATGGCCCCGCCGCCAATCCAGCAATCCTTCCCAATCGTCACCGGATAAGCGTATTCTTTGGAACTGCGCCGCTCAACATGCCCCATCGGATGATGGGGCGTATAAATCTGCACGTTCGGGCCTATCAAAGTATGGTCGCCTATCGTGATGTAAGCACCGTCCAAGAAAGTGCAATTGGCATTGACAAACACATGCGCCCCCAAACGGATGCCATGCCCATGGTCACAATAAAAAGGCGGGCAGATAACGGAAGTGGATGGCATGCCCGGCACCAGTTCTTCCAATAATGCACGGAAACCCTCATCATAGATACTCATCATGCGCATCTTCGACAACAGGGCCTTGCAGCGGACAAAGCTTTCCTGGATTCCGGGATCCGACATGTAGGCCAGTTCCTCCCGGCGCATTTTCTCAATCTCTGTCATCGGTCATCCATTATGGGGATAAACAAACCTGAAGGTGTAAGACACATCTTGGAACGACAATGTTTCCTGCATCACGATTTCGCTCAAACGCCCTTCCCCGTCATACTTATAATCATAGGTGTAAAGCGTGTCTTCTGCAATGTTGCGGCTCTTCTTACCCAACACGCCAGCCAGCCAGCAGTATGTGTTCATCGCTTCCATGTAATCAGCCCCGGTGATTAGATGAGGAAGCACATTGAGGTCAATGCTGTAGTCATTGGCCACGGATGCCGTCTCATAAGTACTGTTGTAAGCCCGCTCTGAGGATTTCACCGAAAGCAAGTTGCCGCCCGACCATGCATATTCAAAACTGGCCTCCCGGCTGTCGCATTTCCGCAGGTAGCCGTCATCCGTATAAACGTATGTATAACTTTCCGTGCCGGAAGCCGCTGCGTTTTGGCAGGAATAAATGCGCCCGTTCTCCAACGTGGCAGAAATACGCCCGCGCTGGCCGCCATCGCCTGTATAAACGCATTGGAAATCATTGTTTTCGGAATACACATAATTAATATCCATCACAGGGACTCCGCCTGCATCGTCACTGCTGACCTGCGCCAGACGCCCGTCTTTCCCATATATAAAATGAATGTCGGCCACGAGTTCGGACGTGTTTCCCTCTGTTTTCCACAACTCCATCGACTCCACGACCTTGAAGGAAGCCGACGAACCATCATCGGAACAAGCCGCCATCATCCACGACACGGCACACACGCCAAAGGCTATCTTCCCCATTTGCACCAATCTGTCCATGATTCATTTGATTTATTTTACAAACCCATTATGGAGGCCAAAGGTAACGGTTAATTCGAGATTATTCGCTATCTTTGTCCCTAAATTTAACGAACAGGACATGAAAAAGGAAAAAATCATATTGACTGGCGACCGCCCGACCGGCAAGCTGCACATCGGGCATTACGTAGGCTCACTCAAACGGAGAGTGGAATTGCAAAATTCCGGGGCGTACGACAAGACGTTCATCTTCATCGCGGATGCCCAAGCACTGACCGACAACATCGACAACCCGGAGAAGGTGCGGCAAAACGTCATTGAAGTGGCACTCGACTATTTGGCCTGCGGGCTTGACCCGGAGAAATCCACCATCTTCATCCAGTCGCAAATACCCGAACTGTGCGAACTGACATTCTACTACATGGACTTGGTGACCGTGTCGCGCCTGCAAAGGAACCCGACGGTGAAAACCGAAATACAGATGCGCAACTTCGAGGCCAGCATCCCTGTGGGCTTCTTCACCTACCCCATCAGCCAAGCAGCGGACATCACGGCGTTCCGCGCCACGATCGTCCCTGTGGGCGAGGACCAGAAGCCCATGCTGGAACAGACGAACGAAATCGTGCGCCGCTTCAACCATATCTACGGCGAGACATTGGTGGAACCGGAAATACTGCTGCCGGAAAAGACGGCTTGCTGCCGCCTGCCGGGCACTGACGGGAAAGCCAAGATGAGCAAATCATTGGGCAACTGCATCTACCTGTCGGACACGGCGGACGAAGTAAGGCAGAAAATCATGAGCATGTACACCGACCCCGGACACATCCATGTGCAAGATCCCGGAAAAGTGGAAGGCAACACCGTGTTCACCTATTTGGACGCTTTCTGCCTGCCGGAACACTTCAGCCGCTACCTGCCCGAATATCCAAGTTTGGAAGAACTGAAAGCACACTACCAACGCGGCGGCTTGGGCGACATGAAGGTAAAGAAGTTCCTCAACGCCATCCTGCAAGAAGAACTCGAACCGATACGCAAGCGCAGGAAGGAGTTTGAAAAGGACATCCCCTCTATCTACAAAATGCTGCAAGAAGGCTGCATGAAAGCGCGGGAGACGGCTGCCAAGACGCTCGACGACGTGCGCCGCGCCATGAAAATCAACTATTTCGAGGATCAAGCCCTCATCGAGGAGCAAGCCAGGAGGTACAGGGGGGAATAACAACCTGCCTTCACAGGGAAAAAGGACAGGCAAGCCGTTTCATGGCTTGCTGTCTTTTTTTGCAACACCCAGGAACCTCCAACCAATCCAACCGCATGCACGGAAAGCCGCAACAGCAAGCCTGCCATAAACGGCACAAAAAAAAGGGAATGCCGGATTGTCCGGCATTCCCTTTCCACATGCATTTCCCTGCAAGAATGGACATACTTACGATACCTTCTTCTGCTTCACGTTGCAGCAATGCTTCTTGCCGAATGTGAAGTTGATGCCCAAGCACATATTGGCATTCGTGTTGTGGAGCGGTATGAACTGCGGGTTGACCTTGAACGGGATGTTGTCTGACCCGATAAAGAAGTTGAAGCCCTTCGGATGGAAGTTCAACATCCAGCCCATTGAGGATCCAAAGCGAGAAGCCGCATAGTTGACGGAAAGGTCCAACCAGCCCAAAGGCGCCACATTGGCGTAGAAGCGGCCTTCGGTCCATGTGTAAGGCTTGTTGAAGCGGGAAGTCATCAGGAATCCGAACGTCAGGTTGCGGTACCAGGGCAGTTCGTATTCCGCGCCGATGTTCAGCACCGCGTTCAGAGCCGTAGTGCGTTTCGAGGCCATGCCGCCGTCGTAGAATTTCACCATCCCCTCCAAATCATCGCTCAGGCGGTCAAACTGGCTGTCCAAGCTATTGTCAGCATCCTCATCGTTAATGACAATATCCGTGAACCCGTCGAACACGAAAGGCGTGCTGCCATCGTTGGCGACTTGGTGCGTCTCCTTCCAAGAAATGAAGCCCAAATCGAGCAAAGAAGCGGAAACGGTTAACCCCTCCACAAACTCGCCCATGTCGTACACCGCCCCCAAATCAACGCCGAAGCCCGTGCCAGCTATCGGGGAGAAGCCATCCATCTCCACGCCCGTCACCTCGCGGCGGCCTTGCGCATCCGCCGGGTCGGTTTCCAAGGCAATGCCTTTCACGGAGAGGTCGCCCCTCGCGTCCAACGCCATCGTCCAACGGTCATCTGCCAACGTGATGTCGGCATTGCGGACATAAGCATCCACGTTGCCCGCGCCGAGCAGTACCTTCAGCTTGGCACCGACGGTCAGGTTTTCCATGATTTCCCGCGAATGGCCGAAGGCAATCTCCGCATACGCATTGGCCCGCACGCCGAAGTTCTTCAAGTTGTAATGGGTCGTGCCGTCCTGCTGCATGTTCTTCATGAAAGCAAACAGGTCGTAAGGGAGGTTGACGCTGGAACTCACACGCAAGTTCACGCCGAACGTATTGAAGCCGCCCCACTTATGGAAGCCGAACGAGAAAACGGGCATGCTCAGGTTCATGTCGATGCTGTTGTTCTCCTTCAAACCGCCCAAGAACTCTGAACTGGACACGGAGGGATGCATGAAAGAAGCCAGTTCATAGCTCGAAGCCGGGTCGTTGAGCTTGTAGATGAAGTTGGAGAGACCCATGTTGCCCTGCACGCCCACGTTCATGCTGCCCAGGATAGGGAAGCTCACGTAATTGCGCTCGCCCATGAACGCCGGATTCAGTTCGTGCCGGTGAACCGACCCGTCCAAGAAATAAGAAGAACGGAGCGTCTGCGCGTTGCCTTCAAGCAAGGCAAGCGATGCGGCAAGCGCCGCTGCGGCATATTTGATTTTCTGTACCATTGTTGTCATTGCCTTATTTGTCATCATTGTCATTCAAATCCAATTTCACGCCTTCCGGTATTCGGATGCGGATGTTGTCTAATTTCAGAGTCTGGTTCTCGTTCAGCGGGATGTTCTGGTAGTCCGCATCATCGCTGTTATTGGCCCGCACGTCGAACACGATGCCGTCCAGCCGCCGCAAAGCTCCCTCCTTCAGGGTTTCCATCTCCACGGTTACGGAAGTCAGGGTGCCGCCATCAGGGTTGCCTTCCAAACCGTTGCCCGGCAAGATGCGCTCCGGCACAGCCACCTTCACCTCATCGGCAGGCATCACATTGCCGTCCACATCGATGGGCAGCACGGAAAGTTCCAAGTTCAGAGGTATCTTGTTGGTCACGTCCATCGTGACAGTGAGCTTACGGATGTCCACGTCATATTCCGTGATGTCGCCGTTCCAGTTGTCCACCGTGTCTTTATAGGCGATTTCCGTATCGGGGCCGAACGAAAGAGGGGCATCCACGTTGTAGGACGTAGATACATGGTAAGTGGTGCCCAGGTCGAATTCATATTCCTGCTGAAGCACCTTGGCGGTAACGTTCTCCATGGAAATTTCATCGGGGATGCGCTCGATGAGGTCGTTGAGGTTCTCCACCTTGACGTTCACACCGCCCTCGGGCGCACCTGTCCCTTGGCGGGAAAGGCAGATGACGGAAGTGGCGTTGCCTTGGATGAGAATCGGTTCCGTGTCGTGCAGCACATCACCGTCCGGACCTTTGCCAATGCCCACGCGGACGGTTTCATTGCCGCGCCGTGCCACAAGGTCGCCATAGATGTTCACATCCACCGGGGCAGTATTGGCTACGGTCAACAGGATTTGGGGATTCTCCAGATCTATCCTCACGTCATCATCCTCCAAGAAGTCGGGCAGGTTGTCGAAACCCACAGGATCCACCGTCACGTCTATTTCCGGGTCCACAATGCCCATAGCGTTGGCAATGGTGAACTTCACGTCGGAAGCCTCCTCGCCAAACTGGATGCTGGTGGAAAGCACCATCTGCACGTCGTCCGTCGGAGCGATGGAAGCCGGGAAGTCGCTGGCCAGCAGATAAGCCGTGCCGCTGATGATGATGTCATCGCTCACAAAGAGTTCATTGTACTCCGACTCCGGGTGGAGGATCAGCCCCTGCCCTTCTTCCATTTCGGTGAACAGGAGGCGGCTGATGAAGAGCGGTATCTCAAGGGTGCCGCCGTGGTTCACGGACTTCTCCTCATGGAAGACGAGCTTCTGGTAACGGCCTTGGTAGGCGGCAGGGTCGGAAGCGTCGAGGGGAACCACTTCGTAGTCGCCGCGCTCAGCGGCGGGCAGCCTCGAATCGTCCACTTCCAATTCAAGGAAAGTGGGGACGTACATGGTGATGTCGTCCATCAGGTGCAGCACAGGCACTTCGTTGTCCTCTTGGTCAAAGAACAAGCGGATAGTGACCGGCACATTGGCTTCAGGCCTTGCCCAGTTGATGGCCACAAGATCCTTGGTGACCTCCTTGTTTGAAAACTCGAAGTGCGACCGGTCTTCATCTATATAGCTCTCGGCGCGGCCTTGGTAGTCCAGTTCCTGCTTCACGAACGTCAGTTCTGACTGTGCGTCCATCGCTTCCACGTCCTCCACGTCCACCTTGCGGATGTCAATCTCCGAGTCGGAGCCTTCGCCTGACTTGCGCAACGAATAGAAACCTGCGGCATCCGTCTTTATCACGTTGTCCGGGTCGTCCTCATCCAAATCGAACAAATCTTTCAAAGTGATTTCCTCCGTGTTGCAACCGGGGAGACGGAGGTCGCCCCCGACCTGTATCGTCAAATCCAAGTCCTTGCCCAGGTCATAGGCTTCGTCCACGCAGGACGCAAGCAGCAAGAACGACGCGCACACACACCCTGCGGTGCATTTCCTTAATGTCTCAATCTTCATGCTATATAAGTAATCGTGTTTATAGAATCTTCAGCAACGTTCCTATTTCGCGGCAAATATAACTTATTTTTCCTTAACGCCAAACGATATGCGGCATTTGTTGCCCGCGCACCGCCGGCATCGCCCCGGCAGAACCGATGGGCGAAGGAGAAGATGCGCAAAGGGGCGCGGTTCGCGCCGCACCCCTTTCCTAGGAAAAAAGCAAGATTATCGCATCACCTTCAGCACCTGATGCTGGCCGCCTTGCTCCACATTTATTATGTATATGCCGCGAGGCAGGCCCTCCAGCGAAAGCGAGGCAACGCCGTCGGCATGCAATGCCTGTGCGCCGTTCTGCGCATACACCGTGATGTCGGCTAAGCCGGTGGCAGCGACCATGCCGTCGGCATAGACCGCCAAGGATGCGCCCGCTGCCACACTGCCGATGCCCGTGGAGGGCAGGTCGCCGTCGATGCGGAGGAACTGCTTCCAGTATTCGGCGCTCCCGTACGAGGCCGCCACGTCGGAGGGGACGTGGAGCGCGGCTTCCGCATAAGTGGACTCATCGAACGTATCCGCCGCGATGGCGGGCGGCACGGCGGCATAACTATAGACATCCGCCAGCGGACAGTCGTAGAAAGCCCCGCTGCCTATCTCCTGCAGCCCCTCAGGCAGGGCGATGCTGGCCAAGGAGGTGCAAGATTCGAAAGCATCATGGCCGATGTTTTGCAGCTCCTCAGGCAGGGCAACGCTTTCCAGCGAAGGGCAATCCGCGAATACAGCCCTGCCGAGGCTCCGCAAGCCGACAGGCAAAACAGCTTCTTGCAACGCGATGCAGGAACAGAAACCGTAGTCGCCGATTTCCGCCAGCCCGGCAGGCAGGGCGATGCGTTCCAGCGAAGTGCATTCCTCAAAAGCTGATTCGCCGATGATCCGCAAGCCGTCCGGCCAATTGATGTCATGCAGCGAGGTGCAGCCGCCGAAAGCATAATCATCGATTTCCGCCAGCGTGGACGGCAGGCTGGCGCTTTCCAAGAACCGGCAAGCGCCGAACGCCTCAGACCCGATGGTTGTGACCCCCTCCGGGATGGTGATGGCCGTCAGCCCCATGCAGGCATAGAAGGCATCCCCGCTGATGGAGGTGACGGCATAGTCCTCGCCCTCATACTGCACCGTGGCGGGAATGCTCAACGCTCCCGATGCCGATGTGCCGTCCATCACGGAAGCGGTGCGCGTGCCGGGGTTCAGCACGTACAGGATGCCGTCCACTGCGGCCTTTTCGAAGAACTCCATCCAGCCCTTCGCGGCGCGGTAGGCCGGTTCTGCTTCGGCAGGCACGTGGAGTTCGGCTTCCATGTAATGCTCCTGGTCGAAGGGCAGGCCGTCCAGCACAGGCGGCACAGTGGCCAGGCAAGTGATGCCGGCCAGCGGCGTCCGGTTGAATGCACAGTTGCCGATGCTTTGCAACGTGGAAGGCAAGGTGATGTCCTCCAGCGACTGGCAATCCGCGAAAGCAAACTCGCCAATCGCGGCCAGCCCCTCCGGGAGGGTGACATCGGCCAGACGCGCGCAGCTTTGGAACGCAAGGTCGCTGACCACCTCCACTGAAGGAGGCAAAACGATGCTTTCCAGTGTCGAACAGCCGGAGAAAGCGGCTTCCCCGATGCCCACCAGCGTGGACGGCAGGGTGATGCTTGGCAATGCCAAGCAATAGCTAAAGGCGCTTCCGCCGATGCTCTCCAGCCCCTCCGGGAGAGTGACGCTGGCCAGCGACGTGCAAGCCGAAAAAGCATTGCCGCCGATGGTCGCCACGCCCTCAGGAACCGTGACGCTTTCCAGCGACGTGCAGCTAAAGAAAGCCGAATCATGGATGCCGCGCAGCCCTTGGGGCAACGCAACGCTTTCCAGCGACATGCAATCATAGAAAGCTAATTCGCCGATGTCCGCCACAGGGTAGACCTTTCCGTCGATTTCCACCGTGGCAAGGACATGGGCCGCAGTGAGTCCTTCGTAAGCATCGGACACCGTGGCGGTTTCCGCGCCCCCTTCCACCGTGTACGTGATGCCGTCCACGGTGACGGTCTGCGCCTGTGCGCCGCCTGCCAGCATGAGCGATGCCGCGCAGGCCAATAAAAGTAATCTTTTCATCATGAGAATAGTGTTTTATGTGTTAAACTTGAAATGAACTGTCCGCTTCGTGCTTCCCGCCCGCCGTGGGGCGGCGTTTTTTGATTATTAGGGTTAATTACCATATGCTTGTGTATCCCGCCTTACGGTTGCTATTACCTTGTGCAAAGGTAAGGCATCGTGACGAGAAACGCAAGCGCCCGGGGAAAATATTTGCGCCGGCAGAGTCAATCAGCAAGTGCAATATTACGAAATAAATTTGAAGAACTCCTTTTTTGGTGTTGAGAAGTTTAGTT
>CALUIR010000042.1 GCA_944320785.1 uncultured Bacteroidaceae bacterium
AGCACGTCGCGCATGTTGTTGGCATGCAGGATGGCCACCGTGATGAGCCCCACGGGCGGGATGAGGAACAGCACGGCCAGCGCCGCCTGCTCCGTCACGATGTAGGACGTCCCCACGACGGGCAGCACGGCATAGGCCAGGAAGATGGCGAAGTCGCCCAGCGCGTGGCGCTTCAGCTCCGGGTAGGCCGCCGCCGCCACGAGCCCTGCCAGGCCGATGAACAGCAGTTCCGCTCCCGCGCGGGCCGCCAGCGCGAGGCCGCCCGCCACGGCGGCGAGCAGCAGCGCGGCAGCCAGCGAAAGCACCTCCCGGGGCGTGAACAGCCCCGTGACCAGCGTAGGCACGCAGTCGGCCCCCGCATGGTCCACCCCCGTGCGCCAGTCGCGCCAGTCGCTCCAGAGGTTGGCCGCCGCGTGGAACAGCACGATGCACGCCGCCGCCCACACGCCGCCCATCAGCCAGCACGCCCCGTCCTGCCACCACAGGCAGCTGGTGGCCACCGCCACCGGCATGGCCGAGGCCGGGAACGACCACGGCCGCACGGCCCGTATCCAATCCGCCAAAGTACGTCTTCTCATCCTTTCCTCCTTTCATGTTCCGTCTGCAAAGGTAATGATTCCCCGCCAACGGGCAAGCGCCCGCGCCGCCCTTTCGCCCCATCCCCCCCGCCTTGCCCCATTTCCGGGGGAGGGACGGCGATTTTCCCGCCATTCCGCTTGCGGGTTCAAAAAATTTCCTATATTTGCATCGTTGCCTTCCCGCAGCGGCTTTGCCGGCAACGGCGGCGGCAGGGGCATCCGGGCCGGGTCCCCGGGCAGGCCGGGCATGAACCCGCAGGCTCGCAGGGCATGAACCCGCAGGCTCGCCAAGCATGAGCCCGCAGGCTCTCCCCCCGGGAACCCCCGGGCTCCCCGCAGGGGCGCGGGCGGGCAGGCAAGGAAAGGACAGTGAAACCCTTAAAGCAATAAGACATGGATTACCGACTAATGGAGAAAGTGAATCCTCAGAAGAGGAACGAGCCGAAGAAATGGTACGCAGTGCCTGTCACCGGCGAAGCCGAGAGCCGCTCCGACGTGGAGCGCGCCGCCAGCGGCAAGACCACCATCTCGGCGGCGGAGATGGCCGCCGCCATCGACCTTTACACCGAATACGCCCTCGCGCGGCTGCAGGAGGGCTACGCCGTCTCCCTGGGGCGGCTCGGCGTGCTGCGCCCCACCTTCCACAGCGCCGGGGCGGCCACCATCGACGACTTCAAGCCCCAGCAGATGATTGACACGCCCCGCATCCGGTTCATCCCCTCGAAGGACTGCCGCAGCGTGTTCGTCAACGGCGTGAGCTACAACAACGTGGGCGTGAAGGACGGCGACATCGACTACGCCTCCATCGCGGCCTACAAGCAGGCCAAGGCGCAGGCCGAAGGCGGAGGGACGGAATGACCGCCGCCGCGCGGCCCGCGGATGGCGCCACACTGAAACACGCACGGGCATGCAGCTGACTTGCGCCATCGTGGACGACGAGCCTTTCGCCCTCGCCCTCCTGGAGGGCTACGTGCGGCAGACGCCCTTCCTCGACCTCCAAGGCCGCTACGCCAGCGCCGTGGAGGCCGCCGCAGGGCTGGCCGCCGCGCCCGTGGACCTCCTGTTCCTCGACATCCAGATGCCGGGGTGGAGCGGCATGGACTTTGCCCGCACCCTGCCGAGCCGCACGCGCGTGGTCTTCACCACCGCCTTCAGCCAGTATGCCGTGGAGGGCTTCCGCGCCGACGCGCTCGACTACCTGCTCAAGCCCGTGGCCTACCCGGAGTTCCTCGAAGCCGCCCGCCGCGCCCTGCGGTGGTTCGCCCTGCAGCGCCCGGCCGCCGCGCCCGCCGCCGGAGAGAGCTGCATCTACGTGAAAAGCGACTACAAGCTGCTGCGGGTGGACACCCGCGAGATGCTCTACGTGGAGGGGCTGAAGGACTACGTGAAGATACACCTGGAGGGGCGGCCCCGCCCCATCCTGAGCCTGGCGAGCCTGAAGGCCATGGAGGAGGCGCTGCCCCCGGCAGACTTCCTGCGCGTGCATCGCTCGTTCATCGTCCGCAAGGACAAGATCCGCGTGGTGGAGCGCAACCGCATCGTGTTCGGCAAGGAACACGTCCCCGTGGGCGACAGCTACAAGCAGGCGTTCCTCGACTACCTGCAGCAACGCAGCTTATGACCGGCGCGAGCGCGCCTCGCGCGCCACGTTCCACAGGAACAGCACGTTGCCTGCCAGGTAGCGGCGCCACATCCGGCGCGGCTCCCGGAGCAGGCGGTACAGCCACTCCAGGCTGTGTTCCTGCCACCAGCGGGGCGCCCGCCGGACGGTGCCCGCGTAGAAGTCGAACACCGCGCCTATCGTCCCGGCATGCCCCCGCACGTCCAGTTCCGCGAAATGCGCGTAAGCCCACTTCTCCTGCTTGGGCGCCGTCATGCCCACCCACAGGAGGTCGGGCCGCGCGGCGTTCACCGCCTCGACCATCGCCCGGTCGTCTTCCGGGGTGAACACGGGCTTGTAGGGCGGCGAGTAGGTCGCCACCCGGATGCGCGGGTAGTCCCGCGCCGCCCGCTCGCGGATGAGGGCGAGCGTCCGCTCGCTGCTGCCGAGGAAGAAGCACGTGCCGCCCCGCTCGTTGAGCCGCGCCATCTCGTAGTCGAACAGGTCCGCGCCCGCCACGCGCTCGATGCGCCGCCCGTAGAGCCAGCGCATGGCCATCACCACGCCCGCCCCGTCGGGGATGAGGGCGCCGCCGCGCAGCAGGGCCTCGGCAAAGAGCGGGTCGCGCTGCGCCGTGTTGTAGGAATGGGCGTTGACCGTGTTGATGAGGAGCTTGCCTTCCGGCAGCGTGGCCAGCCCGGCCTTCGAGGCCAGCAAGCCGGTGTCTTTCAGTCTGAACATGTCGTTTGTTGGGTTTTATTTGCAAAAGTAGCGGATTGGCGGCAAAGGCGCAACATCTCCGCCCCCTTTTTGCGGGGGAAAATGCCGGGCAGCCCGGAAATTCCCGGCAAAAGCAGGCGGCAGTCCCGGAATAATCCCTATATTTGCAGGACAGTAACCAATAACCTACATATATAATGTATAGCATACAGGCAAACCCGAAAGGCACCCGGAGCATCCAGGTCTCCGAGGCCAACCTTGAGACGATACGCAAGTACGCCCTGCTCCAGCGCCTGGTCGATAGCACAGGCTACGTGGACGAAGCGGTCCTCGACAAGCTCCGCCTCAACGTCCGCGCCCTCATCGCCGCCCACGAAGGCGGCTGCAAGGACCTGCTTGACCTGTGCATCGACGTGGTCTATCACAACGACATGAAGGCGTTCGGGCTGGCACAGCTCGTGCGCCTCTACGGCGAATGGGCCGCCGCGAAAGACGCCCAAGGGCAGGAGGACCCGGCCGATGCGGACCGTTGACACGCGGGGCAGCCTGCCCTACAGCCCGCTGGTGCCGATGCTGCGCGCCTTCTACACCGCCGCCCCCGGCGAGCGGCTCAACCTCGTCACCGACGACGAGGCCGCCTTCACCGACATGAAAGAGTTCCTCGCCGAGCAGGGCATCGGCTTCCGGGAAGTCTATGACGACGGCTTCAACTGCCTGCAATTCACCCTGCCCGCCAAAAGCCCGGAGAGATGACGGGACACAAGCTCACCGACTGGCTCCCCACGACCCTCAAGGAAGTGCGCCTGCGGGGATGGGACCAGCTGGACGTGATACTGTTCAGCGGCGACGCCTACGTGGACCACCCCTCCTTCGGCGCGGCCGTCATCGGCCGGGTGCTGGAGGCCGAGGGGCTGAAGGTGGCCATCGTCCCCCAGCCCAACTGGCAGGACGACCTCCGCGACTTCCGCAAGCTGGGGCGGCCGCGCCTGTTCTTCGGCATCACCGCAGGTGCGATGGACTCGATGGTCAACCGCTACACGGCCAACCGCCGCATCCGCCACGACGACGCCTACACGCCCGGCGGGCGCGCCGGGCAGCGCCCCGACTATCCCACCATCGTTTACGCCGGGATACTCAAGCGCCTGTGGCCGGACGTGCCGGTCATCGTCGGCGGCATCGAAGCCTCCATGCGCCGCCTGTCCCACTATGACTATTGGCAGGACCGCCTGCGCCCCGGCATCCTGGCCGACTGCCCCGCCGACCTCCTCGTCTATGGCATGGGGGAGAAGCCCATCCGCGAAATCGCCCGCCGCATGCGCCAGATGCCCGCCGGGCAGGTGCCCCATGACGTGCCGCAGACCGCCTGCCTCCTCAAGGACGCGGGGCGGCACGAAGGCGACCTCGTGCTGCACAGCTACGGGGAATGCCTCGCCGACCGCCGCAAGCAGGCCCTGAACTTCCGCCGCATCGAGGAGGAGAGCAACTGCCCGCAAGCCGCCCGGCTGCTCCAGGAGACGGGCGGCCGCTGGATGGCCGTCAACGCCCCGTATCCCCCCCTCTCCACGGAAGAACTGGATGCCGTCTATGCCCTTCCCTACACCCGCCTGCCCCACCCGAAGTACAACGGGAAACGCATCCCGGCCTTCGAGATGATACAGTTCTCCGTCACCCTCCACCGGGGGTGCTTCGGCGGCTGCGCCTTCTGCACCATATCCGCCCACCAAGGGAAGGCCGTGGTGTCGCGCAGCAAGCAGTCCGTCATCGAGGAAGTGCGCCGGGTGACAGAGATGCCGGGCTTCAAGGGCTACATCAGCGACTTGGGCGGCCCCTCTGCGAACATGTACGGGATGCACCCCCTCCGCCAGGAACCCTGCCGCCGGTGCAAGCGGCCCTCCTGCATCCACCCACAGCCCTGCCCGAACCTCTGCACCGACCACCGCCCCCTGCTCGACCTCTACCGCGAGGCCGACGCGCAGCCCGGCGTGAAGAAGTCCTTCATCGGCAGCGGCGTGCGCTACGACCTCCTGCTCTGCCGCAGCGGGCATCCCGGCTGGGACGAAGCCCGCAGGGAATACGCCCGCCAGCTCATCACGCGCCACGTCAGCGGCCGGCTCAAGGTGGCCCCGGAACACACCTCCCCGGCCGTCCTGCAATTGATGCGAAAGCCCGGCTTCAGCCAGTTCCGCTGTTTCAAGCAACTCTTCGACGAGATATGCCAGGAGGCAGGGCTGCGCCAGCAGATTGTCCCGTACTTCATCTCCTCGCACCCCGGCTGCACGGACGAGGACATGGCCGCCCTCGCCGTAGAGACCAAGGACCTCCGCTTCCGCCTGGAGCAGGTGCAGGACTTTACCCCCACGCCCATGACCCTCTCCACCGAAATGTACTACACGGGCTTCGACCCCTACACGTTGCAGCCGGTGCAGTGCGCCCGCACCCCGCAGCAGAAGCTCCGGCAACGGATGTTCTTCTTCTGGTACCTGCCGGAAAACCGCCGCGCCATTCTCGACGTCCTCCGCCGCCTGGGACGTGCCGACTTGGCCGGCAGGCTTTATGGGCGCCACCGCTGACGAGGCGCAGGGAAGGCCCTCCTCGTTCCCGGCATCCCTCCCGCGCCGTGCCGTGCCGCGCCATCCTGGGCCTGCCAGCCGGATGCAGGGCGTGCGGCTGCCTTTTCCCCCGGCTTCCTGCCTCCTGCCATCGTGCAAAAAAACGGGCGGGATGGTGCTTATCTCGTAAAAAAGTGTCATCTTTGCAGCATGAATTGGATAGAGCAGGTGACAGTGTTGGATTTGCTGGTGAAAGGCTTCGTGACGGGCATCGTGGTGTCCGCTCCTTTAGGGCCGGTGGGCGTGCTTTGCATCCAGCGCACGCTGAACAAGGGGCGTTGGTACGGCTTCGTGACAGGCTTGGGTGCCTCCTTGAGCGATTTCATCTATGCGCTGCTCACCGGTTATGGGATGAGCTTCATCGTCGATTTCATAGCCGCCAACCAGAAGTACCTCCAATTGTTGGGTAGCGTCATGTTGCTGGTGTTTGGCGTGTACACGTTCCGCAGCAACCCTGTGAAGTCGTTGCGCCCCGTCTCGCACAACAAAGGCACCTATCTGCACAACTTTGTCACCGCTTTTTTCGTGACACTCTCCAATCCTCTCATCATCTTCCTTTTCATCGGCCTCTTTGCCCGTTTCTCTTTCGTGTTGCCGGAAGGCCATATTGCAGAGCAGGTGGCGGGATATTTGGGGATTGTGCTGGGCGCGTTTTGCTGGTGGTTCGGCACCACTTACGCAGTCAATAAAGTTCGCAACCGCTTTAATGTGCGCGGCATCTGGGTGATAAACCGTGTCATCGGAGGCGTTGTAATGGTGATATCCGTGGTCGGGGTGGTGTTGACTTTGACCGGGGCGTCAATATATTGAGGCAAGTATGTATATATCGAAGCAGCTGAAGGAGGATAATATTGCAGAATACCTGCTTTATATGTGGCAGGTGGAAGACCTGATTCGTGCCAACGGGTGCGACATTGACCGAATTGAGCAGGCTGTCATTGCGCAATATCGCCTGCCTGATGAAGATAAACGCCAGCTTCGGCAGTGGTATGAGGAGCTTGTAGGCATGATGCGTGATGAAGGGGTAACGGAACAGGGGCATTTGCAGATTAACAAGAACATCATTCTGCTGCTCACCGACCTTCATGTGGCATTGTTGCGATCTTCAAGGTTCCCTTTCTACAGTGCCGCTTATTACAAAGCTTTGCCTTATATTGTGGATCTCAGGCGTAGGTCGGGAGGGAAGGAGGAAGGCGAATTGGAAACCTGTTTTGAGGCATTGTATGGAGTGATGTTGCTCAAATTGCAGAAGAAACCGATCAGTGCCGATACCGGGAAAGCCATAGAGGCCATCAGCGGTTTCCTCTCCATGCTGGCGAATTATTATGGCAAGGACAGGAAAGGGGAGTTGGACTTAGAGGATTGACCATTGCACGAATGGCCAAGGCAAATAGAATAAGAATTGAATGGAAGACGTTCTGGGGTATGCATGTGGCATGCACATGCTGCTTTGTGAACACAATATATAGGAAAGAGTCAGATGAACAGTGAAATAGCAAGAAGGCGTACATTTGCCATCATTGCCCATCCCGATGCCGGCAAGACATCGTTGACGGAGAAGCTGTTGCTTTTCGGGGGACAGATACAAGTGGCCGGTGCCGTGAAGAGCAATAAGATAAAGAAGACAGCTACGTCGGATTGGATGGACATTGAGAAGCAACGTGGCATTTCGGTGACAACCTCAGTCATGGAATTTGATTACCGTGATTACAAAGTCAATATCTTGGATACTCCCGGGCATCAGGATTTTGCGGAAGATACTTACCGTACCTTGACGGCAGTGGATAGCGTGATTATCGTGGTGGACGGGGCAAAAGGCGTGGAGACCCAGACCCGGAAATTGATGGAAGTTTGCCGCATGCGCAATACGCCCGTCATTATTTTTGTCAATAAGATGGATCGTGAGGCAAAAGACCCTTTTGATTTGCTGGATGAGTTGGAATCAGAATTGGCCATTCATGTCCGTCCATTGACGTGGCCTATTGAGAGCGGTTCTCGTTTTAAAGGGGTTTACAATCTCTATGAACAAAAGTTGAATTTGTTCCAGCCTTCCAAGCAAGTAGTGACCGAGAAAGTGGAGGTGGATATCCATACTTCTGATTTGGATGACCATATAGGTGCTTCTTTGGCCGGGAAATTGCGCAATGACTTGGAACTGATAGATGGCGTGTATCCGGACTTTGACGTGGATGCTTACTTGAAGGGGGAATTGGCTCCGGTGTTTTTCGGTTCTGCTTTGAATAATTTCGGGGTTCAGGAATTGCTTGACTGTTTTGTGGAAATTGCTCCATGCCCGCGTCCAGTGCATGCTGAAGAACGTGTCGTGCAACCTGACGAACCCAAGTTCACTGGTTTCGTATTCAAAATTACTGCCAATATTGATCCGAACCATCGTTCTTGCGTGGCTTTCTGCAAGGTCTGTTCCGGAAAGTTCACCCGAAACACGCCTTATCTGCATGTCCGTCACAATAAAACGATGCGTTTTTCATCGCCTACGCAATTCATGGCACAACGGAAAACGACGGTAGATGAGGCTTGGGCAGGTGATATTATCGGTCTGCCGGACAATGGCACATTCAAAATCGGCGATACTTTGACTGAAGGCGAAATGCTTCATTTCAAGGGGTTGCCCAGTTTTTCTCCTGAAATGTTCAAATACATTGAGAATGCCGACCCGATGAAAGCCAAGCAGTTGGCCAAGGGTATCGACCAGTTGATGGATGAAGGTGTGGCCCAATTGTTTGTCAACCAGTTTAATGGGCGCAAACTTATTGGCACGGTGGGGCAGTTGCAATTTGAAGTTATCCAATACCGTTTGGAGAACGAGTACAACGCGAAATGCCGTTGGGAACCGCTCAGCCTGTATAAAGCTTGTTGGATAGAGAGCGATGATGCCGAAGAATTGGAGTCTTTCAAGAAACGGAAATACCAGTACATGGCAAAAGACCGTGAGGGGCGTGATGTCTTTTTGGCTGATTCCGGCTATGTGTTGCAGATGGCTCAGGCGGATTTCAAGCATATCAAGTTCCATTTCACGTCAGAATTTTGATAGAAGATGAGGTTATGAATTGTTGTAAAAAAGGAAAAACATGGCGATAAAGGAAGAAATAGAGAAAGCCTGCCAAGTGTTGAAGGAGGGTGGTGTCATTCTTTACCCTACAGATACGATTTGGGGCATCGGTTGTGATGCCACCAATGAAGAAGCAGTAAAGAGAGTGTTTGACATCAAGAGGCGTGCAGATTCGAAAGCTATGCTCGTGCTGGTGGATTCAGATGTAAAAGTGAACTTCTATGTGAAGGATGTTCCGTCTGTGGCATGGGATTTATTGGATGCAGCCGACAGGCCCATGACAATTATTTATGACGGAGCCCGCAATTTGGCCTCTAATCTGATAGCCGAGGACGGAAGTATAGGCATCCGTGTCACCCAAGAAGAATTTTCCAAGCAGCTTTGTTTCCGTTTCCGCAAAGCCATTGTATCTACTTCTGCTAATATAAGCGGAGAGCCTTCACCGTCCAATTTCCGCGAGATAAGCGATGATATCAAGTCGCAAGTTGATTATGTTGTCAATTACCGTCGGCAGGAGAAGGAACGTCCGAAACCATCCAGCATTGTGAAAGTTGGTCGGGGTGGACTCATAAAGATAATCCGTCAATAAGGGACAGATGATAAGCGAACGGAAACTGAGATGGGAGTATTTATTGGGGGATTTCGTGATGGGAAATCTCGCATGGCTGTTGCTGAACGTGTGCAGGTCTTTTATGATTCCGTTCGAAAGATGGCAAGGGGTTCGTAATTTCTTGACTTCGGAGTATGAAATCCTTTTGCAATTTTTGATTCCTCTTTTCTGGATGGTGATTTATTATTATTCAGGATATTACAATCGTCCTATCCATCGCGACCGTTTGGAAGAATTCTGGTTGACCATCCTGTCGGCAGCAGTGGGTTCCCTTTGCGTGTTTTTCTTCGTGATATTGAATGATGACACTATTCCTTACCAGACCTTTTATAAATTGTTGTTCCTGTCCTTCTTTTTCCAGTTCTTTTTCACTTATCTGTTCCGTTTCTCATTGACGCAACGCCTCATGCGGTTGATACATCGGCGGAAGTTTGGCCGAAATTCACTGATTGTAGGGGCGGGGAAGCGTGCTTTTGAGTTTAATAAAGAATTGGAGAGCCTTTCGGTAGGGATAGGAAGCTTGGTGCGGGGGTTTATCGATACCGGGCGTGAGCAGCGGGTTGTATCGGAAGACAAGATATTGGGTACTTGGGAGGACATGGACCGTGTCATTCATGATTATAAGATTAATGAAATCATCGTAGCCCCGGATTCTCATGAGGAAAAGCCCTTGTTTGACTTGTTGAAGAATCTGTATAAGTATAATTTGCCGATTAAAATATTGGCAGGCAAATACAGCATTCTGAGCCGTGCCGTGAAGATGACTTCGGTGTTTACTTCCCCGATGATTGAAATTACGCGCGACAACATGCCGGAAGGGCAAAAGAACGTCAAGCAATCGTTGGACTATTTGGTGTCGTTTGTCCTGATTGTGCTTCTTTCCCCTTTGTTCCTCTATTTGGCATGGCGCATCAAGAAGGATTCTCCGGGGAGCGTGTTTTACCGGCAAGAGCGTATCGGTTATTTGGGCCGTCCGTTTTATATCTTGAAATTCCGCACGATGCGTCAGGATGCAGAGAAAGAAGGGATTCCTCGGTTGTCTTCGGATACCGATGACCGTATTACCCCTTTTGGCCGGGTGATGCGCAAATACCGTTTGGACGAATTGCCGCAATTCTTCAATATATTGCGGGGTGAGATGTCGTTGGTGGGGCCTCGCCCGGAGCGTAAGTATTTTGTGGATAAAATCATGAAAGAGGCGCCCTACTATTGCTTGATATATAATGTAAAGCCGGGGCTTACTTCTTGGGCTACGGTGAGAAACGGGTATGCCAATACGATGAAAAAGATGCTGGACCGTTTGAAATACGATATCGTTTATTTGGAAAGCCGTTCGATAACAGTGGATTTCAAGATATTGTTCTACACCGTAAAGACGATATTCACCGGGCAAGGCATGTAAGAAAGAGGAGGACACTTTATGGATTTGAAGAACCGTGATGACCAGCAAACGTGGATGCAACGTTTAATCCTTTGGCGGGAGAGGAACATCAGCGAGAAGCATTTCATTTTGGTGTTGAGCTTCTTTGTGGGCATATTTACGGCTTTTGCCGCTTTGTTCCTGAAATACCTGATACATTTAATCCAAACATTCCTTACGAACAACTTCGATACGACGGGAGCCAACTATCTTTATTTGGTTTATCCGGTGGTCGGCATATTCCTGACCGGCCTTTTCATTCGGAATATTGTGAAGGATGACATTAGCCATGGCGTGACAAAGATTCTGTATGCCATTTCCCGCCGTCAGGGGCATATAAAGCGGCACAATGTGTGGTCGTCTGTCATTGCCAGTGCCATTACTATTGGTTTCGGTGGCTCGGTAGGTGCCGAGGCGCCGATTGTATTGACCGGTTCAGCCATCGGCTCCGATTTGGGAAGCCGGTTCAAGATGGACCACAAGACGTTGATGTTGCTGATTGGTTGTGGCGCGGCAGGCGCGGTGGCAGGCATTTTCAAGGCGCCGATTGCCGGTGTGGTCTTTACATTGGAAGTTTTGATGATTGATTTGACGATGGCTTCTTTGTTGCCGTTGCTCATCACAAGCGTGACGGCTGCCACAGTCTCTTACATCTTCATGGGAACAGAGTCTCTGTTTCATTTCCACCAAGACCAGGTTTTCGTGATGGCCCGGATACCTTATGTGATATTGTTGGGCATATTTTGCGGGTTGATATCCTTGTATTTCACTCGTGCGATGAATGCCGTGGAGAATCTGTTCAGGAGGTACACGAACCCTTATGTCAAGCTGTGCATCGGAGGGGTGATGTTGAGCATCCTTATTTTCCTTTTCCCCCCGTTGTATGGTGAAGGGTATGATACGATAGAACTGTTGCTGAACGGCGTGAACCAAGCGGAGTGGGATACCGTTTTGAACAACTCTTTGTTTTATGGCTTTGATAACTTGTTGTTGCTTTATTTGGTCCTGATTATTGTGTTCAAGGTCTTTGCTTCCAGTGCCACGAACGGAGGCGGAGGCTGCGGGGGAATTTTCGCGCCGAGTTTGTTCTTGGGTTGCATTGCCGGTTTTGTCTTCTCCCATTTTTTAAATGGTTTCGGCATCCCGGTGTATCTTCCGGAGAAGAACTTTGCATTATTGGGAATGGCAGGATTGATGTCTGGCGTGATGCACGCGCCTTTGACGGGCATATTCCTGATAGCGGAGCTGACGGGCGGTTATTCCATGTTCTTGCCCCTGATGATTGTTTCCGTCAGTTCTTATCTGACGATTATCGCTTTTGAGCCGCACAGCATTTATTCCATGCGCTTGGCCAAGAAAGGCGAGTTGCTGACGCACCACAAGGACAAAGCCGTCCTGACCTTGTTGAGCTTGGACAATGTGATAGAGAAGAATTTCGATGCCGTGCGCCCGGACATGGATTTGGGCGAGTTGGTGAAGGTGATATCAAAGGCCAAGCGGAATTTGTTCCCGGTAGTGGACGGGGCTGGAGTTCTGATGGGCATCGTTTTGCTGGATGATATAAGGAACATCATGTTCCGCACGGAATTGTACCATCGTTTCACGGTGGATAAACTGATGACTTCGCCTCCGGCAAGGTTGTTGGTGACCGACCCGATGGAGGTGGTGATGCAGAAGTTTGACGATACGGATGCTTGGAATCTCCCGGTAGTGGACGATGACGGCAAGTATTTGGGCTTTGTGTCCAAGTCGAAGATATTCAATTCTTACAGGCAGGTATTGTTGCATTTTTCAGAAGAATAAGGAAAGGTGGCAGAAGATGGAAAAGGAAAATTTGCGGATTGTGTATATGGGAACTCCCGATTTTGCAGTGGAGAGCCTGAAGTGTTTGGTGGAAGGCGGGTATAATGTCGTGGGCGTGGTGACGGTGGCCGACAAGCCGGTAGGCCGGCATGGCAGCGTTTTGCAGCCCAGCCCGGTAAAGCAATATGCTTTGGCGCATCATTTGCCGTTACTCCAGCCGGAAAAACTGAAGGATGAAGCATTCCTTGAAGCGCTTCGTGCATGGAAAGCCGACTTGCAGGTCGTGGTTGCTTTCCGGATGTTGCCGGAAGTGGTGTGGGCGATGCCTCGTCTGGGTACATTCAATCTGCATGCTTCTTTGTTGCCGCAATACAGAGGGGCGGCGCCCATCAACTGGGCTGTCATTTACGGTGAGAAGGAGACAGGCGTCACCACCTTCTTCCTTGACCGGCAAATTGATACGGGGAAAATCATCCGGCAAGTGAGCGTGCCGATTGGGGAAGATGATGATGCGGGAACCGTGCATGATCGTTTGATGCTGCTGGGCGGGAAGCTTGTTGTGGAGACTGTTGACCTGATATTGGACGGAAAAGCAGAGGCTGTGCCTCAGGATGCTTTTAGGGTGCAGGGGGAACTCCATGCGGCGCCCAAGATATTCAAGGAGACTTGCCGCATCGACTGGAGCCGTCCCGCCAAGGAAGTGCATGATTTCATCCGGGGGCTTTCCCCTTATCCGGCTGCTTGGACGGAACTCCTGTCTGAGGGGACGGCAACGGTCGTGAAAATCTATGAAGCCCGTCCGCGCATCGCCTCGCATCCGTTGGCGGCAGGCACCCTGCTGTTGCAGGGAAAGGACGGCTTGTGCGTGGCGGTGAAAGACGGGTTCATCGACATCCTTTCGTTGCAGGCGGCTGGGAAAAAACGGCTTCCTGTCAAAGATTTCCTTCATGGGTTCAAGTACCGGGAAGGAATGCTGTTGCGCTGAGGTGAGGGCATGAAATGGGGCTGGAAACAGATTTTTAGGGAAAATTGTTTTGCCATATCGAAAATATTCTTTTTATTTGCGGTTGCATACATAAAAACATCATACAAATATTAACTTAAAAACACTTGCCTATTGAGAAACATTACTCTAAGTTTTAAAAAATAGAAGTAATGGACGCTTTAAAGAATGTGGCCGATGAAGATTTGGTCGTTCTGTATGCCGAGGGAAATAATGAGGCTTTTGATGTGCTTTTGAACCGGTATGAAAAGAGAATCTTTTCATACATCTATTTTATAGTGCATAGCCAGGAACTGGCGGAAGACATATTCCAAGACACCTTCGTGAAAGCCATCGTCACGATACGGCAAGGGAAATATACGGAGAACGGGCGTTTCCAAGCTTGGCTCACCCGCATCGCCCACAACTTGATTATTGACTACTTCCGCCAGGAAAAGAATGAAAACCTCGTATCGAACGATGATTCGGGCGTTGACTTGCTGAACAACATCCATCTTTCAGAGAAAACGGTTGAGCATGACATCATAGAAGGGCAGATCCGGGACGATATCAGGGCATTGGTGAAGCTTCTGCCGGACAACCAGCGCGAAGTGGTCCGCATGCGCTTCTACCAGAACCTCAGTTTCAAGGAGATAGCCGAAGTCACGGGAGTCAGCATCAACACGGCGTTGGGGCGGATGCGCTATGCCATCCTGAACTTGCGGCGGTTGGCTGAGGAGCGGGATATTGTGCTGACGGTTGATTAAAGTTCCATAAATTCACAGGTGTTGCATACTAAAGCGGCGTTTGGAGCGTTTCATTTATATAACCGCTAAAAATGCAGCCTATGAAGGAAATTTCTACTACTGTCATTGCCGCCAAAAGATTGCACGGGGAACGCGCCGGCAAGGAATGTGCGTTGCGCCCCAGTGCGAAATCCTTGGCGTTCTTGAAGCTTTTTGCAAGGAATTACCAAGTGGAACGCCGGTTGCCGGAAGGGCTTCAGGGCTTCCTCGTCGGATAGAAGGGGAGATTCCGCTTTTCGGAATGGAAGGGAAGGATGCAGGATGGGGATTGCGTCTTTCCCTTGTCTTTTTCGGACGGCTGTTGGACCCCGAAGGGCGCATGCAAGCATGCGGTAGGCTTACCCCAAAGGTTTTTGAAAAACCTTCCAGGGTTTGGGGCAAAACATTGGAAAAAATCGTTCAAACATTCCAATGTTTTTTGGAATCATTCCAATGCTTTCTGCGATGTCCCGGCAGTTTTCCCGGATGCCCTGAACCGTTTTGGGCTATTTTACGAATGAATTACAAATTTTTCTTGCCCGGTTGGTGCAATATTCCTAATTTCGCCGCATTTCATTAATGAACGCGCGGATGCCTATCAATGAACAGGAACTGTCGGAACGATGCAGACAGCAGGACAATCATGCTCGAAAGGTGTTGTACGAGCTTTATGCCGGACAGATGTTGGGCATCTGCATGCGTTATGTCGGGAACAGGGAGATTGCGGAAGACCTGTTGCATGATGGCTTTTTGAAGATTTTCACTTCGTTCGATAAATTCACTTACCGGGGAGCGGGGTCTTTGAAAGCGTGGATGAGCAGGATTATGGTCAACCTTTCGATTGAGTATTTGCGCAAGAACGATGCCGCAGGCCAGTCGGTGGAAATAGAGGAGCTTCCCGATACGATAGCTGACACCACGGAGGAGGACATCGCGTTCATTCCGCAGGAAGTGTTGATGAAGTTTATTGAGGAATTGCCAGCAGGTTACAGGACCGTTTTCAACCTGTACACGTTTGAAGAAAAGTCGCACAAGGAGATTGCGGCGATGTTGGGCATTAACGAGAGAACGTCGGCCTCGCAGTTGTTTCGCGCAAAGGCGGTGCTGGCAAAAAGGATAAAAGAATATGTGAGAGATGCAGACCGATGAGCAAGAGGGATGACGACATATTGCTGGAAGGAATCAGGAAGCGTTTGGAAAACTATTCCGAACCGTTGCCGGAAGGGTCGTGGGCTTTGTTGGAGAAAGAACTTTGCCCCCGGAAGATCCCATTCTATCGTTCGTGGCGCAGTTGGAGTGCCGCAGCGGTGCTGTTGGCCTGTATCTTCTCGTTGGGATGGTGGCTGTCCGGCGCGTTTACGGAGAAAGGCGGTGCATTGCCCGTGGCGGATGCAGGCAGTTTCCGGCAGCAAAACCAGCCGTTGCCGGAAGGATTTCCGGCTGTTGCGGCGGCGCAAGGAACAGCGAAGGTTGAAATGCCTTTAGGAAAGGTGGCTCGGCCGTCCAGATCGGGGCAACTTCTTGCATCGGCTAGCGTGGCGGCAGATGAAGATGCGGCGATAGGCGATATCGCTTGCGCAGAGGAGGCGGTGGCAGGAAAGGAAGAAGCAGAAGAAACCTTCCGGGAATCGGGAAAGGACTCGTTGGCTGGCGCTTCTGTGGTGCAAAAGAGAAACCAGCCTTCCGGCAGGCGGGCATGGATGGCGTCCAATACGGCTCCGAAACGTCAAGGAAAACGGCAGAAATGGTCGATGGGCGTTTCTTATTTGAACATGGGCGCTGTGAAAAACGAAGGGCTGTCGGGCTTCCATAGCCTGAAAGAAGGGCAGGGGGGCATCTCAATCGGGCAATTGCCGTCGCATAGCTTCTCCACGGCGCTTCCGGCAGAAGACAAGCTGATGCAGGATGCTTTGCTGAATAATGTGGGCCATGAGCCGCCGCGTACCCGTTATGAACACAAAATGCCGGTTTCTACGGGCTTTTCGTTCCGCTATGCGTTCACCGACCGTTTTGCCATTGAGACGGGGCTGACCTACACCATGCTGTCTTCAGAATTAGAGAGCAATTCCAGCACAGGAGTTTATGTGGAGGAATACAAGTTGCACTACCTCGGCATCCCTGTGAAAGGGAACTGGATATTCTTGGACACGAAATTCCTGACGATGTATTTGTCGGCGGGTTTTGCTTTGGAAAAATCGGTGTCCGGGAAGTATGAAAGGGTCTATTTGTCCGGCGATGGCGAGAATGCCGTATGGAACGAGACGGTGAAGCCGATGCAATGGTCTTTGTTGGGCAATGTGGGTGTGCAGTTCAATGCCACGGAGCGTTTCGGCATTTATGTGGAGCCGGGCGTTGCGCATTATTTTGATGATGGAAGTGGCGTGCAGACCATCCGCACGGAAAAACCGACGAATTTCAATCTTCAGTTGGGTCTGCGCTGGACGTACTAAGGATGCTTCCTTGCAGGAACGGGCGGAGTCACTGGCTTGTTTCCCTCTAAATGCATTTCCGGAAGATTTTTTTATGTCTTTCCCTTCTTTTTTACGGGAAAAGGTTACATTTGCATGAAATAATCTGGATGAATGCTATGAGCCATAAAGTTTCTCCGTCATTGTTGTCTGCCGATTTCTCGCATCTTGCCGATGAAATAGAGATGTTGAACCGAAGCGAGGCAGACTGGATACATTTAGACATCATGGATGGCGTGTTCGTGCCGAACATCTCGTTTGGTTTCCCCGTGCTGAGACACGTGGCGGCATTGGCTGCGAAGCCGCTTGACGTGCATCTGATGATTGTGGAACCTCAGAAATTCATTCCGGAGGTCAAAGCCTTGGGCGCGATGCAGATGACCGTGCATTATGAAGCTTGCGTGCATCTTCACAGGGTCATCGGGGCAATAAAGGAAGCCGGGATGAAAGCGGGTGTCACTTTGAATCCGGCTACGCCAGTCTCTCTGCTTTCTGACGTGATAGGCGAGGTGGATTTGGTGTTGCTGATGGGGGTGAATCCGGGTTTTGGCGGCCAGAAATTCATAGAACATACCTTGGTGAAGGTGCGCGAATTGCGTGAATTGGTTGAACGGAGCGGTTCCTGCGCTTTGGTTGAAGTGGACGGCGGCGTGAATTTGGAGACAGGCCGGCGTTTGGTGGCCGAAGGTGCGGACGTGCTGGTGGCAGGCAATGCCGTCTTTTCAGCGCAAAATCCGTTGGAGGCCATCCATCAGTTGAAAAATCTTTGACAGGAAAGGGTGGAGCAAAGCAGGAGCCTGGCTAAATATCCGTTTTTGCGTATATTGGTGCCTTTTATGATAGGTATCAGCGCGGGTGATGGATGGAGTTCTTGGGACAAGGCATGGCTCCCGTTGCTCTTTAGCCTTTTGGCGGCCATCGTCTTCTTCGTGCTTCATGCGTGGAAGCATGCTTATGCGCAGCGCCATTTTTTCGGACTTGCAGTGTTTTTTATTTTCTTCTTCTTCGGGCAGTTTTCTGTCCTTTTGTCGCTTCGTTTCACCGATTATTCTTGGAGTAAGAATGAAGAGGCTTATTCAGCGGTGTTGTTGGATGTCCCCGAAGAAAAGGAACGCAGCATGCTTTGCCGCGTCTTGGTGACACATGTTCGCGACTCTTCGGGCATCCGTCCGGTCAATCGGAAAATACTGTTGTATCTCTCCAAAGATTCTGCGAGCAGGGCAATCGGTTTGAAGGATGCTTTGCTGTTTTATGCCCGTGTTGTTCCTCCTGCCAACAACGGTAATCCGAATGAATTTCTTGAGTTCAACTTATAAATGCAACTTTTTGGGTGCGGATAATAAGCAATAAAAACATTTATTTTTCAGAG
>CALUIR010000043.1 GCA_944320785.1 uncultured Bacteroidaceae bacterium
ATTGCCAAATATTTCACCATCGGGTTGGGAAAAAACGGATGGCCGCTTCGACGGCGGGCGCGGGGAGGCATGTGCGGGATCTTTACCATGCCGCAGGTGGCATGGCGGCCCATGCATGGGTGATGTGCCGGCCCACGCATGGGTGGAGGATTGACCCATGCATGGGTGGCGGGTTGACCCATGCATGGGTGGCGGGGTGACCCACGCATGGGTGGCGGGGTGACCCACGCATGGGTGGCGGGGGAGGGAATGCGTTCCCTCCCGCACCCCCTCCACAAGGGCCTGTGGGGCATGTTTTGCGAGAAATGGGCGGCGGGGCAAGCCGCCCCCGCCTGCCTCCTTTTGGGGGAAGGACAGGTGCCATCCCCTCCGGGGGAAGGGAGGAGAGGGGCTGTGTGGTGTCGCAATCTATTACTGCGCGGATGCAAAAAGGGACGCAAGATTTTGCGTCCCTGCAGGCTACTGGCTACTGCCGAGGGCGATGGTGAGGGTGGACTCGTAGGCCTGCCCGTCGGGCGTGGGGCCGTGCAGCCACAGGTAGCGCCCGGGGTAAGCCAGTTCCAGCCGCCTTGCCACCTGGCTCAGGCCGATGCCGCTGCCGCTGCGGTCACTTTCTCCCTTGGGGTGGAGGCTGTTGGCCGTGTGGCATACCACGATGCCGCCCGGCCGTTCCTCGATGTCGATGTGGATGAAGCTCTCGCCGGTGGCGGCCACGCCGTGCTTGAAGGCGTTCTCGATGAGGGAGATGAACAGCAGCGGGGCGATGGCGGCCTTGCTGCCGGGCAGCAGGCGGATGGAGGTGCGGAGGTCCACGCCGGGCTGCAGGCGCAGGCGCATCAGGCCGATGTAATGGCGGATGAACTCCGCCTCGCGGGCCAGGGGGACGGTGTCGGCCTGGTTGTCGTACAGCACGTAGCGCAGCAGCTTGCTGAGGCCGTGGACGGCCTGCTGCGCCTTGTCTGCGTCGAGGGCGATGAGGGCGTAGATGTTGTTGAGCGTGTTGAGCAGAAGTGGGGGTTGAGTTGGCTCTTGAGGTGGCGCAGCTCGGCCTCGGCCCGGCTGCGCTCCAGTTCCTGCCGGGAGGCTTCGGCCTCGCGCCAGCGGCGGGTGGTCTTCAGCGCGACGGCCAGCCCCACGGTGAGCGACAGGGAGAGGAAGTCCCTCATGAAGAACAGCGCCATGAGGCGCAGGTGGCCGTGCGGGCTTTCCTCGATGCGCCGCAGTTCGCGGGGCAGGGGCGGCTGTTGCCCCTCGCCCGCCTGCCGCGCGCTGGCGGCGGCCTCCGTGCGCTGGCGGTGGCGCCATTCGTTGTGCGCCAGTATGGTGCCGCTGAGCAGGGCGATGAGGAGGAGGTTGGCGAGGATAAACCGTCCCGCCCGCTGCCTGCGGAAGAGGCAGGCGCCGATGAGCCACGTGAAGTTGGCGTAGAACACGATGAGGAAGGGGATGACAATCCACAGCCTGCGGAGGAACTCGGCCCAGTCCCTCACGTCGCCCGTGCGGTCGATGAGGAGGAAGGGGAACAGGATGAACATGCTCCACACGGTGGCGTGTATCAGCACGTAGGCCCAGCGGTGCTTCTCGCCGGCGCTGGCTGTGCCGGGCTTTGGGGGCAGTCCTTGCTTATTCATAACGCAAAGCATCAATGGGGTCGAGGTTGGCGGCTTTCCGTGCGGGGTACCACCCGAAGAAGATGCCGGTGACGGTGCATACGGCGAAGGAGAGGGCCACGCTCCACGGCTGTATGTACACCGGCCACTGGGCGATGGCCTTCACCGCCCAGCTGGCGGCGCACCCCATGAACACGCCGATGATGCCCCCCGTGATGCTGATGAGGACGGCTTCGATGAGGAACTGGGCGAGGATGTCGATGCCGCGCGCGCCGACCGACATGCGCAGGCCGATTTCGCGGGTGCGCTCGGTGACGCTGACGTACATGATGTTCATGATGCCGATGCCGCCCACCACGAGGGAGATGCCCGCGATGCAGGCCAGCAGCGTGGTCATGAGGTCGGTGGTGGTGTTGAGCATGGTGCTGAGTTCCTGCTGGCTGCGGATGGTGAAGTCGTCCTCGTCGCTCTCCTTCAGCTTGTGCTCGCGGCGCAGGATGCCGGATATCTCCTCGGTGGCATAGTCCGTCATGTCCTCGCTGAGGGCGGAGGCGAAGATGCTTTGCAGGTAGGTCTGCGCCAGGAGGCGCTTCATCACGGTGGTGTAGGGCGCCAGCACGATGTCGTCCTGGTCCTGCCCCATGGAGTTGTAGCCTTTGGATTCCAGCACGCCCACCACCTTGAAAGGCACCTGGTTGAAGCGGATGATGCGCCCCAAGGGGTCGCTGCCGTCGGGGAAAAGGTTGTCCACGATGGTTTTGCCGATGACGCACACCTTGGCCGACACCGTGATGTCGGTGGCCGTGAACATGCTGCCTTCGGCTACCTTCAGCTGGCGGATGTCGAGGTAGTCCAGCCCCACGCCGCTCACGGAGGAAGGGTAGTTGTTGTTGCCGCATATCAGTTGGCCGGAGGAGGCTACGACCGGGCTGATGCCGGAGAGGAAGCTGGTCTCGTTGCGTAGCGTTTGGTAGTTCTCCAGCTTGAGGGTCTGCATCTCCGAGGGGTCGCGGCGCACGCCGCCCCGGCGGTCGCCTCCGGGATGTATCATGATCATGTTCGAACCCATTTCGGAGATTTGCGCCTGTATGCTCTTCTTGGAGCCTTGGCCGATGGCAATCATGGTGATGACGGAGGCCACGCCGATGATGATGCCGAGCATGGTGAGGAATGCCCTCATTTTGTTGTTGGTGAGGGCTTTCAATGCTATCTTGAATAAGTTTGTTCCGTTCATGTTTCAGGTCTTTTAGTCGTCTTCGTTCTGGGGCAGTGCGGCCAGCGCGTCGGTGGCGGAGAGAATGCGGGGGTTGGCCGTGTCTTCGATGACATGCCCGTCGCGCAGGCGGATGGTGCGGCTGCTGTATTGTGACAGTTCGGGATTGTGGGTGACGAATATGATGGTCCTGCCCTCGGCGTGGAGCTTCTGGAACAGCACCAATATCTCGAAGGAGGTGCGGGTGTCGAGGTTGCCGGTGGCTTCATCGGCCAGTATGACGGCGGGGTTGTTAACCAGCGCCCGTGCGATGGCCACCCGTTGCATCTGCCCTCCCGACATTTGGTTGGACTTGTGTTCCAGCCGGTCGGCCAGCCCCACGGCGGTGAGCGCCTCGATGGCGCGGCGGCGTCTTTCCGCTGCGCTCACTCCGGGGTTGTACATCAGCGGCAGTTCCACGTTTTCGATGGCCGTGGTCTTGGGCAGGAGGTTATAGTTTTGGAACACGAAGCCTATTTTCCGATTGCGGAGGATGGCGCGTGCGGGCTTGCTCATGGTACGCACGGATATGCCGTCGAGGAAGTACTCGCCGCTCGTGGGGGTGTCGAGGCATCCCAAGGTGTTGAGCAGGGTGGATTTCCCGGAACCGGACGTTCCCATGATGGTGACAAATTCACCTTCGCAGATGGTGAAGGAGATGCCCCGCAAGGCATGCACCGTTTCGTTGCCTACCTGGAAGTTCCGCTTGATGTTTTGCAGTTCGATTACTTTCTTGGCCATGGCATGCGCGTTTATTTCTTCTTTTTGTTTTGGTCTGGAGGCCCCGGCATGAACGGGCTTCGTTCGCTGGAAGGTTCTGCAGAGGGTTCAATGGGGCCGAATACGGCTTCCGTCACCACCTGAGTGCCTTCGCTGATGCCGCCGGTTATCTCAGTCATCAGGCCGTTGTTGATGCCCACTTGCACGGGGTGTGCCGTGAAAGTGTGGTTTTCGTAAGTCCATACTTTGTTCTCGCCCTCGCAATCCTTCACGATGTCTTCCTCGTTGACAAGCGGGGGTTGAGGCGTGAAGCGCAACGCCTTGGAAGGTATCCCCAGGACGTTCCTTCGGTCGAGGGTGTAGATGGTGACATTGGCGGTGAGGCGGGGTTTCAGCTTAAGGTCAGGGTTCTGTGCCGAGATGACGACTTCGTAGGTGACGACGCTTTCCGAGGTGGTGCTGGTGCTGCTTGTGCTTGACGTGCTGCCTAGGCGGATTTGCGTCACCTGTCCCTCGAAGATGTCGTTGGGGTATGCATCAACCGTGAAGTCCACCCTTTGCCCTTCTTTTACACCGCCTATGTCGGCTTCGTCCACATCGGCCACGACTTGCATCTGCGTGAGGTCGGCGGCGATGGTAAAAAGGGTCGGCGTTTCAAAGCCGGAGGCCACGGTCTGTCCTTCCTCCACGTCCCTGCTAATCACAACACCGTCGATGGGCGATGAGATGATAGCGTACGAGAGGTTGCGTTTGGCTTTGTCGAGGTCGGCCTTGCTGCCTTCAAATGCGCTTTTTGCCTTCTTGTAATTATATTCGGACTCTTCGTATTCGGTATCGCTGATGAGGGCTTTTTGGTACAATCCTTTGTTGCGTTCGTAGTTCTTCTTTTGATATTCGTATTCGGCTTTGTTGCCGTCATACATGGCTTGTGCCGACTCCAAGTCGCTTTGCAGGGTAACTTTGTCCATTTCTGCGATGAGTTGCCCTTTTTCCACGATGGAGTTGTAGTCCACGTATATTTTGTCAATAATGCCGGAGACTTGCGTTCCTACTTGTACTTCTGTCACTGGCTCAATCGTCCCGGTGGCAGTCACAGAATTGGAAATGTCTGTTTTGCTTGCGGTGACGGTTGCGTACGTGATTTGGTTGCGGGTCTTCGTCCCTTTCAGGAGCCATATGGTTGTCCCGGCCGCCACGATGGCGGCTATGGCAATGAGGGTGATTCTTTTTGTTTTCATTTATGGATAGTTTATGGTTTTACAAATGGATGCTTTCCCCGGCGTAGAAACGAAGCAGTTGTATGTTCAATACGGCCATATATTTGGCCTGCAACTGTTCCTGTTGAGCAGAGAGCAGGTTGTTCTTCTCGGTCAGCAGTTCCACGGTGTTCTTCATGCCTTGGTTGAACTGTTCGTTTACTAGATTGAAACTGGTTTGCGTGCTGCGCAGCTTTTCGGAAGCTGCTGCATAATTGTGCTGGGCATTGTTGGCATCCAGCCATAGCCCTTCTATGGTCTGGTACAGGTTTTTTTGTTGTTCTTGTAGTTCAAGCTCGCTGTTTTGCCTTTGCAGTTTCGCTTTTTGCACTGCACTTTTGGTTTGGCGATTGTTGAAGATGGGAATGCTCAGCGTGACACCCACAGAATTGTTCCATCCGTTCTTTATTTGTTCGGCGAAGGTAAAGTCGTTCCCGGTGGTATGGTTCGTGCCAATTCCTGCGCTCAGGTTAATAGTCGGCAGATAGCCGGAACGGGCAATGTCGATGTCTAATTGCGAAGTTTCTATGTTCAGCCGGCTGGCTTCTATTTCCGGTCTCAATGCCAAGGCTGCTTGGTAAATGTCGGCAATGGCAGGAAGCGGAGCCAGCACGTCGGCATCGTCAATGCCGGGCAAGGCGAGTTGCATCTCGTATTCTCCATTTAGTTCAAGGAGTTGTTTCAGTTGCAGCTTGTAGTTATGCAAGGTGGCTTGTGATGTGACCAACTGGTATTTGTCAGCACTGCATTGCGATTCAAGCTGTGCATAATCGCTTTGTGAGATGCTTCCGGCATTCAGGAGTTCTTTCCCCCTGTCGCGTTGTGCTTCAGATACTTGTACTGTGTTCTCGTTGATTTTCACAGATTCGGCTGCATAAAGAATTTGGATGAATGTGGTGGTAATGGACTCCTGTATGCTGTTTTCAGAGTTGGCCACAGTCAGCTGTGCTATGCGGTTGTTGATTTTTTGCTGGTCTAATGTGTTGAGCCGTTTGCTTCCGTTGTAGAGCGTCCACGAAGCATTCAGTCCATAGTTTCCTGTATAGCTGGTCTTGTTGCTGGTGCTGATTACGTTGCTTCCGTCCACAATAGAACTGTTCTCCATGTACGGCCGGTTAATGATGTTATGGCTGGTGGAGAAGGACAAACTTGGGAAGAGGTCAGCTTTGGCTGTTTTAGTGTCGATAGAGCTTTCTTCGAGGCTAATCTTGTCCATTCTGATTTGAATGTTTTTGTCTAAGGCATAGTCAATGCAACTCTTCAGGTCCCATCGTTTGGCTGATAGGCTGTCTTGTGCCATTATATGGGTGGCACATAAGCATGATGTTGCCAGCAGAAGATGTATTTTCATAATCGAATTGAATTAATGTTATGCAAAAATAGAGTGAGATGGGATATGATGCAATAATAATATATGGATTTGCAATAAATATCGATAAAAGTTTTGTTTTTATCGGCAAACGCTTTTAATTTGTGTGCTGTGGATTTAGGCATGCCTTATGAAAAAGAATATAGCGGTACGCATATTGGACTTCTATGTGGGTGGATTCCGCCATATGACATGGGGGAGAACGTTGTGGCTGATTATCCTAATCAAGCTGTTTGTCATGTTCGCCATATTGAAATATTTTTTCTTCCCGGATTTTCTGGCGGATAAGGGGGAAGATGGTGAGATACGTGATTATGTGGCAACGGAGTTGGTGGAACGAGGTATGGACCGAATGGGAGAACAGTGAAACATTATATATTATTAGGATATGATAGAGAATATAGATTTTTCGTTGATTAATTGGTCGAGGGCGCAGTTTGCTTTGACGGCTGTTTATCATTGGATATTTGTGCCGTTGACGTTGGGGCTGGCATTGATTATGGCCATTATGGAATCGTTGTATGTCAAGACGGGTGCAGAGCATTGGAAACGGACTGCCCAGTTTTGGATGAAACTGTTTGGCATAAACTTCGCTATTGGAGTTGCTACGGGGATTATATTGGAGTTTGAGTTTGGGACAAATTGGAGTACCTATTCTTGGTTTGTGGGCGATATCTTCGGAGCGCCGCTTGCCATTGAAGGCATTTTGGCTTTTTTCATGGAAGCCACGTTCATAGCTGTGATGTTCTTTGGATGGGAAAAAGTGAGCAAGCGTTTTCATTTGGCTTCCACTTGGCTGACAGGCATTGGTGCTACGCTTTCTGCATGGTGGATTTTGGTGGCCAATGCTTGGATGCAGCATCCCGTCGGCATGGAGTTCAACCCGGATACGGTGCGGAATGAGATGGTGGACTTTTTTGCTGTGGCGGCTTCACCTGTTGCCGTGGCCAAGTTCTTTCATTCCGTGCTTAGTGGTTGGGTACTGGGGGCAGTTTTTGTGGCAGGGGTAAGCAGTTGGTTTTTGTTGCGTCAGCGTCATCGTGAATTTGCTTTGCGCAGCATGAAAGTGGCAGTTGTTGTAGGGTTGGCTGCTTCTTTGCTCTCTGCATGGTCAGGCGATTCTTCCGCTTATCAAGTAGCGCGGACGCAACCAATGAAATTAGCGGCAATGGAAGGACTTTATGATGGTGGCTATGATATGGGGCTGGTAGGTGTCGGCGTACTGAACCCGGACAAGCAATCCTATGACGATGGCAAAGAGGCGTTCCTGTTCCGCATAGAGATTCCTAACATGCTTTCTTTTCTTTCTACGCGGACAGCAGATGGGTATGTTCCGGGCATTCGGAACATCATCGAAGGCGGTTATCCTACGGACTGTGGCGAAAAGGCTCTTTCTGCCGATGAGAAAATGCGCCGGGGCAGACAGGCTATTGAGGCGTTGGGAGATTACCGTGAAGCGAAACGTTTCGGGAACCAGCAGGCGGCTGACAGTGCGCGGCAGGCTTTGCAGGCCAATATGGGATATTTCGGTTATGGTTATATGAAAGATGCAGGGGAATTGGTGCCGAATGTGCCGCTTAATTTTTACGCATTCCGTGTAATGGTGCTGTTGGGGGGATATTTCATCCTTTTCTTTGCAGTGGTGCTTTTTTCCCTTTATAAGCGTGACATTTCGCGGATGAAATGGTTGCAATATGTGGCTCTTTGGTCAATCCCATTAGGGTATATAGCAGGGCAGGCAGGTTGGATTGTGGCAGAAACAGGCCGCCAGCCGTGGGCGATTCAGGATTTGTTGCCTGTTACGGCGGCGGTTTCCAGGTTGGAACCCCAATCGGTCCAGGTCACCTTCTTTATTTTCTTGGCATTGTTCACGGTGATGTTGGCGGCAGGCATCAGCATCATGGTGCGTGCCATTCGGAAAGGACCGGCAATGAATGCGGAAATTTAATTTGTAAAAAATGGTATAAGATGGAATCAACGTATATTTTTCTTCAGCAGTATTGGTGGTTTATCGTTTCTTTTTTAGGAGGCTTGTTGGTGTTCTTGCTTTTTGTGCAAGGGGGCAATTCGTTGTTATTCTGCTTAGGGAAGACCGAGGAGCAGCGTTCGTTGTTGGTCAATTCCACAGGCCGAAAGTGGGAGTTTACCTTTACGACCTTGGTTACATTTGGAGGAGCTTTCTTTGCTTCTTTCCCGTTGTTTTACAGCACGAGTTTTGGCGGTGCTTATTGGCTGTGGATGCTTATCCTATTCAGTTTTGTCTTGCAGGCAGTGAGTTATGAATTCCAGTCGAAGGCTGGCAACTTGTTGGGAAAACGGGCGTACCAGATTTTCTTGGTCATTAATGGTGTCATGGGACCTTTCCTGCTCGGGGTGGCGGTTGCTACATTCTTTACCGGGGCGGATTACCATGTTGACAAGATGAGCTTGGTTCGTGAATTTTCTCCTGCTGTCAGTGTCTGGGGAAGCCCTTGGCATGGCTTGGAGGCTTTGGCTAGCCCGTGGAACGTGGTCTTAGGTTTGGCGGTATTCTTTTTGGCAAGGATATTGGGCTTGCTTTATTTCTTGAATAATATTCGCGATGAAGAATTGAACCGGCGCAGCCGCCGGGTGTTGGGAGTTGACACCGTGTTTTTCCTCATGTTCTTTCTAGCATTCATTTACCGCACGTTGGTGGCTCCGGGACCTGCCGTAGAGCCAAATACCGGTTACATTTATCTGCAGCCTTACAAGTATTTGTCCAACTTGTTGCAGATGCCGCTGGTCTTGTCTTTGTTCCTTATCGGCGTGTTCTTTGTCTTGTATGGCATTTTGCGTTCCGTTTATAGCCGGACGTATGTTCGGGGCATATGGCCTGCCGGATCGGGGACGGTGTTGACGGTGCTGGCGTTGCTGCTGTGTGCCGGTTACAACCATACAGCCTATTACCCTTCCTTGGCCGACCTTCAGAGTTCATTGACGCTGGCAAACAGTTGCTCCAGTGAATTCACTTTGAAGGTGATGGCTTGGGTATCGCTCATGATACCTTTTGTGCTGGGCTATATTGTTTACGCTTGGCGGGCGATGGACAAGAAGAAATTGACCCGTAAAGAGTTGGAAGGCGAGGAGCATAAGTATTGATTTGTTTCATTTAATATTAAGAGATAGAGATGTTTTCTGGAATCGTAGAAGAATATGCAGAAGTGATGGACGTGGTGAAGGACCGCGACAACTTGCACTTGACCTTGAAATGTTCGTTTGCGGACGAGTTGAAAATCGACCAAAGCGTGTCCCACAACGGGGTATGCCTTACGGTAGTCCGTTTGGGGAACGGCACGTACACGGTGACGGCCATGAAAGAGACCATTGAACGTTCCAATATCGGCCTGCTAAAGGCGGGCGACAAGGTGAACGTGGAACGCAGCATGCTGATGAACGGGCGTTTGGACGGGCATATCGTGCAGGGGCATGTGGATCAGACCGCCGTATGCACGGAAGTGAAAGATGCCAACGGCAGCTGGTATTTTACGTTCAAGTACCATTGGGACGGAGAGATGGCACGTAAGGGATACATGACGGTGGACAAAGGTTCGGTGACGGTGAACGGCGTGAGCCTCACGGTGTGCAACCCCACGGAGGATTCTTTCCAAGTGGCCATCATCCCTTACACCTACGAGCATACCAATTTCCACACCATCCAGGAGGGGACGGTGGTGAATGTTGAGTTTGACATCATAGGCAAATACATCAGCCGTTTGTTGCAATTAAGTAAGGAATGATATGAAAGATTTCCTTTCGTTGGCGAAAGCGCGGCAAAGCGACCGGGCTTATGACGTTTCCCGCCCGGTGGAGGCAGAGAAGATAGAACGCATCATGGAGGCAGCCTGCTTTGCCCCTTCGGCATGCAACGCCCAGCCGTGGAAGTTTGTGGTGGTGACGGATCCGGAACTGGCTGTCAAGGTGGGGAAGGCCGCCGCAGGCTTGGGCATGAACAAGTTTGCAAAGGATGCGCCGGTGCATGTGCTGGTGGTGGAGGAGCCGGCTAACATCACATCCTTCCTTGGCAGCCGGATAAAGGACAAGTATTTTCCGCTGGTGGACATAGGTATCGTTGCCGCCCACATCGCGTTGGCTGCCGAAGACGAGGGGTTGGGTTCCTGCATCTTGGGATGGTTTGACGAAAAGGGAATCAAGCGGCTTGTGGGCATACCGGCTTCCCGGCGGTTGCTGTTGGATATCACCATCGGCTATCCTTTGAAGGGGAAGCGGGTGAAGTCACGCAAGGGCTTGGAGAAAGTAGTGTCGTTCAATCGTTACAAGTAAGGATTCCTTACAAGTCTTTGAGTAGGATTTTGCTGCTGCTCCGGTAGTATTCCTCCCGTGCCTGCACCAAGGCCATCCATTGGTCGCGGAATTCTTTGTCGCGGTCAATCTTGAAGTCCTCGGATCCGTATGTGTCCAAGCGGTCGAGCAGCAAGGCCACGTTCAATTGGTTGATGTCCAATGCCGGGAGGTAGGCAGCGGTGTGGCTTTTGTTGTCTTCAGGGGTGATTTCGTAAAGCACCTGTATCTCCTGCAGTTGGTACAGCACTTGGTGGACCAGCCGTATGGGGATGCGGCATTCCAAGGATATTTCTTCGGCGCTGTAGGGCTTCTCGTCTTTTTCGAATCGCTTGCAGATGATGGACATGACCAGTATGCACACGAAGTCGCGGTAGCGGCGGCTGATGTTCTTGGTGTCTTTTTCGAAGCTGAAGTTGCGGATGTTCTGCCCGGCGTAGGTCAGTTCCGTGCCGAACAGGCAGATGGTCCATGATATTTGCAGCCACAGCAAGAACAGCGGGATAGCGGCGAAGCTCCCATAGATGGCGTTGTATTTCGATACCCATATTTGGCTGCCGATGTAGAGGTACTGGAAGGCTTGGTAGGCTGTCCCGGCGATAATGCCTGAGATGAGGGCATGGCGGAACTTCACCTTCGTGTTCGGCATGAAAAGGTACAGGCCGGTGAACATGAGCCAAGTCAGCAGGTAGGGGATTAGCTGCACGAGGAACTTCAGGACGGGGGCAAGGATGACGAAATCCTCCATTTCCTTGACGGCAGTGCTCATGAAGATGGAAAGCCCGGACGAGACCACGATGAGCAGGGGCAGCAGCAGGAGCATGGAAAAATAGTCGGTCGCCTTCCGGTAGATGCTTCGGCCTTTTTTGATGTCCCAAATGCGATTGAAGGTGATTTCAATGTTGTTTACTAAGTTGATGACGCTCCATAACAGCAGCAGGATGCCGATGCCGATGAACACGCCGTTTTTCGTCTGGTCGAGGTAGGCGTTCACCCAGCCCATCAGCATCTCCACCGTGAGGCTTTGCCCCGGCATGTTTTCGCGCAACCCTTCCTCAAGGATGGCTGACACGCCGAAGCCGCGTGCGATAGCAAACAGGATAGCCAGGATAGGCACGATGGAGAGCAGCGTGCTGTAGGTGAGGGCAGAGGCTTTGCTCATCACGCGGTCTTCTGCAAACCGCCGCACGGAGATGATGATGGTCTTCAGGATGAAGTAGAGGGAAGAACGTCCTTTGCTTACTTCGTTCTCGGTGATTCTCCAGATGTCGTAGGTGACAAACGCCCATAGCCTTTTTATCGTCTCTTTCATAGCCTGCTACAATAAGATGAAGGTGCCATAAGAAAGAAACAGCCGGCCTGTAAGCCGGGTTCTGTGGCTCCCCAAAAGGGGAGTGCCTGCCATTTATCTTGCCTCAATGTCGCCATTGAGGTCATTGCGGTCTACCCTCCGGCATGGGGCGGGCAACCCTCATGCGCCGGTTTACATGACCTTGCAACTCCCAAGACGCACAGCCCGCAATGTCGCCACTGCGGCGGTAGGCTCTTACCCTGCCTTCTCACCCTTGCCTCCCCTTTGCGGGGCGGCGGTTGTTTTCTTCTGCGTTGCTCTGCCTTCGCAGGCGGCTTCCTGTTAAGAAGTGGGATGCCCTGTGTTGCCCGGACTTTCCTCTTGCTGGACGCAAGCGGCAGGCCGGCCGGCTGTTTCATGCCGCAAAGTTAGGGTAAATCCTTGGAATATCCTTGCAAATGCCCCGGAATGTGGGGCAGGAAAACCGGCTTGCCTGCGTGGCAACTTCCGTTTTCCCGCATGGGAAGTCCCGTCCATGCGGGAAAATTCTATATCTTTAGGCTAAAGATGCACATCCTTAGCCTGAAGATGTGCATCCTCAGCTTAAAGATGTGCATCCTCAGCCTAAGGATACACTTGTTTCCCCGCCGGGCAGGGTTTTGTGGCCGGGCGTTTGGAGTTTGCCGGCAGCATGGGCGGAAGTTTCCGGCAAAGTTGGCAGGCAAGTTTAAAAAGTCTTGCACGTGCGGCGGATAACGAATGCAAATTTGTCAGCATCTGCCGTTAACCCCCGTTAAGCAGTACCTTGCTCTGTTAAAAGAAAGGAAAAAAGGGCATCCGGCAGGATAACAGAATGGTTTTTGCCCTTAATTTAACGCCGATAAGTTAAACGAATGGCGAATATTAACAATTTAACACGGAAAATAGTATGAAATCGAACGTAAAAGCAATTGTAGGGATAGGGCTTGCCTGCGTGGTGGTCAGTGCAGGCGTGGCTGGGATTACGGCTTATTCATTGCAGAAGCCGGTGCAGGAAACCGTTGCATTTGAAGAAATGTTCCAGCCGAACCCGAACGTGCGGCTGGCTTCCTTCTCAGGCCCGGCGCAGCCGGTGGACCTGACGCAGGCGGCAGAGACATCCATCCATGCCGTGGTGCATATCAAGGCGAAGCAGACCTCGAAGGTGGAGACCGTGCAGCGCATGCCGGACATCTTTGATTTCTTCTTCGGCGACGGGCAGGGGCGCAGCCAGCAAGTGCGCACGCCGGAGCGCGTAGGTTTCGGTTCTGGCGTCATCATTTCAAGGGACGGCTACATTGCCACCAACAACCATGTGGTGGACGGCGCGGACGAAATCACGGTGAAATTGAATGACAACCGTGAGTTTGCCGGGCGCATCATCGGCACCGACCCTGCTACCGATCTGGCTTTGGTGAAGATTGAAGGCGATGATTTCCCCACCATCCCCATCGGCGATTCAGAAGCATTGAAGGTAGGCGAATGGGTGTTGGCGGTCGGCAATCCGTTTAACCTGACATCCACCGTGACGGCCGGCATCGTGAGTGCAAAGGCGCGGAGCATTGGCATCTATAACGGAGGCGTGGAATCCTTCATACAGACCGATGCGGCCATCAACCAAGGGAACAGTGGCGGCGCGTTGGTGAACACGCGCGGCGAATTGGTGGGCATCAACTCGGCGTTGGCTTCGCCTACTGGCGCTTATTCCGGCTATGGCTTTGCCATCCCCACGAGCATCATGACAAAGGTAGTGGCCGACCTGAAGCAGTATGGCACCGTGCAACGTGCCGTATTGGGCATCCGGGGAGGTTCGCTGGGCGGTGATGGCGCCATGTCAGACACGCCGATTGACAAGTCGGGTACCACGCTGGAGGACAAGCAGAAGGAACTGGGCTGTGTGGATGGCGTATGGGTGAACGAAGTGATAGAAGGAGGTTCGGCCGCTGCTGCAGGCATCAAGGAAAACGATGTGATTGTCGGTTTGGACGGGAAGGACATCAAGAACATGCCGGAGCTTCAGGAGCAACTAGCTAAGCATCGTCCCGGCGATAAGGTGAAAGTGAAAATCATCCGCGACAAGAAGGAAAAGACCATCGACGTGACCTTGAAGAACGAGCAAGGCACGACGAAGGTGGTGAAGAACGTGGAAATGGACATCCTGGGTGCTGCTTTCCGCGAACTGCCTGACGATGTGAAACGCCAGCTCAATCTGGGCTACGGCTTGGAAGTGACCGGCGTGAACGGCGGAAAGATGGGAGAGGCCGGCATCCGCAAGGGGTTCATCATCCTGAAGGTGAACAACGAGCAGATGCACAAGGTGAGCGATTTGGAGGAAGCGTTGAAGAAGGCTTCACGCTCGCCGGAGCAGGTGTTGTTCATTACGGGCATATTCCCGTCCGGCAAACGCGCCAACTACGCGGTTGACCTTTCGCAGGAATAACGTATCCTTATTTTAAGAACATGGAAAGGAAAGTGGCGGTTCCGATGTGCGGAATCGTCACTTTTCTTGTACGTGTATGGCAAGAAAAGCCTATCTTTGCAAGGTTAAGATAGATTGCCATGAAAAAGTTTCTTTGTTTGCTTGTTTTTAGTGCGGCTTTGCCCGTATCTGCTCAACGTTTGGTTTACGAGAACCAGTTTGCCCGCCCTTTAAGCGAAGTGTTGGATGAGATTCAGGAACGTTTCAACGTCCGTTTCAAGTATGCCGGGATAGACACCGCCGGCAAGATGCTTCCTTATGCCGACTACCGCATCCGGCCTTATTCCGTGGAGGAATCGCTCCGCAATGTGCTGGCTTATTTCGATTACAAGTACATCAAGCAGGGCGAACGCCTCTACAAATTGGGCGTGTATGAATATCCACGGCGCACGCCGGCCGATGGCGAGAAACTGCTGGCCTACCTCAATGGCCTCTATCCCGACAAGGCATCATGGGAGGCGAGGAGGGACACGCTCCGCAAGGAAGCCCGCGGCCGGCTGGGAATTGATGCGCTGATGGCGAAGCGTGCCTCTGACCCCGATGTGAGGCTTTCCAAGGAACGGAAATACGATGGCTATTCCGTGCAGAACTTCGCAATAGAGACTTTGCCGGGGCTGTACGTCTGCGGCTCCGTTTATGCCCCCCGAAGCAAAGGGAAGCATGCCTTGATTGTCTGCCCGAACGGCCATTTCGCCGAAGGGCGTTACCGGGAAGACCAGCAGCAGCGCATGGCCACGTTGGCGCGGATGGGGGCTGTCTGTGTGGACTATGACTTGTTCGGCTGGGGAGAGTCGGAATGGCAGGTAGGGTTGCCGGCACATCGCAGCAGTGCGGCCCATGTCATCCAAATCATGAACGGCCTGACGATTCTGGACTATCTGCTGGCTTCACGCAAGGATATCGACGAAACCCGCATCGGCGTGAACGGCGGTTCCGGCGGCGGTTCGCAGACAGTGCTGTTGTCGGTATTGGACGACCGTTTCACGGCCTCGGCGCCGACGGTAAGTTTGGCATCGCATTTTGATGGGGGCTGCCCGTGCGAAAGCGGCATGCCGGTGCATTTGGCCTGCGGTGGAACCTGCAATGCCGAACTGGCCGCCACGTTTGCTCCCCGGCCGATGCTGGTTGTCTCTGACGGTGGAGACTGGACCGCTTCCGTACCTGCGTTAGAATATCCCTACCTTCGCCGCATCTATGGCTTCTATGGCGCGGAGAGCAAGGTGGAAAACGTGCATCTGCCGGATGAAAGGCACGACTTCGGCATCAACAAGCGGATGGCGGTGTATGATTTCTTTGCCCGTGTCTTCTCATTAGACAGGAACATGCTGGACGAGAACAAGGTGACGATAGAGCCGAAAGCGGCGATGTGCATGTTTGGCGAGGATGGGAAAGATTTGCCGGACGGTGCCATCCGTTCGTTTGACGCGCTGGAAATTTATTTTGAATGAAGCTGCCGGAGAAAACAGTTCGGGGAAGCCTCCCAAAGCTTCTTGAAAAACCTTGGAAGGTTTAAGGCAAAACGTCCTGATGTTTGGGGCGAAACCTTCCGAGGTTTCCGGATGACGGATTGCAGCACACGGGATCTTGCATCCGGACAGGCAGGAAACGGTTCACAGAACTTTTTCAAATTGTACTATGAATTTTCAAGAAAACTTCTTAGAACATTTCGGAAAAGTTCATAGAACAACTTTTCCATTTTGCGGAAGCCTCAGGATGATTCTCCGTTTCCCCTTTGCGGGATGCCCTGCCGGGCGGCAGGGATGTGCATGACCTGAAGAAAAGCGGCATCAGGACTGCCAACTCAGCAAGGCTGTGTCGGAGAATCTGAAATCGGCGTTGCTGAGCATAGAACAGGTAGAGGAAGAACTGACAATGCTTTTTGACAATGAAAAAGGCAAGCAAAAGTAGGACATCTATGGCTGGCAAGATACAGACAATAATCCCCCGATACGGAGAACTGAACAGAATATGCAGGGACTATATAGATAATTACGCTTTTTCTTTTGACAGGCAGAAATTCATTTCAGATTTCTATCAGCAGTATAGTGGTA
>CALUIR010000044.1 GCA_944320785.1 uncultured Bacteroidaceae bacterium
CATTACAGGACTCATCATAGCCTCCGCCTTCTCGGCCATTGTGGTCTATGCGACTGACTTGAAACCGGACAAGGTGGGGATGATAGCCGGCATATTCTTCGGGCTGATGTTCGGCTTGGGCGGCATCGGCTCGGCCTTCTTCGGCTGGCTGGCGGACCGCACCAGCATCGAATTCATCTTCCACGTCAGCACGTGGCTGCCCTTGTTGGGCATCGTGGCCGTGTTCTTGCCGGACATCCGCCCTGCGAAAACTAACCCATAAGCAGCCTCATCCGCAAGGCCCTGCCCGCTTGCCCCGCCAAACCGGGAGTTTGCCACAATAAACTGGGAGTTTTTCACGGTAAAACAGCGAATTTTTCAGGTAAAATCACGAATTTATCATAGTAAAATTTAAAATTTATCAGGAAAAAACGATAACTTTGAACATGCAAAATGCCGGATGCAGCAAGGCAAACCGGCGGAGTATTCCCCATCAAACGGAAGATTCCACCTACGGAGAAAAGAAAATGATGAGAAAGAGAATCCACCTACAACCCTATGCATCGCCCTGCGGCAGGCTGCTGCTCGGCTCCATAGACGGCAAGCTCTGCCTGTGCAACTGGACAGTGGAACTGCATCCGGGACGTGTGGGCCGCCGCTTGCAGGCGTTGCTCCAAGCGGAATATCGCGAGGAGCCTTCCGACGTGACCCGCGAAGCCGCCCGTCAGTTGGACGAATATTTCCGCCATGAACGGGAAGCATTCACCCTCCCCCTGCTTTTCGCCGGCACGCCGTTCCAAGAAAAAGTGTGGCGGCAACTGCTGGAAATCCCCTACGGGCAGACTATCTCCTACAGACAGTTGGCGGAACACCTCGGCATGCCCCGCAGTGTCCGAGCCGTGGCCAACGCCAATGGTGCCAACGCCATCAGCATCTTTGCCCCCTGCCACCGCGTGGTGGGCAGCAACGGCTCGCTTGCCGGCTTCGGCGGCGGGATAGCAGCCAAACGTTTCCTTTTGGAGTTGGAGCGGGGAAAATGAGAAAATGCCCCTACCCTCCCCGCAACTGTTCCTTCAAGTCCATCAGCGCAGAAAGCCAGCCTTTTTCCACAATCAGGCAGAAGTGGCAGTAAAACTCCACGAACTCCTCCTCGCCGTTGACGGAAGCATGCGAAGCGTTGTTGCGTTCCTTGCGCAGCTTGCGCCACACCGCCAGCAGTTCCGGGGCAAAATCCCGGAGAGGTTCCGGGAAACGCTCCTTGTATGCCGCCAGCAGGATTTGGATGCTTCCCAGCGTCTGTGCCTCCAATTTGCCGTCCCTCACGCCATTCAAGTTGATGGCGGGCGGCACGGTGAGGGCGCAACCCGGCTTCACGCGGCCGTAATATTGCGGCATCTCGATGCCTTCGCACCCGCGCACCCACTGCACGACAGAAAGGTTCAGTTCTATCTCCAAAATGCGCGCAAGGCTCGACACCAGCAGCGAGTAATCCCTTTCCGCGAATGATTTCGCGTAATCAATGCGGCGCACAGAGGTTTCCATCACCGGCGCGAACGTTTTCCTCAGCACATCATTGAACGTGTCCAAGATGACTTTCGAGCGGTTGTCGATACGTTTGTCCACCCAAATGGTGCCGCCTCCCGGCACGTTTCCGCTCAACAAGCGGAGCGGGATGCCCTCCGCATGGCCGAACGGCGAAGAAAAGCCTAAAGGTTTTTCCCCTTGCACTTCCGCATACGTTTTGTGCAGCAAATCAGAAAAACTCGTATCCATCCCGCTACCTGTATCTGCTTAATGCCTTCGCTGCCTTGTCTGCATGAGGAGCAGACTCCACCACCGCCCGCTCATACCACTTCTTGGCTTGGCTGCGGTTGGCTTCCGTGCCTTTCCCCAAGCGGTACATTTCGGCCAATTCATAATAAGCCTCCGCGCACCCGCCCTCGGCAGCCTGCTTCATGTATGTGAAAGCCCGCTTCACGTCGCGCTTCACGCCCGCCCCGTCGCGGTAAAGGCACGACAGGTAATAACCGGCCTGCGCCTCCCCCGCTGCCGCAGCCTGCTCCAGCAGGATAGAAGCCGTGCTGTAATTCTTCGCCTCGAATGCGCCGATTCCCCGATCCAGCAGGCTGGGTTCCGCCTTGGCTTTGGCGGAAGCAGGCTTCGCTCCAACCGTTGCCTCCCTTTCCGCAGCCTGTTCTTTGGCGGCAGGAGGGGTTGCGGATTGCGAAGGCCGGGCTGGCACAACCTTGGGTCCCGCCGCATCCTTCTGCGCCGCGCCTTGGGAGGGACGCGCCTCCACGTTCTCCTTTGCCACAGTTTGCGGGGCAGGCCCTGCACCGTTCCCGCCAGATACCCACAAGACAGCAGCCACGGCTACCACGGCCACCGCTGCACCAATGGCAATGTAGGACTTCTTCTTGCCGTCCTTTTTTTGCTTGATAGGCGTGAAGACAGGCCGTTCCGGCTCGGCGGCGGGCGTCATCAAAGGCGGCATCACTTTCTCGCCTTCTTTTTCCCCGGCTCCCGTTCCGGCATCTTTCCCGTAAGCGGCCTCGGCGCATTCCACGCACATCCGTTTCTGCCGCACATAATATTCCGCCGCCACCGTCCGCTTGCACACCGGGCATTCATACGAATCCACCTTCAAAACGCGTTTGCCCGATATCTCACAAGTTACCAATTCCCTGCTTTCGTCCACAATCGTCTGGTAATAATTGTTATTGGTGGTATTGGTAGTGGTGTTGGTCGTGTTGCTTGTCACCGTGCGCTTGTCCACGTTTTGCGCATGCACACTGTCGCCGCCCACCGAGATGCTGTCGCCTTTATGGATGCGGTTATCTTGATTGATGTGCGTCCCTGGCGGTGTCGGGCCTTGCGCCCCACCGGCTTGCGACATGCCGCCGCCAAGCATTTCCAACGGCCGCCCGCATTCGCAGCACACCACGTCGCTTTCGTCATACTCCAGATTGCAATGCTTGCATATTTTCTTCATCGCTTGTTTCCTCCTGTATCAGTTTAATATCTTCTACGGTCATGTATCCATCGTCCGTCACAAGCCCGGACACAGCCACCCGCTTGCGGTCGAAGGGGTAAAAATACGCATCGTTGATGCTGTAATGCCCCTTGCGGCCCAGCCGGTAGATGCGCCTGCCATCGGCCACCAAAAGGGCTTCCTTGCCCTCTGACTTGGTGCCGATGTTCCCATAGCTTATCACCAACACGCCTTTCACTTCGTCCATGCTTTCTCTTCCCTTTTAAATGAAACATCCGCATTCCGCACAGAAATTGTCGCCTGCCGGGTACTTGCGGTGGCACTCAGGGCATTCTTTCCAGCCGGCTCCTGCGTCTTCCGCCACCGTTCCCGCCATGCCCTTCGCCTGCTGCGGCTGTGCGTCGCCCGGCTGCACGGGAGCTTTCTTGTCGCCCGCCGGCACGATGATGGTGCTGGTCTGCGGATAGCGGGTCGTGTAGTTCAATGCCTGGTCCTGATGCAGGTCGTGCCGCGCCTGCTGCCGGTGCAGTTCGTTGCGGTATTCCTCCTTTTGCTCGTTGCGGTTCTGCACCATGTTCCCGCTCACGGTGGCCATGCTGTCCATCATGCGCCCCATCATGTCCTGCATGCGGTCCATGTTGCGTTCGTTCGCGGCCATCATGGCGGCATTCTGCTGTTTCAGGAACTCGGCCTGCTCTTCGCGCAACCTTCGTTCCTCGTCCGCGTTCTTTCCGGCCGCCTGTGCCTTGAAATATTCCACTTGCGCCGCATCGGATATTTCCGACAACCGTTGCGCGGCAATCTGCTCTGCGGTCATCTCCCGATGCATGCTTTCCCTTTGGCGGATGGTTTGTTCCTTTTCCTGCTGCATCTTGAGCTGGTGTTCCTGCTGCAGTTGCATTTCCTTCCGCCTTCTTTCCGCCTCGTGTTCCTGCATTTCATCGTCCAAGCGTTCCATCTGGCTTTGCTGCGCACGTTCGGAAAGGTTGAATGCAAATTCCGCCTGCCTGTTCTGCAAGTCCGCCTGTTGCTGCATGAATCCCAGTTCGGCATTCTTCCGGGCGTTCCATTGCTCTAATTCTTTGTAGAAACGCTCGTCTTGGTAATGGTCTTTGGTGCGCACCAGTTCCAGTTCGGCGGCCAATGCCTGAAGCTGGATTTCCTGTTCGCCTCCCGTGCGCACTTTCTCGTATTCGATGGCATCCTTCAACTGCATCAGCTTCACGGCGTATCCTCTTTGATACTCCCTTTCCTGTATCTGGAACTTCAGCAGGTCCAGTTCTTCCTGCCGGAGCAAGCCGGTCTTCTCCATGTCGGCAAAGGCTTTTGCTATCTTTTCGTTGGCTTCAGCCTCGGCCAAGTTGCTTTGCGCGTCGAAAATGCGCCCTTCCCGCGAAAGCACGACATAGAATTTGCGGAGTTCCTCATCGTTGAGCAGCTTGTCTTTGTTGATTTCCTGCAAGCGAAGGTAAAGTTCCTGCTCAGACCGCGCTTCGGCTATTTGCTGCTGCGCCACCACGGTGTTCAGGCGGTTCTTGAAATCGTTCGTCCGCTGCAGATGCGACAACTCCTGCTCGGAAAGATACAGTTCTTTTGCCAAGGCGCGCATGCGTTGCAACGCCTCATTGTCGGCCGTGACCTCCACGATGCTTTTCAACACGATGCCATGAAAGTCCGCCGCCTTCAAACGAGCCTCGATGCGCGTCCTTGCTTCTTCAGGAATCATGGCATCAGACAGTTCCACATCTTTCAGGCAATCCTGCACGGTGGCCCTCACCAACGGGGTGAGCATTTTGGCCAAAAGGCTGGTACGCACCGTGGCATGCTCTCCAAGATAAAATGCGGCAAACTCATTGAAATCAGAGACCTGGAAGAATGCCCGCATGCCTACGGACACATCGTGCCACTTGGTGCGGACCTCCATCGGGGCAAAATCCGAATAGCCGTCCAAATCCTGGTGGGATTCCCCGAACACCAATTGGAATTCCCGGTCCTGCTTCAAGGTGATTGAATAAAGCTCGTTCTTCTGCAAGTGGCGGACGGCATCGTCCAACGACTTCAGTTTCGACAGTTTGTCGTCCTTTTCCTCCACTTGTTCCTTCACGCGCCGCCCCATAATGAGGTTGGCCAGTGCCTTGAAGGCTTTCTTCATTCCCGCATTCAGCCCTCCCACACGTGTTTCCAGCAGGCTGTCCAATTCCTTTGGGGCAATGAAATCATAGCAGCCCCCATGGACAACGGTTATCAACTGCCCGTTGGAACGTATGTAGGCCGTGGTCCCGTCGTTGATGATGATACCCAACAAGGAATCATAATTCACGAACTCCGCCTCATTGATACGGCACGCTATCTCGCCGGGATTCACCTGCCAATAGAGGCGTTGCTTCACGACAGACATGCCTTTTCCGGCATTGTCATCCGCACCACCGTTGCCTGCCGCCACGGTTTCCTTGCAATCGGTTGCTTCCGGCTGCCGCGCGCCGCACTTTGAACAGAACTTCGCTCCTTCTTTCTTCAAAGGAGCGCCACATGACTTGCAATTCATATCCTTATTCTTTTATTGTTCTCATTTTGATGTTTCCACACTTTTTATGCGATAATGCTCGTCGGTTGTCACGACATACTTCACGACATCGTCCCCATAGCAGTATTGCCAGATGCTTTCACCCGATGCAAAGTCCACCCGCAACACTCGCTCCAACTGCCGGGGAGGAAGGTTGTAATGCCGGTACAGATGTTCGTTGATCATCCCGTTGATGTCTGCCATGCTGCGGTTGACGGCATGGCGCACCCTGCCGAGGATGGAGGTTTCTTCCTTGCCCGAATAGGTTTCCGTCACCTTCATCCGCACTTCTTCCTCCGTGCATAAGAGCCGTTTCTGCCCGGCATTCCACGCCGCCAGCACGGCATCTTGGGTCAATGCCTTCCTATTCAGCCTGCCGCCTTTTTGCGAACATCCGTACACCGAAAGGGACGGGTCGCCGAACAAGTTGAACTCCAGCACCGTGTCCACCGCCTGCGGCCTGAACCCGCATTCCTGGAACACCGCCCAACGCGCCAAGAAAAGCGCATAACCGGCCTCCTTGCCGTTGAGCAAACCATAAATGGCACTCCGCGCCAACACGTCGGCACAGCCGAGAGGTTGCCCGTCGCTGTCCGTCCCGCCCTCCGTTTGCCGGTCCACACAGCCCCAGGCAATGTTCGTGGAGCCGAAGAAAAGCACCGTCTTCGTCCCCAAAGAGGAAAGGAGGATGCTTTCATCCTGCTCCCGGCGGTCGGGTTTGGCGCCATAGCAGGCTTCGGACACCACCACGTTGGGATGCAAGATGCTGCGGAACTGCCGGGGCGTGATGCCTGGAAAAAATGCGGAGGATTGCCCCGGCTGCGCCATGCTTTCGCCATAGTAGTCGTTGTTGCCGGGATGCCGGTCGCCGTGCATATTGAAAAGATAAATACACGAACCGGTGTTGAACACCTCGTCCACGTTGCCGCTCGTGACCATCGGCGACAGCAAAAGAGCGCGGCGGTAGCAGTATTCTTCCGGCAAATCGTAGTCATGGAACCAGCCATCTTCATGCAATTCACGGGTCAACGTGCCGGTCACGCGCTTCCAATGCGGGTCACACTGCCCGTAGATGGAGGAAAAATCCAGCCCGGAAAACGACACTTCCCGCGCATTGCGCAAATAGGCGGACAACATGTCCGGCGTGGCATCATCCGGCAAGGGCAGCCGCCCCACGCAAAGATGCTGCACCTGCTGGTAAATGGTGTGGCCGTCTATCAGGGCTTCCGTCTTGTCGCCATACAAGCAGGCATACGGGAAATCGGTGAAGAAAGGGGTGCCGTCCGAGGAATGCCGCCCCACGGCAGGCATGGGGATGATGTCGCTGCTGCCGATGATGAACAGGTGTTCCGCCTGCGTTCCCTGCTCTGCATCCGAAAAATAACGGTCCATGAGCAGGCGCTGGTGGGCCTGCCACCCATCGGACGGTGCCAACTCCACCCGCGAACGGAAGAAGCCTCGGTTCATGGGCAGGCGGGCTTGGTAAGCGGATGCGTCCAACAATTCGTAATCCACGCCGCACGAACGGCGCGTCTCCGCATAGGCTTCCAGAAGGGTGCGCAACTCCTTGGCGGGCATGCCCAACTTGCCGGCCAGCAGCTTCAGGTTGGTAAACAGATAACCCCGCACACATTCAGGGGTTTCCGCATCCTTTGCCGCCAAAGATGTCCCCTCCACGCCGTCTTGCGGCGCACCGCACTCCGGGCAGAAACGGTCGCCTTCATCGAGGCGCGTGCCGCAATTGTAACAAAATCCCATCGCCCAATTGTTTAAACGTTGCAAGTTCCTACTTCAATATGATGTAAATGGTGCGGCCATCCAACTTCATCTCGCACGGCACTTTCAGGTCCATGTTCAGGTAGTAGAGCAAATTGTCGCCAAACTGCGCCGCGTCCATCGGCAGCCCGTCCACGTCTTTCGACGGGATTTTCACGTCATCGAATATCATCTCCTCAGCCACGATGCCTTGCAGGTGGTAACGCCCGTCCTGCGCGTTCTCGCGTACCCAGCGGCGGATGGCGTTGGACAACACATAGCCCGTGCCGCCCACCGATGAATTGAGGTTGGTCGTGCTTCCTGCACCTTGGGAAATCCGCAACACGACGGAAGTGCCTTCCTTGATAGTACGGGCGAAATTCAATGCCACATCATCGAGGAAACCTTTCAATTGGCTGTCCACGGCATACATGCAAAGCTGGTCGAGGTCGCTGGTGTAAAAGCGGTTCGTCCAGTCCTGCCGCGAGGCCAGTATGTTGCCAGATGCCGTCTCGTAAGCTTTCATGATGAGCGACACCCGGCTGCCTTCGGATTGTGAGATGTCTTTCTTGATGTCCACCGTCACATAAACATCGGCGCCGGTGCTTTGCAGGAGTTGGCGTTCATCCGACTCGGCCACGCCTGCATTGAAATCCTGGCTGCGCCACATTGCCTCCATCCGTGCTTCAAAGTCGATGGTGGTGGCGCCCAGTTGGTTGAAACCGTCCTGCACGCGGGCAACGGCAATGCGGCGGTCGAAATCGTTTTGGAGTATCGACTGGTAGGTTTCGTCCTCCGTCTTGTAAGGCACGACGGTGATGGACGGCAGGCCCACTTCTTCTTTCGTGTCCTGCATGGTGATTTCCGAAAGAGGAGGGTCCATCAGCTTCTCGAAAACAAGATCCTTCACCAAGGACTTGATGAGGATATCCACCTCCACCTGCGCCTTGTAGAGGCGGCTGCTTTTCTCACGCTCCGTGTCAGCCACCTCGGAGAAGCTGCGCACGTACATGGAATAACGCGAATCAAGCAGTTTGTTCACATAATATTTGTTGTCATGCTGGACGAGCGGCTTGTTGTCGTTGTAGCCGTTGACACCCCTATACAATAAGGTGTAGAAAGCGGACTTCACGGCATGGTCTGCCGCATCTTTCTTTTTTTCGCTCAACCCCACAGAGCGTACCGTAAGCACATCGTCCGTATGGCTGACATAAGTAACGGAAGTAGAATAATCCTGCGCCGCCAGCAGGAGCGGGAAGGACAGGCATAATGCAAGAATGTTTCTTTTCATACAGCGTAAACGTTAACGGGCGGGAAAGCCGCCTTTCGCAAACAACGGCTCTCCCGCAAAGATTTTTTCATGCCCCATCAAAGGAGGTTGTCCAAGAACGTGCGCGCTTTGCGCGAGATGACAATCAGCTTCTGGCCCTCGTTGGCCGCTTTCAGTACTTCCTCGCCGCCCTTTGTCACCTTGCACAGGGTGCGGTTCGCACTCAACACTTCCTCCGCATTGAGCGAGCCTATCTCTGTGCGGGCAATCTCGCCTGCGATGTCGGTTTCCAGATAGACCGAGAATTTTTGCCCCTTCACGATGCCGCGCGCCGAACCCAAGTCGATGTACACTGTCTGCGCTTTGTCTTTCCTTTTGCTCAACGATTCCACCTTCAGCAGGGTGCCTTCGATGGGGAAAGTGTCATCGACGAAGTCGCCCATACTGATTTTCGCGTAATCGCAGGTCTTCAGGATGGCTTGTTCCGGCGATTCCCCCGTTTTCCCGGTAATGCCGCTATGATCGAAGCTGTGGGTGATGCGCAAGGTGCCGTCGGACGCGTCAATCACCTTGATGCTCCAGCGCACCGTGCCTTTGTAGGACACTTTCCCTTCATCGTCCGTTTTCTTCGCAGCTTCCATGATGGATATGTCGCCGGTGATGATGAAGTTTGCGCCTAATGTGCGCATTTCCGACATGCGAGCCGTCTCATCGGCCATGGCAGATTCGGCCTTGCGACGCTCGGCTTCCTTGCTCAGTTCCGCTTGCGAAGCCACGTCCCTCAGCTCCACCCGGTTGGTAGCCTGGATGCCTTCGATGACTTTGCTGCGCAAAGCCTCCGTGAATGTCTCGTTCAAATTGTCCGGTGCCGTGAAATATTCGATGTAAACAACGGGTTTGGCGTTTTGCACCTGGGCATTCAAGCCCGGCACGAAAAGGCAGGCCAAGGCCGCCAGCAGTAAATTTCTCATAATTGCATCTATTAATGTATTAATACTAATTATCTTTCTTTTGCCACAAAGGTAACGGAATTAACAATTTTACACCTCTTTTAGTTTGTTGATTAATCCTAAAGCAAACACCATGAGTCACTACACCCGCAAAGACCTTTCCCGACAAACGCCCCGGAAGCGCCCGGCGGCCCGCAGCATTCCTTCCAAAGGTTTTTGAAAAACCTTCCAAGGTTTTGCCCCAAACATTGGAAGGTTTGAATGAAAACATTGGAAGGTTTTTGAAAATCTTTTGAGAGGATTCGCGAAACCATTGGAAGGATTTCGCAACCGCGCCATGGCGCTTTTTGGAAAACCCATCGGGCATTTTTCCCAACGGACAGCATAATGGTTCCGCCCCGCCCGTTGCATGCATGCATTTTTTGCATAACTTTGCCCTCAGCTAACCAACCATGCCATGGAAAACAAACCAACAAAACGCGCCATCGTCATGGGCGCCACCTCCGGGATAGGCAATGAAATCACTTTCTTGCTGATAGAAGCCGGCTGGCGCATCGGCATTGCCGGAAGACGCACACGTGAACTAAAGGAGATGAAAGACATCAGCCCGGAACAAATCTGCACGGCCACCATCGACGTGACACAGGAAGATGCACCCGAACGGCTGGAAACACTGATCGATGAACTGGGAGGCATGGACCTCTATGTGCATTGCTCCGGGACAGGCCACCAGAACTATGGCCTGGAACCCGCCATCGAACTGGACACCGTGGCGACCAACGCCGCCGGATTCGTGCGCATGACGGATGCCGCCTTCCACTATTTCCTGAAGAAAGGGAAAGGGCATGTGGCCGTCATCAGTTCCATCGCCGGAACGAAAGGGCTGGGCGCGGCTCCCGCTTATTCCGCCACGAAGCGTTTCCAAAACACGTACATCGAAGCATTAGAGCAGTTGGCCTGCATGCACAAAGCCGACATCCGCTTCACCGACATCCGCCCGGGCTTTGTGGACACCTCTTTGCTGCGCGACGGCAAACGTTACCCCATGCTCATGCCTCTGGAAAAAGCCGGAAAAGCCATCCTTCGCGCCATCCTCCACAAGCGGCACGTGGCCGTCATCGACTGGAGGTACAGGATATTGGTCGCCTTATGGAAGCTCATCCCGCGCCGGATATGGAGGCGGATGCCCGTCAGGAACTGAAGCGCGCGACCTCAACGGTCTTCTTCTTTCTCCTCCAGAAGGAGCTTGTCGATGATGCCGTCTGAAAGGCCGATAATAGGCACGAATATGTTCTCCGCCTTGATGATCCGGGCAATGGTGAGGTAAATCTCGCAAGCCGGTATGATGACATCGGCGCGGTCTGCCTTCAGTTTGTACTGGCGGATGCGTTCTTCCACCGACAACGAATTGAGGGCTGCATACAGTTCCCGCAGCGTGGCCACCGTCATGCACTGGCGTTTCTTGTCCTTCTGTTCGGCCATGCGGAACAGCTTGTTGATGTTGCCGCCCGAACCGATGATGTTGATGTCCGGGTAAAGTTCCGACAAATGCGCCAAATCGTTCTTCAGTTCGTTCCACACGGATTCTTCCACCGCGTTGCTCAGCATCCGGACCGTACCGATATTGTAGGAGGCCGAATACACCAGTTCGCCATTGGTCAAGAAATTGACCTCCGTGCTTCCACCGCCCACATCGACATACAGGTAGTTGCCTTTGCGGTCGCCCAAGTACTCCAGATGGTTGTTGTAGATGATGGCGGCTTCTTCCTTGCCGTCGATGATTTCAATGTGGATGCCCGTGTCTTTCTCAATCTTCTTCAGCAGGTCATCGCCGTTTTTGGCATCCCGCATGGCAGATGTGGCGCAGGCACGGTAGTCCGCCACCTCATAAATCTTCATCAATTGTCGGAAAGCCTTCATCAGCCTTTTCAGCTTCACCGCCTTTGCATCGGACAATTTCCCCAAAGTGAACACATCGAAGCCTAAACGCAAAGGCACCCGCAACAGGAGTTCTTTCGTGAAACGCTCATCGGGCGAGGCTGCTTCCCGGTTCAAGCCTTTTATCAACAACCTGACGGCATTCGACCCCACGTCGATGGCCGCATAATTTACCTTTTTCATTCTGCTTGTTCTTTTCCTTTGTAATAATGATACAATTCCTCCTGCGAACGGAAAGGAAGTGCGCCCGGAGACCCCGCAAGGCAAGACTGGTTCTTCCCGCTCCCGTCCACAACGCGCCCTTTCACCGTATCGCGCAAGCCAAAGTCCACAACCTGCCGCAAATCGGCCTTGATGCCTTCGTCATACACCGGGACAACCACCTCGATACGATGGTCCAGATTGCGCGGCATCCAGTCTGCCGACCCGATGAACACCTTTTCCTCACCGCCTGCGGCAAAGATGAAGATGCGCGAATGCTCCAAATAGCGGTCGATAATCCCGCTGGCGTGAATCGTGTCGCTCACGCCCCGCACGCCGGTCACCATGGAACAATTCCCCCGCACCAACAGGTCGATTGGCACACCGGCCTTGGAGGCTTCGTAAAGCTTCTTGATCATGACAGGGTCGGTCACATGGTTTATCTTTATCTTGATGTAAGCCGGCTTGCCCGACTTATGATTGCGGATTTCATCATTTATCAAACGTATGAACTTTTGCTTCATCTCGTTGGGCGACACCAGCAATTCCTTGAACTTCACCGGCGAATAAGGACGCTCTATGAAATCAAACACGGCATCCACATCCCTGACGATGCTCCGGCGAGCCGTCATGACCAGGTAATCGGTGTATGTCCGCGCATTCCCTTCATGGAAATTGCCGGTGCTGATGCAGGCGATATCCGGCCCCGTACGCATCCCGATGTGCGTGATCTTGGAATGCACTTTCAGTCCTTCCACGCCGAATATCACGTGGATGCCTGCCTCCTGCATCCGTTTCGACCAGTTGATGTTGGAGGCTTCATCGAAACGGGCAAGCAACTCAATGACCACCGTCACCTTCTTGCCGTTGCGGGCAGCATTAATCAATGCCCTGACAACTTTTGAATCCTTTGCCAAGCGGTAAAGGGTCGTCTTGATGCTCTTCACGTCTTTATGGATGGCAGCTTCCTGCAACAAACGGATATAACTGTCGAAACTATGATAGGGGACATGGATGAAACGGTCTTTCATCCGGATTTTGTCCAACAAGCTGTCCGTCCCTTCCAATTCCGACTTCAAGATAGGCGGCCATGCCGGATATTTCAGACCCATGCGCCCGCAATCCGGGAAACTCATCAAATCCTTGTGGTTATGGTAACGCCCCCCGGCCAGCGTGGTGTCCAATTTGTCCAAATTCAGGCATCCCATCACCCGTTTCAACAGGTCCTTTGGCATTTTCTCATCATAAATGACACGCAACGGCTCGCCACGCCGCCTGCTTTTCACGCCTTTTGCTATCTTCTGCAAAATCCCCGTGCGCAAGTCATTGTCTATTTCCATCTCCGCATCCCGGGTGAACTTAAAGGCATAGGCTTCAAACGAGTCATACTTCAAGCCCGCAAATATCATGGGAAGGCAACAACGCACCACATCGTCCAAATAAACCAAATAGCTCCTCCCGCCTTTGTCCGGCAAACGTACGAAACGCCCGCTGATGGATACCGGCAAAGCTAGGATAGCGTAATTGGAAATGCTCCTCTTTTCACCATGCTTGGTCATCTTCACGGCCAAATAGATGTTCTCATCCGTCTCATCAGCCACCCGCCGCATGGAAGACAACCATACGGGACTAAGGTAACCATTCAAACGCTGCCGGAAAAACTGGTAAACATACGCCAACTGTTCGGCATCCAATTCATCCGGCCCCACCAAGCAAATGTTTTCTTCCCGCAAACGCGAAGTGACATCTGCTATCGCCAATTCGTATTCTTTGGAGAACTTGCTATTCAGCTTGTTGATTTGCTTGATTAACTGCCGGGCTTCCTCCTGCTCCGACCGCGCCCCCTTGTCCTCGCTTTCTGCAATACGGTTCAAAGAAGCCATGCGCACCCGGAAAAATTCATCCAGATTATTGGAATAGATGCCCAAAAAAGACAACCGTTCCAACAACGGCACTTCTTCCTTTTGAGCTTCCTCCAAAATCCGATGGTTGAAATACATCCAGCTAAGATCACGATGCAAATAATATTTCATTCCGCTTATTGTTAAATTTTAATTGCCTTTCATCAAATAGCCTGCGAGAACGTGCAAGGAGCGACATTGGACAACTCGATGGCATACAAGAACAAACGTTCGCAACTCTTCACCCAATGCACAAACGCCTTATTGGGCGTATAATCTTGCACAAACGCCAGCAAACGGTCGATGTCAAAATCTGAAGATACAATGCCGGCGCCATTCTTGGCTGCATCGTAAGCATTGCAGTCCTGTTCAATATGGGCAGGAACCATCATCATCGGCTTCCCCAAATACATGGCTTCACAGACTGATTCAAAACCGGCCGTTGTGGCGTATGCCTTGCAACCCGCCATCCGGCGCAAGAACTCCACATCATCCAATTGCTGGAAAGCCAACGTGTCATCCACATGCTTTATCAACGGCTCATCAGGCTTGTCCCAAAAGAAATGCATCGGCACCGACTTATGCCCTTCATGCCAAGCCAGCACGCTTTCGCCAAAACCAGCATTCACCATATAACCATGGATATAATCCCCTTCACAAGGCTCTGTCACTAGGACATCGCTCCGCAACAAAGGAGGAATCACTTTTATACGCTTGCCGGCATCATCGGGCATGGAACAAAACGACAAAGCCAGCCGCTCACGCGCTCCCATGCTGGTCAGTTGCGTGAAAAACTTCAGCAGCCCTATCTCAAAAGCATTTTTCTTAGGAAACTCAAATGACCGATGCAAAAACAAATATTGATGCCCGATGCAAATGTACGGCACACGAGGCGCAAACAACAAATAAGTAAAACCCGTCAGCAACTCGTAAAAGTTGATGACCATATCTGCCCCACTCTCCTCTATACGCTTCTTTATATAACAGGCACTGCGGAAATAGGCCGGGCAATGCAACAAATTATAAGCCACGCTTCCAAAGATATTTACCCGCTTATTGGCTGCGGTCGGCAGGAAATTAGGACTCAAGAAACGTTTCACCGGCGCATGGATACTACGATTGAAGAAACCCGGTAATTTGCGGGAGGAACTTTCACCCACCAGCACTTCCACTACTTCATGCCCATTACGCCGCAACATTTCCTCCACAGTAATTGCCTGAGTCAAATGGCCACGGCCTTCTCCTTGCACTACAAATAGGAACTTCATGATGCGGAACGGACTAACAAATCAGACTTTGCGTCTTTACAACCCGGCGCCAATGCATCCGCGTACCGAAATACGCTCCAATTGCCGTCCTCATCCTCCAACAAAGCAGACAAAGATTCCACCCAGTCACCTGAATTAAGATAATGGATGCCTTCATAAAAGGTATTCGCAGGATGATGAATATGCCCGCATATCACCCCATCGCATTTCAAACGACGAGCTAATCCAACCAATTCTTTCTCAAAATCTGAAATATACGACACAGCCGATTTCACACGTTGCTTGATCGCTTGGGACAAAGAATAATAAGATAATCCCCTTTTCAACCTGTAATTGTTATACATCTTGTTAACCCAAAGCAGGAAAGTATAACCCACATCCCCTAGCTGAGCCAACCATCTCATATGGGTTGTAACCATGTCAAACACATCTCCATGAGTCACGTAATAACGCTTGCCATGACTTTCATAAACATAATCCTTGACAATATGGATATTGTAAAAATTCATCGGAGCCAAACTATCCAAAAAATCATCATGATTGCCCCTCACGTAAATCACCTCTGTGCCATAATTTTCCATCATCTTCATAATGACCTTAAAAAAGTCCGTATGAATAGACTTCCACTTTTTATGGTTCCCTTTCCGTAATTGCCAACCATCAATAATATCACCATTCAAGATCAATCTATCACAATTAACTGATTTCAAGAATTTTGTTAGCTCTGCAGCCTTAGAATGAGAAGTTCCTAAATGAACATCAGAAACCACAATTGTCGGATAATACGTGCGTAAATACATAATCAATTTTCGTTTCGCTATGCAAAATTCAGCCTTTTGCATTACAAACATATTAAGAATTGGTGACTTATCAATTAAGTAATTTCATTTTTATGGAATTTTCAAGGAAACAGGCGGTTGTCCGGCGGAACCATGCGCCGTTGCCTGCAACGCCCGCCCGGGCCGTCACGCAGCCTCCCGATCCTTTCCGGGGAAAAAAGGGGCTGGACTAATCCAGTCCCCCCGGCGCCTTTCCGGGAAAAAAAGAAGCCCCCCGGCCTTTCTCGGGGCCG
>CALUIR010000045.1 GCA_944320785.1 uncultured Bacteroidaceae bacterium
TCATTGTTCTTAAAGGTTACGGCACAAAGATATGTTAGGTTGCGATGTGTGTCAAGGCGGAAAATAGAATGGTTACTAAAATACGGAATTTTACCTGTAAAATGCGCTCACTTTACAGGTAAAATTCGGAATTTCATTGGGTAAGGTTTCCGGGCGGATGTGAAGAAAGGGGATGCGCTTCTTGCGGGCGCATCCCCTTTCTTTTATGGAATCATCGCTGCAAAGGCAGCTTGCGGTCAGAAATAGAACGTCATGTTCAGCGAGCCGCCGAGGCTTTCGGTGCCGATGTACATTTCGCGGTAGCGGGGCGACACGAGGTTGGTCACCTTCTCCACCTTGCCCAGCGCGGCATTGTAGCCTTCGCGTTCCTCATACGTCTGGTTGCCGAAGATGTAATAAAGGCTCAGGTTGACTTCCGCGCCGAGGGAAATCTTCGGGGCCACGAACCATTCGATGCCCGCGCTTCCCGTGATGCCCACGTAGAAATCGGAACCTTGGCCGTTGGTCTTCGTCAGGCGGTAGTTGTTGCTGTCGTAAACTCCGTCGAACGACGTGGTGGGGCGGAGGGTGCTTTCCATGTTTCCGCTTGTGATGCCGGAAGACGTGGTGGATTCACCCGGCTTTTGGTTGATGGTCGTCATTTCGTTGCCATACGAGTACGTGGTCTTGTTGTTCTGGAATGCGAACAACACGCCCATGCCGAACACGCCTTGCACGCGCTTCGTGCCTTTGCGGTACTCGCCGCCCACCATCACGCTCATGCCGTTCTTCCAATTGTGCGCCTTGTCCACCACTTTGCTTTCGCTCAAGGGATTGAGCAAGGCGGCCTTGTCGTCCTGCACGTAACGGTTGTCATAGATGGAGCGGAACATCAGTCCCACGTTGGCGCGCACGCCCCATTCGTCGGTAATCATGTATTTCCCTTGGATGGACACGTCCGGCATCAGTTTCCGGTCGTTGAACCGTTGGTTCTGGTTGACAAACGGTTCGCCGCCCAAGCTGTTGATGTAGGTGTTGCTCGTGTTGCCGTTGAAGGCGTTGCCGATGTAGCGCAGCACGGGCACCACGTCGATTCCCAATGCCCAGTCGCCTGCTTCGGGCAGGTATTGCTTTTCTTCCTGCTCCTGTGCGCTTGCGCCTGCAAAAGGCAGCAAGGCGGCTATCATGATGATGCTGATTATTTTCTTCATGTCAGTAGGAGGTGTTTAGAGGGTTTCGTTTTCTTCTTCGTTGTCGAGATCCTCAACCCAAGGAGCCGTGGTGTTGTATGCCGGGGCAGTTCCTTCATACGGGGTGAATATCATCATTTTTGCCTCGATTTCATAGGGCTCTCCCTTGATGGCGTAGGATGCGGTTCCGCTCACAGCGGTGGCTTGTTTGGCGTAATATCCTTCTTTGGCCACGGCTTCGTAGTCGTAAGTATAGAGCGGGGTTTCGCTTGCTGCCCATGTTTTCTCCACTTGTTCATAATCTGTGTAAGTGGCGGTGAAAGGAAGCGCGTCGATTTCATACGTGATGTCGCATGGGTATTCTTTCACTGGGATGTCCACGGAAAACATGCCGTTGGTGTTGGTCGTGCAGTTGTAGTTGCGGGTGTAGCCGTTGTAAGTAGCCTTGATAAGGAGGCTTACGCTGGGCGCGTTGTCGAAATACGACTTGATGGCCGGGGCACTTACCAGCATGGGGTCGTTGGTGACAGGGTTGAGTGCGGTTACTGCGGCGTAATACCTCGTCTTGTTCATGCCGATTCTTCCTGTCAGGGTGGCATATTCCGTGTAGCCCTCTTGGAGTTCTTGTTCTTCCACGTTGGAATACATCAGGTCGGCAAACGTGATTTGGTTGGCGGAAATGTTCTTTGTGTTGGCTGTGCTGTTCAGGCGATATACCACGAAAGCCGTGTCGGCCACATATTTGTTGTTCTCTTTTGCCACGCTGTAGAAATAGCCGGTGAAGTCGGCCGGCTTGATGGTCACGGTGGTGCTGCCGGAAGGCACAGGCAGGGTGGTCTCAAACTTTCCTTGCGCGTCGGTGCGCACTTTCCAAGTAGTGACGCCCGTTGCGCCTGCTTTGTAGGCGGAGTTGCTGATCTCTAAGCAAACTTCCTTGTCAGCGGCTGGTTTGATCAGTTCTTTGAACTGGCCGTTTTCCAAGACCGTTCCTTCGCTGTAGGCCAGGCTTCCGATGATTTGTGCTTTTCCGGGGAAGCTGTCCACGTCGAGAGATGTCTGTTCTTTCGAGCAACCGGCAGCTACAAGCACGGCGAATGCGCATGCTGTTAATGCTTTGAAATCGTGTAAAATTTTCATTGTTTTAATTTTTAGTTAATAATGTGTTTATCGCCTGCAAATATAGAGATATTAACGCGATATTCAAAAAAATAAAGTTAAAAATTGGTATTCGCCTTGCAAAATGCGGAGGGACGGGCGCAGGGACGGGGCGTGTGGCGGCAGGATGTGGGAGGCGGCGCCGGCGTGCGGGGAAAACAGAAAGAGCCGCCCCGTTGTTGCACGGCGGCGGCTCTTTGGCTTTCATATAGCGTTTGTTCTTACACGATGCCTTGCGCCATCATGGCTTTGGCCACTTTCATGAAGCCGGCCACGTTGGCTCCTTTCACGTAGTTGATGTAGCCGTCTTCTTCCGTGCCGTATTGCACGCATGCTTCGTGGATGTTCCTCATGATGTCTTTCAACTTGGCATCCACTTCTTCGGCGCTCCAACTGAGTTTGATGGAGTTTTGCGTCATTTCCAAGCCCGACACGGAAACGCCGCCCGCATTGGCCGCTTTGCCTGGCGCGTAGAGAAGCTTGGCTTCCTGGAACACACGGATGGCGCCGGGCGTGGAGGGCATGTTGGCGCCTTCGCTCACAGCGATGCATCCGTTGGCCACAAGGGTGCGTGCCTCGCTTTCGTTGATTTCATTCTGGGTGGCCGAAGGCAGGGCGATGTCGCCTTTTTCGCCCCACGGGCGCGCGCCTTCCACGTATTTGCAGCCGTATTTCTCGGCGTATTCGCGGATGCGTCCCCGGTAGAGGTTCTTCAGTTCCATGATGTAGTCGAGCTTTTCGCGGTCGATGCCGTCAGGGTCGTAGATGTACCCGTCGGAATCCGACATGGTGACCACCTTTGCGCCCAATTGGATGAGCTTTTCCACGGTGTATTGCGCCACGTTGCCTGCGCCCGACACGAGGCATGTCTTGCCTTTGATGTCGATGCCCCTTGTCTTCAGCATCTCCAGCAGGAAGTAGATGTTGCCGTAGCCGGTGGCTTCCGGGCGGATGAGCGATCCGCCAAATTCGCGGCCTTTGCCGGTCAGCACGCCGGAAAACTCATGGGAAAGTTTCTTGTACATGCCGAACATGTAGCCCACTTCGCGGCCTCCCACGCCGATGTCGCCGGCAGGAACGTCGGTTTCCGGGCCGATGTGCCGCCACAGTTCCAGCATGAATGCCTGGCAGAAACGCATCACTTCGGCATTCGACTTGCCACGGGGCGAGAAGTCTGACCCGCCTTTGCCGCCGCCCATCGGGAGGGTGGTCAGCGAGTTCTTGAATGTTTGCTCGAACGCCAGGAATTTGAGGATGCCCAGGTTCACGGAACTATGGAAGCGGATGCCGCCTTTGTACGGGCCGATGGCGTTGTTGTGCTGCACGCGGTAGCCCATGTTCGTGCGGATGCATCCCTTGTCGTCCATCCAAGTCACCCGGAACTGGTACACGCGGTCGGGGATGCAGAGCCGTTCGATCAAGTTGGCTTTGTCAAACTCCGGGTGCTTGTTGTATTCCTCTTCAATCGTGAGAAGCACTTCTTCCACGGCCTGGTGGTACTCCGGTTCGTTGGGGAACCTTCTTTTCAAATCTTCTAATACCTTCGTTGCATTCATAATTTTGTATTGATTGGTAAGTTATGTAAATCCGCAAATTCTTTATTCGTTTGCAAAAGTATATCAAAAAACTGAAATGGCAAACAAATTGGAACAATAAATGCAACTATCCTGTCAAAATGCGCTTGATGCCATCGTGGATGGCAAGAAATGCGTCAGTTGTTTTTCTTGTAGGCTTTATATAAAGGTATGATGACCAATGCCCCTGAAATAAGCAGGGAGAGGATGACCGGGCCGTTGAGTTGTGGGGCGGTTGCCAGCACGATGTAGCACAATGCCATCCATAAAAGGAGCAGGCAGATGATTTGCGGTTTGGACAAAGGTTTTCTCATGGCTTGGGAAAGCATGCGCAGGGCAGTAAAGCCCTGCGCATGCCTGGATGATGAAGGTTTCAGAGTTTGTTTTGCTTCTTCTTTTCCACGATGGCATCAATGACGGCCACGGCCGTGATGTTCACGATGTCGCGCACCGAGCTTTCAAAGTCGGTGAAGTGGATAGGCTTGTTCAGTCCCATCTGGATAGGCCCGATCAGTTCCGTGTCGCACATGGCCTGTATCAGCTTGTATCCGGAATTGGCGGAACTGAGGTTCGGGAACACCAGCGTGTTCACCTCTTTCCCGGCTAGGCGGGTGAAGGGGTATTTGGCGTCACGCAGCTTGGTGTTCATGGCAAAGTTGACTTGCATTTCACCGTCGATGGCCAAGTCCGGGTAGTTTTTCTGCATGTATTCCACGGCCTGATGCACGGTGGCGGGGCTTCCTGTCTGGTCGGAGCCGAAGTTGGAGTAGGACAACATGGCCATCACCGGCGTATGGTTGAAGAAACGGACGGTTTCTTCTGCCAGGCGGGCCACGTCAATCAGCGTGTCCGTGTCGGGGTGGCGGTTGATTAGCGTGTCGGCCAGGAAGTAAGTTCCTTTCTTGGAGTTGAGGATGTGCATGGTGCCGAAGTGCCTGTAGCCTTCGCGGATGCCGATGACTTCCTTGGCCACCTTGATGGTGTTGGAATATTTGGTGTAAACGCCGGTGATGAAAGCGTCGGCTTCCCCGGTTTCCACCATCATCATGCCGAAATAGTTGCGCTCGAACATCTTGTCGTTGGCTTCTTCGTAAGTGGCTCCTTCGCGGGCGCGTTTCCGTGCCAGTATCCTTGCGTAGCGTTCACGGCGTTCGGCTTCATCGTCATGCCGGAGGTTGATGATTTCAATGCCGTCCAGGCTCAGGTCCAGTTCTTTCGCCAACTTGTGGATGCGTTCGTCGTTGCCCAACAGTATCGGGTGGCAGATGCCTTCGGCCTTTGCTTCCACGGCTGCTTTCAGCATGTTGGGGTGGATGCCTTCGGCGAATACGACACGTTGCGGGTTGCTCCGTGCGGTTTCATACAATTGGCGGGTCATTTTCGATTCGTAGCCCATGAGTTCCCGCAAGCGGGTGCGGTAAGCATTCCAGTCTTCAATGCGGGTGCGCGCCACGCCGGAGTCCATGGCTGCTTTGGCCACGGCCATGGATACGTCCGTGATGAGGCGCGGGTCAACGGGTTTCGGGATGAAATAGTCGGGGCCGAAGGTGAAATTGTTCACATGGTAGGCGGCATTCACCACGTCGGGGACGGGTTGTTTCGCCAAAGAGGCGATGGCTTTCACGGCGGCCAGCTTCATTTCTTCGTTGATGGCTTTCGCATGGGTGTCGAGGGCGCCCCGGAAGATATAGGGGAAACCGATGACATTGTTGATTTGGTTGGGGTAATCAGAGCGTCCCGTGGCAATCAGCACATCGGGGCGGGAAGCCTTTGCGTCCTCGTAGGAGATTTCCGGCACGGGATTGGCGAGCGCGAACACGATGGGCGACGGGGCCATGCTGCGCACCATGTCTTGCGTCAGCACGTTGCCTTTGGACAATCCGAGGAACATGTCGGCGCCTTTGATGGCTTCGGCCAAGGTGTGGATGTCGGTGCGGTCGGTGGCAAAGAACCTTTTCTGTTCGTTCAGGTCCGTGCGTGCTTTCGAGATGACCCCTTTGCTGTCGAGCATGACAATGTTTTCCAGTCTTGCGCCCAAGGCGATGTAGAGCTTGGTGCATGAGATGGCGGACGCGCCTGCCCCGTTGACGACGATTTTGACATCCTCAATCTTTTTGCCGGCCACTTCCAATGCGTTCAGCAATCCTGCGCTGGAGATGATGGCCGTGCCGTGTTGGTCGTCGTGCATGACGGGGATGTCCAACTCTTCTTTCAGGCGTTGTTCGATTTTGAAGCATTCGGGCGCTTTGATGTCTTCCAGGTTGATGCCTCCGAAAGTGGGGGCGATGGCTTTCACGGCTTCCACGAATTTGTCGGGGTCTTTTTCATCCACTTCGATGTCGAACACGTCGATGCCGGCATAGATTTTGAAAAGCAGCCCTTTTCCTTCCATGACGGGCTTCCCGCTCAAGGCGCCGATGTCGCCCAGGCCGAGGACAGCCGTGCCGTTGGATATGACGGCCACGAGGTTGCCTTTGTCGGTATATTTGTAAGCGTCCAGTGGGTTCTTCTCGATTTCAAGGCAGGGTTCTGCCACGCCGGGCGAATAGGCCAGCGACAAGTCCGTTTGTGTGCTATATGGCTTGGTGGGAACCACTTCTATTTTGCCGGGTTTCCCTTGCGAGTGATATAGCAATGCTGCTTCTTTTGTGATTTTGACCATGATAAAATGTTATTTAGTTTGGGCAAAAGTACGGAAAAGTTATGGAAACCGCCGGTTTAATTGTGTAAAATAATATGGATTATTGTAAATAGGCTGTCCTTTTGGCAGGGAGCGGGACGGGCATCCGGCGACATGGCGCTTGTCAGGGCAGGATGACGCGGTCGCCTTGGTGCTTGGCCAGTTCGCTCTGGATGCGGCTCAAATCCTTGTATTGCCTCATGGTCTCCATGAAGCGGTTTTCGTCTTTCTGCAAGAGGGGGTCTTGCAGCATTTGCAGGGTGTGCTTCAGCTTATCCTTGATGAGGAAGCTCTTGAAATCAATCATCAGGTGGACGGTTTCTTCGTAAAGCTGTTCGTCGTCGGGCGTGCCGGGCTGGTCTTTGAGGTAGAATTTGCTCAGCGGGTAGGGGTCGTTGGAGAGGTCTGCCGCTAACTTGCTGATTTCCGGCAAGGGGTGGGCCAGGAAATAGCGTTTGGCGTGGAAGCTGTCTTCGTGGACGTGTTGGCAGGCTTCCCGCAGGATGGTCTGGTGTTGCGGGCGGTGGAAAGCCAATCCGTTGTGCGACAAATCGTTTTCAATGTATTCGGCAACGGTGATGGGCGTTTCGTTCCCGTCGTCGTCTGCCAATTGGCAGATGATTCTTTCCCCGTGGCGGATGATAAGTTGCATGATGAGCTTTTCTTGTGCGTCGAGTTCTTCGGCAGGGGTCATCCCGGCGGGTGGGCGGGGCGTGCCGGGGGCATCGGGCTGTCCTTCGGGTGTTGTTCCAGTGTCTGCCTTTTTGGTTTCCTTTTCTGCCTGTTTCTTTTTCAGCTTGTTGATTTCATCGACCAGGATATGTTCGTCGATTTGCATCAGCTGGCTGCATTCCTTTGTGTAAACGCTCCGTTTGATGGCTTCGGGGATGACGGAGATGCTTTGCACGATGTCGCTGATGAGCGCGGCTTTTTTGATGGGGTCGTTGTCGGCTTCTTGCAGGAGCAGGTTGGTCTTGAAGCGGATGAAGTCAATTTGATGTTCCTTTATGTAGGTTTGGTATTCCTCGCTGTTGTGTTTCCGGGCAAAGGAGTCGGGGTCGTCGCCATCGGGCAGCAGGACCACTTTGATGTTCATGCCTTCCTTCAGGAGCATGTCGATGCCCCGCAGGGATGCCTTGATGCCCGCGCTGTCGCCGTCGTAGAGGACGGTGATGTTGTTGGTGAACCGGTGGATCAGTTGGATTTGGCCGGTGGTCAGCGAGGTGCCGGAGGATGCCACGACGTTTTCGATGCCGGACTGGTGCATGGAGATGACATCAGTGTATCCTTCCACGAGGAAGCAGCAGTCCTGTTTCATGATGGCCTGTTTGGCGAGGTAGATGCCGTACAGTTCGTTGCTTTTGTGGTAGATTTCGGATTCCGGGGAGTTGACGTACTTGGCGGTCTTGGCATCGGTCTTGAGTACCCGTCCGCCGAATGCCACGATTTTCCCCGACAGGGTATGGACGGGGAAGATGACCCTTCCCCAGAAACGGTCGTGGAGTTGGCCGTCGTTGCTTTCATAGCACAAGCCGGTTTTCACCAGGAATTCTTTCTTGTAGCCTTTCTGCAAGGCTTCTTTGGCGAATGCGCCCCGTGCGGCGGGGCTGTAGCCCAGTTGGAATTTCCGGATGATGTCGTCGCGGAAGCCCCGTTGACGGAAATACTCCATGCCCACGGCCATTCCTTCGGGCGTGTTGTGCAGGGTGTCCTGGAAAAACGTTGCCGCATGCTGGTTGACGATGAACAGGCTTTCGCGCAGGCTTTGGGCTTGCTTTTCCTCGTCGGTCAGTTCCCGTTCGTGGATTTCGATGTGGTACTTCTTGGCAAGGAAGCGGAGCGCGTCGTAGTAAGACAGCTGTTCATGCTCCATGATGAAGTGGACCACGTTGCCGCCTTTCCCGCAACTGAAGCATTTGCACAGGCCTTTGGCGGGGGAGACCACGAACGAAGGGGTCTTTTCGTTGTGGAAAGGGCAGAGGCCCTTGTAGTTGACACCGGCGCGGCGGAGGGTGACATATTCAGACACGACATCTACGATTTGCGCCGCGTTCAGTATCCGGTCTATGGTGGCTTGGTCAATCATCGTTGGGATTTTGCCTGCGAAAATACAAAAAATATGGCGCGGGTGTTGCAAGGCGGTGGGGAAAAAGATGGAATCTTCCCGTTGCCTCGCTGCCTTTTCCGGCATGTCCCGCCTTTTTGACGGGGCAAGTTCAGGCTTTGGACGGCCGGAATCCTGCATCCGTGCAATGGAAAAGGGAAACACGAGCCGGCGCGTGGGGCAGCAGATATTTAAATATGTGGAAAGAAGTGCGAATATTTGGGTGGAAAATGCTGGAGTTTTAGGGAGAATGCTTACATTTGTTTGGTAAAAAACGAATGGGAAATGAACAAGAGGACGAAACGTATGATAAAAGTGTCGGCTTGGGCGGTTGCCTCGCTGGCCGTTTTGCTGTCAGGAGTCATCGCTTTGGCAGTCAATTTCGTGTTCACGCCTGCCAAGCTGACCCCGGTGGTGCTGAAGGTGGCCAACCAGGCATTGGACGCGCATTTGGAAATGAAGAGCGTGGAACTGACTTTCTTTTCCACCTTTCCAAGGTTCGGCTTGCGTTTGGAGGACGGCACGTTGGTGTCGAAAGCCGTGAACGACACGCTGTGGGCAAAGACGGATTCACTGCTGTCGTTCAGGAAATGCGTCGTGGTGGTCAATCCCCTCGATTATCTCCGGCATCAAAAAGTGACGCTGCATTACTTGGGACTGGACGGTGCGTCCGTTTATGCCTACAAGAGCAAGGAAGGAGTGGCGAACTGGGATATTGTGAAGGCAGACACGGCAGCGGCGGGGAAAGACAGGGCAGCAACGGATTCCGCTTTCATTATCCGTGAAATCAACGTGAACAAAATACGGGTGAGGAAGGCGAATGTTGTGTTCGACGACCGCGAGACGCAAGTTTATGCGAACTTGAAGAACGCCAATATGAGCCTGAAAGCCCGCCTGAAGAAAGGCCATTCTTTTGCCAGCCTTGAGTTTGACAACGAGGATATCCTGTTTTGGCAGGAAGGGCAGTTGCTGCTCAACAAAATGGCCGCGAAGATGCAGGCAAGCTTGGACTGGAACCGGGCTGCGCAGACATTGACGCTGGATGGCACAAGGATATCGGTGAACGGCGTGAAATTTGGCTTGAAAGGCACGCTGCGGCGTGACACAGTGGCGCATGCCGCCGATGTGGACCTGTCGTATGGCCTGTATGCGCCTTCCGTCAAGACGGTGCTGGGCATGGTGCCGGAAAGCGTGTTGAAGAAAGAAAGGTTTGACGCGGAAGGGAAAGTGGCCTTTGCCGGCACATTGAAAGGCCTCTATGGGAAACGGCAGATGCCGGTGGCGACGTTGGATGTGAAAATTAAGGATGTTTCGGTGAAATATGACCGGTTGCCGTATGGCGTGGACCGGTTGGATGCGGATGTCCATGCATATGTGGACTTGATGCGCAAAACCCCTTCGTACGTGGAGCTGAAGGAACTTTCCTTCCAAGGGATGCACACCTCCATTTCTGCCAACGGCAAGCTGCATGATTTGTTGGGCGACCCTGCCATTGCTTTCAATATCAAGTCGGCAGTGGACCTTACGGCTTTTTCGAAGACATTCCCCTTGCAGGACGGGATTTCCATGGAAGGGGCATTGGATGCGGACATCCGTTTGCATTGTCTCCTTTCTTCTTTGAAGCAGAAGGATTTGGGTAGGATCAAAGCTGGAGGAAAGTTGGACATGAAGCAATTGGCTGTGATTGATGTGAACCGGGATTTCCGTTTCACGGGCGATGCTTCCTTCCGCTTCTTCGGGAACGACAATTTGGGCGCGAAGATAGAAGTGTCGGAAATGGCCTTGCAGGCGGGCGGCATAGAGTCTGCCGTGGAACGTTTGCAGGCAACCGTGAAATCCACCAACCCGCAAGACACCACAAGGATTGCCGACATGGAATGTGATTTTGGGATGAACAGGCTGAAAGCATCCGTGGGCGATTCCATCGCTTTGTTCTGCGGCGCGACGAAGGCCAAGGCTACCTTGTCGCCTGTTGAGGGGAAATACAAGATGCCCAAGATTTCTCTTTCGTTGGAAGCCGACACATTGTTCGGGCGGATGGACTCGATGCGCGCCGGCATGGATAAGGGCGGCTTTGGCGTGACGTTCGAGAAAGTGCGCGATTCCCTTTGGATACCGAGGGGAATCATCGGGTTCAACCGCCTGTTTGTGTCCGTCCCGCAGTTTGCATTGCCTTTGCGCATGAGCAAGACATCGGTCACCGTGGGCGACCGTTCCATTAAATTGAAGAATGCCACGATGCGCATCGGCCGGTCGAGTGTCACGGCTTCGGGCGCGGTGTATGACCTGTATGGCGCATTGAAGAAAGGTAAAGTGCTGCGGGCTACTTTGGATATTTATTCCCCGAACCTGAACTGCAACCAATTGATTAGATCTATGAACTTTCCGCAAGACACTTTGCAAGCGGAAACAGATACCATAAGTGATGAACAGCCCATGCAACTGTTCGTGCTGCCTCCCAAGGTGGATTTCGAGTTGCAGACGGAACTGCGGCGCGTGGTGTATGGGAAAATGGTGTTCGAGGACGTGAAAGGCGCAGTGGACTTGCGCAACCAGGCCATCCATCTGAAAGGGCTGAGCATGAAAGGGCTTGGGGCAGACATCAATGCCACGCTGGTTTACCGCGCCCGGCGGAAAGCACGTGGCTATGCGGGCTTTGATTTCAGGCTGCATGATGTCAACATCGGGGAACTGGTGGGTTTCATACCTTCATTGGATAGCGTGGTGCCGATGTTGCGTTCATTCAAAGGCATGGTCAATTTTGAGGCGGCAGCTGAGGCCGTTTTGGATTCAAATATGAATGTGAAAATCCCTACCCTCCGGGCTGCGGTGAACATAAGGGGTGACAGCTTGGTGCTGATGGACGGAGAAACCTTTGCGGAAATATCCAAGATGTTGATGTTCAAAAACAAGGAAAGGAACATGTTTGACAGCATTTCCGTCAATCTCACGGTGCAGGACGGCAACGTGACCATCTATCCCTTTGTCGTTCAGATTGACCGTTATAAAGCGGCGGTTGGAGGGACTCAGGGGCTGGATATGAATTTTGACTACCACATTTCGATACTGAAATCCCCTGTTCCTTTCAAATTGGGGTTGAATATAAGCGGCAATTTAGATAAGATGAAATTCCGCTTGGGAAAAGCAAAATACAAAGATGATGTGACACCTGTGGCCATTTACAAGGTGGATACGATGCGCATGAACATGGGGCGGAATATTGTCCGCGATTTTGAACGGGTCATGCGCCGTGGGGAAAGACGTTCACACTCAATGTCAGATGTGGAACTTAAATACGGTATGTGATGAAGGATAGGGTTAATAATTTGTCTCCGGCGAGGATGGAGCTTCGGGAACGGGTCATAAAAGTGGCTTTTGTGTCTTTTTCAGAAAAAGGAGTCAAAGCAATCACGATGGATGACATCGCAAATCTGCTTTCCATTTCTAAACGTACTCTTTATGAGATATTCCGTGACAAGGAATCACTGCTAAGGGAATGTGTCTTGTATAGCCAGAAGATTTTTGATGATTATGCGGAAGAAATCAGCAATGGCACTTATAATGTACTGGAAATTATGTTGAAACTCCACCAAAAGGCACTGGAGTTTTATGCTCATGCCAACAGGCTTTTCTTTGAAGACATCAGCAAGTACCCGGAAGTGAAAAAATTGGTACATGATCTTAGGGAAAACACGATGGACAAAAATATGCTTTTCTTCAAGCAGGGAGTGGAGCAAGGGCTGTTTCGGAAAGACATAGATTTTGATATAATAAGACTGCTGTTGCGTGAACAGCTTGATTTCTTGTCAAATTCAGAACTGCTTTTAAAATATTCCTTTCCAGAGTTGTCCACTTCCGTGCTTTTGATATGCTTGCGTGGAATCAGCACATGTGAGGGCAATCGTGTTCTTGAACGTTTTATAAAAAGTCTCAAAGAGCCTGTTTCAAATTTCTTGGTGAAGTAATTCTCCTGCCTCTCTTGCGCTTTTGGGACTTCTTGTTCCAGTTTCGTGCATCAGGCAACCCGCTATCCTCATTATGGAGCCGGAAAAACTCCCTCAAAAACATTCCGCAATACAGGCATGAGCAAAATTTAAGTAAACTCTAAGTGTATTTGAGCTAGTTCTGATGTTGGATATTTCCTTTTCCTGCATATCCTTTCGTTATCATATAATAAAATGTGTGTATAAGTTATGCATTTTAGCCTTTTCTGTTTTGCATGTTTTTTCAACCGTTTGTTTTCC
>CALUIR010000046.1 GCA_944320785.1 uncultured Bacteroidaceae bacterium
TCGCTGCGCTCAGACAGCTTTTCCTTTTTCACGCAAAAGCACCGCTTCCGCTCTTTCGCCCCTGCACTAAAGGCCGGAGTTTCTATAATTTGCTTCAAACATCGCTTTTCAGCATCCCTTCATCCTCACTTTTCATCCTTTACTTGCCTCGCAAAAACATTGAAAGGTTTTGCGAAATCTTCTATGAACTTCTCGCAAAAGTTCTTAGAACATTTCAGAAAAGTTCATAGAACTTTCCGCAGAAGTTCATAGAAGATTTTTGAATTTTACCCGTAAAAATCAAAATTTTATTGGGAAAAATTTCCGTTTTTACCGGGTAAAATCCCCGGCACTGCCGGGTTCATTTCCTCATCGCCGCAGGTATTGCGGCTTTGCCCTTATCAGTCAGCCCAAGAAGCATACGTAGTCTGAACCGACCAATTTGCTTCAACCACTGTCACATTCACTGAATACGTGGTGTTCCCGTTTTCGTCCGGCACAATATTGTCCGTCGTCAGCTCAGCGCCTGTAATCTGATAGATTTTGCCATTCTCCAATGCAATCGGAGTCGTCTTCGTATCATCGGAATAATAGTTTTCGATGATAGCCCATCCTTTTGCAGGAAGCACTTTACCGGCGGCACCCTCAACGTTGCTGAAAGCAATCTTGAACTTCGGGTTATTTGCCGTATTATCGCTGCCGAAGAAGTTGTAAGCATATACTTTTGCAGGAGTGTCATCCGGGAAAGTTCCGTTTAAGAAAGAAACGCCCTCGGCATCTTTCAAAATAGCTTCTTCGCCCGTTCCCCCACCATTTGCAACAAATTGATAGTCGGTCAAACTGCCCTCTACGGTCGGTTTGATGTTGTCCATATAGACCCCGTCAATGGTAATAGTAGTGAAATCCGACTTGGCAGCATCGGCCAGCGTGATGCCACTCACTTCGAGGCGAGCCACCGGGATTTCCAAGGTTACCTCTGCTTCATAAATAGGATATTGCATATCGTCTTCACCTGCACCACCCGTCAAACCACTTTGGTGATTATTATCCAAGGAAGATTCACCGGGAGTCTGCGTTTGGGTAGTCAACTCTACCTCTGCCTTTCCATATACAGGGATAGCTGCCGGAGCTTGCTGCAAATTAGTTGCGATATTGAGTGCTTTGCCATCGTCGCCCGTCATGTCAAGGCCCCCATTCATGCTGATTTCCACAGAAGTAGGGGACTGCACATTCCAGAAAGTAACTTCTTGTCCGGCTGCATATTGTTCGGGAGTCAGGCTAATCGTGCCACCGCCTACACTGGCTTTCAATGTAATATCGACAGTTGTGCTACTTTGCGGGGTCACTTTTGCTGCCGTTCCTGCATCCGCAATGGCACGTGATATTTCCGGGTTTTTAATGCGGATAGACACGGCTCCCACGCCTTCGGGTGCCGGGTTGCCCACCTCGTTTTCGTTGCTGCACGCTGCAAAAGCCATTCCGGCCATTGCGAGCATCATGATTTTGTTCATTTTCATTTTTTGTTCTCCTTTTTTTTAGTGAATACTATGTTTATCTAATCAATTAATAATCAATAATCAAAAATCAAGAACGACGGGCGGCACGCCCGAAAATCGTTTTCAATTATTCATTTTTCATTTTTAATTCTACTCGTTTTTCTTCATCATTCCCTGTTCATCAGCCTCCTTCCGGGCATCTGCCGCAATATGGCGGCAGGGCATCATCCGGGGGTCCTGTACTTTTTCTTTCGTGCAAACGAAAGAAAAACGTACCAAAAAGAAAGGTTGCCGGCTGCCGTTCCGGGGCGGCTGCACCGGCTCTTTTGCTAAAGGAAAAGAACTCGCTGCGCTCAAACAGCTTTTCCTTTTTCACGCAAAAGCACCGCTTCCGCTCTTTCGCCCCTGCACTAAAGGCCGGAAAATTTGATATTACTTTCAAAGAACACTTTTATCAATGAAAAATTAAAAATTAATAACGCCTTCTTCTGCTTCATCAATCAACAATTAAAAACTAAGAACGGGCGTGCGAAGCACGGCGCGATTCGTTTTAAATTATTCATTTTTAATTCTTCACGTTTCCTTTCTGTTGTTTCTCTGCTTTCTTGTCCTGGTAGGTGAAATAAATGAAACCTACCACGGCTATCAAAATTAGAAATCCAAATATAATCAATGAATCCATATCAACTATTCCACATATTTTATTTATCCATATTCCTATCCTTTACCAGCAGAAGCCCTAAAAGGAGCGTTACTGCTATTGCTGACAAGCCACCTACATAAATCACCCACCTTTCTTGTATCCCTCCAAACACAGTGGTCAGTATCACAGCGGTCGCGATGTACTTCGCGATGTCCATCAGCCATTTTCCAAATTCTTGTTTCATACGGCAAAGATAATTCTTTCAAAGAACGGCTTTATCAATGAATAATGAATAATTAAAAATTAAAAACGCATTCATCTCCCCTTCATCATCAAGAAAGCGGCGGGCGGAACGCCCGAAAAACCGTTTTTCATTATTCATTTTTAATTATTAACCCTCCTCTCCTCATTCACGAAGGTACTCTATCATCTCCTCTATCTTCTGCAAATTGTCCGTGGCAGGGGCATAGCCTGCACGGCTGCCTTCGCGGAAGGCACGGACGGCCTCTTCCTCTTGCCCTTCGTGTGCATACGCGATGCCCAGTAGGTTGAGCAGCTTTCCTTCGCTGCCGCAATGCCCTTGGAGCAGGCGCACGGCTTCCTCATATTGTCCGGCCTCTATGCAGGCCAGGGCGGCGTTGTTGCGCAGCACGGTGTTCTGCGGGTACGTTTCCACGGCCACGCGCAACGCTTCGCGGTATTCCGGCGTGCCTTGCCCGTAGCTGTCGGCCACCCGTTGCAGTTCGGCGGCGGAGAGCATGTCGGGACGCTCGCGCAGCAAGCGGCGGGATTCCTCCAGGGAAAAGCTGCGGATGTTGTACTCGATGCGGTATTCGTTGCGGCGCAAGGGGCCGTAGAGTTCATTCAAGAGGCGGCGATAGACATCCGACGGGTCGATGGCCTTGAGTTGCTCCTCGCAGGCGTCGCGGTTGCCCGTGCATTGGTCGATAATCTCCAGCACTTTGCCCTGATGGAGCAGGCGCGGCGTCTGCACGACGGCCTCGCGCAGGCCTTCCCAATCCTCGCCGTGGCCGGAAACGTGCCAAGCGGTGTCGGGGATGTCCACGTTCTGCCGCTCCACGTACTGCTTCAAGGCGTTGGCACGGCGTTCGGACAGGCGGATGTTATAGTCGAACGGCGCTTCGGGCGAAGCGTAGCCGGTGATGTAGATGCCCGTGATGGTGAGGTTGGGGTCGTCTTTCACCGCGTCGATGGATGCCTGCACGCTGTCCAGTTCCTGGCGGTTGCGCTTGAAGGACGGCACAATGCGGTCGGCATCCTGCCGGAACTGCAGGCGCGCCACCTTGGTGACGGCGCGGCGCTTCACTTCTTCGGCGGGCGTTTCCTTGGGGGACAGGGCGTAAACGGGCGGGGTGAAGGGAAGTATCGGCCCGGTGTTGGCGTTCTCGTCGCCCTCGTCGCACTGCGCGCACCCGGTGACGTAGCCGCGCAACTCCAGGTTGCCTTCAATCATCCACCGCTTGAACGGCACGGAGGCTTCGTAATGCACGGTCTGCGCCTTGCGGTTGCGGCGGCGTATGCGCGTGGTGTCCTCGTCGCGCCCGGCCAGCGCGTCGGCGCGGCGCAGGGCTTTGTGGCGTATCTTGCCGCTGACGACCAAGGTGTCCAGTCCCTGCTCGTGGGCGCGGTCGCCGGAGACAATCATCGGCACCAGTTGCAGGGAGTGTTGCTTCTTCATGTCCATCTCGTCCATGTTGAGGTCCATCTCCACCACCACGCGGCGGCCTTCCTTGGCAACGGCGCGGTCCTGCACCTCCACTTTCTCCAGATAAGCGGTCTGCGCCACGGCTCCTTGGCAAGCCGCGCACAGGAAAAGCACCGGTATCAATATCTTTTTCATTGCGTCCTCCTCCTTTTACTTTATGACATAAATGAGCGATATGGCGGCTTTCGTCACGCCGAAATAGTTCTTTTTGCCCTCGCCGCGCCATTCGCCGCACGTGGGGCAGTCGTATTCATCATAGTGCTGGCGCTCGTAGCCCACGCCGATGCTGGCCTCCAGGCTCCAATGGTTGCCCAGAATCCACTGGTAGCCATAGGCCAGGCCCGCGCCGTAATAGAAGCCTTCGTAACGCTTGCCCTCGGCGGAAGGATAGATGATGGGGTCCACATTGCCCACGTTGAACTGCCCGCCCAAGAGGTGAAGGCCGAGGAAGTGGCCGTTGAACGCTTCGCAGAACCAGTAGCGCGCCTCCGGCTGCGCCATCCAGTGCTTCCACTTCTTGTCGTTCTTGAACGCCCAGGCATTGTAGTTGCCGGAAAGGTCGAGCGTCCATTTCGGCGCCAAGCCGATTTCCGCGCCCAAATTGATGGTCGAGGTCAGGTCGTACAGCAAATTGGTCTTCACGCCGATGTTCTGGGCGGAAAGCGAAATGCCCACAGCCGCGAACACGAGGAAAAGCACCCGTCTCATTGTTTTCATATCTGTTTTCTAATATTACATTCTTTTGTCATGCATCCGCTTCCGCCCGCACCACGGCACATGCGCCACAGCCTGCGGGTTTCCGCAAAAAACAGTTTTCCCAAATGTATCGTCAAAGTCAAGGTGAGATGCGGGCCGATTCCTTCCATGCCCGCCAAATAGAGTCCGTTAACAAGTCTTTCCTAAGTCATTGCATATTCATCTTCATCCTGTTTCCGCCCGGCCACGGCCTCTTGCGCCGCCTGCGCCGGGAGCGTCTCCTCCGCTTCTTCTGTGCAATTGTTGCTTTTTTCCTTCTTCCCGCCCCCCTTCTCCCTTTCCAATACTAACAACCGGGAGGCCGAAACGTTATTGGATGCAAAATTAAATAAAAGAATGAATCATGGTTCAGGTGCAAGGTCTTTTTCACGCTATTTAACAATCCGGCAGGCGGCAACCATCGCCGCCCGCCTCATCGCCCGCCGCCCATGGCTTCTGCGCCCAGAATTGCCGTTGCAAGGAAGAACGGAAAACGGGAAAGGGGCAAGCGCACAAGGCGCGCCCCGTTATTAATTATTAATTGTTAACCATTAATTGATAAAAATCCGCCGGGCAACGCCTGCATTCAAAGGAAATGCCTATCTTTACGCAGACAAAGAAAAAAAAAGAAACCGGAAAAGCAGATATGGGCAAAAACACCTTATATAATTTAGGGCTTGCCGCATGCCTCATCCTGGCATGCGCCACGGCGCTGCCCGCGCAAACCTTGGAACAAGCCAAAGCACTGTTCCGGCAAGGGAAGTACGCGGAAGCCAAACCCGTGTTCCAACGCTATGCGCGCAGCTACCCCAACAACGGGAGCTACAACTACTGGTACGGCGCGTGCTGCTATGAAACCGGGGAAAAGGCGCTTTGCGAAAAGCCGCTCCTGACCGGCGCACGGCGCAAAGTGCAGGAGGCGTTCCGATACCTCGGCCAGCTCTACACGGAACAATACCGCTTTGACGAAGCGGCGGAGAACTATGCACAATATGCCGGCATCCTGGAAAAAGGCAAGAAGCCTTCCGAAGAATGGCGGCGGCGGCAGCAGCAAGCGGAAGAAGCCGCACGCATGATGCGCGGCGTAGAACGCACGGCGGTCATCGACAGCTTCGCCGTGCCGAAAGAGGGGTTCATGGCCGCCTACAAGACCAGCCCTGAATCGGGAAGCCTCATCCCGCCACGCAACGGGAACGGGGCGGCCTACCGCACGCAACTCGGCAACAAGCTTTACGCCAGCATCCCGCGACAGGGGCAGCTGGACCTCTGCACCCGCAGCCCGCAAGGCGAAGGATGGGGCGACCCCTCCCCCTTGCCCGGAAATGTCAACACGCCCGCCGACGAGAACTACCCATACGCCCTGTCGGACGGCATCACCCTTTACTATGCCAGCAACGGTGAAGGCAGCATCGGGGGATACGACATCTTTGTCACCCGCTACAACCCCGGCACCGGCACGTACCTGCTGCCTGAAAACATCGGCATGCCTTACAACTCGCCTTTCAATGACTACATGCTGGCCATCGACGAATACAACAACCTGGGATGGTTTGCTTCCGACCGTTTCCAGCCGCAAGACAGCGTGTGCGTCTATGTGTTCATACCCAATGCGGCAAAACACACTTACGACCCCGATGCCATTCCCGCCGACACCCTGCGGCGGCGGGCAATGATCAGCGCCATCGCCGACACATGGGACGAACTGGCCGGGCATGCCGGCGAAGTGGAACCGGCACAACGGCGGCTCGCCCTCGCCCTGCACACGCAACCGAAACAGGCACCCCGGCATGAATTCACCTTCGTCATCGACGACCACACCATCTACCACCGCGCCGAAGACTTCCAATCGCCGGAGGCGCTTGCCTTGTTCCGCCAATGGCAACAGGCGAACAATGCGCTCAAAAAAGCCTGCCAAGAACTGGAAAAGGCGCGCAACGCCTACACACGCACGCCGGAAGCGCAACGGGACGGCCTGGCGCCGGCCCTCTTGGAACAGGAAAGGAACGTGGAACAAATGGAAGCCCAGGCCAAACTCCTGGAAAAACAGGCCCGGAATACGGAATATAACCGATTGTCAAACTAACAAAACACCCCCCGACATGGACATCCTCATCCCACTCCTGCTGATTGCCGCCGGCATCTGCCTTTTCATGGTGGAAGTATTCATCACGCCCGGCATCAGCGTGGCAGGCATCAGCGCCGGCATCTGCTTCATCTATGCCGTATGGCACGCCTTCACGCACACCGGCCCCATCGCCGGATTCGCCAGCATCGCCATCGTGGCCATCGGATGCATCGCCGTCATCATCGCCTTCATGCGTTCGAAAACACTCGACCGCCTGTCCCTGAAAAAGGAAATCAACTCCAGCGCGGGCAACCATGCGGCAACGCTCGTGAAACCCGGCGATGAAGGAACGGCCACCACACGCCTCGCCCTCGTCGGCAACGCATACATCAACGGGCATGTCATCGAAGTGAAATCCGCCGAAGGGCTTATCGATGAAGGAACGGCCGTCACCGTGTGGCGCATCGACCAAGGCACCGTCATCGTGAAACGGGCTGCCCGCCCCCAATGAAAAAAATCCTGAGAACCCTTACAACAAATAATAACCTGTAAAACAAAAACGACCATGAACTTCTCCATCATCACCGTCGCACTCATCGCCCTTGGCGCCGTGCTGCTTATCGTGCTGTTCTTCCATTACGTGCCCTTCTTCCTCTGGCTTTCCGCCAAAGTGTCGGGCGTCAGCATCTCGCTCATACAACTCTTCCTGATGCGCATCCGCAACGTGCCCCCCTACACCATCGTGCCGGCCATGATTGAAGCGCACAAAGCAGGACTGAACACCATCACCCGCGACGGGCTGGAAGCCCACTACCTTGCCGGAGGACATGTGGAAAAAGTGGTGCATGCCCTCGTGTCGGCCTCGAAAGCCAGCATCGAACTGACTTTCCAAATGGCGACTGCCATCGACCTTGCAGGGCGCGACGTGTTTGAAGCCGTGCAAATGTCGGTCAACCCCAAAGTCATCGACACGCCGCCGGTCACCGCCGTGGCCAAAGACGGCATCCAACTGATAGCCAAAGCACGGGTCACCGTGCGTGCCAACATCAAGCAATTGGTGGGAGGCGCCGGCGAAGACACCGTCCTTGCACGGGTGGGAGAAGGCATCGTGTCGAGCATCGGCTCGTCCGAAAACCATAAATCCGTGCTGGAGAACCCGGACTCCATCTCCAAACTTGTCCTCCGCAAAGGACTGGATGCAGGAACGGCCTTTGAAATCCTCTCTATCGACATCGCCGACATCGACATCGGCAAGAACATCGGCGCTTACCTGCAAATGGACCAGGCACAGGCCGACAAGAACATTGCCCAAGCAAAAGCGGAAGAACGACGCGCCATGGCCGTGGCCTTGGAACAGGAAATGAAAGCCAAAGCGGAGGAAGCGCGCGCCAACGTGATACAGGCAGAAGCGGAAGTGCCGAAAGCCATGGCGGATGCCTTCAGAAGCGGGAACCTCGGCATCATGGACTATTACCGCATGAAAAACATACAGGCGGATACCGACATGCGGCAAAGCATCGCACAGCCCGGCACAAACGCCACCACCGGCGGAGAAGAACCATCCATCCTGAAATGACCCTAAAGACAGCATGCCATGGATACCCAAAAGCATTTCGCCGAATCGGAACTAATCATCAATCCCGACGGTTCCGCCTTCCACCTTCATATCCGGCCATCGCAATTGGCGGACAAAATCATCCTTGTGGGCGACCCCGGCCGCGTAAGCCTCGTTGCCGCGCATTTCCAACAACGGGAAAGCGAGACCGCCAACCGGGAGTTCCATTCCATCACCGGCACGTACAATGGGAAACGCATCACGGCGCTTTCCACCGGAATCGGGTGTGACAACATCGACATCGTCATCAACGAACTCGACGCCTTGGCCAACATCGACTTCCACACACGCCACGAACACGCGCAGTTCCGCCAATTGGAAATCGTGCGCGTGGGAACCTGCGGAGGCTTGCAGCCTGACCTGCCGACAGGAACCTTCATCTGCTCGCAAATATCCATCGGGCTCGACGGCCTGCTGAACTTCTACGCCGGACGGGACAAGGTGTGCGACCTCCCGCTTGAACAGGCATTCCTGCAGCACATGGGATGGAACGGCCACCTCTGCACACCGGCTCCCTATGCCGTACATGCCGACGAGGAACTGACCCGGCGCATCGCCGACGACGACATGGCACGGGGCATCACCATGGCCGCAAACGGATTCTACGGCCCGCAAGGACGGGAACTGCGCATCCCTTTGGCCGACCCCCGGCAAAACCAGAAAATAGAAGCGTTCCGATACAACGGCATGCGCGTCACCAATTATGAAATGGAAAGCTCGGCCGTGGCCGGGCTGGCACGCCTGCTCGGGCATAAGGCAACCACCGCATGCATGGTCATCGCAAACCGCGTGGCGCAAAAAGCGGAAACCGGGTACAAGAACGACATCCAACACCTGATCAAAAAAGTCCTTGACCGCATCTGAACAACCGCCACAACGGCTTCAATGCATTTACAATGATAAACAAAACGTAAAAACAAAGGCCGGGTTCGCCGCAAAAACAAAAAAAACAAAAAGGATTTGCGCAAAGGCACAACCTTGCCTACCTTTGGGAAACAAAACCAAAAAACAAAAAAACAACAAAAAGTCATGAGAAAATTCATCCTTACCTTGGCAATATGCCTCGCCACAGCAGGCGCTTCCGCACAAGAACAAAGCGCCGAACTCGCGCAAATGCGCAACGACGGAATAGCCGCCTATGAAGCAAAAGACTACCAAACCGCATTCGACAAATTCAGCGCATACCTGTCGCAAACCAACAACGAGGACTCCGTAGTGGCATACAACTGCGGACTCTGCGCAGACAAAATCAAAAAACCGGCTGAAGCTGAAAAATACTTCAACATCGCCATCCAAAAGAAGTTCAACCTCGCCAACGCCTACATCGGGAAAGCAAACGCACTGAAAGACCAGAAGAAGAATGACGAATACGTGGCAACCCTGAAAGAAGGGCTGGAAGCCGTGCCGGGAAACAAGACTTTGACACGCCTCTATGCCACTTTCTACGTGAACCAAGGCGTGATGGCGCAAAGGTCCAAGAAACTGGACGAAGCACAAGAAGCTTTCAAGAAAGCATTGGAAATACAACCTGAAAACCTGAATGCGCTCAACGCCCTCGGCGCCTTGCATTATGCCCAAGGAGCAGCAGTCGTGCAGACAGACATGGACAAAGCCAAAGCAGAATTTGCAGAAGCCAAAACCTACCTGGAGAAACTCCTCCCCCTGCTTTCGGACACCAATGCCGCGCAAAAGAAGATGAAAACGAACGCCAACACCATGTTGAACTACATCAACAGCTTGCAATAAAAAGACATCATCCCATATAACAATAAAGAAGGGCTGCCCAAGAACGGGCAGCCCCTCCCGTATAAAGACATGCCCCAAAACGACACTATCTGCGCCATTGCCACAGCACAGGGAGGAGCCATCGGCTTAATCCGTGTATCCGGCCCACAAGCCGTCCGCATCACCGCCCGCATCTTTACCCCCGTTGCCCCTGCCACTCCTCTGGAAAAACGGGAACCTTACACCCTCACTTTCGGACACATCAGAGACGACCGGGGCGAAACCATTGACGAAGTGCTGGTCTCCGTGTTCCGCGCTCCACACTCCTACACCGGCGAAGACGCCACCGAAATATCTTGCCATGGCTCTCCGTACATCCTGCAACAGGTGATGCAGTTGCTCATAGCCCACGGATGCCGCGCCGCAGGCCCGGGCGAATACACCCAACGTGCCTTCCTGAACGGGAAAATGGACTTGAGCCAAGCCGAAGCCGTGGCCGACCTGATTGCCTCATCTTCAGCAGCCACCCACCGCATGGCCATGAACCAAATGCGCGGAGGCTTCAGCCAAAAGCTGAAAGAACTGAGAGGCCAACTGCTGCACCTCACTTCCTTGATGGAACTGGAACTTGACTTCAGCGACCACGAAGAACTGGAATTTGCCGACCGCAGCGAACTGAAAGCCCTGGCTGCCCAAATACATCAAGTCATCGAACACTTGGTGCAATCATTCGACATAGGCAATGCCATTAAAAACGGCATTCCTGTCGCCATCATCGGCGAGACCAATGCAGGCAAATCCACCCTGCTCAATGCCCTCGTCGGCGAAGAACGTGCCATCGTAAGCGACATCCACGGCACCACACGGGATGTGATAGAGGACACAATGGATATTGACGGGATAACCTTCCGCTTCATCGACACCGCCGGCATCCGCCAGACACACGACACCATCGAAGCCCTCGGCATCGAACGAAGTTTCCAGGCCATCAAACGTGCAGACATCGTCCTTTGGGTCATCGACCAAACCGAAGCCGAAAAACAAATCGCTGCCCTTTCCGGCAAGATAATCCCACTATGCGAAGGCAAGCGGCTCATCCTCACCTTCAACAAAAGCGACCTCAATGCCCCCCCCGCTTCCATCGAAGCCTTGGGATTTCCCGAAGACATCCCATCCATCTTCCTTTCGGCCAAACAGAAGGAAGGCATCGGCCTGCTCCAATCCCTCTTGGTGAAAACCGCCCATCTGCCAGCAATATCGTCCAGTGACATCATCGTCACCAACATCCGCCACTACGAAGCCCTCACCCGTGCCTCGGAAGCTATCCATCGCGTACAAGAAGGACTTTCCACAGGACTTCCTGCCGACCTCGTTTCACAAGATCTCCGCGAATGCATCTTCCACCTAAGCGACATCGTAGGCGAAGTAACAACGGATGAGGTATTGGGTACTATTTTTGAACACTTTTGCGTCGGAAAATGACCCGTATTTTTACTATGTCAACTCAAATACAAAAAGGATACAACTTATGCGAAATAACTCACGTAAATTCAGCCGTTTAGCCATAGATTGAAAAACATAGTTATTTTGCACAAGTTATACCCGAATTGTCGTTTTTTTGTTGTTACTTTGTTGCTCGTATAG
>CALUIR010000047.1 GCA_944320785.1 uncultured Bacteroidaceae bacterium
AAGCGGTGCGTACGGGACTCGAACCCGTGACCCCATGCGTGACAGGCATGTATTCTAACCGGCTGAACTAACGCACCTTCCTTTTGTTGATTCGTGGCAATCTCTCCCGATTACGGCTGCAAAGGTAGGCATATTTTTTTATCCGGCAATATGTGGCGCATGTTTTTTGCAGGATGGGCGCAAAAAAATGTGCCTGATGCTTAATTCTGGGGAAAAAGCTTTCGTAGTAGATAATAATTCGTACTTTTGTTCATGCAATAAAACTTTTGTAAGATATGTCACAGCCACTGGCAGAAAGAATGCGTCCCAAGACTTTGGACGAATACATCGGGCAGAAGCATTTAGTGGGTGAAGGAGCGGTCTTGCGGAAAATGATTGATTCCGGCCGCATTTCCTCATTTATATTGTGGGGACCTCCCGGAGTAGGCAAGACCACGTTGGCAAGGATTATCGCCAACAAATTGGAAACCCCGTTCTACACTTTGAGCGCCGTCACGTCGGGCGTGAAGGATGTGCGCGATGTGATTGACAAGGCCAAACGTGGCGGTTTTTTTTCGCAGGCCAGCCCGGTCCTTTTCATTGACGAGATACACCGTTTCAGCAAGTCACAGCAAGATTCCCTTTTGGGCGCGGTGGAGACAGGGACGGTAACACTTATCGGCGCTACCACGGAGAATCCTTCATTTGAGGTGATTCGCCCTTTGCTTTCCCGTTGCCAGTTGTATGTATTGAAGCCTTTGGAGCGTGACGACCTGTTGGAACTGCTGCGCCGGGCAATCACTGCCGATGCGATAATGAAAGAGAAGCAAGTAGAGTTGAAAGAGACGGATGCCATGTTGCGCTATTCGGGTGGAGACGCCCGCAAGTTGCTGAATATACTGGAACTAGTGGCCGAAGCGGAATCCGGTGTGCCGGTTGTAATCACGGATGCAAAGGTGGTGGACCGCTTGCAGCAGAATCCATTGGCATACGATAAGGACGGCGAGATGCATTACGACATCATTTCGGCCTTCATTAAATCGATTCGGGGAAGTGACCCTGACGCGGCAATCTATTGGCTGGCTCGCATGGTGGAAGGCGGGGAAGACCCGGCTTTCATAGCCCGCCGCTTGGTGATATCGGCAGCAGAAGACATCGGGCTGGCAAATCCAAATGCCTTGTTGCTGGCAAATGCCTGTTTTGATGCAGTGATGAAAATCGGATGGCCAGAGGGCAGGATACCGCTTGCCGAAACCACTGTTTATTTGGCGACAAGCCCTAAAAGCAATTCTGCTTACATGGCCATCAACAATGCATTGGAGGAGGTGCGGCAATCTGGCAACCAACCGGTGCCGCTTCATTTGCGGAATGCGCCGACCAAGTTGATGAGGCAGTTGGGGTATGGCAAGGATTACAAATATGCCCATGATTATGCCAAGCATTTTGTGGAGCAGCAGTTCCTGCCGGGCCGATTGGAAGGCAAGCGTTTCTGGCATCCGCAGCCGAATGCGGCGGAAAACCGCCTGAAAGAATACATGAAGTCCCTGTGGGGCGACAAATATAATGAATAAAAGGACAGAGGTTGCATATATGAAAATAGTAGTATTGGATGGTTATGCGTTGAATCCGGGAGATTTATCGTGGAGTGCGTTATCAGAATTGGGAGAGTGTGTGGTTTACGACCGTACGGCGCCAGAGAAGGTCTTGGAGCGTTCTGAAGGTGCGGAAGTGCTCCTTACTAACAAGACCGTGTTGGATGCGGCTTGCATTGCTGCCTTGCCAGAGTTGAAATACATTGGCGTGCTGGCTACGGGATATAATGTGGTAGATGTGGAGGCAGCAAGGAATCGGGGCATCGTTGTGACAAACATCCCGGCTTACAGCACACAGTCGGTGGCTCAGATGGTGTTTGCCCATCTGCTGAATATCACCAACCGTGTGGCACATTATGCCAGCGAGGTGCGAGCCGGGCAATGGGAACGCAGTGCCGACTTTGCCTATTGGGATACCCCTTTGATGGAACTGGATGGCTTGAAGATGGGTATTGTGGGCTTAGGGCATACGGGCATGGCGACAGCGCGTTTGGCTTTGGCTTTTGGAATGGAGGTTTATGCCTTTACCTCCAAGAGGCAGGATGAATTGCCGGAAGGCGTGCATTCTGTTTCACTTGATGAGGTGTTTTCCACTTGCGATGTGGTGAGCCTTCATTGCCCGTTGACTCCGTTTACGAGAAATTTGGTTAATGCGGAACGTTTATCGCGAATGAAACCTTCGGCGATTCTTATCAACACAGGGCGTGGCCCTTTGGTGGATGAGCAGGCTTTGGCTGATGCCCTAACGCATAAGGTGATAGCAGCGGCGGGAGTGGATGTGCTTTCGGAAGAACCTCCCTGCTTGGGAAGCCCATTGATTGGCGTGGAGAATTGTTATGTTACGCCTCACATTGCATGGGCTACGTATACGGCACGCAAAAGGTTGATGTCCATTGCTGTGGACAACCTGAAAGGATTTCTCTCAGGGCATATCATAAATAATGTGGCCTTTTGAAGCGAGGGGCGGGAGAGCTTGCTTTCAAGGCTCCCCGTTCTTGCATCAGTTGAAATCGTCTAATAGGATTTTGACGATGCGGTCAGCCGTGCGCCCGTCCCATCTTTCCGGGAGTGTGCTTTTCTTCCATTCTCCGTTGAAAAGGCGGTCTAATGCTTCTTCTAACTTTTCGGGGTCGGTGCCGACCAGTTCATTGGTGCCTGTGGTTACGGTTTCGGGGTGTTCTGTGTAAGTATCAAGCGTGATGCAAGGGATGCTGAGGAATGTTGCTTCCTCTGCTACGTTCCCGGAGTCGGTGATGATGGCTTTGGCATTGTTTTCTAAGTATCCGAAAGCGAGGTAGCCTTGCGGGGGGATGATGTGGAGGTTGTCGGCTTGGATGCCTGCTTCCGCGATGCCTTGGCTCGCCTGCTCGTGGGCAGGCACGATGACAGGCATTCCTTGGGCTTTGCGGGTGATGGTCTCTAACAGCCGGGTTAGGGTTGCCCGGTCGTTGGTGAGGCTTTGCTTGTTCAGGGTCAGCAGGATGTATTGTTTCTCTTTCAGCCCTAATGCGTCATAGCATGGGGGGCATTGCAACCGGTTGCGGTTGTAGCGCAACCCGTCGATGAGGATGTTTCCCACGAAGTAGATGTGTTGGCTTTCTGTTCCGGCTTGGCTCAGGTTTCGGTTGGCCACCATGCCTGCGGTGAAAAGGTAGTCCGACAGTCCGTCGGCTATCATTCGGTTGATTTCTTTAGGCATGTCCATGTCGAAAGAGCGTGTGCCTGCCACGAGGTGTGCCACTTTTGCTTTTTCTTTCTTGGCGGCGATGGCGCAGGCCATGGTGGGTGTCAGGTCGTCCACCACGATGACCACATCAGCGGGGTGTTGTTGCAGTTCTTTGGTGAATGCCACCATGATGGCACCGGCTTGTTCGGCCAAATTGGAGCCTGCCACTTCAAGGTAACTGTCTGGTTGCGGCATGTCAAGGTCTGAGAACAAGGATGCGTCTATGTTCCGGTCATGGCGCGTGCCGGTATAGACGAGCCGGTAAGAGATGTCTTTCCCTTCGTTGCGGGCGCGTTCGATGGCTCTTGCCAAGGGGGCGATTTTGATGAAGTTCGGGCGTGCGCCGGCGACAATGCTTATTTTCATTTCTTCTGCATATTAGTGTTGCGCAAAAGTAGGTTTTCTTCGGGAAATAACCTTATCTTTGCCGCCAAAATTATCCCTATTTATTCCTATGCCCACGTTTGTGCAAATATTGGAGTTTATCGGCACGTTTGCCTTTGCCATCAGCGGCATCCGGCTGGCTTCCGCCAAGCGGTTTGACTGGTTCGGGGCATATGTGGTGGGGGTGGCGACGGCTATTGGCGGCGGCACGATACGTGATGTGCTGCTCGACCTTACCCCTTTCTGGATGACCAACCCGGTTTATCTGGTTTGTTCGGCATTGGCATTGTTCTGGGTCATCATCTTCGGAAAGCACTTGATACACCTTCATAACACGTTTTTCCTGTTTGACAGCATCGGGCTGGCTTTGTTCACCGTGGTCGGGGTGGAGAAGACGCTGGCATTGGATTACCCTTTGTGGGTGGCAGTTATCATGGGGACGCTGACGGGAGCGGCCGGCGGTGTCATCCGCGACATCTTCATCAATGAAATCCCGTTGATATTCCGCAAGGAGATTTATGCTCTTGCCTGCGTGGCGGGCGGAATGGTGTATGGACTCTGCGCATGGTGGGGCATAGGGGTGGTGTGGACGGAACTGTTGAGCGGGTGCAGCGTGCTGTTGGTTCGCATCTTGGCGGTGAAGTACGGCATCTGCCTGCCCACCTTGAAAGGCGACCAGAGGGAATGACAGGATTGTCCTTGACAATATGATATAAAACATATCTTTTACGGTGAAAAAATAGGGAATATCGCATTGCCGATCGCCTGATTTTTCTTTCCTTTGTGACAGAATGATTTCAGTCATCCTTTGTTTTTACTAACCTTGACCGTAACAGTTATGAAAAAAGAGATTAAGTTTAGCCTCGTTTACCGCGACATGTGGCAGTCGTCGGGCAAGTACCAGCCAAGGGCCGACCAATTGGCCCGCATTGCTCCAGTGATTATTGACATGGGTTGTTTCGCCCGGGTGGAGACGAACGGGGGAGCGTTCGAGCAAGTGAACTTGCTTTATGGCGAGAATCCCAACAAGGCCGTCCGCACCTTTACCCGCCCGTTCAATGAGGCGGGCATCCAGACGCACATGCTCGACCGCGGGCTGAACGCCTTGCGGATGTATCCTGTGCCGGCCGATGTGCGCCGCCTGATGTACCGGGTGAAGAAGGCGCAGGGCGTGGACATCACGCGCATCTTTTGCGGGCTGAACGAGGAACGCAACATCATTCCTTCCATCCGCTATGCTTTGGAGGCGGGCATGATACCGCAGGCCACGCTTTGCATCACTTCGTCGCCGGTGCATACGGTGGAGTATTATTCCACGCTGGCCGACCACTTGGTGGCTGCCGGCGCACCTGAGATTTGCCTGAAGGACATGGCAGGCATCGGCCGCCCGGCCATGCTGGGCCGCTTGGTGAAGTCCATCCGCGAGAAGCATCCCGATATCGTCATCCAATACCACGGGCATAGCGGCCCCGGCTTGTCGATGGCTTCCATCCTGAAGGTGTGCGAGAATGGCGCCGACATCATCGACGTGGCCATGGAGCCGATGGCATGGGGCAAGGTGCATCCCGATGTCATATCCGTGCAGGCCATGCTGAAGGACGCGGGCTTCCAGGTGCCGGACATTAACATGAAGGCGTACATGAAGGCGCGGAGCTTGACGCAGGAGTTCATTGACGACTTCCTGGGCTACTTCATGGACCCGACGAACAAGCACATGTCGTCGCTCTTGCTGGGGTGCGGCCTGCCGGGCGGCATGATGGGTTCGATGATGGCCGACCTGAAAGGCGTGCATTCGGGCATCAACCTGATACTGAAAGGGCAGGGCAAGGACCCGATGTCGCTCGACGACCTCTTGGTGATGCTTTTCGACGAGGTGGCCTACGTGTGGCCCAAATTAGGCTATCCACCGTTGGTGACACCGTTCAGCCAGTATGTGAAGAACGTGGCGCTGATGAACGTGATGCAGCTGGTGAAAGGCGAGGGCCGCTGGACGATGATTGACAACCACACGTGGGACATGATATTGGGCAAGAGCGGGCGGCTGCCCGGCCCCTTGGCGCCGGAGATTGTGGCCTTGGCCAAGGAGAAGGGCTACGAGTTCACGGATGCCGACCCGCAGTCGAACTATCCCGACCAGTTGGATGAATACCGCAAGGAGATGGCCGACAACGGCTGGGACACGGGCGAGGACGACGAGGAACTTTTCGAGCTGGCGATGCACGACCGGCAGTACCGCGACTACAAGTCGGGCGTGGCCAAGAAGCGGTTCGAGGACGACTTGCAGCGCATGAAGGATGCCGCCATGGCCAAGAACGGCTTCTCGGAGGAAGAAATCCGCCGTCTGAAGCGGGCGAAGGCCGACCCCGTGGTGGCGCCCGACAAGGGACAGGTGCTGTGGGAAGTGTCGGTGGAGGGGCCTTCGCAGCCGCCGTTCATCGGGCGCAAGTACCAGCACGACGAGGTGTTCTGCTACCTCTCCACCCCTTGGGGCGAATACGAGAAGGTGATGACCGGCTTCACCGGTCGCGTGGTGGAGGTGTGCGCCAAGCAGGGCGACACGGTGAACAAGGGCGACGTGATTGCCTACATCGAGCGCAGCGAGATATTTGCCTGACGCTCTCCCGATAATAATGTTGTTTCACGAGGGGCGCGGCACGGGCTGCGCCCCTTTTTTGCGTCCGCAAGCCTGGATGTGGTAATGCATTGTGACAATTTCTCCCCGGATGGATGCTTCTTTGGAAACCCGCAGGCTTCTCGTTGGGGAGCTTCCCGTGTTCCCGGAATGGCCGTTGATGTGTTCACGCCGCCTTGCAAAAACGGCCTCAGAGGCCATTGTGGAGGGAGTGAAAACACCGTGCGCATGGTACCCCCGACACCACGCGCACGGTACCCCCGACACCATGCGCATGGTATGCACCCCACCATGCGCGTGGTCTCCACCTCACCATGCGCGTGGTATGCACCTCATCTTGCGCATGGTCACCACATCGCCTTGCGCACGGTGTCCTGCCCGCCTCGCGGATGGTAAACAGTTCATACACGTCATGGCCGTCCCGTCATCATTGTGATGCCTTGCATGCCCTCTTCTGCGTCCCCCTGCGGACGGGCGGGCAAGGTGGAGGGAGCTTTTCCGGCGCGGGGCTTGCTTTTCTGCATCGTAATGTTTACCTTTACTGCCGTATTCATCTTAAATGCGTTATTGTTATGTGGAGAAGAACTTTTTTGGCGGCCTGCATCGCGCTCCTCCTGCCGGCCGTGTGCGCCGGGGCGCAATCCGTCACGGTGGACAACATTGTTTATACCATCGACCAAGAGGCGCACGCCGCCATCGTCGCCGATTACGATGGCATGCCCGTGGACATCGTGATTCCCCCTGCCGTGGAATACGAGGGGGAGTCGTATCCCGTGCAGGAGATAGGGAGTCGTGCCTTTTATGCTTGTAGCTCGTTGAAGAATGTTATTCTTTCCGAAGGAATAGACGCGATAGGGTCATTTTCATTTGATGGTTGTGAGGCATTAGTTAGCATTTCTTTGCCTGATGGTTTGCAGTTTATAGATGCATGTGCGTTTGCTGGTTGTTTGTCATTGTCAAGCATTGTCATTCCTGATGGCGTAGAGTATATTGACATGAATGCGTTTGATTGTTGTCCGTTGACAGAGGTGGTCTGTCATAGCATGGCTCCGCCTGCTATTCATAAGTATGCATTTGATAAAATTACTTTTGCGGTTGCCCAACTTGTTGTGCCGTTGGAGGCAGAAGCTGCTTACCGCGAAGACCAATTGTGGGGTTGTTTTTACCGTTTTGTCGTAAACGATGGCATTATTTATGCGCAGAATACAGGAATGCAAAATGCTGCTCTTGTCGGTTACACGGGTAATCCAGTTGATGTTGTTGTTTCTGTCTCTGTCTGCATCGAAGGGATTGATATGCCTGTTGTAGCTATTGGGAATAATGCATTTTGGAGATGCGCATCACTAAAAAGCATTGTTCTGCCTGAAAGATTGGAGTCAATCGGCAGTGGGGGATTCCAAAACTGTTCATCATTGGAGGGCATCACTATCCCAGAGGGAGTGGTTGAAATTAAAGGTTCTGCTTTCGAGGGGTGTTCAGCATTAGTTTATGTTAGTCTTCCTTCTTCTTTGCAGAATATTGGTCATCATACGTTCATGGACTGTGCATCATTGGAAAGCATAGCGATTAGAGATGGTTTGATGGATATTGGAATATCTGCTTTTCATGGATGCTCAGCATTGGCAAACATTACTTTCCCTTCCACTTTGCAGCGTATTGGAAGCTCCGCTTTTGGGAATTGTATATCGTTGAATAACATAACCTTCCCGAAAAGTTTGGTTCACATTGATGATAGGGCTTTTAGTGGTTGTCCATTGACGAGCATTATTTGTTTGGGAACGACTCCGCCTGACATGTATGAAAGAGCATTTGATTATATTACGTATGCCACGGCTGACCTCAAAGTGCCGGATGGAGCAGAAAATGCTTATCGGGACGACCAATGGTGGGGCAATTTCTATCGTTTTGTAGCAGTGGATGATGTTGTATATGACACGGATATGGAAAAAGGTACTGCTACTGTCATAGATTATGCAGGTAGTTCTAAGAATATTGTAGTTGCGGCATCGGTTAATTGTGAGGATGCAGATTATTCTGTAACTGCTATTGGCCAAGGTGCTTTTCTGGGATGTTCTTCATTGGTTAATGTTATTCTTCCGAATGGTTTGCAATCCATAGGTAGTACTGCTTTCGCTTATTGCGATGCTCTGGAAAGCATTATCATGCCGGAAAATTTGCAGAGCATAGGCGATTACGCTTTCGCCAGATGTAAATCTTTGGAAAGCATTGCCATTCCTAATGGCGTGTCAGCAATAAGAGGCAGCACTTTTGATGATTGTGCTTCATTGCAAAGCGTTACTATCTCGCAAAGCGTGACGAGTATCGGGTATATGGCTTTTAACCGTTGTTTTTCGCTAAAGGATGTTGTTGTTCCAAAGGGCGTGGAAAACATTGCAAAGATGGCTTTTTCTAATTGCATTTCATTGCAAAGCATCAGCCTGCCTTCTACTTTGCAATCTATTGGCTATATGGCCTTTGAGTCTTGTCCATTGATAGATATATATACTTATGCTATTATTCCGCCTGTCATTGATAGAGATGCTTTTGATAAAGAGACTTATGATATCGCTTTCCTTCATGTGCCTATTGGTACTGTAAGCGATTACCAAATAGCTGATGGATGGAGGGATTTCTTTAAGATTGTGGGCGATGCAGAGGAGTTTGTGGGTGTTGATGTTCCGTCCGTTGCCCCGCTTGCCTGGTATGCTAACGGCGTGATTATTGCCGAAAGCCCGGCAACCATTGATGTGTATGCGCCGGGCGGGGCAAGGGTGCTGCGTGCGGCGGATGCCACTTCGCTTTCGTTGCAAGGCTTGCCACGCGGCATATATATAATATGTGTGGAGGCGGAAGGTCGGCGGCAGATGCTGAAGGTTCTTCGTTGACTTTATATTGAGAGATGAAAAAGGGGCGCGGCAGTAAGCCGCGCCCCTTCCTTGTGATGCGTCAGTCGGCATCCAGTTTGCGGTAGCGCACGCGCTTGGGCTCCGTCTGCCCGAGCCGCTTCAGCTTGTTCTCCTCGTATTCCGTGTAGCTGCCCTCGAAGAAGAACACCTTCGAGTCGCCCTCAAAGGCGAGGATGTGCGTGCAGATGCGGTCGAGGAACCAGCGGTCGTGGCTGATGACCACGGCGCACCCGGCAAAGTCGTCCAAGCCTTCCTCCAAGGCACGGAGGGTGTTCACGTCGATGTCGTTGGTCGGCTCGTCGAGCAGCAGCACGTTGCCTTCCTCTTTCAAGGCCATGGCGAGGTGGAGGCGGTTGCGTTCGCCGCCCGACAGCATGCCGCACAGCTTCTCTTGGTCGGCTCCTGAGAAGTTGAACCGCGACAGGTAAGCGCGGGCGTTGATGTCGCGGCCTCCCATGCGGAGCGTTTCGTTGCCGCCCGACACCACTTGATAGACCGTCTTCTGCGGGTCGATGTCCTTGTGCTGCTGGTCCACGTAGGCGAGCTTCACCGTTTCGCCCACCTCGAAGGTGCCTGCATCGGCCTTCTCCAATCCCATGACGAGGCGGAACAGGGTGGTCTTGCCTGCCCCGTTGGGCCCGATGACACCGACGATGCCGTTGGGCGGCAGCATGAAGTTGAGGTCGTCAAACAGGAGCTTGCCGCCGTATGCCTTCTTCACGTGCTGGGCTTCGATGACCTTGTTGCCGAGCCTTGGCCCGTTGGGGATGAAGATTTCCAGCCGCGCTTCCTTCTCTTTCACGTCTTCGTTCAGCAGCTTGTCGTAAGAGTTGAGGCGCGCCTTGCCTTTTGCCTGGCGTGCTTTGGGAGCCATGCGCACCCATTCCAGCTCGCGTTCCAAGGTCTTGCGCCGTTT
>CALUIR010000048.1 GCA_944320785.1 uncultured Bacteroidaceae bacterium
GTCAAGAAGTAATGTAAAGCCTATGCCTTTGATTTGGATGAAGATTTCATCTTTCTCTGTCATGTGTCACAATTAGCTTCTCAAAATCAATAATCCACTTATTTTCCATAAGGAATTCTATACCCAACACACCATGTATTTGAATTCCTGTTTCTTTCTGTATCTGTGCTATAGCATCAGTCGCATCAAGTACGGAAAAAGTGGAGGTGTAATCAATTCCCTCAAAATTGAATGTGGCTTCAATGACGGGAGTTTCTTTGTAGTGCCCCTCAATGCCCATCACTCTATTGGTGTCACCGAGTAGCTTGAACTCTTCTTTGAAATGTTCATACACAAATCCGAAAAGGGTATTATGCGTGGAACCTGTGTCTATCAGGAAACACAAGTTTTTCAGTTTCCCCGATGTCACGATTAGTGGCAAACCTGTCTTTTGCAGGCCAAATGCGAGTGGAAATTCCATATAATCAATTATTTTTATAGGTTTCTTTATATTGTTCTATAGCTCTTTGATATGCTTCACTATAGGATATTCCTTTATTGTTTCTCCATATATTTTGAGCTAAATCCTCTATCTCTTGTTCTTTATCTCGTAAATGGTAATTGCCCGAATTTGGTCTAAATATCCAATAAATCACTAAAAGTACTGTTATAACTAATGCCATCTCACTCATAAAATAATCTTTTGAATTAGTCATTATTCCATCTTGCATCCACATCTCCTTCATAAGCATCTGCCAATCCACTTTCAATATCTTCTCCACTCCATCCACCATAGTAGGCTTGCTCATCTCCATAAGGGTCACTCCAATTATCAATATCATTCATTTTTTCAGATTCATAGTCCCAAAAAGATGTTTTGTGGGATGCTGCTTTTGAAATGGTTCTTTTAGGAGCAGCCTTAGTATGCAATGTAGTTTTACCAATATCGGTTTTTTCCATCAACAAAGGGAATATTTTGCCGCTACTATTAGCTACTATGGAAATGACTGGTTCCTTGGGTATGCCGTGTGATGCTATAAATACGGAACCTATATTCGTCCCATAGGTAAAATATAATTCTCCTGATTTAGGCCATGCCTTGACAAATAACCTTTGGCAATTTACCAAATCCTTGAAAGCCTCTACCGAGTAAGTACAGATATAAGTTAAACCATCAAGAATGACATTAGTGGTCAGTTCATGAAGATTCAACCTTTCTTCTTTATTGCCGATAAAAGCCTTGACAGAAAACAGGTATTCTTCTTGCAAATTCCATATCTTGTCATATTTTAATGGAGCTATGATATTTCCCAAAGTGTCTATTATGCCCCAGCCACGGTATCCCATTACTCGTGCAAATCCACAAACAAATTGTGGGTCACACCAAGAATACAAGCCAAAAGGCACTACTTGTCGGTTAGCAATATCAATATAGGCATATTGATACTTTGTGTTCCTCACCAAAGACAAGCCACAACAGAAAGGCTGCACCTCCATGTACTGAGGTTGAATAAGAACCTCTCCTTTCTGATTCTTGACCCCAAACAGCCCATTCTCTTGGAAGATGATATAATCCCTGTTCATCGGTTTCCTTTTTGCAGCCATACCACAAAAAGAAAGGTGCAGGCTTTACCTGTTGCTATTCTGAGGTATCGCCAAACACCTATAACCATACAAGAAGGAAGCCCACACCTATGGTGCAAGCATTCACTTTCATGCCGTGATGGTTATATTCCTCTAATTTGGCGATACCTCAGAATTCATCAGGCAAGAAGCAAACACTTCTTTTTCTAATATGTCTTGTTAAACTTCTATTTCATTGCTAACTCTTTTTGTTGTTACTGCAAATGTACGATAATTTTGCAAGAAACGAGCATCAAATCAGCCAATTTTATAAAAGTCATTACATACCAGCATCCGAGGTGTGGGCAATTTCTTGTCATGAAGGGATGATGAACATTTATACAAATGTACTGCTTTGCTGCATATCCCTCCTTCTCATTTTGTCGTTTCAGGATGATTTTAGCCTGTTTCGGTCAACATTCACAAAAAGAAAACTCCCATAAGCCTTTCGCTTACAGGAGTCTTTTCGGTGGACCAGCCTGGGCTTGAACCAGGGACCTTCAGATTATGAGTCTGCTGCTCTGACCAACTGAGCTACAAGTCCTTTGCTACAAAAGCGTTGCAAAAGTAGGTTATAAGGCTGAAACCACCAAATATTTTTATGATATTCTTAAATTGTATTCTATAAAAAGCTTTAATTAGGGCAAGTCTGTAATGTATATGTCGTATTTTTGTGGCATAATTTGAATATTGTCATGAATATGAATAATGAATTTGACCGTAATGGTTTGACGGAGGAACAGGTGCAGGAAAGCAGAGCCAAATATGGCGTGAACCTGTTGACCCCGCCCAAGCGTCCTTCGATGTGGAAGCTTTATTTGGAGAAATTCCAAGATCCTGTCATTAAAGTCTTGCTGGTTGCAGCCGTTTTTTCGTTGGTCATCTCTATCATTGAAAATGAGTATGCGGAGACAATCGGTATTTTCTTTGCCATATTCTTGGCGACCGGCATTGGTTTTTATTTTGAGTATGACGCGAATAAGAAATTTGATTTGTTGAATGCCGTCGGGGAAGAAACTCCAGTGACGGTCATCCGTAATGGGAAAGTGCATGAGATTCCCCGGAAAGACATCGTTGTGGGGGATATTGTTGTCTTGAACACGGGCGAGGAAGTGCCGGCGGACGGCACGTTGGTTGAAGCCGTCTCACTGCAAGTGAATGAGTCAACCTTGACTGGGGAGTTGATGGTCAACAAGACAGTTGATAAAGATTGTTTTGATGAGGAAGCAACCTATCCATCGAATTCTGTGATGCGCGGCACTACTGTTACGGACGGACATGGGATGATGATAGTGGATCGGGTGGGCGATGCCACGGAAATAGGGAAGGTGGCGCGCCAGTCAACGGAACAGAGCCAAGAACAGACCCCGTTGAATATCCAATTGACGAAGTTGGCCAACTTGATAGGAAAGGTCGGGTTCACCATTGCTATTCTGACATTCCTCATATTTACGGGAAAGGATTTGTATGCTTATCTGAAAGTCACGGAAATTGTGGATTGGCACCAATGGCTGGAGATTGCCCGTATTGTCCTGAAGTATTTCATGATGGCGGTGACGTTGATTGTGGTGGCCGTTCCTGAAGGTTTGCCGATGAGCGTGACTTTGAGCCTTGCCCTCAATATGCGCCGGATGTTGAAAACCAACAATCTCGTCCGCAAGATGCATGCTTGCGAGACGATGGGCGCTATCACCGTGATATGCACCGACAAGACAGGGACATTGACACAAAACCTGATGCAGGTGCATGAGGCGCAATTGGATGAGAGCCAACTGGACTTGATTGCTGAGGGCATTGCGGCCAATTCTACTGCTTTCCTTGAAGATACGGGAAGTGGAAAACCATCGGGCGTAGGGAATCCTACGGAAATAGCTTTGCTGTTATGGCTGAACGGGAAAGGGAAAGATTATATGGAGTTGCGTGAAAAGGCCAAGGTGGTCAATCAGCTGACCTTTTCTACGGAGCGCAAGTATATGGCCACATTGGTGGATTCGCCTGTCTTGCAGAAACGGGTGCTTTATGTGAAAGGGGCGCCTGAGATTGTGATGGGCAAATGCGATTTGGACGAGGCACAGGCCGCGGAATACAATAAGCAACTGTTGGCTTACCAGAATAAGGCGATGCGGACATTGGGGTTGGCTTATAAGTTTGTGCCGGATGGTGCATCTGAAGATTGTGCAGAATTGGTGAATGAAGGAGGAATGGCCTTTTTGGGCATCTTTGCCATCAGTGACCCTATCCGCCCGGATGTGCCGGAGGCTGTGAGGAAATGCCAGTCCGCTGGCATTCGTGTGAAGATTGTGACGGGAGACACGCCGGGGACAGCCACGGAGATAGCCCGTCAGATTGGTTTATGGAAACCGGAAGATACAGAGCGCAACCGCATCACGGGTGTAGAGTTTGCCGCTTTGAGCGATGAGGAGGCCTTGGACCGTGTGCTGGACTTGAAAGTGATGAGCCGCGCCCGACCGATGGACAAGCAACGTCTGGTACAATTGCTCCAACAGAAGGGGGCCGTCGTGGCAGTGACTGGCGACGGCACCAACGATGCTCCGGCCTTGAATCATGCCCAAGTAGGCCTGTCGATGGGTACGGGTACTTCTGTCGCTAAGGAAGCCAGCGATATCACGCTTTTGGATGATTCCTTCCATAGCATTGCCACGGCGGTCATGTGGGGGCGTTCTCTGTATAAAAACATCCAGCGTTTCATCGTGTTCCAACTCACGATTAACGTAGTGGCTTTGTTGAGCGTTCTGTTGGGTGCTTTCTTCGGCACGTCATTGCCGTTGACGGTGACACAGATGCTTTGGGTGAACCTGATTATGGATACGTTTGCTGCCATGGCTTTGGCTTCCATCGCGCCGAGCATTGACGTGATGAACGAGAAGCCGCGCAAGCGCACGGACTTTATCATCACCCCGGCCATGCGTAACAACATTTTCGGGGTGGGCGTGGCTTTCCTTGCCATATTGATGGGGTTGCTGGCTTATTTCAAAGGGTTGCCGGATGGCCTTTTGCCGGATGGCGAAATGAATGTGCATTACCTGACGGTGTTTTTCACGGTGTTTGTCATGCTTCAGTTCTGGAACCTTTTTAATGCGAGCGTGTTCGGGACAAACCATTCCGTTTTTAAAGATGCCGGGCATGCGTTGGGCATGTTGAGTGTGGCGATGATTATCCTTGTGGGGCAAATCGTGATTGTCACGTTTGGCGGGAAGGTTTTCCGTACGGTGCCGTTGTCTGTGACGGAATGGCTCTGCATCATCGGGGCTACTTCCTTGGTCCTGTGGATTGGCGAGGCATGGCGTGCTGTCCAACGTTTGCGTAAAAAATGATGGCAGGCATCTGTAATATTGTGTTTGACTGGGGCGGCGTGCTGCTGGATCTTGACACGGCGGGTTGCGCTCGTGCCTTTGAGGAAGCCGGAGTAAAGGGAGTCTCCGGCTTGTTGTCTGCGGGGGGAGGCTTGGGCTTTCTTCGTGCTTATGAGTGTGGTGACATCACAACGGCGGCGTTCCGGGAGCGTGTGCGCCGCTGTGCTGCCGTGCCGTTGGCCGATGAGGACATAGACCGTCTGTGGCGCCGCCAAGTGCTTTCCATCCCGCAGGAGAAGTTGCGGTTGTTGATTGACTTGAGCCATTGCTACAACCTTTACCTGCTGAGCAATACCAATGAGCTTCATTGGGAGTATCTCTCTCCTTGGGCTTTCCAATGTGAGGGGAACGATGTGCGCACGTGCTTCAAGGGGATTTACCTCTCTTTCCGGATGCATTTGGCAAAGCCTGACGAGCGGATATTCCGGCGCATGCTGGAAGATGCGGGCATTTGTGCGGGCGAGACGTTGTTTGTGGACGATGCGGAGGCCAATTGCCGTGCCGCAGCCTCGGTGGGGTTGCAGGTGGCTCATTATGAGCCGGGCAGGGATTTGAGGGACTTGTTCCGGGAGGGCTTATGAAAGTTTTGCGGGAAGACAGCTTGCTGCAGCATCCTTTGCCTCCCAGTGCGGCCACTGTGGGATGCTTTGACGGCGTTCACCTTGGCCACCGTTTTTTGATGAAGCAGGTGGCGGAGGTGGCGGCGCGCGAGGGGCTTTGCCCGGTGGCCGTCACTTTCGGGCAGCATCCCAGGCAGGTGCTGCGCCCGGATTGTCCGTTGGAATTGCTCACGACCTGCGAGGAACGCCTTTCCCTGCTGGAGGGGACGGGGGCGGAATATGCCGTGGTGCTGGATTTCACGCCGGGGTTGGCTGCTTTGCCTGCCCGCCGTTTCATGGAGGAGATACTGAAGGTGCGCCTGCATGTGCAGGCGCTGGTCATCGGCCACGACCATCGTTTCGGCCATGGCCGTGCGGAGTGTTTCGAGGATTATTGCCGCTATGGGGCGGAACTGGGGATGGAGGTGTTTCGCGCCGAGCCATTCGCCATGGACGGGGTGAATGTCAATTCGTCTGGCATCCGTTTGCTGCTGCGCGAAGGCGATGTGGCGGCGGCGGCTTCTCGCCTTGGCTACCGTTATTCGTTGGATGGCATGGTGGTGGGCGGCTACCGGGTAGGGCGGAAGTTGGGTTTCCCTACGGCCAACATCGAAGTG
>CALUIR010000049.1 GCA_944320785.1 uncultured Bacteroidaceae bacterium
ATGCGTGAGACGTGGGCAAAGACGACCGATTATGTGTATCCGGGCCCGATACAGTATTTTGGCCCGACGGAGGTCTGCGACCAGCCGACAAAGACTTTGCAGCTGGAACAAGGCAAGTGATATGAAGAGAGGAGAAAGGGCTTCCAAAGCCCTTTCTTTTTGCAAGAACATGCGCCATGGCCACATCTCCAAAGAAGAAACCTGTTCCTAAGAAACCGCAACCGAAAGGGCGGAAGCAGAGGAAAACGACGGGCAGGCGGGGCAAGAAAGCCGCGCAGGAACCCGGTTTCTTTTCGCTTTCGGGGAAAGGTTTCTATGTAGTGGCCGCTTGCCTGGCAGTGTTGCTGTCCACCGGCTTCTATTTTTTCTTCATCCGTCCCTATGCTTACCGTTGGAAACCCTGTTATGGCGCCAAGATGTACGGGGTTTGCCTGCCGTTGGGTTACGAGATACACGGCATCGACCTTTCCCATCATCAGGGGGATATTGACTGGGAGGTGCTTCAGACGATGCAATCCAATGGCTTCCCTTTGAGGTTTGCTTTCATCAAAGCCACGGAGGGCGGAGATTTGGCCGACCCGAGGTTCAGCTATAACTTTGCGCAGGCTCGCAGCCACGGTTATATCCGGGGCGCTTACCATTTCTTCAACCCTTCCACGCCGGCTTCCCGTCAGGCGGATTTCTTCATCCGCACGGTGCAACTGGAGCATGGCGACCTGCCGCCGGTGCTGGATGTGGAACGGCGGGGAAAGCTGGACAGGGCTGAACTTCAGGAAGCGGTGAAATGCTGGTTGGACAAGGTGGAGCGGCACTACGGGGTGAAGCCGATACTCTACACGTCCTACAAGTTCAAGATGCGTTACCTGAGCGACCCCATGTTTGATGCCTATCCTTATTGGATAGCGCATTATTACGTGGATTCCGTGCGCTATGAGGGCGCTTGGCGGTTCTGGCAGCACACCGACCGGGGCATTGTTCCCGGCATCCCGCAGAATGTGGACCTGAACATCTTCAAGGGCAGCATGGACGAACTGCAGGCGTTGACCCTTCCTTGACATTCCTCCGCTTTTTCCTTTCGCATGCTTGGGCGGGCATGGCCCGAAGTTTTTTGAAACGGCTTCCGATGCCGCGTCCCGGCTAACGGATATTTTTCGTAACTTTGCAGGGAAATAAAATAGGAATATGAGAGATTACCAATTGGGATTCATTTCCAACGAGACAATATTCAGCCACGTCAAGCAAACGGTGGAACTGTACCGCACGCATATTGACTTGAAAGATTTCAATAAAAACATCATCGACCCCATCAAGTTGACATTCGATGCCAAAGTGTATGGAAAGACGTTGGATGAAATCATTGAATCGGAAAGCATCCGGCAGATAGACAAAACGAACACAAACCGTATCGGGTATTTCCATCAAAATTTGTTCCGTTATGCCGGAAATGGTTGGGAGGTGCCAGACGTTGGTTTCGATGTGGTGAACGACCAACGGCACATTTTTGCCGAATTGAAAAATAAGCACAATACTATGAACAGCCGTGCCGCTGACAGTGTGTACCGGCATATGCAGAACAAAATCCTGCATGATGACCAAGCCACATGCATGCTGGTGGAAGTCATTGCCACTAAATCCCGCAATGAAAAGTGGTTCTATGACAACTTGTCCCATGAAAAGATACGACGTGTGTCCATAGACAAGTTCTATGGCATCGTGTTCGATGACGAATATGCCTTTTTCAAATTGTGCAAGGCATTGCCGGACATCTTGGATGACGTGATTGCCGATTTGCAATGCGGCTCTATCCATAGCACTGTCTGTGACGAACTCCGGGAATTGTCTCCTGATACATTCAAAAGCCTTTACTTGCTTGCTTTCAGCACATACGATGGATTCCAAAACTTCTAAACTCCAGCAAGAGGCCATCCCCGCCCATATCTTTGCCGACATCATGGGCGTGTCCAAAGCCACCCTTCGGAAATGGGAGGCCAATGGCACGTTTGTTCCCGCCATCGGAAAGGACGGGTGCAAGTATTTCCTCATTGAGAAGTTGCTGGATGTCCCTGAAATCCGGGCAATGGTTGATTCGCCTTGGGAAGAAGAAATGGCAACCCGGCCTTTGCGTCCCTACACCTCCATCGAATTGTTTGCTGGTGCGGGAGGGCTCGCGTTGGGAATGGAACGGGCAGGATTTTCACATCTCTTGCTCAATGAAATCGACCATGACGCTTGCGCGACGCTGCGATGCAACCGTCCGGCGTGGCAAGTGGCGGAACAGGATGTGCGTACCGTCTCCTTTGAACCTTATCGCGGAAAGGTGGATTTCCTTTCCGGTGGCTTTCCCTGCCAAGCCTTTTCATACGCAGGCAAGCAGGGAGGGTTTAACGACACGCGGGGAACGTTGTTTTTTGAACTGGCGCGTGCCGTGAAAGAAGCGCAGCCGAAGGTGTTCATGGGCGAGAACGTGAAGGGGCTTTCCGCACACGATGGAGGCCGGACACTGGAAACCATCAAAAACACTATCCGGGAATTGGGCTATACCTTGGTGGAACCGCGTGTGCTGAAAGCCATCTTCTACCAAGTGCCGCAGAAGCGTGAACGCCTCATCTTGGTGGCCATACGGAATGACATCGCGGGCAAGGTGCAGTTCAAATGGCCGGCTCCGTGCCATCGCGTCATGACTTTGCGCGATGCTTTCTTCAAAGGGGAACTGTATGGAACGGACGTGCCGTCCTCCGAAGGGCAGAAATACCCGCCCAAGAAGCAAAAAGTGATGGAACAGGTGCCGATGGGAGGCTATTGGCGCGACTTGCCGGTGGACGTGCAAAAAGAATACATGGGCGGAAGCTTTGCATTGGAAGGCGGGAAAACAGGCATGGCCCGCCGCCTTTCCCTTGACGAACCCAGCCTCACATTGACTTGTGCGCCTGCTCAGAAGCAGACAGAACGCTGCCATCCTACGGAGACACGCCCTCTGACTGTGCGTGAATACGCCCGCATACAGACATTTCCCGATGAATGGGTGTTTGCAGGCACGCTCGCTTCGCAGTACAGGCAAATTGGCAATGCCGTTCCCGTGAACCTGGCTTACGCCATCGGCCGTTCCATCGTCCGCTTGCTCAACGACATTGAGCGGCTTTGAACGGCTGCGTCCTGCTTTTGCTTCGGCAAAACATTGCAAGGTTTTTGAAATTGTTCTATGAAGTTTTCCGAAAAGTTCTTAGAAGAATTTCTGAAACTTCTTAGTGCTTTTTAGAAATATTCTGTGAACCTTTCAGGCACGGTCTGTGTAGCCGTGCAAAGACTTTCTATGTAAAATACGGTAACCATTCTATTTTCCGCCACGACAATTTTATCGGCTGTTTTTCAGCCGATAAAATAAAAATGTCCGTAAGAAAA
>CALUIR010000050.1 GCA_944320785.1 uncultured Bacteroidaceae bacterium
CGGGGTCGAACCGGGATGGATTTTACTCCACTGGTGTTTGAGACCAGCGCGTCTACCGATTCCGCCATCTGGGCAATTCTTTCTTGAATTGCGGTGCAAAGGTAGCTGTTTTTTTTCAATTGCCAAACTTTCCCACAAAAAAATAATAAAAATCACAAATCATTATCCGTATGCTTTCCCTTTTATGAAATAAAATGTAACTTAGCATGGCCAATGAAATAATTATTAATATGGACAATCGTCATAATTATTGCGTGATTTTGGGAGGAGGAGTCGGAAGCCGGTTTTGGCCGATTAGCCGGCAGGTGTATCCAAAACAGTTCCTGGATTTCTTTGGGACAGGACGTACGTTGCTTCAACAGACTTTTGACCGTTTTCGCAAGATAATTCCTTTGGAGAATATTTTCGTGATTTCAAATGAAATGTATGAAGATATTGTGAAAGAGCAACTTCCTGATATCCCTGCCGCCCAGATGTTGCTTGAACCGACACGGCGCAATACGGCTCCTTGCATTACATGGGCTGCTTACCATATCCGGGCTATCGACCCGGAGGCAAATATTGTGGTCACGCCATCGGACCATCTGATATTGAGGGAAGGGGATTTCCTTGAATCTGTGTTGAGGAGCCTCCGGTTTGTTTCCGGGCATAAAAAATTGGTTACGCTGGGCGTGAAACCGGGCAGAGTGGAGACAAGGTATGGCTATATACAGATTGCGGATGATTACGAGGATGGTTTTTATAAGGTGAAAACGTTTACGGAGAAGCCGGAGTATGATTTGGCTAAAGTCTTTGTGGAAAGCGGGGAGTTTTATTGGAATTCTGGGTTGTTTGTGTGGAATGTTGATACGTTCATAGAGGCAGTGAGGCAATTGATCCCGGAATTGTACGCGAAGCTGGCTCCAGGGGTGGGAGTTTACAATACAAGATCTGAAAAGGATTTCATTCGCGAGAACTTTCCTTATTGCCCGAATATTTCCATTGATTTGGGAATCATGGAAAAGGCCAGCAATGTGTTTGTCTTCTTGGGAGATTTCGGATGGTCGGATTTGGGGACTTGGAGCTCCTTGTATGATGCTTACCCGAAGGATAAAAGCGGGAATGCGGTGCTGAGAGGCCATTCGTTGCTTTATGAGAGCCATAACAACACGGTTATCATGCCGCATGACAAGTTGGTTGTGCTGCAAGGTTTGGATGATTGCCTTGTGGCCGATTCCGGCGATGTGCTGTTGGTCTGCAAGAAGGAAAGCGAGAATGCGGTTCGCAAGTTTGTGAATGACGCGCAAATCAAGCTTGGGGACGATTATCTGTGAGAAGGGGAAGCCTTTGGATGAAAATGGAACCGTGCGATACGCGCGGTTCCATTTTTTTACGTTGCCGTTGCCGACTTAGATTTTTTTCCATGCTTGGAAGATGGAAGACGCGATGTCCTTGAATTCCTGTTCCGTGAGTTTCAGTTTCGGGTTGCTGAAAATCATGTCTGTTTCACTGTTGATAGGCACTAAATGGATGTGGGCATGCGGCACTTCCAGCCCTAACACGGCTACGCCTATGCGTTGGCACGGGATGCATTTCTCAATAGCTTTGGCTACGGATTTGGCGAAGACGTGCATTTGCGCGAGTTCATCGTCGGGCAGGTCAAAGATGTAATCCACTTCCTTTTTGGGAACGACCAAGGTGTGTCCTTTCGCCAACGGGTTGATGTCCAGGAATGCGTAGAACTGTTCGTTCTCAGCCACTTTGTAGCTAGGGATTTCCCCTGCGATGATTTTGCTGAATATGGTTGCCATGGCTGGTGGTATTTAGAATGATATGTTCAGGATTTCCAAACTTATTTTCCCTTGCGGCACTTGTATCTCGGCCACGTCGCCTACCTTCTTGCCTAATAATCCTTGCGCAATAGGCGTGCTGACGGAGATTTTGCCTTCTTTCAGGTTTGCTTCGCTTTCTGAAACGATGGTATAAGTCATTTTCATCCCGTTCTTCACGTTCTTAAGCTCTACTTTGTTCAATATCTGCACGGTGTCTGTCTTCAGCTTGGACTCATCAATGATTTTTGCATCGGCAATCGTGGCTTTCAGCTTGTTGATTTTCATCTCCAACAATCCCTGTGCTTCTTTGGCTGCGTCATATTCAGCATTTTCCGACAAGTCGCCTTTGTCGCGCGCTTCTGCGATTGCTGCTGATATCTTAGGGCGTTGGACGGTTTCCAACTCTTTGAGTTCCTCCAAAAGTTTTTTGTAGCCTTCTTCTGACATGTAAGCCATAATTCGGTTCCTCCTTATTTAATTAATGAAACAATAAATATGCGCGTCAATCGAATTGACACATAAAACAAAAAAGAATTCCGGCATATTGGAACACCGGAACCCTCTTTTCCCCATAATTTTCGGCAAAAATAATGGTTTTTTTGTGATTAGGCAAGCCTTGCGCGTATGCTTTGCAACATATAAACGGCTATTCTCCTTATGCCAACATATTATAATAATTTTTTAATGGCCTTTTCTAGATTCTCGGTCTTGTCTTCGCGCGCATGCAGTTCGTTGTCCCGGTCAATGAGGAAGCAGGTGGGTAATGTCTGTATGTTGTAGATGCTGACCACGTTGGAGTAGATCCCGTTTGGGGCATGCACGCATATCCATGGAAGGTTGTCGGCCGCGGTTCTCCAGAAATGTTCATCAGCATCCAAAGATACCTGGAAGATTTCCAGTCCTTGGGCGGCATATTTGTCGTAGAGTTCCCTTAATGTGAAATTGTGGGAGACGGACATGGCGGTTTGGTATGCCGTGAAATCAAGCAGGACAACTTTCCCTTTCAGTTCGCTGAGTTTCCGTTTGTTTCCTTCCGGGTCTCTTAGGCTGATGTCGATGATGCCGGTTTCTGTGACAGGGATAGCTTCTGTCTCATCTTCCGCGTTTGGGACGGGCGCATGGGTGTTTTTCATGCCTTTAATAACCATGTTGTACAGGTTTTTTGAGCGGATGGCATGGGGGTAAAGGTTGTTGAAGCTCGTGGCCACTGCCGCAAAGCATTTGATGTCTTCGCGGCTGTAGAAGGGGTCGAACAGCAGGTATCCGTTGATTTCCTGGAATAGCGCGTAATAAGCGTATGCTTTGTTGGGTTCTTTATAGATGTATTCCCTTTTCACTTTTTCTTTATAGGCTTGTATGGCCGATCGGATGCTGTCTTCTGCTTGTTGGCGTGCGGCCTTTCCTTCTTGCAGGTTTGATGTGATGGCATCCACTTGGTTTTGCAGTTTGATTTGCATCAGGGTCAGTTCCTTGATTTTTAAGTTGTTTTCTGAACCTTCTATTTGATAGTTGACGGGGAAATCCTGGTAATCGGCCGTGACGTGGATGGTTTCAGTGGAGTCAATGGAGAAATTGATGATTCTGTTTTCAATCCTTATCCGGTAGAAGTCGGGGGCTTCGGGCGCTTTTGCTTGGAAACGGAATTTTCCGGCATTGTGCAGCCGGGCAGAATCCAAGGCAATGACTCCATGGATGCCGGATTGCTCCAAGTAAATGGTTTTTCCGTTGGCGTCGGTGATGTTCCCTTCTATTGTGAACTTGGGCGTATGGTCGCAGGATGAGGCCATACATAGCAGTGCTGCGGCTGCATAATACAGGATACTTTTCATATAATGTGTGATAAGATGCTTTTGCTGTTAAGTTGGGGGCAAATATACTTCCTTTTCAGCATCACTCAAAGTTTCAATGACTTCAATTTCAAAAAAAAACAAATTTGCGGAAAGTTTTATGCGCCACCTTACTTGCTTCCGTGATATTATATGTATCTTTGGCGGAATTTTTTTAAGAAAAGAAAAGATAACCAATTTTTATGATTAATCCAATTGTTAAGACGATCGAGTTGGGAGATGGGAGAACCATCACGCTCGAAACGGGAAAGCTGGCAAAACAGGCAGATGGGGCTGTGATGCTGCGCATGGGCAACACCATGTTGTTGGCTACTGTTTGTGCCGCAAAAGATGCAGTTCCCGGTACAGATTTCATGCCTCTTCAGGTAGAGTATAGAGAAAAATATTCGGCATTCGGGCGTTTCCCGGGTGGCTTTACCCGTCGTGAGGGCAAGCCTTCCGATTATGAGATATTGACTTGCCGTTTGGTGGATCGTGCGTTGCGTCCGCTTTTCCCTGATAATTACCATGCAGAAGTTTATGTGAACATCATCCTGTTCTCGGCCGACGGCGTGGATATGCCGGATGCTTTGGCCGGGCTTGCCGCTTCTGCGGCTTTGGCGGTGTCGGATATTCCTTTCGGCGGCCCTATCTCTGAGGTAAGGGTGGCCCGTATTGACGGCAAGTTTGTCATCGACCCGACATTTGAACAACTGAAGAATGCCGACATGGATTTGATGGTTGCCGCTACTTACGACAACATCATGATGGTGGAAGGCGAGATGGACGAAGTGTCTGAACAAGACTTGCTGGAAGCCATGAAATGCGCTCACGAGGCCATCAAGGTGCATTGCAAGGCACAGATGGAATTGATGGAGGAAGTGGGTTCCACGGTGAAGCGTGAATATTGCCACGAAGTGAACGATGAAGACCTGCGCAAGGCGGTGCATGATGCTTGCTATGAGAAGGCATATGCCATTGCCCAGTCCGGCAACAAGAACAAGCACGAACGCGAAGATGCTTTCACGGCCATCTGTGATGAGTTCAAGGCGCAGTTCACGGAGGAAGAACTGGAAGAAAAAGGCCCGATGATAGACCGTTACTACCATGATGTGGAGAAAGAGGCTATGCGCCGCTGCATCTTGGATGAAGGCAAACGCTTGGATGGGCGTGCCACGACCGACATTCGCCCGATATGGTGCGAAGTGAATCCGTTGCCGGGTCCTCACGGGTCTTCCATTTTCACGCGTGGCGAGACGCAATCGTTGAGTACCGTGACGTTAGGCACGAAGTTGGATGAAAAGACTGTTGATGACGTTCTCGACCAGCATAAGGAACGTTTCCTGCTGCACTACAATTTCCCGCCGTTCTCCACTGGCGAGGCAAAAGCGCAACGTGGCGTGGGCCGTCGTGAAATTGGTCATGGGCATCTGGCTTGGCGCGCATTGAAGGGGCAGCTTCCTGCGGATTATCCTTATTGCATCCGTGTGGTTTCAGACATATTGGAATCAAACGGTTCTTCTTCGATGGCTACTGTTTGTGCCGGCACATTGGCTTTGATGGATGCAGGCGTGCCAATCAAGAACCCTGTTTCAGGCATTGCGATGGGCTTGATAAAGAATGCGGGCGAAGAAAAGTATGCCGTGCTTTCCGATATCCTTGGCGATGAAGACCATTTGGGCGACATGGATTTCAAGGTGACAGGCACGAAGAATGGCATCACGGCCACGCAGATGGATATCAAGTGCGATGGCTTGACGTATGATATCTTGGAGAAAGCACTGCTTCAGGCAAAAGCCGGCCGCGAATACATCCTTGGCAAGCTTACCGAATGCATCGCCGAGCCGCGTCCGGAACTGAAGCCGCATGCGCCGCGCATCGAAACGATGACGATTCCGAAAGAATACATTGGTGCCGTGATTGGCCCGGGTGGAAAAATCATCCAAGGCATGCAGGAAGAAACAGGCGCCACGATTGCCATCGATGAGATTGACGGTGTGGGCAAGATTGAGATTGCAGCTACCAACAAGGCGGCCATTGACAAGGCTGTGGCCATGATTAAGAACATTGTGGCTATTCCTGAAGTTGGTGAAGTCTATAAAGGGAAAGTCCGTTCTATCATGCCGTATGGTGCATTTGTCGAGTTCTTGCCGGGCAAGGACGGCTTGCTCCACATTTCGGAAATCGACTGGAAGCGTTTGGAGACGATGGCCGAATCCGGCTTGAAAGAAGGCGATGAAATAGAGGTGAAGCTGGTGGATATTGACCAAAAGACTGGCAAATTTAAGCTTTCCCGCAAAGTGTTGCTCCCTCGTCCTGAAAAAGGCGGGCGGAAATAATTGCTTGTTTGATGGAAAAAGCAAAGAGGCTGTGCAGAAGAATGCACAGCCTCTTTTGTTTTGCAGATAAAAAGTTCGGGTCAAACGCTTGTTTATTCTGGAGAAAGCATTACCTTTGCATCCGCAATTCGGGGTGTAGCTCAGCCCGGTTAGAGTACGCGTCTGGGGGGCGTGTGGTCGCTGGTTCGAATCCAGTCACCCCGACATTGAAAATCAGCCATTTACAAATAAGTAAGTGGCTGATTTGTTTTTAGTGGAACACCAATGGAACACAAACGTGCATTTTAGTCTTCATCGAACAAGTTTGGATCTGTTTGAAGTGCCCAGACATCTTTGCTGCCTTTTTTGTTAGTAGCATAAAAATTCATGGCTTCATAAGCAGAGGGGAAGAACTTAGTGGTTCGGATGTCGCTGTATCCCTGTTTCAACAAATATAAATAGATTCCTGCACAGATTTCTTCTTCGGTAATGTCGGGACGATATTCAATATCATATCGCTTGCACAGATCCTTTTTCTCCATAATACATACCCATTTCGTTAGTTCTTGCTTGTCTTCGTCATTCCCAGATGGGTCAAAATACTCTGCATAGCTTCCACACATTTTTTCTGCCTCTTTCGATAACTTCTGTTCTTCTGCCGGGATATATTTTTTTGTTGAATCTGCTTTTATGGGTTTTTCTATTTGGTCAGACAGTTGTTGGATAAGGAGTAGCTCATTCTTTTCTTCCTCATTTGAAGCTTGGGCAATCATGTGCCTGACATCTGTTTTTATTTTATCTTCCACTACAGCCTTTTTAATAAGAGAGATTATCTCTGCTCTTGTAAAATTGCTGTTTTCTTCCAAGCTTTCCAATGTTGCTCCCTCCCGTGCAGCGGCAGCCATAATCCCATGTTCATTTTCTTCAAAAAAAGCATTAAGTTCCGCCCAAAATTCCAGGACTTCCTCATTTGCTTTTTCTGTGTCATCATCATAAGCTGTTTGCTGGTACACTTTGTTATATACGGACTTTATTCTGATTTGATCAAGCCTCTTAAACTGTTCTTCTGACAAGTTTTTTTCGCTTTCCATCAGGTAGTTTACATTGGGTGCTATCTCTTTCCTGACGAGTTCTTCCAATCCGTCCAAAATCTCATTAATGCTTATATGCAGGCTCTGAGAAATCTGTTCTAAACTACACTTTGAGTTTACGCCGTCAAATATTTGCGCCAATACTACGTTATTCATGATTCAAGATGTTATTGCTTTCTGTATTTCTGTTCATGTATTTGTATAAACTTATCTGCTACAGCCATAAGCCGTTGTGCCTGGCTTTCTGTGATTATCATTTTCATGGCTTGTGTGGGCATATCATACGGATAGAAATCTATCATGCCTTTTCTCATATCTTCTTCTGCTTTCTTCTCAATTCCGGACAGTATCTCCTCATTCAGTTTCTCATCATGGGCATGTTGTGTCAAAAAAGACTGTGGAAGTTCGTGCCCATAAACCAAAGCCATTTCTATCAGTTTTGCCCACAGCTTATGTTTCAAGGCAAAAGAGATCTTTTTAGTCGGACTGAACACATCGGTACAGGCCGGGTGGCCATGCGTGTCCCCTATGCCAAGGGAGTATGCCGTATAACAGTCATCCGATGCATCCAACTGTAATCCTCGCTCTCTTTCTTTCATCAGTTCCTTATTCCGCTTTTCTATTTCCTCAGGCGTGCTTGGGCAGCCGCAAATAATGTGTAATTCCAGTTCTCCACCCTCAAGTACTTCTACAATATCGCCTACTTTAAACCGTATCTTTTCTTTCGGACGACCAAGGAAAGAATCCATCTTCTTCAGCGTATCGCTTATCAAACATTCGTCATTAAGTTCTCCATTGCTTTTATAGGTACGGATAGAACGAGACCGCCATTGCCCATAAAGTTCGTTAACCTCCCTTTCGGCAATCTCATACCCAAAGGTATAAGAATAGATTTTCATTTTCTCTCCATCCTTTTCGTATAATTTTTTTGTGTCCTCATACTCTTCCTTTTCATCTGCGATGTGTTGTATCATACCTTTCTGCGCCTTTTCCAAAGTCGAGAATAAACCTATTCTATTTTCCCTGATTTTACGCAATGGATAGCGTTGGTTTTCTACTTCTATGTGGATTAATTCGTAAATGGTGTTCATGGTTGTATGTTTGTTATTGACCTCTTTTTTATGGATTGTTTATTCAATTCCCCTGTTCTAGAAACAGTTTGTATATAATTGCCATTGTAAGTAAAACAACACCGTTCCCCCATTTTATTTTCTTCACAAAGACTTGCCATTCAGACAAAAAGAACTTGTCAGCTCGCGATACGGCCACTTTGTTTGCCAATGAAGTAACGGCAGGAAAAAGTGCTAACGGAAGAAGAAACCAAAGTCCGGCTTTTGTTCCATACTCCCATGCTGCGACATCTGCCAACACGTAAGCAAGGAAGTTTAATAACAATAAGAAGTTGCAGATGAATTTCATATTAGTTTATTGGATTTTATTTGTTTCAATGGCCGTTTATAATTCCAAGAAATCGTTCAGTTGACTTTCGTCCCATCCGTGTCCCAACTCCCAATGCCTGCCAATTTCAAAAACAAAATCGTCAGGAAGATTAAAAGCATCCGCAACAAGTTCCCGTAATTCATCTTCATATTGCTTATACCAAGAGCCGACCTTTACAATGAATTTCCCATTGTCGTAGAAGATTCGGCCTCTGGGGATTCGGGTATAATCTTGATAGTAAACGGATGTTTCTTTTCCTTTTGCCCTGTCCCTGCATTTCTTTGCCTGCCAGATTGTTTTGTGGAGTTTATGATAAGTGGTATGTCCGTTCACCATTTTCGATTGAGACAAAGCGGATGCATAAACCTCAAACAAGCGGTGTTCTTCGGGCAGATACCAAAATATTCCTACCATCGATTCGATTTCTTCTGCTTCAAGCCCTTTCATCAGGTTGTAATAATCTATTTCTTTCATACTCATTGTAATAGAATTTAGAGTTTTAGGTTTCCACTTAAGTATTTAAATCAACACAACATGTTCTCCTGCTTCCAACGCCTTTCTGTACTCCTTATTAAATTGTTGATGAGTGATTCGTTCGACTGAATCAAAATCACAACTATCTTTAATACACTGTAAAATATCTTTTTCATAGGGAGTGTCAATATCAAATGAATCTTTTATATCCTTTTTCTCTCCAATATGATAATATACACTTCCCTTATGCTCTATTTTAAGATAAACAGGATTCTTCAATTCAACTAATCTTGTTTCGCTCATATCCTTTTTTTCTTTTTCGCGTTTTTCATTCACTAACCGTACACATGCTTCATAAAAGCGGTCGAACCGTTGAGCTTGTTCCTCTGAGAAATCCAACTGCGCCTTTATGTCATCTGCTTTTGCATAATCAACCAAAGATTCCATTCCACAGTAATATTTTTCAGCAATGAATCTCTCCCAACCTTTCAGCAATTCATCCAACACTTTCGGTTCTTTAGCAAATGGCAGTTCGGAGATTGGCAGGCGATACCCAAACGTGAAGTTTTCTTCCAACAGATGGGCTTGCAATTTGCGTCTTAGCGTTGCCGGAACTTTCTTCGTTGGGGCAAACACATTGGCACATGCCGGATGACAATGGGTATTGCCCAAGCCCAATGAATGAGTCAAATAGCAGTCATCGCTGGAATCCATACGGATAATCCCTTTGCCGTATTTCTTTTCCAGTTCTTTGTTCCAGTTCTCTACTTCCTGAGGAGTCCAAGGATGTGAGGAAACAATGCTCAATTCCGCCGTGTGTCCAAACCCAATCACTTCCACGATATCCCCCATTTTGAATCGGATTTTTTCTTCCGGGCGGCCATAGAAAGGTGGTGCTTCTCCGTTTTCATCCATCCAGACACTTTCATCGTTCAATTCCCCATCACGTGTGTATGTTTGGAATGCGAGGGTACGTCCATACCGCACATCCAATTGTATTTGACTGATGGAATACCCTAAAGTAAATGCGTAGTACTCATCGGGTTCTCCCTCCTTCTCGCATTCTTCTTTATCCTCCTTCGATTCTGCAACATATTCTTGAAGCATGTCATAGGCTTTTTCAAATGTAGAAAATAAGCCCAATTCTGATTCTTTTACTTTGCGTGAAGGATAACGTAAAGTTTCTAATGCAATTCTTTTTAAGTTAAATACAGCCATTATGTATGAGAATTGATGGTTGTTGGGGTATCTCCTTTTAAACCGTTGAGATAGTCCCAACAACCTAAAATTGTAATTACAGATACCTTTCCGTCAAGTAGTCGCAGTAAGCTTCGTTGCCCTCGTAGAAGTCTTTCGACAGGTTGGTGATTACTTCCTGATAAGTGATATGCTTGAAGCGGATGCCGTCTGCTTCTGCAATCTTTGCGAACTGCTCTATTTCTTCCCGGTGCTTGAAACCGTCTTCGCCCAACACATCATACCAAAGGTACATAAGATAAAATTCATACGGCTTGGTGACCACTTTCAAAGCACGTCCGCTTGAAGTTTGCAAGGTAGAATAAGGCTTACCGTATTTCTTTTTCAAGCCTAAGATGTGTTTGAGAAGTTGTGCAGCATCCAAGTAACGGAATTTATTGTTATAAGGGGAAATTTCCTTTGCCAGTTCATAAAGATTGGGCAGGTTTTCCCAAAGAGAAACATCCTCTTTGTACCTGAGTTTCAATCCATCATGCTTGCCTGAATATGGTTCTCTGAACTTGGACTCTATGGCAAATATATAATCCCCATGAATGACAGCGTCAATGTTGGCCGGATTTCTATTGGGGAAGATTTTGAACTGTTCTTCAAATGTTATTGCGTCGAAAGAAAGTGGCTTTGAAGTTTCCACGATTGTAGAATCAGTTTTAGAACCAATATTCTTGTATTCCGTTCCCACACGACTTGCCACAGGAAGCTTGCAAGCACGCAACAGGGGATATAAATCTTCTTTCTTCTGCCAGTATTGGAACAGGTTCACCACGATAGCAGATGATGAGTAGACTGCTTGCATTTTAGGTCGTTCCTTGCCGTTCCCTTGTAATTCTTTTCCCTTTCCTTGTTCAAAGCCGGCGATATTGTCTTCCGTTAAGGGTTCAAACAAGTTTTGATCAAGGTTGTTCACATACATCTTCTTTCCATCGCTGCCGATGGTTCCGGGCATTAATTCGATGCCTTTCCGTTTTGCCCAGTTCTGTTGCTTGAGTTCAATGAAATCTTCTCCGTTCATGGTATCACATTTTTAAAGCGCCGCAGGCTCCTTTTACGGCAAGGTTCGGCAAAAAAGAAAGTGCGGAGCCATCGTTTACCGTGTAGGAGGTTCTGACAAAACCCAGAAACAAATAAACAATACTCC